>CAZLZA010000013.1:0-77210 GCA_964563875.1 uncultured Acidobacteriaceae bacterium
TTACGTCAATCACAATGCAGCGCAGATCGCCGAGAAACTCACGCCCCTGGTAGTCAAAGGAGTAGTGCTCCCGATCCAGTCCGCGCATATCCATCATCATCATCCATGAAAAGCCCTGCGCCACGAAATCGGACTTGACGCCTTTCACGTTGTGCAAGGCACGGCTGAGGAATCCGGGCTCCGGATGGAATGAAGTATCGTCCATGGTCTTCTTGAATCCAACGCGGTTCAAGAAGTACTGGTCGCCGTAGGGTACCAGCCCGAGCTCCTTGTCCGGACGCATCTTCTGCAGGTAGGTTTCCACCAGTGGGGAATAGCTGCGCAGGGCTTTGGTATTTTCGGCTTCACGGGCAAGCACGCGATCGACCACGCGGTCGAAGGCTGTGGTTGCCGTAGCGGGCGCGGGCTGCTGTTTTGCAGCAAAGGCGCTGCTGGTGATCGCAAGTACGATTCCTAGCAGCAGGTACTTCACTCGTCGTTCCATCTTCATTCCTCAATCAAGCTCGTCTTATGACAGCTGGAAAACTATGTGTAAGGTTGCGGTGGAATCAACCGGATGACCATCGCGCATCGCCGGGGTGAACTTGACGCCTTGCGCCGCATGCAGTGCGGCTTCATCCAGCCCGTGACCGAGCCCGCGTACCACCTTCAGGACGCGAATCTGTCCGTCTGCGGTGAATACGACGTTCAACAGAACCTCTCCTTCGATCCTAAGCTGGCGAGCCTCCGCGGAATAGACGGGGTTCGGCTTGCTTTGGATTGAGACCGGAGTTGAACTCGCCTGATGGTTCGTGACCTTCCCCTGTCGTGGCGTATCAACAATCGGGGCGGCCGTTGCGTTCACAAAGGACGTGGTCTGGATACGGCCCTGGCTGGCACTTCCACCGCGTCCGCCGCCGCCCTGCACGGCAACGCCATTGCCGAACCCTGCGCTGGCAACCGTTCCACGAGCGCCCGAGGCGCCGCCGCTTCCATTGCCATGGCCGCCACCGGCGGGAAGGTCGAACGAACCTACGGTGGCGATATTCGACCGGCTGTTGCCGTGCACGTTAGCGGGAACTCCATTCGGATCACCGAATCCGCCGGTTTGCACTTTGCCAGGAGCAATCTTTTGCAATGTCAAAGCCGCCGAACTCCCCCCGAAGGTATTTGTGGCAACAATCCTGCTTGTGGCCTTTGGCCCAGGGACAGCGCTCAACGCCTTGGAGTCGAACTTCGGCGCAGCCACGGCAATAAGTTGGGGCTGCGGAACTTCGGCAATCCTGACTTGCTGCACGCGCTGCGGCTGGTGAACTTGCAGAACCGGAGGCTGGATCTTTGAAATGATTGGCATGGGCACGGTGATGCGCTCGGGCTCAAGCCTGCTTACGCGCCGTGCAATCTTCGCCTGTACGGTCGGCGGCGCGGTTTTCAGTTCCGGGGCTACCAGATCCACGTACTTCGCTGCCGCCGGTCCGAGTTTGGGAGCTGTGACCGTGAAAGCCAACAGTGCTGCCACCGCAATCGCCTGTACGATGTAGCTTGCCGCAAATACACCCCAGCGCTTCTCCTTTGGACCTTTCCTAAGATCCAAGAACAAAGGCCTGATGTCTGCGACTCGTCTTTCCGCTACGTAGGTGCTCATCCCATCCCCATTCTTTGGTGCCGCTATACGCGGTGCTCACAACGGGACTAAGAGATTCAGCCTAACTTGTGGCCTACGGATAGTCATTAAATCAAAGTCGAGAGTAGAAGTAATTATATTTCAAAGCACATTAGCGTACGTACAGCGTAATACTTAGTACGCCTCTGAGACTCTTCCTAGTACCAGTTAAGTACCTAAAAATCTCGAAACGGGTAGAAATATTCATAATTGAAAATACGGACAGAATTGCATCACGACAACCAGCTACTCCCAAATCATGGGGCTCCCGCTGCACCGGGTCAAGTTACCAGAGTTGTACTGCTCCGAGATTTTGGTTACTCCCCGATTACCTTAATGAGAACTCGTTTGTCGCGACGGCCATCAAACTCGGCATAGAACACTCTCTGCCAGGGTCCCAGGTCCAACCTGCCCCCGGTCACCGGGACAATCACCTGGTGGTGTACCAGCATGGATTTCAGATGTGCGTCCCCGTTGCTTTCACCCGTCTGGTGATGTTTGTATGCCGGATCTCTCGGCGCCAGGGTTTCGAGCCACTTGTCAATGTCTTCGATCAATCCCTCCTCGTTATCGTTGACATAGACTCCGGCGGTTATGTGCATAGCCGACACCAGGGCAAGACCATCCTGGATGCCGCTCTGCCGCACAATTTTTTCCACTTGGGGAGTGATGTGCACGTACTCGTGCTCATGGCGAGTGTTGAAGGTCAGATATTCAGTATGCGATTTCATGTCACGAGTTTAAGTCAGAACCGTGAATCCAGCTCCGGCGAGGCGATGGCGAGCAGGTTATAATGCCCCGCAATGAGCGAACAGGACGAACTTCGCGCGCTGCGTGACCTAGTGGCGCAACTCACCGGACGCGTCTACCGCCTTGAGCAGTTGATGCACGCTCCATCATCCCCGCTCACGCCAGCAAAGCCCGCTCCCGAACCTGCTCCACGGGCGCCGCAGTTAGAGACGCCCTCGACCATCTCCGCACCCGCTCCAGACGTGCGCTTGGAAACCGTCACGCCGCCGCCGGACTCACTCGAGCGCCGTATCGGTTCGCAATGGCTCAACCGCATCGGCGTCGTCGCCGTACTCGTCGGAGTCTCCTACTTTCTCAAACTTGCCTTTGACAACGGATGGATCGGTCCCGGTCTGCGGGTGCTCATCGGACTGATCGCCGGAGTGGGCCTGAGCTGGTGGAGCGAGCGCTTCCGCCGTCCCAACTCACTGGCGTTCTCCTACTCCTTGAAAGCCGTGGGAGCAGGCATTCTCTATCTCTCGCTCTGGGCGTCATTCCAGCTCTATCACCTGATTCCCGGAGCCATCGCCTTTCTGGCGATGATGTTGGTGACGGCGGCCACGGCGGGGATCTCGATTGCGCAGGATGCCGAACTGCTGGCCGGACTCGCGCTGCTCGGTGGCCTGCTGACGCCGATCCTCTGCGGGACTCATGAGAATCGTGAAGCCACGCTGTTTGCCTACCTGCTGCTGCTCTCCTTCGGCGCCTTCGTTTTGCAGCGGGTCAAGCCCTGGCCTCGCATTCTCTTCGGAGCCTTCCTTGGCAGCTTTCTCCTGGGCGCGGCGTGGTATGACAACTATTACAGCGATGACCAGTTCGCGGAGTCGCTGCTGTTATTCACCTTGCTGTTTGCACTCTTTGCCGTGGCTCCGCTCTATGCCATGCTTGAGCCGGAGCGTGACCGCACCAGCCAGCAGACCGGGTTGCTGCTCGCAATTTTCAACGCCGCAGCCTACTTCTCCGCCGTCTATTCGCTACTGGAGACCTCGGGAACATCCGTCCAATCGCGAGCCTCGGCCTATGCCCTCGGGCTCGCCCTCGTGTACGTGGCGCTCGCCGTGGCCATCGATCGCCGGGTTGCCGAGCATCCCGGAGTCGAGCGCCTTCTGCCCGTCGTACATTACGGGATCGCGGTCGCGTTTCTCACCATTGCGATTCCGCTCAAGCTGCATGAGCGTTGGATTACGCTGGCTTGGCTGCTGGAAAGCGCACTGGTTTTCTGGGTGGGAGCCAGCACGGGCCGCCGCTTGGTGAAGCTATTTGCCACCGTGGTCTTTGTTCTCGGCCTGCTGCGCCTGCTTACGCTCGATCTCTGCAACTGGGGAGTGCAGCCGCCGGTCTTTAACGCCCGCTTTGCAACCCTCGCCGTCGCCATAGCCGTGCTGCTCTGGATGATCTATCTCGACTATCGTTCACCGCATCGCTTGTCCGGCAATACCGCCATGGCCGTAGCCGTGGTGGTGGTGAATCTCCTCGCCCTGTTCGTAGTCGGCATGGAGATTCACGACACCTTTGAACTTCGCCAGAGACTTTTGTACGCCGACCCCGAGGCGCGCCATGCGCTGCAAATCCTCTGCGGCTTCTCCTATTCGGCGATGATTATGTTTTACGGCGCGGGGCTGATGTGGTTGGGCTTTGCTCGCCGGTCGGCACTGCTGCGTTGGCAGGCCATTCTGCTGATCGCGGCAACGGTCATCAAGGTGTTTTTGTTCGATGTCTGGGGACTCGATCACGGCTGGCGCGTCCTCAGCTTCATTATCCTGGGCGCTCTGTTGCTGGCAGTTTCCTATGCCTACCAGCGCGATTGGATTGGCTTGCAACGCCCGCGCTCCGGCTGAAGTGCGGTCCGCTGAATTGCAATCTAAAGTCCCGAATCAGCACTCGGACATTCTCTCGCGTGCCCGCCGGTTCGCAGGACTCAGCATTCTCGCGCATCTAAACCAGCATGAGTCCGCGTTCGTTGCGTCTCCTCGCCATCTCCGCCCTCGGCCTGCTGACCGTGCTCTTCCTGTTTTCTTATTCGCACGACAGTCGTGCCGCCGCCCAAGCCTCTTCCGCCTTTTCCGACTACCGTTCGCAGTCGCCGGGGCAGAGCCATCACATCACTTTGCAGGAGCTTCCGCAGCCCTACGCCACGCCTTCCGCCGATATGGCTTCGCATGTGATTGCGCGTCCGGCGAACGCATGGCCCAAGGTGCCGGCGGGGTTTTCCGTGCAACTCTACGCTACCGGATTCCATAATCCCCGGCTGATCCGTGCGGCTCCCAACGGAGATGTCTTTCTGGCGGAGAGCCAGCCCGGAAACATCAAAGTCATGCGCGGGATCGACGCCAAGGGCGGCGTGCAGCAGGTGGAGACCTTCGCCACCGGCCTCGACAAACCATTCGGCATCGCGTTCTATCCGCCCGGTCCCGATCCGCAGTGGATCTACGTCGGCAACACCGGCTCGGTTGTGCGCTTCCCTTATCGCAATGGAGACTTGAAAGCTCGCGACGCGGCGCAAAAGATTTGCGATCTTCCTGGCGGCGGATTGCTGCGCGGCGGCGGCCACTGGACACGCGACATCGCTTTCTCGCTCGACGGCAAAATCATGTTCGTCTCCGTCGGCTCGCACTCCAACGACGATGACTCCGACACTCATCCCGCCGAAAAGAACCGTGCCGATATTCTCCAGTTCAATCCCGATGGCAGCGGCCAGAAGATCTTTGCCTCAGGCATTCGCAACGCTGTCGGCATCGCCATTCATCCTAGCAGCGGAGAGCTCTGGGGCTCGGTGAATGAGCGCGACGAACTGGGAGACAACCTTGTTCCCGACTACATCACCCACTTCCAGCCCAACGGCTTTTACGGATGGCCGTGGTGGTACATGGGAGGCGTGCAAGACCCGCGTCACAAGGGCAAGCATCCCGAGTTGAAGGACAAAGTAACTACCCCGGATGTTCTTATCCAGCCGCATAACGCCTCGCTTGAGATGCTCTTCTACGAATCACGCCAGTTTCCGCCGCAGTATCGCGGCGATATCTTCGCCTCCGAGCACGGCTCCTGGAACCGTGCCGTCCGCACCGGATACGAAGTGATCCGTGTCCCCATGCATGGTGGAAGCCGCGCCGATGGCAGCTACGAAGACTTTGTTACCGGCTTCGTTACTCCCGAGGGCGAAGTCTGGGGGCGGCCCGTGGGCATAGCCGTGGCCGCCGATGGCAGTCTGCTGGTCAGTGACGATGCCGGCGAAGTGGTCTGGCGCGTGAGCTACGGAGGAAAATAGCGCGCTAAATGGCAGCGTAAAGATGGTGCCACATCTGCGTCCTGCCGTTGGACGCAAATGTGGGAACGAGGTTGCGCCTTCTGCCCGTAGAACTTTGAATCCTGCTAACTGTCCAGCTCGGAAATCCACTCGGGAGGCTTTAATATCTCTCGCGGCTTCGGACCGTCGGCCGGACCTACGATCCCGTCGCGCTCCATCAAGTCGATCAGGTGGGCGGCGCGTCCGTAACCAACGCGCAGACGGCGCTGGATCAGCGACGTGGACGCCTTGCCAAACTCGAAGACCAGCCGCACCGCATCGTTGTAGAGCGGATCATTGTCGTCGCCGTCGCCTTCCAGTCCGCCGTCTTCCTTCACACTGTTGCCATCTTCCTTGGGAGCTGCCAGGAAGCCGTGTTCGTACTGGGCCGTGGCCTGGGCCTTCCAGAATTCAACCGTGGCGGCGATTTCCTTTTCGGTCACAAACGGAGCGTGCGTGCGCAGTACCCGCGATGAGCCGCTCGGCAGGTAAAGCATATCTCCGCGTCCCAGCAGACACTCCGCGCCGTTCGCATCCAGAATCGTGCGTGAGTCTATCTTAGTCGCCACCCGGAACGACATTCGCGCCGGAAAGTTCGCCTTGATCAATCCGGTGATGACATCGACGGAAGGCCGCTGGGTCGCGAGGATCAGGTGAATCCCAATGGCGCGTGCCATCTGCGCCAGCCGCGTAATCGACTCTTCCACGTTGGCGCCGTCCACCATCATCAGGTCGGCCAATTCGTCCACGATGATGACGATGTAGGGCAGCGGTTTTTCTTCCGTACCGTCTTCAAACAGCGATGGCGTGTAGCCCTCTTCAAAGAGCCGGTTGTACTGGTCGATGTTGCGCACACCCTTTTGCGCCAGCAGCTTCAAGCGATGTTCCATCTCACGCACCGCATTACGCAGCGCGTTGCTGGCCAGCTTGGGTTCGCTGATGATCGGCGTATAGAGGTGGGGCACGCCATCGTAGTTGGTCAGTTCCACCCGCTTCGGGTCTACCAGAATCAGGCGCACCTGATCGGGCGTGCTCTTGTAGAGCAGCGACATGATGAACGCATTGATGGCCACTGACTTGCCGCTGCCGGTCGATCCGGCGATCAGCAGGTGTGGCATCGAGTTCATCTCCGTGGTCATCAAGCGCCCGTTGATGTCTTTGCCCAGGGCAATCGTGAGCTTTGATTTCGAAGCGGAGAATTCAAGGCTCTCCACTACTTCGCGCAGCCAGATGGTCTCGCGCTTTTCGTTCGGAACCTGGATGCCGACGGTGGATTTTCCCGCGACCCGCTCGATCAGGATGCTCTCGGCGCGCATGGCAAGGCAAAGGTCGTCCTGCAACCCGACAATTCGGCTGTACTTGATGCCCGCATCGGGCTTGAACTCGAAGGTGGTTACCACCGGGCCGGGATTGATCTGCACCACCGAACCCATCACGCCGAACTCTTCGCACTTCCGGGTCAGGGTCTGCGCCAGTTCCTTCAACTCCTGCTCGTCGTAGGCCTGCCGCGCCTCCGGACGATGCAACAGAGTGCTCGATGGCAGCTTCCACGAACCTTGCTGCTTGGGCATCGTGGTGCGCGTCTGGGTGCGTGCCTCATCCGCCCGGACGCCGATCGCAATACCTCCGCGCGGGCCGGTCTCGGTGGCTGCCACGGGTGCGTCATATTCATTCCGCGGCGCCTGTTCGCGTACGGCCTCGGCCTCCATCCGTTCAATTCCCGACAACTCGCGCGCTTCGTCGTGCGCCGGTGGACGATTCGACGGCAAAGGATAAGTACGCTCCACCTCGCGCTCCCGTTCCAAGACTGCCGGGGCTTCGTCGGAAACTTCGGATTCTGCAATCGGCTGCGCAGCCAGCGCGACGGGCGCAGTCGGCAGGGAAGAGACAGCCGCAGGACCAGTGCGTGCCGCCGATTCCGCAAGCCGCGCTTTCGCCGCCGCCTGTTCCTGCTTCTCGCGCAGCCGCTGCTTCCTGGCCAGCAGCTTTAGCTCATGAGCTTTGGCCCTCCCCTTCCGCCAATCCTGGAAACGGTCGCGCAGGGCGTAGAAGAACGTGAAGCGCGTGTGTAGCCAGAGCCGCAGGCTGCTCAAGGAAAACGCCGTTGAGAGATACAGGGCCGCAGCAATCGCCGCGAAAACCACAATGTAGGCTCCGGCATAGTTCAGGTAGTGCACCAGAAGATCGCCCACCAGACGGCCCAGCAGCCCCTCGATCGGAATTGCGTGTACCCAGAGTACGGACCATGGAAGCAGCGCCAGCAGAGCACTGGCAAACGCCATCAGAGCGATCGCCGCAACGGCTTTCACCACCGGATTTTCAACCGGGCGCGAACGTATCCAGCGCACCGCCAGAAACAGCAGCATCACCGGCAGCAGAAAGGCCATCACGCCTGTTGCCTGCAGCAACAGGTCGGCCGAGTACGCGCCCACCAGGCCGATCCAATTGTGCGCCGGGCGTCCAATCGGAGGATTCACCGCCGTATTCAGCGAGCGGTCCAGAGGCGAGTAGGAGGCCAGAGCCAGCAGCATCAGCACTGCCGTTGCAATCAGCAGGATGCCGACCAGCTCATTGAGCCGTTTGCTTTGCGTGGGAACGAACAATCGGGAGAGAACTGTCATATTGGCGTGGAGGACCACGATCGGGCGCAACCATTCTGGCGCGCGGTTACCCGCGCTTTTGCCGTCCGATCAACGCCAGAGCAAGATCATTATGACGCAATCCGACGCAAAAGCGCAGGGCAATCGGCTCAGCCGGTTTACAAGAAGGATTCGCCGCTATCTGAGGGCGAACCAGAGCACCATCGCGCCCACAATAATTCGGTAGATGGCAAAGGGAACAAAGCCGCGGGTCCGCACCCAGTTCATGAACCAGGCAACCACGCCGTAGGCAACCACGAAGCTGACTACGAAGCCGATTGCCAGGGTAATCCAGTTCTGCGAACTCATCGCAAGGTGTCCGATGGCCGCCGGTTCGCCGTGATGCGGTCGCACGCTCTTGAACAGATCGTAGAAGGTCGCCACCACCATGGTTGGAATGGAGAGAAAAAACGAAAACTCCAGGGCCGCCGAGCGCGACATGCCTGCCAACTGTCCTGCGGCAATGGTGGACATGGAGCGTGAGGTTCCGGGAAAGACCGCCGACAGCGTCTGGCAAAGACCGATCCAGACCGCCTGTCCCAGCGACATTTCTTCCACATGATCGGTGTCATGCGCCAGCACGTCGCGGGTGTAGAGCGCATCGACCACCCACATCACCACGCCGCCGATCACCAGCGCAGAGCCCATGATGATCAGGCTCTCCAAATGCTGGCCAATCACCTTGGTCAGAAGAAACGCGGGCGCTGCCGTGCACACAAATGCGATTGCCACCAGGGTCAGGGGATGAGTCAGGACTGTCCGGTCGCCCCGCTCGCCATTGGGAAACGTAGCTATGAACTTTGCGATGCGAGCCCTGAAGTAGATGGGCAGCGTGAGAATCGCACCCAACTGAATCACGATGGCAAACATCTTCCAATAACCGTCGTCGAGCGCAATGCCCAGCAACGATTGGCAAATGCGCAAATGCGCGGTGGAACTGACCGGAAGGAACTCCGTCAATCCCTCAACGATCCCAAGGATTAGAGCGAGAAAGTATTCATGCATGGTGGTACTTCGAGTCTATCAGCTCACAAAAGGAATGGTGAACTCAGCAGGATTGTGCCGCCTTATTCAACTGACGTTCCGTAGACGGGGACGTTGTTCCGCACCATGTACAGCAGGCGCTCGGCCTTGGCATTCCACTCCGGGCTGGCATTCTTTTCGATGGTCTTCTGCGCGGCCGCTTCCGCCCGCTTCTGGGCCTCGGGAATTTTCTTCGATTGCCCCTCGCCGGTGTAGATCGTCATTACTGCGGCCCAGCGGTAGGCAGCGTCGTAATAGGCCTCGGCGCAATTCGGAGAGGCGGGATGCTCATTGGCGTATTTTTCGTAAACCTCGGCCTCCTTTTCAGGACACTTCGAGGCACCCGCCCAATCGCCGCACATTTTATTCTCCAGCATCTGGAAGGCTGCCATGTTCGCCCATTTCGTTCCTGGAAACTTCTTATGCACGAGCCGCATAGCCTGCTCGTCGATAGGCGGCCGGTCCTGCGGGTTCATCAACTTGTGCGAGGGCCGAGACTGCTGGTCTTCCCGGTCGAGTTGCCATTGGATATCAGCCGCGCGATAGAGCGCCTCACCGGCTAGCGGCGACTTCGGAAACAGATCGTAGACCCGGTAGTAGAGCCGCTTGGCATCCGCCGCCGCGTCCTTGCGCCCGTGGCTGCGGCCAGCCTCGTTCTCGCAATCCGCCGCCTCGCCGAAGAGAATTTCGTCGCCCTTGGTGGTCTGCTCGCTGATGTAGCCCTTGTCCAGTATCCATCCCGTCACATTGCGCTCTCCGGTGGCTTCCGGATCGGGACTGTAGGGTGCGTCCATCAGGGTGGCGATCACGTGTACCCAGCCCGGCGTGCGCTCCAGCACCACTGCCTCGCGCCCGCGTTCGGCGGTGGCCAGCTTGGGACTGCTCACGTCCGGAGCCACGTAGATCACCGCCTTGCGAATGACCGTCCCGCGCTCCGCGGCCATGCCCAGGGCGCTGAGCAATGAGAACAGCAGTGTGCTGATCACAACCGCGCACCGCAACCGGATTCGATTCTTTGCAGCGTCACTCCGTGCCAGTTTCGTCATCGTTCCTCCAGCACCTCTGCCACCTGCCGCGGGTCAGCGTTGCCGCCGCTGAGGATGGCAACTGTCTTACCGCTTTTAGGCAATTCCGCGCGATGAAACATCCAAGCAGCCATGGTGACCGCGCCACTGGGCTCGGTCATCAGCCGTGCCCGGGTAATCACCTCCCGCATCGCACGGCGAATTTCCTCCTCGCCGACCGTCACCACGCCGTCCAAGTACGTTGTGAGATGCTCAAAGTTCGCCGCCCCGATGCTCTGGGTGCGCAGTCCATCGGCCATCGTGCTGGCGGCGCTCTCGGCGGCGATGCGCACCACGTGTCCTTGGCGGAGGCTCTGTTGCGCATCGTTGGCCAGCGCCGGTTCCACTCCAATCACCTTGGCCCGGCTGGAACTCAGCTTCAGGGCCGCAGCCACGCCGCCGGAGAGTCCGCCGCCGCCCACGGGCACCAGCACCAACTCCACATCGGGCAGATCCGCAAGAATTTCCAGCCCCGCCGTGCCCTGTCCGGCGATGATCCGGACGTCGTCATAGGGCGGAATCACCACGTAGCCGTGCGCCTCGGACAGTTCCAGAGCCTTATCGCGGCGCTCCTCGCTGCCGCTGCCCACCCTCACAATCTCTGCGCCGAGGGCCGAGACTGCGTCCATTTTCACCCTGGGAGCCGTGTCCGGCATCACGATCACGGCCCGCGATCCCAGCAACCGGGCCGCGTAGGCCACTCCCTGCGCGTGGTTTCCCGAGGAGTAGGTAATCACCCCGCGCGCCCGTTCCTCCGCTGTCAGCGAAGCGATCATGTTGTAGGCGCCGCGCAGCTTAAAGCTGCCAATCGGCTGCAGACTCTCGGCCTTGAAATAGAACTCCTCATGCTGAGTACCAGCGCTCAAGCTTTCTGAATCAAAGCCTTTCGAGTCAAAATAGCGCACCAGCGGCGTATGCACCGCCACGCCCTTGAGCCGCTCCTGTGCCTCACGCAGATTTGTCAGGGTGATCATGGCGTGATGGCTTGCTAATCGCGCAGGGCTTTCGATGTATCCACCAAGTCCAGCATCTCTTTCATCCACTGGATCAGCCGCAGCTTATCCATCACAGTCGCGCCGCCGCCTACCTCTACATGGCCGATGGCGGGAGAGATCAGCGCGGCTTTCAGCACCCCCCGGGGCAGGTCGTGTTCCAGCCACAGCGTCTCGGTGGGAGGCACCACGTTGTCGGATGAGCCGTGCAGCAGCATCACCGGAACATGGATTTTCGCCAGGTAGTGGTGTGGAGAAGCGGCCTCAAGTTCCGGTTCCGCCCGCGCCAGCGCCCGCTGAGTATCGGGCACCAGTGACTTGGTGTCGTGGGCAAAAAGCTGGTCCATCCGTGCTTGTCCACGCTTGCTCAGCTTTTCAGCGTCGGCGTGGGCGGTCGGCAGATCCTCTGACAGCAACGTACGCAGGGTCTCGCGTGCCTGCCGCACATCCTTCGGACGGAAGAAGGCCGAAGCATGAGAGTACGCCGTCACCAGCGAGCCGTACTCGTGCGCCTTCATCTTCAGCACCGTGCCATCGGGAGCCGTCGTCTCATCGGTTTCGAAGAAGTTCAACACGCGGTTCAGGTCGTCGTGTGCGCCGATGGCAATCACCCCGGAGAGCTGCTGCTCGACCGGTTCGTCGCTGGCGGCAATCAATGCCATGCCCCCCGCGAAACTCAATCCCAGCAGTCCCACCTTGGGAGCCCCGCTGCGCCGCGCCAACTCGTGGACCGCGTCACCGATCACGACCGCCGAGCGTTTCGTGATCGTGTAATCCGCCAGGTCGTCCACCTGTGGCGTCAGCACCAGGTAGCCATGCGAGGCCAAGGCCCGGGCGAATCGCCGCAGCCGTGGCTCCTCCATCCCCAGGTAATGCACGCCCGGAACCACCACCAGGGCGCTGGGATGCACGATTCCGATGGGATGATAAATCCGCGCCCGCACCATGTAAATGGACGGATAGGTGATGAGTTCTTCGCTCACCGGATTCGAATCGAAGCCCGTGAGCGGCGACTCGGGCATGTCGGCAATCACCATCAGGATCGAGGTCGCTCGCAGGTGGCTGTAGATCGCCGGCATCACCAAGAGAAAGAGCAGCGGCAAAAAGGGAAGCGCAAGAAGTATGCGCGAATAAGGCTTGGAAGGCCTGAGCCTAGGCGAAGGTTGCGGCGCGGGATGCGCAACCGGTGCTCGCGCCGGTGCTACTGCAGGAGGCATAGAATCTTTTTACCCCGCTTCCCCGTGCAAGGGAAGCCCAATGATATGAATTCATCATTTCATGTGCAGTACCCTTAGAGCATTATTTACGTTGCTTTGTTGTGAAATTTACGCAAAAAGGTGCGCAGGATCTCCCCGCGCACCTCGCCGACTAAAGTCTCTACCTTAAATTTCCACAATGACCGGAATAATTAAGGGCCGTCTCTGCGTATTGCGATTGATGTAGCGCTTCAAATCCACCCGAATTTTTTCCTTGATCATGCCGTAATCGGCTACTTCTTCCTTGGTCGAATGTTCGAGCGTGCGCCGAACCGTGCCGCGGGCTTCTTCCACGAAGCCGTTGTCGTCCGGGGCTCCGGCAAAGCCGCGCATTACGATCTCCGGACTGCCCGCGAGTTTTCCGGTCAGCTTGTTGATGGTCAGAATTGGCATCACGAAGCCGTCTTCGCTCAGGTGCTTGCGGTCACGGATGATAATCTCTTCCACAATATCCGCGTTCGAACCGGAGTCAATGCAGATGCGGCCTACTGGCGCCTCGCCCACACGCCGCGCGCCCAGTTCGTCGAATTCCAGAATGTCGCCGGTCTCGATCATGATGACGTTTCCGACCGCGCCCTTCATCGCACCCGCCATTTCGGCATGGCGCTTCAACTGCCGGTATTCGCCGTGAATCGGAATAAAATAGCGCGGCCGCACCAGGTTGATGATCATCTTCAACTCTTCCTGGCTGGCGTGTCCGCTGACATGCACGGGCGGCTTGGAGCCGTCGTCATAGATAACCTTGGCGTCACGCCGGAACAAGTGGTCGATGACGCGGTAAATCGCTTTTTCATTGCCGGGAATCACTCTCGAGCTCAGTACCACGGTGTCGCCCGGCTCGATCTTGGCATGACGGTGGTTATCTACTGCAGCGCGGGACAGTGCGCTCATCGGTTCGCCCTGGGTGCCGCTGATCATCACCATGACCTGCTCGGGCGGAAAGTCCCGAATTTGTCCCGGCGTGATAAACGCCGAGGCCGGCAGATTGATATAGCCCAAGTCCTGCGCAATTTCCGTGGACTCGGTAAGGCTGCGTCCCACCAACGCGATTTTGCGATGGAACTGGTGTGCCATTTCGGTCGCCATCTTGATGCGGTGAACCGAGGACGAGAAGCAGGAGACGAACAACCTCCGTCTGGCGTGCACAAAAATTTCTTCAAACTTCGGACGTACCGCACGCTCGCTCGGGGTGAAGCCCGCGCGCTCCACGTTCGTCGAGTCCTGCAACAGGGCCAGCACGCCCTGCTTGCCATATTCGGCAAAGGCGTGCAGATCAAACATTTTATTGTCGGTCGGCGTCAGATCAATCTTGAAATCGCCGGTGTGAATGATCACACCCAACGGCGTATGCACGGCAAGTGACACCGCATCCACGATCGAGTGGGTGACCTGGATGGGATGAATCGTGAACGGACCAAGCTGAAAGCGTTTGCCCGGCAACATCTCGTTCAGCTCTGCGTTCTCCAGCAGGCCGTGTTCTTCCAGTTTGTCTTCCACATAGGCCAGGGTGAACTCGGTCCCGTAGATCGGCACGTTCAACTCGGAGATCAGCCACGGGATGCCGCCAATGTGGTCTTCGTGCCCGTGGGTCAGCAAAACGCCACGAACTTTTTCGCGATTTTCAATCAGGTAAGTGAGGGCGGGCACGACGATATCCACGCCGAGCAATTCGTCCTCAGGGAACATCATTCCGGCGTCGATGACAATAATGTCATCGTTCCAGCGGATGGCCATGCAGTTCATACCGAACTCGCCTAGGCCACCTAGAGGTACTATGTGAAGTTTTCCGGCTGGCATAAACTTTGATGCTAGCACATGCGGGGAGCCCGGCAGAACCCTGAGACCGCCAACCGCGATCCCGGTGGCGCGAAATTGCACCAATGCGACCTTTTCCTTCCGGCTGCATCCGAATACACTGGTGCCCTATGGCTGACTTTGCGGAGAACAATTCCTGGCTCGCCCGGCGTCTGGAGACCGTCCTCAGATCCACGCTCGCCCGCGCCTATGAGACGGTTCGCGTGCAACCCGAGGAGTACCTGATGCACCTCCGCATGGCGCACGGCGTGCCGGCGATGTCCTACGACGGGATGTTCTCGGTGCCCGTATCCGAGCTGGATTCAATTGCTCAGCAGACCGTGCGCGGTGCCATGAAGATGGCGGGGGCCGAAGGCGCGGGCCTCGGATTCGGCGGCTTCGCCACTTTTGTGCCGGATCTCGGACTCCTCTCCGCTATCACCATGCGCATGGTGCAGAAGCTCAGCTTGATCTACGGCTTCCAATTCAATACCGACGAAGAAGTGGCCGATCTCTGGATCGCGGCTGCCACGGCCGCCGGAGTTGATATCAGCAAGGAACTGCTGGAGCGGACCCTGCTGAAAACTTTTGTGCAGCGCGTCATCGGGCGGATCGCCGCGCGCTTCAGCGCCGAATTTGCCGAGAAGGCGGTGGCCCGCGCGGTTCCTGTCCTCAGCTCTGCCGTTGGCGCCGTGCTCAATTACTACTTTGTGCGTGCCTGGGGAAAGCGTGTGCTGATTCACTTCCGCCAGCGTCATCTCGAAGAGCGCAAGCGCCGTGCCGACCAACCGATTCTGCTTGGCCGGTCTCCGGTTTGAACCGAAGCAACTCTGTTTTTCACGGCTAAGTTGACGGTTATCGTACCGTCACGGGATGCTCTTTCATCAGCGTCACGAATCGCTCATCATTCCTCACCTGGGCGAATTCCTTCTCGCGGTACACCTCGTCGATCGTCGGATAACCGTCTTCGATTGCGCTGCGCAGGAAGTGCAGGGCGCGCTCCAGGTCCCCGCTTCCGGCAAACAGCCGCGCCATGACAAAGGAAAACTGCGCGCGATCCTGCGGAGAGCCCAGGTGCGCGCTGACCCCGTTTTGCGACGCATGGTCGAAGAACGAGGGATCAAGTTCGAAGGCCCTGCGGTACTCGGCCATACCGCGTTCAAACTGCTTCGAATCCATTAGCACTGCCGCCAGGTTGTTGTGAAATGAGGCACAGTCGGGCTTAAGCGAAATCGCACGCTGGTAGGTGCGGATCGCATCCTCCAGGTTCTTCCGCATATAGTAGCTCACCGCCAGATTGTTCCAGGCTTCCGCCATGTGCTTATCTTTCCGCACCGCTTTTTTCGCCGACTTTTCCGCTTCCTGCGGACGGGCCAACAACAGCTCGGAGATCGCAATCTTGTTGTAGTAAGCGGCTGTGGCGTGCTTGCGGATTGCCGCGCGATAGCAGTCCACGGCGGAGAGATAGTCTTTTGCGCGGCGCAACCGGTCGCCGGCCTCTTCCAGTTGTGTCGCGGTCATAGCGCGCATTTCGGCGAGCGTGGGCTCCACTGGAGTAGCGCGCTGGGCGATCGTGGAAGGCTCAGCCGGAGGCTGCGCTGGGATGGAAGGTGGGGCCGCCGTGCCGCTTGTGGCCTGAGTCAGCGGTCCGTTTGCCGCGCCCAGCGGCAGCGCGGCCAGCAGCGTGCACCAAGCGATAACGAGAGAGCGGAGAGTCATACCCCGAACACCCCCATAGCGGCTCTGGAACTCGCCTCCAGAGGTCCCTTCCTGCGTGCTTGAGAATGTTAGACCTATCTTGGGTTGGAATTGTTCCCGTCTTGATCTTTATTTTTGCTGTCGTCGCCGCCGCTGCCGAAAATTCCAGTCACCTTGCCCCAGAATCCCCCTCTCTTCTCTCCTGGAGCGGGCTGGCCCTGGGTGGGCTGCTGTCCCCCGCCCGGAGCACCGGCGCTTCGGCGTGGTTGGTAGTACACGGGGGGCACTCGTGCTGGTTGGTTCACCGGTGGCACCACCGGCGCGCCGCCAAGAAGTTTCTGGAGGAAATTGCGCTGATCGGCGTGGTCGCAGGTGTCCTTCGGTTCCGAGCCTTCCACAAAGACCGAGTCGTATGCCTCCGGGCAGCTTGCGGTGGAAAGCAGGTTGGTGGTCTTGTCCAATGAAACCGTGACCACTCCGGTGGGCGAAGCAAATCCCGTGGTGTTGCTGTACTGCGGCAGGCGAACCGCCCGCTTCATGAACTCTGCCCAGATCGGCCCGGCCGTCGAGCCGCCCGCCAACTTCAGATCGCTGTAGTCGTCATAGCCCACCCACACAATGCAGAGCAAGTTGCTGGTGTAGCCCGCGAACCACGCATCGTGCGAGGTGCCGGTCTTGCCCGCCGCCGGAGCCGTGAAGCCGCGCGCCCTCACCGTGAAGCCGGTGCCGTGATCGATCACGTTTTGCATCATGTTGGTGACCACGGCAGCCACCCGCGGGTCCAGCACCGGGCGCTTGTCGTTTTGGAAGTCTTCGACCACATCACCGTTCGCCGCCCGGATGGAGTGGATCAGCAGCGGGTCAACCCGCAGCCCACTATTGGCCAGTACCGTGTAGGCTCCTGCCATTTCAATCGGACTCGCGTCGTAGGCCCCCAGCGCCGCTGCCGGAGTCGCCTTCACGCTGGCGATGCCCGCATTCCTTGCCAGATCCGCAACCTTGTCGTAGCCCACCATCTCGGCCATCTTGACGGTTGCGTTATTCAGTGACATCTGCAGTGCATAGCGTGCCGTCACTTGCCCGTGATACTCGTTCTTGTAATTGCGCGGGTCGTAGGTTTTGCCGTCGAAATCAAAGGTCGTCGGCGAATCGTCAATCAGTGAAACCTGCGTGAACACCGGGTCGGTCCCCTGCGCCGTCAGTGCTGAATTCATTGCCGCAGCGTAGACGAACGGCTTGAAAATCGAGCCGGTCGGACGCTTGGCGATGGCATGATTCAACTGGCTGAAGCCATAATTTCTGCCTCCCACCAGGGCGAGCACTTCGCCGGTATGAGGGTCCAGCGCCACCAGCGCAACCTGTGGAACCGGTCCGGCCACTTTGGTTTCCTGCACGGTCGCGTTCTTTCCCGCGCCGGTTTTTACCCGTCGGGTGCGCTGCTTGTCCACCTGGTCATCCACCAGTTTGATGCCTTCAGCCACTGCCTCCGCCGCGGCGTGCTGCAAATCCGGGTCGAGAGTGGTGTAGATGCGATAGGCGTTTTGGTTCAGATCCGCTTCCGAATACTTGCTCCCTAACGTGTCTTTCACCATGTCGACAAAGTACGGAGCATCGCTGGCTTCCACATTGGGCGCGCTGAGTTTCAGCGGCGTCGCCTTGGCGGCCTCACACTGTTCACGAGAGATCGCGCCGGTCTCAAC
Organism: uncultured Acidobacteriaceae bacterium; assembly: GCA_964563875.1. Taxonomy (GTDB): domain Bacteria; phylum Acidobacteriota; class Terriglobia; order Terriglobales; family Acidobacteriaceae; genus TOLSYN. Next base: position 17,881 of record CAZLZA010000013.1, read on the forward strand.
CATCGAGTCCAACACGATGTTCCGCCGCTCCAGAACCTTCTCCGGACGTTTGTACGGATTCAGCATGTTGGGCGACTGAATGATGCCGGCGATCATGGCTGCTTCGGGCAGCGTGATCTCCTTGATGTCCTTGCCGAAGTAGGAGCGCGCCGCCTCGCCGAATCCGTTGATGGAGAACGATCCGCGCTGGCCCAGGTACACTTGGTTGGCGTAGAGCTCGAAGATCTGCTGCTTGTTGAACTTCTGCTCCAGCTCAATCGCAATCAGCATCTCGGTCAGTTTGCGGGTGATCTTTTTCTCCGGCGTCAGAAAAAAGCCGCGCGCGATCTGCATCGTGATCGTCGATCCGCCACGACGCCTTCCATCGGCTCGTACATCGGTGACTAACGATCCGATCAGGCTGACCCAATTGATGCCGCCGTGCTCAAAAAACTTGCGGTCTTCAATCGCCAGTACCGAATCCACCATCACCTTGGGCAGATCGTTGTAACTCAGAATCTGCCGCTTGGTACGATCCTGTCCCTGAAACAGTGCAGTGACCAGCGCCGGTTCCAGTTCGTAGCTATCCAGTGCCGCGCCGGAGTTTGCGCCGACCCCGACAATGCGATCGACCCGTCCATCCGGGCTGTTCAGAATCCTCGCCCCATCCGTCGAGTGATACGACTCCGCCCCGGGAAGAACTTCGATGCCGCCTGAAATCATCCGGAATGTGCCCATCGGCGAGTCTGACTTGTTGTCGGCGTCCACATAGCCCGCGCGCCGCAGCATGGTGGCAATCTGCGCGGGAGAGAACCTGTCCCCCGGATGCACCGCGACCGGACGGGCGAAGATCTTTGCCGACGTCGAAAAAATCTGCCCGCTCATCTTTTTGGTGATGATGCGGTCGTACTGAACGTAGTAGTAGGCAAAGACTCCGAAGCAGAACAGCGCGAGCAGAGTGAATACGGCAACTGCGGCGCGCAGAATCGGACTACGCGAACCAGAGGAGGAGGAGCTCGGAATTTTTAGTTTGATGGCCACGTCAGTATTACGAGTATTGTAAGACACCGGCGTAGCACAAGGAAGCCGTTAAGGATAAAGACTGACGCCGGAGCGTCCAACTCCATGAGATTGCGCGGCAATCGCCCGGCGGAGGAATCCAGCAAGCTACGCGAGAAAAGCAATCTGGAAAAGGAAAAGCCCGGGTTCTCCCGGGGCTTCGAATTACCTCATGACGTTGTGATTCTTGGTTGCGGTTTTAAAGTTCAAATCCAGCGAGTGGATTGGCATATCCACGTGGACCGAGTACTCGGCCGTGATCGCCAGATCGTCAGGCCCGCGCTGCACCTTGATCTGCTCCGGCGAGAGCAGGACATTGAAATCACGCGCCTTTTCCACGATGGAATTCGCAATCTCCTGTTCGCTGTTCTTGGTATAGGTGTAAGTCACCGCCTGTTCATCCAACAATTGGCCCAGCTTGAAGTCACCCCAATACACCGGGAGCACTTTGTACATCACAAAGCCTCCCACCAGCAGCACTAAAAGCCCCAAAATAGACTTCATGGATTTCTCCTAAGCCCGTGGATCGTACAGGCCCTGCAGATGCGCCAGGGTATCTGCCACGGCAACCTCCACCGCTTTCGCGATGGCGCGTTCCACTACTTCTACTTTGCCTTCGGCCAGCTTTTTGCCAACGTTGATGCGATACGGAATGCCCACCAGGTCGGCGTCCTTGAACTTCACGCCGGGTCGCTCATCGCGATCGTCGAGGAGCACGTCATATCCGGCAGCTTCCAGCTCCGTGGCAATCTTTTCCGATGCCTCCACCAGGGTCGCGTCCTTTACGTTCGTCGGCACCACCACCACGGTGAACGGAGCAATCGACGGCGCCAGCCAGAAGCCGTTATCGTCATGACTCTGCTCGATGCACGCGGTCAGAATGCGCTCCACCCCGATGCCGTAGCTGCCCATGATGAGTGTGACCTCCTTGCCGTCCTTGTCCAAAACCTTTGCGCCCATGGATTCGGCGTACTTGGTTCCGAGCTTGAAGATGTGCCCGATTTCCACCGCCTTGCCCAGCTTCAGCAACGCGCCGCAGCGCGGACAGGGCTCACCCTCTATAACATTGCGCAGGTCGGCGTAGCCGGTCACGTCAAAGTCCACGCCCGGGTTCAGCCCCGTGAAGTGATGATTCACTTCGTTGGCTCCGCCCACCAGGTTTTTGCGCCCGCGCAGAGCTTCGTCCATCATCACCACGAACTGATCCGCCTCGCCCACGTAACCGGCCTTGCCCTTGATTTCCGTAGCGCGAATCGGAGTGAGTCCCACCGGGCCGAGGTATCCTGCCGGAGAGCCAAAGTACTTCACAATCTCCTCTTCCACCATGGGACGGAACTCGCGTCCGCCGATGGCCCCGGAGAGCTTGGCTTCGTTCAACTGGTCGTTGCCCCGCATCAGCACCAGCAGCGGACGGTACATTGCCGCTCCTGCCGCCGTCGCCCCGTCGGTGATCACATACGCCAGCGACTTCATATTGTTGTTCACCGGAGTCTTCAGAAACGCAGCGACCTCATCGATCGTCTTGGTTCCAGGGGTGTAAACCTTCTCCCGCCCTCCGCTGGCATTGGCCGGGAGTTCTTCCACGGCGTCCAGCTTCGAGGTTGCTTTTTCCAGGTTTGCTGCGTAGCCGCAGGCGGGGCAGCTCGCCACCAGATCTTCGCCCGCGTCGGTGTACACCATGAACTCCTGCGACTGCGATCCGCCCATCGAACCCGAGTCGGCCTCGACGGCGACAAAGCGCAGCCCACAGCGCTCAAATATCCGCCGATAGACCATGTCGTGCAGGTCAAAGCTGTTGTTCAGCCCGTCGCGGTCAATATCAAACGAATAGGAGTCCTTCATGGTGAACTGACGCACCCGCAGCAGTCCGCTCTTGGGACGCGGCTCATCGCGGAACTTGGTCTGAATCTGGTACCAGATCTGCGGCAGTTGCTTGTAGCTGCGCAGTTCCTTGCGGGCGATGTCGGTCATGATCTCTTCGTGGGTCATGCCCAGGCAGAGGTCCGCGCCGCGCCGATCCTTCAGGCGGAACATGTTGTCGCCCATCACGTTCCAGCGGCCGCTGGCCTCCCAAATCTCGCGCGGATTCAGCGCCGGCAAAAAGAACTCCTGCCCAATCGTGTCCATCTCCTCGCGGATCACGTTGGTGATCTTCAGAATGGTCCTCTGAGCCAGAAATAGGTAGGAGTAGATTCCAGCTGCCAACTGCCGGATATAGCCGGAGCGCACCAGAAACTTGTGGCTGGCAACTTCCGCATCAGCCGGCGCTTCACGAAGCGTGGGGATAAACAGCTTAGACCAACGTTGCATAGTATGAATGAATTCCCGTCTTGGTTTTCCGTGTTGAAGTGTTAAAGCTGATTGTAACAAGTTGGCCGCCCAGCGTCAGTGCTGGCCCTCGGTCGGCCATCGATTGCCCTGCCGCTCGCCCCCCTGAACGCCCCATTCGCTGGCCTTAAACAGCCCTCGGGTAGGAACCGCATTGTTCCCAAGCTCTTGCCCACGGTACACTCTTTATAAGCTAGGTCCGGAATCTCGGCTTGCGGCACCCTCTCCTGTCCGAGACCTTCACGGTTTTAGTTTTAGGAGGCAACACATTGTCGTCGAATAACCGGTTTCTCTTCACGTCTGAGTCGGTGACCGAGGGGCATCCCGACAAAATCGCAGACCAGATTTCTGATGCAATTCTCGACGCCTGCCTGGAGCAGGACCCATACAGCCGCGTTGCCTGTGAGACCCTCACCTGCACCGGCCTGGTCGTGATTGCGGGCGAAATTACCACCAGCGCTTATGTCGATTTCCAGGCATTGGTGCGTGGCGTTGTCAGCTCCATCGGATATGACAATGCCCTCTACGGCTTCGACTCAAACACCTGTGCGGTGATTTCGAGCATCAACAAGCAGAGTGGCGATATCGCCATGGGTGTAGACACCGGCGGCGCCGGCGACCAGGGCATGATGTTCGGCTATGCTACCAACGAAACGCCCGAACTGATGCCCATGCCGATCTCGCTGGCGCATAAGCTGGCACAGAAGCTCACCGACGTACGCAAGTCCGGCAAACTTCAGTATCTGCGTCCGGACGGCAAGAGCCAGGTCACAGTTGAGTACGACGAAAACGGCAAGCCGCTGCGCATTGACGCCGTGGTGATTTCGACCCAGCATGCTGACACGGTAACTACCGAACAGCTCCGCGCCGACATCCTCAAGTTGGTCATTCAGTCCACGCTTCCGTGCACTCTTCTCGACGAAAACACCAAGTACCACATCAATCCAACCGGACGCTTCGTGGTCGGCGGACCGATGGGTGACACCGGCTTGACCGGCCGCAAGATCATCGTAGATACCTACGGTGGCATGGGCCGTCACGGTGGTGGTGCGTTCAGCGGCAAGGATGCCACCAAGGTCGATCGCTCCGCCGCCTACATGGCGCGCTACATTGCCAAGAACATCGTCGCCGCCGGACTTGCCGAGCGCGTCGAGGTTCAGCTCGCATACGCCATCGGCGTCGCCGAGCCTGTCAGCGTGCTGGTGGAAACCTTTGGTACCAGTAAGGTAGAGCGCGGTTTGCTCGGAGACTTGGTGCGCAAGAACTTCTCGCTGACCCCCAAGGGCATCATCGAGTCGCTCAACCTGCGCCGCCCCATCTACCAGAAGACCGCTGCCTACGGCCACTTTGGCCGCAACGACCCGGACTTTACCTGGGAGAAGACGGACAAAGCGGAAGCTCTGCGCGAAGGCGCAAAGGCCGCCCACGCTGCCGCGTCGAAGTAGCTCGAATCAATTTGTTCTTTGCAGACAACGAATGGGCATCGCAATTGCGATGCCCATTTTTCAACCCGCAAATCGATTTCGCAACCGCGACGGCGAAGCGAGTATTCTTAGTCGATCATGACCTGCACGCAAAACTGGAAGCCACTGACTCCCGAGACGTGGAATGATTTCGAGGTACTCTTCGGTCCGCGCGGCGCGTGCGGCGGATGCTGGTGCATGACGTGGCGGCTATCGCGGGCCGAGTTCAAGGCAAACGGAGGAGATGGGAATCGCGCGGCCATGCGCGCGCTCGTTGAGCGCGGTCAGCAACCAGGCGTCCTGCTCTACCAGGACGGGCGCGCCGTGGCCTGGTGTGCGGTTGCGCCCCGCGAAGAGTACGTGCGGCTGGGTGCGTCCAAGGTGTGGGCTCCGGTTGATGGAGAGAAAGTCTGGTCGGTGAGTTGTTTCTTCGTGGATAAAAAGGCGCGTGGGAAAGGGCTCTCGGTTGAGGTGCTCAAAGCCGCAGTGGAGTTCGCGCAATCCAGGGGCGCGAGAATCGTCGAGGGCTATCCGCAGGAACTGACGGAGAAACTGCCTCCGGCATTTGTCTGGATGGGCGTGATGCCAACCTTCGAACGCGCGGGATTCCACGAGGTTGCGCGACGCTCGGCAAAGAAGCCGATCATGCGCACGATTGCACAAACCAACAGTTCGCCAGCCGGTGCGGGAGAAAGCAAGCCAAAGAGCGGAACGAAAAAGTGAAAGCCAAGGTCGCGAAAGACAAGCTGAAAACCAGCATGTTTGCAGACATGCTGCGGCAAGTACGACGGGTGCCGCGCGGCAAGGTGGCAACCTATGGAGACATCGCTTATGCCGCGGGCTATCCTGGTGCGGCGCGGCAAGTGGCGTGGGCACTGCACGGCGGGAGCGCGGGTCTGCCGTGGCATCGCATTGTCGGTGCGGGCGGAACGATTCTACTGCCGGGTGAGCAGGGCTTCGAACAGCGTATGCACCTGCAGGCTGAGGGCGTCAGCTTTCTCGGACTCAAGGTGAACATGGCGGTCCACCATCACAGCTTTTTTCCGCAGCAGGCGGCCAAGAAAAAGTCCGCAGTTAAGTCCGCGAAATCGTCGTCTCGACAGGCAAACCATTCACTTTCCAGATAATTGTTCCGGTCCCAGGTTGATCGAATAGTCAATCGTTGCGAAACATTGACAAGCTGGTAATCAAAGCCATGAAACGGTTGATGGGAAAGTTAATCGTTAGAGGCTTCGGCTAAACCAGTTCGACTCCCCACAGGTCATGCAGATGGACGACGCCTTGCAGTTGTTTGCCCTCGCCGACGACCATGAGCGAAGTAATTTTCTTTTGTTCCATCAGGTCGAGCGCCTGAGCGGCGAATGCGTCGGCGGAAATCGTGCGCGGGTTTGCGGTCATGCACTGGCCGGCGGTAAGGTCGAGCACGTCCTTGCCGCGATGTTCGAGCAAGCGGCGCAGATCACCGTCGCTGATGATGCCGATGAGCGCATCGGCGTCGGTAACGGCGGTAATGCCGAGTCCCTTGCGCGACATTTCATAGATGACCTCGATCATCGGAGTGGATGGGGCGACGCGCGGAATGGCATCGCCGGTGTGCATGAGCTGCGAGACGCGGGCGAGGCGCTTGCCGAGTTTGCCGCCGGGATGAAGGTCGGCAAAGTCTTCGGCGCGGAAGCCACGGCGCTCGCTGAGGGCGACGGCCAAGGCATCTCCCAGGGCCAGCATAGTGGTGGTGGAGGCCGTGGGGGCGAGGCCGAGCGAACATGCTTCCTTGTGAATCGAGCAGTCGAGCGCGACGTCGGCAGCCTGCGCCAGCGACGAGGGCGGATGGCCATTGGCAGGACGCAGGCAGTCGCCGGTGAGAGTGATGAGCGGAACCCCGAGGCGCTTGATGGTCGGCAGAAGTTCGAGAATCTCCGTGGTTTCGCCGGAGGCCGAGAGAGCCAGCACGAGGTCGCCGCGCATGACCATGCCGAGATCGCCGTGCAGGGCTTCGGCAGGATGCAGATAGAGCGCCGGGGTTCCGGTGGATGCAAAGGTTGCCGCGAGTTTACGGCCAATGAGTCCGCTCTTGCCCATGCCAGTGACGACGACTCGTCCGGCACAGCAGAGAATGAGTTCGAGGGCGCGGGAGAAATCTTCAGCCATGGGGCCGGCGATGCGGTCGGCGAGACGACGCAGCGCCTCGGCTTCAATGCGAACGACGTTTTCAGCAGTGGTCATAATGGATGAGCGCGGGATTACTCAACATGCGGGCGCAACGAGGTTGCGATAGCGGCTTCGATTGGCCGACAAAAATGGCTGGCGCACATGAGAGTTACCGCTGGCTATCGTACCATGTAGCGATGGGACGATTCTTGCGGGCATTGGTGGTGGTCCTGTGCATGACCGCGGGGTTGGCGGCACAGGCGAACGAGGGTGCCAGGTTTCAGCGCTGGAACCAGGAAGTTGGATTCTGGGGCGGGTACTCGCCGGAATCGATGACCGGGATCGGTCAGACTCTCGACCGGAAGTTCTTCGAGCTGAACGGGCAATACACGGTAACTATCCTGGCGGGGCGGAAAGTTGCGGTGAAATGGGTGGCCGAAGTGGTGCCCGTGGCGCTGCTGAATGAGCCGGGCGAATATTATCTCGGAACGAATCACCAACCGCTGAGCTTTCGGGCCGGGGCAACGACCTATGCGGCGGGAGTGACGCCGCTGGGAATGCAGGTGAACTTCCGCAATGGCCATCGGTGGCAGCCATTCTTCGACGCGCACGGCGGGATGCTGTACTTCACACGTCAGGAACCGGTGCCAGATTCTTCACAGTTCAACTTCACGTTTAATTTTGGCGCGGGGATGCAGCTCTTCGCCGGGGCCCGTTCATCACTGCTGGTGGGATATAAGTACCACCACATCTCGAATAACAACACTGCACCGCAGAATCCTGGGGTGGACAGTAATGAGGTCTATGCGGGGTATTTGTGGAAGTGGAAGTAGTTGCCGCCCAAAGTTATCGAGACAAGCTCCGCGTCGCAGATACAAGGGCGGGAAAAATGATCGCTGGTTGAAGAACTTGAGGCCGCAACGGGCGACTTGAGCTCCTACGGATACGTGGGATCATACTGGCTCAGTTTCATCTGTAACGACAAGTATCCGTGGGCGGCCTTCTTGCAGAAGCCGTTTAGCCTAGGCGTGCTCGCACGCAAAGTGCGTGAAACTCTTGGTTCGATTAAAACTTTGCAATGACTGTGGCCGTTGTCGCGCTGTCTTTACGGGTCTAGCTCAACTTTGGTGCACACTAAGTAATTGCTCGTCCGTTAGGAGCGGTTAATACTTCGCGCAGCTTGCTGGCCAACTCTGAAAGGCTGAATGGTTTTCTTAGCAGCGCAGCTTGCGTACCGAGTAGCTCCACCGCACGATCGGTGTATCCGGACATGTACATGACATGTATCCCCGGATAACGCGTTGCCACGGCATTAGCCACCTCGATCCCATTCTCCCCGGGCATCACGAGATCGGTGAGCATCAGGTTAATTGTGCTGGTGTGCTGCTCACAGATACGCATCGCTTCAGATCCGTCGCCTGCTGCGAGCACCGTGTAACCAATCGACCGCAAGAACGCGGAGATGGCATCGCGTAAGCTTGCTTCATCTTCAACAAGCAGAATTGTTTCCGAAACTTCGGACGTTGCCGCCGGCACAGGTCGCGACGAGGGCTTCGTGAGCGGCTGGCGAACCCAAGGAAAATAAATATCAAACGAGGTGCCGTGTCCTACTTCACTGGTTGCCCAAATAAACCCGCTGCTTTGCTTCACGATTCCATACACCGTTGACAGTCCCAGCCCAGTTCCCCTTCCTCGTTCCTTGGTAGTGAAGAAGGGTTCGAAGATGTGCGATCGGGTCTCGTCATCCATTCCGATTCCGGTGTCGACGACAGATAGCTTCAAGTACGGTCCAGGGTTCATCGGGAAGTGCGCAGCGGCATCGGGAGCATCTAATTCGATGTTCTGAGTCTTGATTTCGAAACGGCCACCCTTCGGCATTGCGTCGCGAGAATTGACCGCCATGTTCACGATAATCTGCTCCATTTGACCGCGATCCACTTTTATCCGATAGGAGGCGGGTTCAAGCGTTGTGACGATTTTAATGTCCTCTCCCAGGAGTCTGGGTAAAACTTTTTCCAACTCGATCACCACATCATTAACGTCCAGAATCTCAGGCTCCAATATCTGCTGCCGGCTGAAGGCAAGCAGTTGTCGCGTAATGGAAACCGCCCGTTTCGCAGCTTGGTGAATCTGCTCCGTGTAGTGGTTGACCTTATCGTCATTGACCTTACGCAGCTCAATAAGCTCTGCGTAACTGCCAACCACCATCAGAACGTTGTTGAAGTCGTGAGCAACGCCTCCCGCGAGACGCCCGATGGCTTCCATCTTCTGCGATCGCCAGAGTTGCTGAGCGAGGCTCTTGCGTTCGGTTACGTCCTCAACGAACCCTTGAAATGCCTCAATTGTGCCATTTTCTTTAAACACGGGCGATGCATTAATGAGCACTGTGACGGCGCGCCCGTCCTTGCATTTCCAGTCGGACTCCGCATCCTTTAGATACCGGGTGGCCATCAACTGACTTGCCAACCGGAATCGCTCCACGGGATTGCGGAACACATCATGCGCGATGTCGAGCGAGAGCAACTCGGCTTCGCTTTCATAGCCGAGCATTTTAACCAGCGCAGGATTGACCACTAAGAAATGACCATGCAGCGAAGAACGGAATATTCCATAAGGAGCCGTCTCGACTATCGAACGATATTCATCCTCAGAACGACGCAATTTAGTGATGTCGATCGAGATGCCGATCATGTGGGATGATTCTTTAACTAATATGCCCCGCGAGTCGAGCCAGGACACGCTCCCATCCGGTCGGATGACGCGAAACTGGACTTCATAGGACTGAGATCGACCCGAGGTAGCCGCCTGGATGGCGGCTTCGACTCTCGGCCGGTCTTCAGGATGAATTCGGTTGAGAAAGTTGGGGCCGTTGAGACGAAAGCTGTCGTGCGTGCATCCCATCTGACGATACATCTCGTCCGACCATACGAGAGTGTCGGCACGAGTGTCCCACTCCCACAATCCGATCGAGAGAGCGGCTTGCTCCGCCAATTCCAAGCGTTTCTTCCACTCCAGAGCTGTCTGTTGCGCCCGCTTTCGCTCGGTGATATCGCGGATCACGACCTCGATCGCTGGCGCCCCCTGCCAGGTAACCGGAATCCCGATACTTTCTACATCGACCAACGAGCCGTCCAACCGAATGCGTACACTCTCCAGGGGGCCCGACGCTCTTCCTGACCGATGGTCGGTCTCGGCGCGCTGCTTGACCAAGTTGAGATAGTCGGGATGAACGAGATCGAAAACGCCTTTCCCAACGATTTGCTCCGGAGTTTCGGCGCCATACAGTTTCAGTGTGGCGGGATTGGCAAAGACAATCTTGCCGGCGCTGTGCACGAAAATGGCGTCGGGGGAAGCTTCCACAAGATTTCGAAATCTAGCCTCGCTTTCCTCCAGCGCTTTTCGCGCCTGATTGCGCTCTGTGATGTCACGTACGATGGCTGAACCTCCGGTGATTTTGCCACGTTTATCCCTCAGCGGAGATATGGTCATCGAAACATCTACGACGTGACCGTCCTTGCACACTCGCGCGGATTCGTAACGTTCAATACGTTCGCCGTTGCGAATGCGCTGGAGGAGGTCATGGACTTCGCAATGGCGTTCTGGATGATGGCCTTCCAGCGGAATTGGGATCGTCATGGATTGACCGATTACCTCTGCGGCTGTGTAGCCGAAAAGTCGCTCGGCACCTTTGTTCCAGCTTGTAATCTTGCCATCGAGGGACCTGCTATAAATCGGATCGTCGCTAAACTCGATGATCGACGCCAGGAGATGCATCGCTTCCACATACTCGCGGTCGATGTTCTGGCGTTGTAGCCGTCGAGCGGTGTCTAGGGTTAAGGCTGAAAACACCGCAACTGCAGCACCGACAAGCAGAACCGTACCAAACTCAGGGTCGACGATCCCCGCGGCCGTCGCTTTGACCCGCAGCCATCCGAGCACAGGCAACCCGACAACCACCGTCACCAAGAGACGGCGCGCAATCGCACCACTCATATCCCGACCCAACAGCAGTGCCGCAATACCTTCCTCTCTCCTGGCGAAGAGCACGCCGGTCGAGAGCACGACAAGTGTGATCACTGTCTGTAGCGCCATTCGCAACACAAAAGTGGCGCCTATCTTGCCACCGGCAAGATAGGGAACGTTGTACCAGTATCCGATCAGTGCGAAGAACGCAATCAAACCGGCAGCCAGCGAGAGAATCTCAGAAAGCGGCTGTTCTTTCCATTTCCTGTTGAGCAAGAGAAGTGCAAGAGCCAGTAGCATGAACACCGAAGGAGCACCCGACGCGAATCGTCCCAGAGGGCCGGGCAGACTCCAATCACTCAAGCGGTGGGCGAAAAACAGGCGGTCAATGCGAAAGTCCAGACCCGTCATGAACTCGAGTAAGGTCAGACTGGCGAACACGAATACGAACGCTGCACAGGCTCTCCCAAGAAGGGCGGGCCAACCCCCGGCGTCTTTCTCACGCAGCAACCACAATGATAGGCCAAGCAGAACAAAACAGAGGGCGGTGTTTGGGGCCATGAACGTACTGACCGTGGCGGGAAATGGCGCCTTTAAGAATGGAATCCTAAACTGCCATCCGACCAAGGTGGCAATTCCTACCGCACAAGCGAAAGTGCTGGTTGCAGCAGTCCATGCATCTGCAAGGCGATATTTCTTTAAGTTAAAGAACATCATCTGAGCACCTTCCTCAGGCTCGGGGGAACCTGCCAGATCGTGCTCAATAACCTCGCAAAGCATAACACTATCGCTTACTCCTGTCCGGTTAAGTTACAAGTACTGGATGCAAGTAGCTGCACAAAGTTGAGTTCATTTCCGGCTTGCCGCGACTTGAATGCGAGGAGAACAGACAATGGCTGGTGGATCTGAGCTGCACCGAGGGTAGCGCAAAAAAAGGGCGCAATCATCGCTGAATGCGCCCTTATCAGGAGGTAAGTCCGGCACTGGCGGTACTGTCTGCCGATAGGGATGCTCAGCAACTTGGGAAACTCGGCTGTCTCTTCTACAAGTGCTCTCCCTAAATTCGGCTAGGGGAATATCTACTCTGCGTCATTCGAGAAGTCCCCACGCTAATTTGCGTTCAGGACACCATTCCCGCTTTTTGATCCACCGCCGGAGCGGGTATCTGCGAAAGAAGCTTGGTGACTCCACGATCACGATTACTCCGCAGCCACTCCTCTACCTCGCGAAGTTTCTCCCAGAGATTCCCGCCTGGAGGACAGGTGTTCAGTTCATGACGCAATACAATTCCGGCTGTCTCTTTCTCAAGGTTCCAGTCGTCTACCTTGTCAGTCAATCGATTCAGCGCGCACTGTGCCTGAGGGCCTGTGGTATCCGGCAGTAAGACAAGAAATTGATCAGTGGAGTTGCGTACTACGTAGTCTGAGCCGCGGAAAGTCGATCGTAGGACGAACGCCGCCTCGATGAAAAACTCTTCGGGAACAGATTTCTGTCCATCCGGAATTACCTCAAGCAGCAATAAAGTGACCGACTTGCCACTGCGATTCAACCACTTCAATTGCTGATTGAATAATTGGTCGAGGTACTTTCGGTTAAACAGTTGGGTTTGCGGATCAATGAAGGAGAACTGCTCCAGCCTAGTGACGTACGATGTGGCCGCTAGCAGTGCCGTTGAGACCTTACGCAGCAATTTGCGCTGTGAAGCCAGATGCAGATTGAAAATCAGCGCCAGAACCAAGAACCCAATCAGCAGTTGCGGTGCGAAGCCGATCTCGGTCTGCAACTGGCTTGAAAGCTTCGGTACCAGCAAAGAGACGACCCCCAACAAAACAACAGCCAAGAGGAGAATGCCTTGGCTCAGAAATTTGCGGTCTTTCTCGATTGGCATTAACAATTCCGACTCCAGAACATTTTTTTTCGTTGGCGTTTCTTGCGAATCTTTCATAGCAGCTCTCAACCTTACTTAGCAATGTACTTGCCAAAGCAATCATCGCCTCGAGTAGCAGTCCCAAATGTTTCGATTTAAACCACGTAGGTTTGTAAAGCCTCGCAACCTTAGAGAGATGTCTTCTGCTGTTTTACCAAATTCGGACACAAGTACAGAATCTGGACAATCCTTGAGATGACATAACCCGTCATGGACGGAGTTTTGCAACCCGAAGTAACTTGCTGCCCGGAAGTAAAAGGTGTCTTATGTCTTCAATCGGCGAGAATCTTGGCTAATTTGCAAACGCGCGGGAGGCATTTGTGCTTGACCAAGTTACATTTCAGCATCTTCAGGAAACTACAGTTAAGGATATCCTTGATCGTCAGCACATTGAAATCAAGGAGAAACATCTGTACCTACGGACTGCCATTATCGAAGGTATCGGTATGGATAAGATCATCGCGTGTTCAAAGGAGCTAATTACCTCCGCGCTTGCGCATTTCAAATCGGAAGAGCTCGCGATGGGCGCAAAGCCGAGTCGGAGCTTCGTGCAGCATAGGCATTTTCATGCCGAAATGATCGAAGCGCTAGAAGATATTGCCGGTGACCTCGAACAACGTAGGATTCACGGCGCGATGGAGTTAATGAAATTCTTTGAAGGGCGACTAACCTTCCATTTGGATGTTGAGGATGCCGCATTGGAGCGCGAACTCGGAATCTGAAGCCGGCAACGCGGGGAATGCGGGGCGGCCGGTTTGATGTTGTGCTCGTATGGGCGTCGGCTCGGCTCGCTCGCCCGTGCCGCGGTGCTCCGGCACCGCGCTTAGAGACACAGGGTCTCGGCCAGAGTATGCAAGGCCGTGCTCGACCGGTCGGCCGATAAGGCTCACATCAGGTAGTGGCCCCCGGGTGATGATTACATGCAGCTCGCCGGGGTCACAGGCTTGTAATTTTGTGCACCAGGTCTTGCAGCCGAAGAAGTCCCAACGGCTTCTCGATAACGAGCGCCGCGTCCTCGTCAAGCGCAGGATGTTCGGGCAAGTTCGAAGGCGTTTCTTCCAGACGTATGATCCTGGGACGGTAGGCCAATTTCTCGATACATTGGGTCAGGCTGCTGCCGGGACCACCAAAATCATCCCACTCGGCTCCGGTTATGATGACCGGGTATTGATAGTTCTCCAAGAGCGCCGCAGCTTCGTCAGACTCGCTCGCCCGGTGCACTTCGTAGCCGAGATTGGATAGATAGTCTCCCACCAATGTCAGCAGGCGACTGTTCTCATCAATCAGCAGTAGCTTCTGAGGCATGCCAAACAATATGCACGTTTTCTGCCAAGCTCCGGGGCGCGCTAAACTCCAAGAATAGCGGGATCAAATGATGATTTGGTGGGCCGTGGCGGCGTCCACCATGTCCAATCTCTGGAATTGAGAACCGAAACAGGACCGGGGAGCGCCCGTGCTCGTGAGCCAATGCCCGGAGGCGGCCGTGACTTCGGTGGCACTCGGGATCACGCGATCTGATTAGTTCACAGTGATGGAGTAGTGCTTGAGTTTTACATAGAGCGAGCTGCGGGGGATTCCCAGTTTGGCGGCAGCCCGGTCCACTTTGCCATTCTCCTTGCGGAGCACGTTGGTGATGTGTTGCCGCTCCATTTCCTCCAAGGTCATCTCGGTGTCGGTAGATTGACTGACCGGAGCCGACTTCGCGCTGGGCCTGACAAGCTGAAAGTGCAGGTCATCCGTGCGGATCATGCCATCCTTGGAAAGCAACGCTGCGCGTTCGAGGACGTTACGCAATTCGCGGATGTTTCCCGGCCAGTTGTAGCCCTTCAGTGCCGTCATTGCGTCGCGATCCAATTCCAGCGGTCCGCGATTCAGGTCCTGCCGTAGCCGCTCCAGGAACCATCCGGCGAGTACGGGGATGTCGTTGATTCGTTCGCGAAGCGGGGGAATGACCAGCGGGATGGTGCTGACCCGGAAATAGAGGTCACCGCGAAACCTTCCGTCCGCCACCAGCGCTCCCATGTCCTGATGGGTGGCTGCAATCATATGAACATCCACCGTTCGGTCTCTGACCCCACCGACTCGCCGGAAGCGCTTATCATCGAGCGCCTTGAGAAGTTTCGGCTGGATGGAAATGTCCATGTCGCCAATTTCGTCGAGAAACAACGTTCCCTGGTGAGCGACTTCCAGTAGCCCCATCTTCTGGGTCATCGCGCCGGTGAAGGCACCCTTCTCATGGCCGAACAGATCGCTCTCCAGCAGTTCGCGGTTTAAGCCGGCGCAGTTCAAATCCACAAAAGCTTCGTTGGAGCGCGGCCCTTGCTTGGTGAGCCACTCGGCGAGAACGCCCTTACCGGTACCGGTTTCGCCTTGGATGAGAATTGGAAAGGAGGTGCCGAGAATACTGCGCGCCGAGGATTCCAGACGTCGGATGCTTTCCGAGGCACCCAGGAACGGATCACGCCGGTAACGCACCACGCTGCGCTTTACGGCGAGTTCGCGCCGGATGAACCGGCCGTTTTCGAAGATTTTTTCCAGAAGTTTCAACAGAGCGGATAATTCGAAAGGCTTAGTGATGAACTGCTCGGCTCCCTCTTTCATGGCCCTTACGGCCAGGTCGATGGTGGCAAACCCGGTCATGATCAGCACCGGGATCGAGGCGTCTATGAGGCGTATCTCGCGAAGCAGTTGCAGAGCGTCAGTATCAGGAAGGCAATAGTCCAACACGATGGCGTCGGGACGGCCCTGATCGAGAGCTTCGCGGCAGGCCATGCCGCAATCGGCTTCCACCACGGAGAAGCCTTTTATTTCGAGGTAAGAATGAACCGCACCGCGGAATGCCACATCGTCATCGACCAGTAATATCTTGTAGCTCGGCATGTTGTCACATCTATTAAAGGTATGAGAATACCTTTGCATTTTTCAGCCGGAAGGTCAACCGGAGCCCAAGAGCTTTGGTATTCCCACGCGCGCGACTCGGGCCGTCGAAACGTTGAGCGGATTACAGGGGAGGACTGACCGATGTTGCCCTTGGGTACTGCGGTTTGAATTCTGGACATGGCTGTCTGAATTCTGGACATTCGGCTTTTCTCCGCCCGCCCGCCGTGGAAATTCGGTTGCGTGCCTTTTCGGCAAGTTCAATCCCTGCTGCTGTTTGAAGTTCCACTTGGAACCGGTTCCTACTTTGGACTGTCCCGTGCAATTACAGGAAGTGTCAGCTTGCGGACGGACAGAACATCTATAGGACACCGCCAGCTCTGAACGGAAAAGGAGCCAACGATGAAACGATATTATGCTTTCTTGGCGCTGGTCATGATTCTGGTTGCCGGCCGGCTTCCGGCCCATGCTGATACCGTGATCAACTTCGCAAGCACGGGTGGGAACGGAATCACGATTACGCAGACCACCGGCGGACAATACCTTACGTTCTCCAATCTGCAAGTGAACAGCGGCAGTATCGCCGGGAATGATCAGAGCGGCGACTCTGCGATGAATGCCCCAGTAACGGTCTCGGCCGGCACTGGCGGCCACTTCCTTCTCAACAGCGTCAGCTCGGATGGGCTGACGGGGTACTTCGCCTCCAACTCGGCGGCGAGCCTGAAGATTGGCGATGCGGCTTCCGGCACGCTGACCGGTTCCCTGCAAATGATCGAAATTAACACCCAGAGTCAAACCAGCCGCGGTGCTACTTTCTCGATTACGCTGGTGCTCAACAACCTGTCGTTTGCCTCGTGCACGGCGGTTAACTGCACGAACAGCACGCTTTTGAGTAACTTTGCTCAGCTTGGCAACGGCAGCAATTCCTCCAATGCCCTCTCGTTCACGTTCACTGGAATTAAGGTCACGAGTGCCTCGTCACTACTGAGTAGTACCGGCACCCATGGAACCTCGCTGGCGGGATCGCTGGACTCCTTCTATGACACGGTTACCCCGGAGCCTGCCTCGCTCGCACTGTTCGGTTCCTGTCTGCTAATGGCCGGAATGAAGCTTCACCGCCGTGTAACGAAGTCCTGAAGCGGCTTTTCCCGTGTAAGTAAACCGTACGGATTGTGAACAGAATTTGTGGTTCCACGAGGGTAGAGCTGTGTTAAATGCGCTCACGATCGATGTCGAAGACTACTTTCAGACGGAAGCTATGACGAGTGCGGCTCCCAGAGAGCGCTGGGGGGATATCGGTCTTCGAGTGGAGAGAAATACCTGGAGACTGTTGGAACTTCTCGATCGTCACCGGGTGCGGACCACGATGTTCTTTCTCGGCTGGGTGGCGGAGCGCTGTCCGCAGTTGGTGGCAGCCGCGGCGGCGCACGGACATGAGGTGGAATGCCACAGTTATTGGCATCGCCGGGTCTGTCAGTTGACCCCGGAGGAATTTCGCGAAGACACACGGCGCGCGAAAGATGTCATCGAGTCGCGCAGCGGGCAAAGAGTAGTAGGATACCGCGCTCCGAGCTTCTCGATTATGAGCGGGATGGAATGGGCGACGGAGATACTGGCGGAAGAGGGATTTCTCTACAGTTCGAGCAGTCATCCCATCCGGCACGATTCTTATAACGACCCGGATGCCTCGCGCGTTCCATACCAGACGTCCAGCGGTCTTTGGGAGCTGCCTATCACAACCTGGCGGGTCTTTGGAAGAAACCTGCCAGTCGGTGGCGGAGCCTATCTCCGGATATTGCCGTTTCCCTACGTGCTGGGTGGATTACATCGGGTTGCAGCTTCCGGCGACGCCATGATGATCTATCTCCATCCCTGGGAGATCGATCCAGACCAGCCAAAGATGATGGTTGGCCTGAGGTCACGGCTAAGACAATACGTTGGCCTGAAGCGGATGGAGCGCAGGCTGGAATATCTAATTGAGAGTTATCCCTTCGGCACGATTACCGCGGCGTACGGGATTGAAAAGGGCGGCAGCAGGCAGTCCGGTGCAGGTTACGACCTGGTGCCCGCAGGGGCCTGTGTATGAGCCCAGTCAGGAGAAGGTCCCGGTTCATCAGCCGCAAGAAGGCCCGGATGCTGCTGTCCAGCGTCGTGGTGCTGACCGTGGTGGCAGTGTGCGCGGGCATGTCGCTTCTGGCCTGGGAGGGGTATCACTCGGTGTACATGCAGCCGTTGGTGTATGCGCCTCCACCGCCGCCGATCTTCCGCGCGTCGCGCAAAATCTATCCTTTTTCCATTATTCCGGGTGGAGTGTACGAGGCCAAAGAGTTGGCGCGGAACATTGAGCTTGACCCATCGCTGGCTGAGCACTACCGCGACATTCGAATGGAAAACCTGATCGCCGTCCGCACTCCGGCCGCGATGCAGGCCTATGTCTCCTTCCGCCACGGAGGCCAGATTTGTTGGACCAGTAAGCCGTTGACGATTCCTCGCGGCGAACTGGTTCTGACTGATGGGCGGCATATGATCCGCAGCCGCTGCGGGAACCGTATCCAGCAGAAGAGGCCGCAGAGTGTTGTGAGTGGCTCGGCGATTACGGAAGAGATGCAGGATCTCATTATGGATGCGCCGCTGCCGTCAATTGCGAGGTTGCCGCCTTCGCTACAACCGGTGTTATCGCCTGGCGTTCTGGCAGGGGACATTTGGAAAGACCCTGTCCCTGAGATATCCGCCGTGCCGGAACCTGGGACCATGAGTCTGTTCGCGAGCGGTTTTCTGTTCGTCTTTCTGACGACATGCGTTACGAAAATAGCGAAGGATACGGAATGACACACGCTCTGAAAATTATTCTCTTGATTGTGACCTTGTCGATCGCGACAGCCGTGATCGCGCAGATTGGAAGCACTCCCTTGCTTCCGGAAAAAGCCGCAGAGACGAAGACAACGGTACCCCAGGAGGCTCCGGCGGACTCACAGTATGTGATCGGCAAAGAAGACATTTTGGCGGTGCAGGTGTGGCGTGAACCAGAGCTCTCGCGCCTGGTTGCGGTGCGCCCCGACGGAAATATTTCACTTCCCCTGATCGGCGAGATAGCGACCGCCGGAAAGACTCCCATGGAATTGCAGAAGAAGCTGACGGATCTGCTGGGCACATACATGACGGCCCCGGAAGTTTCCGTGATCGTGCAGGATACGCGCAGCCAGCGCATCAGCATTATCGGCGAGGTGATGCGACCGGGCACGTATCCGCTGACCAAGCCGATGACCGTGCTGGACGCCCTGGCTCTGGCCGGCGGCTTCCGGGATTTTGCGAAGAGCGAAAAGATGTTCATTCTGCGAACCAATGCCGATGGAAGCCGGCAGAAAATTGCAATCAGCTATAAGAAGATTCTCCGCGTGAAGGGAACGAACCAGAACGTGGAACTCCAACTGCACGACACACTCGTGATCCCCTAAGGCGTAAACGACATGATGCGATGGAGGATTTTCATAGTGATCGCGATATTGAGCATGATGCCAGGTATGCGGGCAATGGCGCAGGATGAAGATCTTGAGCAGATTCCTCCGCCCGCACTGGAAGATGCAGAGTCGATGGAAATACCTCTTTCGGCGCCGCATATAAGCAATTATGGTTTTGTGATTCCTCCCGGTTGGAACATCGGCGTTGCCGCCGATGGCATGGGCGTTTACGACAGTAATCCAACTTCTTCGTCAGAAGCCACCGGCGACGCGGCACAGCGTTACAGCGGCAATGCCTCTCTCACCTATCTCTCAAAGCACACCGCTTATCAGGCGGACTATCTTCCGTCGGCGACCTATTACAGGCAAATTACCGGTTTGAATAGCACTGAACAGGATTTGAATCAGACCTTGTGGCACCAGGTCTCTGGGCAAACCAGTTTCGGTTGGCATTTCGATGCCCGGAAGTATCCGTCATGGGGAGGTTCTGCCTTTTCCAACAGTAGCTTTGGCTCTTTGTTGATGGAATTGTCCGGATTGACCGGACTGAATCTGATGTCAAAAATATCGACGGGCACCACGGATTTCAACGTGGAACACAGATTGAACCACCGTTCCTGTCTTCACGCTGCTATTGGGGGAGGAGTAACCAAGTACGTTCACAGCGACTCCGACCAGATGTTGGGCTTACTGATGGCGCCGGATTCAAGTACCTGGTCCGGACAGATGGGCTTTTCCTATGACTATCAATTAAACGCCCACCGCTCGGTGGGTGCTGGTGCTTCCAGTTCCTACGTTCTGTTCACCACGCAGAACTATCACATGATGACGCAATCGATGACGATTCGATACGAGGAGAAGCTGCGCGATGGCTGGGGCTACTCGGTTTCGGTGGGGCCTGAATTCCGCGAGGAGCAACTTGTGTTACCGAAAGTTCAGCCAGGGCTGAGCCTCAACTTGAATGCGGGACGTAGAAACCGAAAGTCGGCATTCGGTGCCAGTGTTGTGAGCACCTATCAGATGGGGCAGGCGCAGGGCAATCTTACCCGTTGGACTGCACTACTTTCATTCGAACATTCGATAGGAAGGCGCGGTTTTGCCGGTGCCTTTGGCAACTATCAGCGCTCGCAGTCTCTGGTTGCTACTGGGCCGCTGGGCACGGGAACGACCCAGACAGTGGCGCCGGCGGTGGATGGAGGAGTTCGCCTGGGACAACACGTAGTCTGGTTTGCGAACTACGGATTCAGTGCGCAGATGGGTGCATTAACACAGCACCAAGATATCTACCGGCAGCAGTTTGTGAGCGGCCTCTCTTTCCATGTTGACAATCTGTTTTCGCGTTAAGGAAGGGGAGCGATGAAAAGAGCAGCTTCGAGCCTTCAGGACTACATAGAAATCGCTGGTCGCCGGATTTGGTGGCTGGTGCTACCGATCGTGTTGATCACCGTAGCAGTGTTCTTCGGCAGCCTGTGGCTTCCCCGCTCCTATCGTTCGGAAGCAACGGTCCTGATTGAGCCTCAAAAGGTACCTTCGAACTATGTGCAACCAACGATCTCAGAGGACGTGACGGACCGCCTGCAGGCCATCCGGCAGGAGATATTGAGCCGGGCACGGCTTCGCAAAATCATTGCGGAGTTCAACCTCTACAGCTCCGCCAGCGGAAAAATTCCGGATGACGAAGTGGTTGAATTAATGCGCCGCGATATCTCTGTAGAGGTGGTCACCAACCAACTCAACACGGACCGCACGAAATCAGTGGCGGCCTTCAAGATCGCCTACTCCGGGCGCGATCCAGTGCTGGTACAGAAGGTAACGCGCGATCTGGCTTCACTCTTCATCGAGGAAAACCTGAAGGATCGCGAACAGGAATCCGAAGGCACCACTGACTTTTTGGACGACCAACTGGAGAAGCTTCGGCAGTCTCTGCAACAACAAGAACAACGCATCGAGGGCTTCAAGTCCGCCCATGCAGGCGAGTTACCAGAGCAGCAAATGCCCAGTCTGCAAATGTTGGGCCAGATGCAAAGCGTGCTGCAGGCAAACTCAGACGCCATCACGCGGGCGCAGCAGCAACGCAGTTATCTGGCTTCGGTACTGGAAAGCATGAAGATGATTAACACGCCCCAGAGCATGAAGTCAGCGATGCAACTTCAGTACGACAGCAAGACGGCGGAACTGCTCGACGCTGAGCAGAAATACAAGGCGAACCATCCCGATATTTTGCGGCTGAAAGCGGAATTGGCGGCGCTCAAGAAAAAGATTGATTCGGAGAAGGGCGGGGGCGGCGACGGAAGTGCGCAGGGCACTCCCGATCAAATCCGGGTGGAAATCGATGGGCTCGACGGGGAAGTACTGAAGCGTACGGCACGCCAGGCCCAACTGGAAAAAGAGATACAGAAATTGCAGGTGCACATGAGCGCGCTGCCGCAGGTCGAGCAGCAACTCGCGGAACTCTCCCGCGACTACGATACCTCGAAGACGAGTTACGACGCGCTGCTATCAAAGCGCAACAACTCTTCAGTTGCGGCCGAGATGGAACGCCGCGCACAAGGAGAGCAGTTCCGCATTCTTGACCCGGCCAGTTATCCGGAGAAACCTTCCCAGCCCAATCTTCTCCAGATCAATGTATTGGGGGTGCTCGCGGGCGTTTTTGTAGGCTGTGGACTGGCCATGCTGGTGGAGATGACCGATACCACGATTCACAGTGAGCGGGACATTACGTTTTCCACCTCGGCTCCAATGCTGGCCAGCTTGCCATATGTATTGGACGCCAACGAAAAGCGGCGGGCTATACAAAGACGCTGGCTGATTGCGGCGGCAAGCTGCGTGTCATTGATTGCGGTAGTGCTGTTGGCGTATCTGCAGCGCTCGGCAATCGCAACAGGATTTGGATGGCGCTTCTAATGTATTTCAAACATTTTGGCTTAGGGAAGAATCCGTTTCTGCTGAATACCACGCCCGATTGCATGTATTACAGCACCTCGCATTGCGAGGCAATCGCACAACTGCTCTACGCGGTGCGCGACTGCAAGGGTATCGCGTTATTAATGGGTGAGGCCGGAACCGGCAAGACCACCCTGCTGCATTCGATTCTCAAACTGGTGCTTCCGGTGGGAGCGGTGGCCAGCACAATTCTGAATCCGATGATGGAGACCGCTGAGGAATTGCTTGGCAGCGTGCTCGCCGGCTTCAATGTCAGCGCCGGTCGCCGTCCAGCGATGGAGTTGCTTAGCCTGCTTAGCGGATTTCTTGAAGAGCAGGCGCGGCAGGGGCACCGGGCGATTCTGGTGGTCGATGAAGCGCAGCTACTCAGCCGCCGGACTCTGGACAACCTCAGGTTGATCTCCAACCTGGAGAGCAATGGGCAGCGCATGATTCAGTTGATTCTGTCAGCCCAACCGGAGATTCGTGAGGAGCTTTCCGGCAATCATCACGCCGCTTTGCGACAGCGCATGGTTGCCCGCTGTTACCTGGAAACCCTGCAACCTTCTGAAGTATGGAATTATCTTGCGCTACGGATTGCCCACGCCGGCGGCGATGGGCGGATGATATTCCACGCCGATGCGGTGGAAAAGCTGGCGGCAGTGTCCTGCTGCATTCCACGCGTGATCAATGTTGTGGCGGACAACTGTCTTATCGCAGCCTTTGCCCGGAAGCAGGAGCGGGTTGATGCTGCGTTGGTCAGCAGCGTGGCGAGCCATTTCGAGTTGAATCCGGAAATAATTTCCGGACGCAAGCCTGTAGATATGCGCCCGCAATATGAACGCTCGCCGGAGTCATGGAAGAAACTTGTTAGCCAGTACGCTAGTTACGAGTTGCCGGAGTCTTTGCAGAAATTTGCCGACTCTCTCAAGTTCAGCCAGCAGGTGAATTAGAGCCGCAGGAGCGTTGCAAATACAGGAGGTGAGTTCGCGTGGAGTATCTGTATAAGGCTTTGATAAGGGACGTTGGCGTGGCTGAGGCCGGTGAGGCTGAAGTAGAGCCATCCTGCGTTGCTGTGATCGAAGAGCAACACAGTGAGCCGGTGGCTGCTGCCAAAAGAATGGATACGGTTGCTCCCACTCCCGCCAGAGTTGCCAAGGTGGTTTCTTTTCCGGTGAATAAGGAGCGGCTGTTTGCGCTGCGGCAGGAAAGAATGGAGAAGGATCACGTTCATGTGTTGGAGCAATACCGGGTACTGCGCTCGCGTGTTCTGGAAATCATGCGGATGCAGCAGATGCGCGTCCTGCTGGTGACCAGTGCAGTTAGTGGCGAATGCAAGACCACGACCTCGATCAATCTTGCTTTGGCTCTCAGCCAAGTGCAGGGCCTCAAAGTTCTGCTGGTGGACACGGATCTTCGCAAGGCTGGGATCGCCGAGGTTCTCGGCATTCCGTATCAGACCGGTCTGCATGACTACCTGCGCTCCCCTGTGCCGCTTGACGACGTGATATTGCAACTGACCAGCAGCCTTTCTTTTGTTCCCTCGGGAAGTGTCGGTCAGAGTTCGGTCGAGTTACTACATTCTGCCGAGATGGCCGCTTTTGTGAACCAGGCACGAAGCTTGTTTGACATCGTCATTCTTGACTCACCGCCGCTGTTTCCTGTGGCCGATGCACGCGTGACCGCTGGGTTGGTCGACGCAGTATTGTTCTGTGTGCGCGCGGGAGTGACGTCGGAAACGATTGTCTCGGAGGCGGTTGCGCTGATTCGTCCGAAGCTCATCGGGACGGTGCTGGCAGGAGCGAAGGTCCGCCCTGGCGGCTGGTACTACTACTATTCCGAATCTCACGAGAAGGAGTAGCCGCATGCTCAGCGTCCTGAACCGGTATGTGCCAGGTCGTGTGTTCGTGCTTCTAATTGCGGAAAATACGCTGATCACAAGCGGAATTGTCACGACCGCGTCCTTTGTCATGAATCACGACGGCGGGGCCTCGGCGCAGAGCAATGGCTTGTTGTTCAAAGGCTTGCTGATTTCCGCGATCTGCCAGCTCACGTTCTACTACTTCAGTCTGTATGACCTGCGGGCAATCGAATCCAGGCAGGTACTCCTGGGAAGGCTGCTGAGCGCGATTGGTGTTTCCTGCCTGGCCTTGGCTGTGCTGGTGGCGATCTTTCCGCCGATCCGCCTGGGAATTGGCGTAATTGAGCTGACGTTTTTATGCATGGTCCTGATTATTATGCTCGGCCGCTTATCGCTGGAGTGGGTCAATCGCTGGATCACGGCGGGGGAGCGAATTCTGCTGGTGGGCAACGGCAACATGTCCATCTCGCTGGCAAGAGAGATCCACACGCGCTCCGATCTTCCGATTCGCCTTCTGGGAGCGATATCAGAGCCAGAGTTTGAGGAATTGATTCCGAACGTTGCGCAACTTGGTCCGCTCGAGGACCTGGAAAATATCATCAAGCAGCAGCGTCCGGATCGCATCGTGATTGCCTTGCGGGAACGAAGGAAGCGTCTTCCATTGGAGGTGCTGCTGAGAGCGCGGTCGGAAGGCATTCACATTGAAGAAGCTGCAACCTTGTACCAAAAGCTAACCGGTAGAATCCCGGTGGAGACGATCTATCCCAGCACCCTGATTTACTCGGACGGGTTCAGCAAACGCTCCGTCAGCCGGTTGGTAATTACGCGCATTGCGAGTACGTTTGTCGCGCTTTGCGGTCTTTTGTTATCGGCTCCCTTGATGATTCTTACGGCGATTGCGATCCGTCTGGAATCCCCTGGGCCGGTATTCTACAGTCAGGAACGGGTTGGAAAAGACGGAAAGTCTTTCAATATCCTGAAGTTTCGGTCCATGCGTGCGGACGCGGAACACAATGTCAATCCGCAGTGGGCCAGCCACAACGATCCACGAATTACGCGGGTTGGTTCGATCATTCGCAAACTGCGCATCGACGAATTGCCCCAGTTCGTGAACATTCTCAAGGGAGAGATGAATTTTGTGGGGCCTCGTCCGGAGCGTCCTTTCTTTGTGCAACTGTTGACCGGGAAGATCCCCTACTACGACCTGCGCCATTCCGTTCCCCCGGGAGTTACCGGATGGGCACAGGTGTCCTATCCCTACGGCGCAACCATCGAGGATGCGAAGAACAAACTTGAGTACGACCTATTCTATGCAAAAAACGTTTCCATCGCCTTCGATCTGGCAATCCTGTTTGAGACGGTGAAAACGGTTGTGCTGGGAAGAGGACGATAAGGTCGAGACGATGATTTCAAGAGTCAGACATATGGCGCATTACCTAGTGGCAGTTGCGCTCTACTATTCTGGAGTGCTGGCATTACGCGGTTGGTTGCGCCGCCGCGCGAGTCATCGTCCCGAGGTCGCTGTCCTATGCTTGCATCGCATTCTGACCGCACCACAGGCCGCACAGACCTGCTCGGAACCGGCGATGGCAGTCATGCTGCCGACCTTTCTGGAATTGCTGCGACAGCTCAAAAAACAATTTCAAGTTCTCAGCCTGGCAGATCTCGTGTGCGGAAATCTGCCCCGCGGTCCGAGGCCAAATTGTCTGTTGACCTTTGACGACGCGTGGCTAGACACCTTTAAGAATGCCTATCCCGCGCTGCGGGAAGCCGGATTGCGCGCGACTGTCTTTGTCCCGACGGGTCTGATCGGCAGCGGCAGTTTCTTCTGGGTGGAGCGTCTAAATTCGCTCTGGAGAACTTGCGGAGAAGATCACGAAGCGCTCTGCTGTGCGCTGGGAAAAGAACTTGGGCTTCCTCCGGTTGCAAATGTGGAAGAAGCGATTGCTGCGTTGAAGCGCGTCTCCGCTGCACGGCGCGAGTGCATTGTGGGGGCACTGAGCAAGGAGTTCTCAAATGGAAGGCAACCCGGAGCAACCGACAGATTTATGGATTGGGAGCAACTGCTGGCGATGTCACCGGTCTTTGAGGTCGGCAGCCACACGGTCCATCATGTCTTGCTCGACTTTGAAGAAGAAGCCACCGCAAACCAGGAGCTGCTCGCGAGCCGGGCGACACTACAGGAGAAGATCGGCAGGGAAGTGAGAGCCCTCGCATATCCCAGCGGCAGCTTCAACGAGCAGGTTTGCGGATGGGCGGCAGAGGCTGGATATGACTGCGCGTTCACCATACGTCCGGGCACGTACCGCGCCGGAGACAATCCGCTCACCGTGCCGCGATGCCTGCTGCAGGAGGGCAACATCACCAATCCGTGGGGATACTTCTCACCGGCAATGTTCCACCTCCGGCTGACCGGATGGCGATGAGGGAGCGATGAAGGTATTCATTACCGACGGCAACTTGCGCTCGACTCTTGCGGCGGTGCGTTCGCTGGGGCGCGCCGGCGTGGTTGTGGGCACAGGGAACGATACTTCGGAAATGATTGCGGGCGCTTCGAAGTATTGCCGCGAGAAGCTGATCTATCCTTCCCCGGTGCTGGAGCCCGATGGCTTCCAATCCTTCTTGTGCGAACAATTGGCGGCGCGGGGATATACACATTTACTTGCAATGTCTGATGTTACGGTGCAACTGGTAGCGCCGCTCAAAAGCCGTTTGGCCCCAGCCATTACCGCCATGGTGGAAGACGCGGAGACACTCTTGCTGGTGCAGGACAAGGCGGCAATGCTCGGACTTGCCCGGGAAGTCAATGTGGGGACTCCTCGCTACATCACTCGCGGCGTCACTTGCGACACCGGTGGATGCGATCGGGAGTCTTTGCTGCGCTTTGCCGATTCAGTTGGATACCCCGTAGTGATCAAGCCGCGCCGCTCGCGGCAATACCTGCAAGGCAAGTGGAGCGAGGGGAGCGTTACCTACGCTCACACTCCGGAGGAACTGATTGCAAAGTACGAAGCGGCCCACCGCTCGATTCCCGATCCTCTGGTACAGGAGAAGCTCGCGGGGGAAGGGCGCGGAGTGTTCTTGCTGATGTGGAAGGGAGAGGTCAAGGCTGCATTCTGCCACCGAAGACTTCGTGAGAAACCACCGTGGGGCGGTGTCAGCGTGCTCGGTGAGAGTTTGCCGATAGACCGTGCTCTGGTGGAGCGCTCGGCGGCACTGCTCCGCGCCGTGCCATGGAACGGCCCCGCCATGGTGGAGTACAAGACCGATGCGCGCGACGGCGAAGCCAAACTGATGGAGGTGAACGGACGTTTCTGGGGTTCGCTGCAATTGGCCATCGACGCCGGAATCGATTTCCCGACGATTTATTACCGGCTGATCTGTGGAGAGGACGTGGCTGCGCAGCTTGAATATCGCGCGGGCGTGAAATCCCGTTGGCTGCTCGGCGACCTGGACTCCCTGATTACGCGCTTGCGATGCTCAGCGGAGCAGAAGCATTTGTATCGTTCATCTGTCTCGCGCCTGCGGGTGTGCGCCGACTTCTGTCATTTCTTTGGCCGGGAGCTGCACTATGACGTGCTCTCGGCGAGCGACCCTAAGCCTGGTTGGGAAGAATTGAAGCAGTACATCCCACTCAACCTGCGCTTGCTGCTCTCTCGACAGACCCCTGTCCATGCAGGAGGGACTCATTCGTGAAGAAACTCAACATCCTGCATACCATCGAAACCAGTGGTCCGGGCGGTGCCGAAAACGTGCTGCTTCGGCTGGCCGGAGGTCTTAATCCGGAGCGCTTCCGTTCGGTGGTTGTTATCAACAAACCGGGCTGGCTTGAGGATCGGTTGCGCGATCTCGGAATGCCTACGGTTCGCGTCGAGTGGAACCGCTGGTGGGACCTTCGCTTGCCCCGTGCTCTGGCCCATCTAGTTGAGGAAAGGCAGATCGACCTAATTCACTCTCACCTTCCCGACCAGAATTTCTACGCCTGTGTCGCGAGCAGAATTTCAAGGTGCCCTGCGATTGTCACTTATCACGGACCGGTAGAGCTGAGCAATTCGGGAACGCTTCGTGGATGGCTGAAGTTGCAGACGGTAAAGCACACTGCCTGCAAAGTGATTGTCGTTTGTGATTTTGTACGTGACATGTTGAAGAACATTGGGTTTCCGGACGCAAAGCTTCTTCGTATTTACAACGGTATTGACACCTCCCGCTTTGCGGCGGCGGCCGCCGGTGGATTGCGGAGCGAGTTGAATTGCCCACCCGGAACAAAGCTCATCGGCATGGTGGCCAACGTGCGTGCGCCCAAGGGTCATGAGCATTTCATCCGCGCCGCGCGTCTCATTGCCGACCAGCATCCTAACACCTTCTTTGTCATCAGCGGAGATCTGCACAAGACGCTGGCGCCTCCTCTGTTCAAACTGGTCAGCGACCTGGGCTTGGAGAATCGTCTGAAGTTTCTCGGCTATCGCGAGGATGTGCCGGGCATTCTAACCGACCTCGATATTTTTGTACTTCCTTCCACCAGTGAAGGCTTTCCGCTGGTTGTGCTGGAGGCGATGGCCTGCGCCAAGCCGGTGGTTGCCACCCGTTGCGGTGGCGCCGGGGAGGCAGTGGAGGACGGCCGCACCGGATTCATGGTTCCGGTTGCGAATGCGCCGGCAATTGCCGTGCGGGTCGGCGAACTGCTGGACCAGGAAGAAAGAGGGGCATCCATGGGGAAGGTTGGGAAGGGGCGGATTGACCGCGAGTTTTCAGTGCAGGCCATGGTGGCAAATTACGAACGCCTTTATGAGAGCTGCATGCTCGCCCGCAATGTAAATATCCATGCTTCCCGCCCTGTTCCCGCGAGGGGTGAAAACGAATGCTGATCAAAGGCGCGCTTCACGTCCACTCGCAGGCTTCCCATGACGGAAAGGTATCGCTGCCAAAGATTGCGGATCTATATCGCCGTCGCGGGTTTCAATTCATCTGCATTGCCGAACACTCAGAGGATATGACCACGCGGAAGATCACGGGGCTGCGGGAGAAAGCCGAATATCTATCCAGTGCGGACTTCCGCATCATTGTTGGCATCGAGTATTCCTGCGCAGACGCGCTGCACATCGTAGGCGTGGGATGCGAGGCGTTGCTGGACACATCCGATCCGGTCCGGTTGGTGCAGGATATCCGCTCGGCCAGATGTTTCTCTATTCTTGCCCATCCCCTGCGGCTTTGCTGGCGTTGTTCGCCCGAGTTGGCGGCTAGCCTCGACGCGGTGGAAGTGTGGAACGTGCGCTATGACGGCAAGTACCTTCCGTCTCCACCGGCGCTGGAGTTTTTCAACCGGATGAAGGCTCTGAATCCGAAACTGCTGGCGGCGGTGGGGGATGATTTCCATGGCCTCGGTGGTTTTTACCCGCTGAGCATCTGCATGTCCGTGAACTCACTCGATCGAGAGTCGATATTGACGGAGCTGATTGGCGGGCGTTATCAGATCGGCGGGCCGGGCTTTCACACGGCTGCGACTTCCAGTTTTTCGCCCACGGTTCTCGCATCATTCCGGGCCTTGCATATCCCGCTGAACTGCGCAAAGTCGTTGCGGGACAAACTAACACAAACCAACAAAGTGAACGAATTATCAGCCTAGACTGCGCGGGAAAACGCAATGCTTTGGATTTTCTGGCTCTCGATTTTCTTTATTGCGTACACGTTAGCGGGATACGCGGGCTGCCTCTGGCTGCTCTCGCGCTTCCGCTCCCGACCGCGGACGCGAGCGGATATTCAGCCGTCAGTCTCCGTGCTGATTGTGGTTCGAGACGCGGAAAAATTCATCGAAGGCAAGCTTCTCAATTGTCTTGAGCAGGAATATCCCAAAGGGAAGATTGAGATCGCGGTGGTGTGTGATGGGCCCTCGCCGGCCACGGAAGAAATCGTTTTGCGTTACGAAGAACGTGGCGTCTGCCTGCTGCGCGCGAAGCGGCAGGGCAAGACGGCGTGTCTGAAGATGGCGCTCGCCGCGACCTCTGGCGAGATTGTTGTCTTTACCGATGTCGGAGTGCAAATGGCTTCCGATGCCATCCGGACGATCGTAACGAATTTTGCCGATCCCAAGGTTGGTTGCGTCAGTAGCGAGGATGCGACGGCTCCGGCCATGGGCAACGCGGAGCCAATCTATATTTCGTTTGACTCGCTGCTGCGCCGCTTGGAGGGACGTGTTGCTTCGCTGATCAACGTCAGCGGTTCCTTATTTGCTGCCCGGCGGGAGTTGTGCGTCAACTGGCCGGAACGGATGAGCAGTGATTTTTTCGTTCCATTGCACGCCATCGAAGCCGGTTACGATGTGGTGGTTGATACGCGCGTGCTCGGATATCTCGGCGCGGTCAAACTGACCGACGAGTTGTCCCGCAAAGTTCGCACCATTGTCCACGGACTGGACGTATTCTTCACTCATCTGCGGTGCATCAATCCGTTCGTTTATGGGTTGGTAGCGTGGGAGTTGGTAAGTCACAAGCTGTTCCGATGGCTTCTTCCTTTTGGGTTTCTCGCGGCCCTGCTGTCAAACGGTTTCCTCTGGAATGCAGGAATTTTCTATCGTGGGGTATTGGTGACGCAGGTTTTGTTTCATCTTGCAGGAATCCTGCCACACCGCTTCCGGCCCTTGTTGCGGTTCTTACCATTCAAGATCGCCAGCTTTTTTATGATCGGAACTCTCTCGACCTTGCAATCCTGGTACTTGTATTGCAAGGGAGAGCGCTATGTAACCTGGGAGCCGAGCAAGCGTTAGCTGCCGCAAGTGTGATGTGCGATGGGAAAAGACGTTTTCGCTGATTTGAGGCACGAAGAAGAGAGGTAAATGCGTGTTGACTGCTATGAATCATCAAGCTGCATTTGAGATTTCCATTGCTGGTGCGGAGATGCAGCCGCTCTGGGATGACTACGTATTGCAACATGGCTCGGCCACCCACTGCCACCGCTGGGGTTGGAAGGCGGTTATCGAAAACGCGTTTGGGGTACCCACCTATTATCTGCTCGCGCGTGAGCAGGGCAGAGTTACTGGGGTACTTCCGTTAGCATGGCAAAAAAGCCTTCTGTTCGGAAGCTTCATCACCGCCTTGCCGTTCCTGAATGCAGGAGGACCGCTGGCGGATTCCGTGGAAATAGAGGAGGCTCTGGTACAGCGCGCGATCGGAATCGCAAAGGAGACCGGGGCGGCGCGACTGCAGTTGCGATATCGCGGCGAGTATCGGCTCGATTTGCCTGTTTCCAGGCATAAAGTCGCCGCCGTGCGCGAGGTCAGCCGCGACACCGACGCGATGTGGAAATCGCTGAACTCCAATAACCGCCGGAAGGTAAACAAAGCCACCAAATCCGGCATGACGGCGGAGGCCGAGGGATCCGCCGCGCTCCATATCTTTTACAAGATCTTCGCCGATAACATGCGCAATCTTGGAACTCCGGTCTACGCGAAAAAGTTCTTCGACGAAGTTCTGCGCGCATTCCCCCGGGATACCGATATCGTCGTCGTGCGGCTGGAGGGCAAGCCGGTTGCGGTAGCCTTTCTCATTTCATTTCGCGACGGAGTGGAAGCGACATGGATGTGTTCGGACTACCGTTACCTTTCGTTTCAGCCGAATATGCTGCTCTATTGGACGATCCTGCGCATTGCGGGAGAACGTGGTTTCCGCTGGCTCGACTTCGGCCGATCTACTCGCGACTCCGGAACCCACAAGTTCAAGCAACTCTGGGATACCGGCGACGTTCCGTTGCCTTGGGCAAGTTGGACGGAAAATGGAGAAGCCCCGGGAGAGTTGAGCCCGGCGAATCCGAAATTTCGGCTCGCCACCTGGCTCTGGAAGAAACTTCCGCTCCCGGTTGCAAACAGCATGGGGCCTCATATTGTCCGCAACCTTCCCTAACCTACGTGCGAGGGATGTGCGATGGCAGTTTACCGGCGCTCGTCGAGAGCCGATCACGGAGGAGTTAGACATGGTGCGCGAGGCGAAAATGACAGTAATCGCAGAACCCGGCGAACGGCGCGACTCCGTCCATGTTGTGTCCGGGCATTCGCCACGGGCTCTATCGGTCTGCCACATTGTTTCCGGAGATTGCTGGGCCGGCGCAGAAGTTCAGGCCTCCACACTGGTTCGCGCGCTCTGTTGCTGCGGCGAGATTCGTGTCTCGGCGATTGTGCTGAACGAAGGCCGCCTAGCCAGTGAGTTCCGGCAGGCTGGAGCTGTCGTCAAAGTTATTCCGGAAGCACAGAACAGCTTTCTGCGAATTCTCGCCGAGGCTACTCCTTTTGTCTGTCAGCAAGGTGTACAGATTCTGCATTCTCATCGCTATAAAGAAAATCTGCTTTCCAATCTCCTCGCGCTCCGCTGCCGGATACCGGTCAAAGTCCAGACACAACATGGAATGCCTGAACCATTCACCGGATGGAAGTCGCTGCGCCAGGTATTTCACCAGCGGCTTGACCAGTGGAGCGGAAGATTGGCCGCGGACGCGGTCGTTGCGGTCAGCGCCGAGATGACACCAGCGATCCGCCGCGTTTACGGCTCACGCAAGGTAGTTGTCATCCGCAACGGAATTGATACGGCGCATGTTGCCAGCCGACTAAGCCGCGAGGAGGCGAAGGCGCACATCGGTTGTACTCCAGCGCCTGTCATTGGCATGGCTGGCCGGCTCGAGCCCGTCAAACGCGTGGACTTGTTCCTGGGCATGGCGAAGATCGTGGCGGAGCAAGTTCCGGGTGCGCAGTTTGTTGTGGCCGGGGACGGCAGTTTACGGCAATCTCTGACTGCTTTAGCGCGCCAGAGCGGATTGGAAGACAACGTGCTCTTCCTTGGGCATCGCGACGATATCCACGACGTGCTGCGTGCACTCGATGGGCTCGTGATGTGCTCCGACCATGAGGGTTTGCCCATGGTTCTTCTGGAAGCAATGTGGCTGGGGGTTCCGGTGATTGGACGCGCGGTTGGTGGAATCGGGGAAGTTCTGGACGATGGTCGCAACGGTTTGAGTGTTCCTTCCGCCAAGCCTGAGGTTTTGGCCGCTGCCTGCATCCGCTTACTGGGCGATCGTTCATTGGGTGAGTCTTTGTGCCGCGCCGCCGCGCAGACCATCCAGCAGGAATTTTCGGTGGAGCGCAATGCTGACGCGATTCTCTGCCTTTACCGTAAGCTTTGCGAAAGGTAGCGGCATGGATCTGATCTGGCTGTCACACTTTATTCCGTACCCTGCGCGCGGTGGAGCATCACAGCGAAGCTTCCATCTCCTCCAGGAGGCCGCCCGCCGCTACCGCGTATCGTTTTTTGCGTTCAATCGTCCGGTGCAGGATGCGGCGATGCTGGCGGAGAGTCGGCGGGAGTTCGAGCGCTTCTGCCATCGCGTCGAATTCTGGGACGTTCCACTTGCATGGAAGGGTGCGCGGTGGTGGACCCAGCTCGCGTTCGCTCCGCTGTACCAGTGGCCCCACTCCGCTCTAAGCTATCGGTCGCCGGAGACGGAGAGGCGCTGGCGAAACGTTCTTGACGAGTATCCGGAAGCTCTCGTGCACATCGATTCGTCCGATCTTGCGCTTTTTATCGAGCCAGCCTTGCGCTTCCCTACGCTGTTGAATCATCACAACTGCGAATCAGCCATGGCTCTGCGGCGAGCTTCGCTGGAACCAAACCGTCTGAAGAAAATGGTGCTCCGCCATCAGGCGCGGAAACTGGCCTCCGTAGAAGCCTCGCTGACGCATCGAGTTGCTCTCAATCTCACAGTTTCGGATGAGGACTCGGCACGCCTCAGCGAGATCAATCCAAGTGCGCAGATCCGGGTGGTGGAAAACGGCACCGACGTTAGGTACTTCCATCCGAGAGAGGATTTGCTGGAAGAACGCACCATCGTCTTCGCCGCCTCGCTTCGCTGGTATCCAAACCAGTCCGCACTGGCCTTCTTCGACCGCAAGATCTGGCCTCTAATTAAGCAGCGCTGCCCCGGCGTCCGATTCATTGTGGCCGGACAGCAGCCCCCGGAGTTTCTTGTGCGCTGGGCGAAAGCCGACACTGCGATCGAATTCGCTCCCGACCCTGCGGACATTCGCCCCTACATAGCACGTGGGGCTGTGTATGTCTGCCCAATCATTGACGGCGGAGGTTCGCGCCTCAAATTGCTGGACGCCATGGCAATGGGCAAAGCGATTGTCAGCACAACCGTTGGCGCCGAGGGGCTGCGCTATTGCGCCGGAAAGCACATGCTTATCGCCGACGATCCGCGGCAATTTGCAGACAGCGTGCTGAAGCTGATGGATGATACTTCGCTCAGGCGGAAGCTGGCCCTGGCGGCCCGGCAGTTGGCGCTAGATGAATACAGTTGGGAAGTTATCGGGGGTCATCTTGCAAGCGCCTACGCATATGCGGGCTGCAACGCCAAAACATCCCATTATCGCGTGGTGAGTGCCCAACCTAACAAGGCCGCCAGAGCATGACGTGTTCAGGTCTGGTACAACCAGCTTCGGGGATGGGCCAGGACGTTAGTCCGCAGTGTGCTATGCCGCCCACTTCGCTCACGGTTTTTGCGCCCGTGGAACTGCATTGGGGCTTCGACTTCTTCGGACTGCTCGCTTACATATTCGTCGAGTACACGCGCATTGCCGTGGTATACCCGGTTCTTGCTCCGCTCCAGCTTGGCAAAGTCTCCTTGCTGATGGCGATCCTCGGGGTGGTCGCCTGTCGCGCGACTGCTTCCGCAGATGGCAATGGGAGGATGAAGTTCGCAATTGCAATGCTCGCCATCGTCAGTTTTATCTCTGCACTCGCCGCTCATTACACGACTGTTCCAGAAGGCCCCTTGTGGAACATTCCCGAGCAACTGATTGTGGTTTTCCTGATCGGACGCGCCGTGACCAGCCGATGGCGCTCACAAGGATTTGTTTTCCTGCTCCTCCTGTTGAACCTGAAAGTGGCACAGCACGGGTTGCGGACCTATGCCTTTGAGCATGGCCGGGCGGCCGATGAAATGGCCTTCGTCAAGTTCGGTATTATCGGCGGCGGCGGCGGTTTTTACGACAATTCCGCCGATCTCGGGGTCGCGATGTGCGTAGTCTTCGGTTTGGCCGTCGCTCTGCTGCAGGCCAATACCGGACGTAGGAGCAGATTGTTTTTTCTGGTATGCGCGTTTGCCTTCGGCGCCTTGATTCTAGTCTGCGGATCGCGCGGCGCGATTGTGGGAGCGGCTGCAATCGTTCTGGCAAGCTGGGTTAAGAGCCCCAAGAAATCCTGGGCACCGGTCTTCGTCCTGCTATTTGTTTGCGGCCTTGTGTTCCTCATGCCCCATGCCAGCCGCGACCGCTTCCAGTCGGCCGAGGACTATAAGAATGACGAGACCGCCAATCATCGTGTTTTGCTCTGGCAGGCTGGACTCAAGATGTGGGCCGATTATCCGGTCTTCGGAGTGGGACCCGCGAATTATCGCTATGTGCGCCAGGCCTATTATCGGATCGCCGTCGAGAATAGCCGGGACCGGGCAGCCTTCGTTTGTCACAGCCTATACATCGAAGTCATCTCTGAGCTGGGAACCTTGGGCACGCTGGCGGCGACCGCTATCATTGTTTGCTATTTCCTACTTATCCGCGGAGTGCGGAAGCGCCTAATCGCCGAAGGCGCAGATCGCCAAAGTTGGGAGTTTTGTCTTTGCTCCGGCCTGGAACTGGCGATGATCGGCTATCTAACTAGCGGCGCCTTTGTCTCTGTCTTCTGGTATCCGCATATATGGGTTCTTTGTGGCATTGCGATGGGACTAAATACAGCGACCGGCGGCCGACCTGTATCTCTTTTTGATCCCTCCACGCAGACCACCCAACAGCCGCCTTGTACATAAACGGGCGGGGAGCTTCGAGAAAGACTGGTTAGACTGGTTCCGTTGTAGGCTGGAGCAAATTCAAGAGGATGGATGATGAAATTGAATCAGGAAAATGTATCTATTACGCCGGTATCGTCGCTAATGATGCTGCACACGGAAAGCAATGATGGTTGTGCAATTGCGCCTCTGGAACGTCTGTTCTTCGATACTGGATTAGCGCTTTCCGATAACCACCAAAATCTAGTGCATTTCAGCTACAAAAGTCTCGCATCTGGTAAGCCCCGCACGCTCCCTGAGAATTTCGAAAATCTGATTGAACTTGACTATTCCTCAATTACGGGTGGAGACCTCGCGAGGCTCGCCGCGTACACGCGAGCGCATAACATCAGGGTCGCGATAATCTTCGACATGCAACCGACACATCCGGTGCTTCGTGCCTTGCGGCGCGGCGGCGTGAATACCATCCTCGGCTACTATGGATGTGAAATCTCCTCATTGATGCCTCTGTGGAAGTTGTATATCAAGCGTCTGTTGTTCGCGTTGTCGCGCTCCAGTATGGATGGGCTGATTTTCGAGTCGCAAGCGATGGCGAATCTGGCTGTGATGGGTAGAGGCGTTCCGCGGAGCCGCATTGATGTGGTGCATCTTGGAGTCGACGAGCAGGTGTTTCATCCCGGCAAGTCATCGCACGTCTTCGAAGTGATGAACTTGCCGCTGGGTCGCAAAGTGGTTGCCTACGCCGGCCACATGGGGGTCTGGAAAGGCGTTCACTCGCTGATCCGTGCAGCCATCGAGTTATTGGTTCGACGAAAACGCACGGATGTCAGCTTCATTCTCTTTGGCAATCGCCCGAATGAAAGCGAACAGTACGAAGAGATGTACGCCGGAATGGGAATCGATCGACTGATTCGTTTTGGAGGATACCGTTCGGATATGGCGGAGATCTACCGAGGATGTTTCTGTGGGGTGATTCCTTCGACGGGATACGATTCATTTCCACGCACATCGTTGGAAATGGCCGCTTCCGGTTTGCCGGTCATAGCAGCCCGCACAGGAGGTCTGCCCGAAGCCGTCCTTCACAATTGCACTGGGATGATTTATGAGCCCGGAAATATCCAGGCGTTGGCAGACTGTATTGAAAGACTCTTGGATCACCCTGAGATTGCAGCCCAATACGCTCGCGCCGGACGCCAACGCTGCGAGAGGGAACTGAACTTGGGGGTCCAATACTCACGGTTTCTAACAACCGTCCGGGCGAGAGTGCTAGCAGTATAGGAGGCTGCTCCGTGCGCACTCCTATGTGGCAGTGCCGCTTTTTAAGGAGTGAGCATCTCTTAGCAGAGATCGTTC
Organism: uncultured Acidobacteriaceae bacterium; assembly: GCA_964563875.1. Taxonomy (GTDB): domain Bacteria; phylum Acidobacteriota; class Terriglobia; order Terriglobales; family Acidobacteriaceae; genus TOLSYN. The sequence continues at coordinate 55,036 of CAZLZA010000013.1, forward strand.
TTGCAAACGCGCATGCCGCTGACGAGCCAACTGTTCTGCACCGGCCATTGAGCGCTACAGCCGCCGATATTACTCTGTAGGTCGGCGTAGGAAAACCCCCAGGTTTCATCCGCTCCGGCGGGCAGGAATGGTTGGTGTTCCATGCTGTCCACAAGTTTGTGGGCCGCATAAAAGCGCAGAAAACCATCGCTTTTTCCGGGGGTACCGAGATTCACGTGTACCTGCCAGTATTGCCATTGACCCTTCAGCTTGGCTGGTTTGAACGTGGTGTTCTTCGCAAAGCTCTTGCTGCCATTGTCCCGGAAGACGTAGAACTGGATTACGTCCATACCAGCGGGTACATTGAAGTCCATGCTGATGCGATTACTGGCGCTGGTTCGGCTTTCGTGCAGCCGCCATAAATGTACTCCGCCATTGCAGACACCGTTGAGACCAGTAGAGATTGCGGGCAGTTGAAAGCCGGCAGGAAAGTAAACGTACCCGCTCATCCACACGTCTCGCGAGACCGGGAATCGCTGGGTTATCAATTTTCCAAAGGTGACGTGGTTTGCGCCGATGCCAGCTACACACCTCCTGCTGTCCACGGGATCAGGTTGCAGGTAGTTGTAGGCATGGTCGTCGAAGGAGCCAAATTTCGGATCACAACCACTGAAATCTGAAAACGCAAGCAGTGCCGGATTTTCGGATGACAGCTTCATTTCGTCGCCCGAAGCGGTGCTGTCTATGTGTCCTCTCGATACTCTCTCGCTGCTAACAGTTGCGTCGGTGAGTGCTTTGCTCTCGGCGCAGACGGGAGCAATTGGCCAGCCGAGCACCTGGCACAATACAAGGCAGCTCAACAGAAAGCGAAACGATCTCTTCGTTCCCGCTTCTAATCGACGGAAATTCATTTCAGATCCCCTGTAGTCAAATCGGCTCACTTCCTTTATTGCACCGATTACTAAAGGACAGTTACTTAAGTCACCATACCATAGGAGCCGCAACTCTGAACTATGGTTGTCCGCGATTCTCAAAGCGGTCGTCCCAAGACGGTCTAAACTTCCTTTCTCTCAAAATGCGTACAGATTCTGCCGTCCAGTTTCTGGATTCTGTCCTCCAATAGACCTGTTCGGAGCCGGATGGGAAGACGCGAAAGCACCGGCACCGCTTCCAAGCGGCCGCAATTCTAAGTTTTAGACACGGGAGACAGCGGTTCCAGCAGTAACGAAAAACATTGTCCTCTAGCGCGCAGAGCGATTGAGCGGTGTCGCCGTTTCGGCAGACTCCCGCCCGGCACGGAGAGGAAGTTCACATTTCAGCGCGCGACTGTGGGCTGGGTTGGCAATGGCCTCGGACGTGCATTCAAACTCATCGTGTGACTCTGAATTTGCGTCGAGAGGGTGTGCCAGTGCTCATGCGTGCTAAGTTGCGCAGCCGTGCTTCTCTTCCCATGTACTTGATCGTCTTGCTGGCGTCAGTCTTCTTGGTTAGCTGCACGAGATCCCCGGCAAAGGTGAAGGCGGAATCGCTCGCCAAGGCTGCGCAGTTCGAGAAGCAGGAGCAGTACGCGAGCGCCATCATTGAATACAAGAACGCGCTCAAGGCGGAGCCGAACTCCGAAGATGTGCACTGCAGGCTAGGATTGGTCTATCTGAAAAACACCCAGTACAAAGAGGCAGATAGAGAATTCGAGCGGGTACTGCAACTCTCTCCAGGCAATGCTGACGCGCAACTGGCAATGGGGCAGATCTATCTCAAAGTTGGCATGAATGATGATGCGCTCCAGATTGCCAAGGATCTGCAGCAGCAAAATCCCGCAAGTGCCGAGGCCCGGTTGCTGCTGGGCAATGCTTACGCGGCGAAGGGAATTATCTCACTGGCGATCTCCGAACTCGCCTCTCTGGTGAAAGATGAGCCGAATCTGGCTGCCGCTCACATCAATCTCGGCATGCTCTATGCCTCGACCAAAAAACCGGAACTAGCCGAGCCTGAGTTGCACAAGGCCATGGAATTGGAGCCAGGGTCCTTCAATGCACGCAAAGCGCTCGCCGCATTCGATCTCTCTCAGGGCCGGGCCAGCGATGCCGAGGCTCTCTATCGCGGCGCGCTCGACTCCAATCCGAACTCTCCCGAAGTGTTGATGACGCTGGCGGAGTTCTATGCTCTGGAGAATCGTCAGCCCGAGTCCGAGCGGATCTACAAACAGTTGATCGTCGTGCAAAAAAATTCGGTGCAGTCGCGCTATGCGCTAGCAAGGTTTTACATCTCAGAGAGGCGCTACGACGAGGCACGTCAGCTCGATGAAGGTATTGTCTCTGAGGGCTCTGACTTCCTGCCTGCGCGGATCCAATTAGCCGAGCTTGCGCTGAACGTCTCTGACTTTAAGAAGGCTGAATCCATTCTCGCGCCGCTGTTGAAGGAGCAGAAGAACAATGCGGATGTTCAGATTATCCAGGCGCGAGTGCTGCTCAATGAGCAAAAGCCGCAGCAGGCGATCGAAGTGTTGGAAGGTGTCATTAAGCAGGGCAATCTTGCGGTAGCGCATTACCTGCTCGGCGTCGCTTATAGCCAGGTGGGCAATCTTCAGCGCGCACAAAACGAGATGGAATCTGCCATTGCAAGCGATTCCCGCATGACCGACGCGTATGTTGGGCTCGGCCTGATGATGTTGAACCGCGACCAACCGAAAGTTGCTTTGCAGTATGCGCGCATGGCATTGCAACGGGCTCCCAATCGCGCCGATTGTCTCGTGCTCATGGGAAGCGCCTATGCCAACTTGAATGATTTGGCTTCGGCGGATCGTTATCTTCGGGCTTTTGCCGCCGCTCAGCCGGCATCCGCCGATGCCCTCAACCGTCTCGGTGCGCTCCGCATCATGCAGAAGCGCTATCCCGAGGCCACCGCCTACTACGAAAAAGCATGGCAGCTCAATCCCGGCAATTACGGCGCTCTGGATGGTATTGCCAGCATATTGATCCTGAAGGGTGACAAAGCAGGAGCCATACAACGCGTCAATGATGCCCTGAAGCATGGCGAAAGCCCGGAGCTACTGAGCCTGGCGGGAAAAATCTATGCTGAAGCCGGGGCGTTGCAGGCGGCCGAGGATGTATTGAAGAAATCGTTGCAGCAATCGCCCGAGAGCTACTCCAGTTACGTTCAGCTCGGCAGCCTGTATGCGCGCCGTCAGAGAGTGCCGGAGGCGATCGCATACTTCGAGTCCGCCATAAAACTTCGTCCCGCGGATATCAGCTCGTGGACCATGCTCGGGATGCTCAATCAGCAGCGTGGCGATTTTCGCAAGGCCGAGGAGTCCTACATCAGGGTGCTGGACATCGCGCCCAACGCTGGGGTCGCGGCCAACAATCTTGCCTGGCTCTACGCCGATCATCTGAATGACATGGACAAGGCTCTGGAACTCGCCCGCCGTGCCAAAGTCGCCTTGCCCAACGTGGCCAATGTGTCGGATACGCTGGGCTGGATCTACACCAAGCGGCGGCTCGACGAAATGGCAGTTCCGCTCTTGCTGGAAGCGGTAAAGTCAGAACCCAAACACGCCGAGTATCACTACCATCTCGCAGTTGCGCTGATGCATTCCGGCAAGAAGGCAGAGGCCAGGCAAGAAATGGCCTCTGCGGCAAAGCTGGATAACGGCCTTAGGACGCGCAGAGAGGCCAGAGAAATTCTGCAATAGCTTCGAATCCGAAGACGGAATGGCAAGCATATGGCAACGCCAGAACTCAACAAGCCGCGGCTCACAGCAACTGCTATGTGGCAGAGCGTCGCCTGTTGGGGCATGTTGGGTGCCTCATTCCTGCTCCTCTACGCTTCCACGTTGCGCGGATTGCTCGAAGACTGGCGGACCGATCCCGACTATTCGCACGGTATGATCGTCCCTTTTGTCGCAGCTTACATTGTCTTTCGACGCCGCGAAATTGTGAAATCTCTGCCGCTTGAGCCTAAAACATTGTTGGGCTGGGGAGTGATTGTCGCATCGCAACTCGTTTTTCTCGCCGGCTACTTTGGTGCCGAGTTCTTCCTTCAGCGCAGCTCTATCGTTGCATTCCTCGCCGGAATGATTCTTCTGCTGGCGGGCTGGAATCACTTGCGGCATCTCGCGCTGCCTCTTTTTCTGCTGGAGCTTTGCATTCCACTGCCCGCTGTGCTGATGAACCAGGTTACGCTGCCACTACAGTTGATCGCATCGAGCGGCTCCGAGGCGGTTCTTCGCAGTTGCGGGATCGCCGTTTACCGCACCGGCAATATCCTGCAGATGGCCAGTCAGACCTTGAACGTCGGAGAAGCCTGCAGCGGAATTCGGTCGTTGGTGAGCCTGATCACCCTGGCCATAATCATGGTGAGCTTCGCCCGCGTGCATTGGATGGCGCGCATGGTGTTTGTTGCCTCTGCCGCGGTGGTGGCCGTTGTCGCCAATGGGTTGCGCGTCAGTGGGGCGGGCCTGCTCGGGTACTACTTCGGACAGCGCTTTACGACCGGTTACTGGCACCTGCTGGAGGGCTGGTTGGTATTCGTCGCTGCATTCACAATGCTGTCTCTGGAACTGAAGCTGATTGAACGGCTCCATCCAGCAAAGGCGCGGACATTATGAACCGCCGCCTCCTGATGGTTTCCGTGATCCTTGCCTGTGTCTTCACTCTGCGCTTCTGGCTGGACCGCGACACCGCAGCGGGGTTGAGGACGCCGTTGAGTGCCTTGCCCGGACGCATCGGGGCGTGGCACTCCATCTCGGAAGATCCTTTGTCTCCTCCGCTTCGCCGGATACTGCATGCCGACGACCTCCTGGCGCGCAGCTATGAGGTCATTCCCGGAACGCAGGTGCAGTTGTTCATTGCTTACTACCGGACTCAGAGGGCCGGCGAGCGCATGCATTCACCGCGCAACTGCCTTCCTGGTTCGGGCTGGGAACCGCTCTCGGTCTCTCTCGTCAACGCGGATGTGGGCGGTGGGAGAATCGAGCAGTTGAACCACTACCTGGTGGAGAGAGAAGAGAAGCGACTGCTGGTGGTGTACTGGTACCAAGAACATAACCGTTTCATCGCCGATGAGTATCGCGGCAAACTCTATCTGATGTTGGATTCGATTCGCCGCGGAAGCCGCGATGGGGCGCTCGTGCGGGTCAGCATTCCATTGGCTCCAGGCATGGATGAGAACGATGCTACGAAGACCATCTTGCAGTTCATTCGCTCGGCAACCCCCGAGATTACCAGGATTCTTCCGGACTAAATGTGACCAACGATATGTTCAATATAGTGCTCAGTGCCGCGGTACGAGACAATCTGGCCGGGATTTCCCGCGACCACCGCATTGTCCGGGACATCGAAGTTCACGTACGCACCCGGTGCAATCATCACGTTGTTCCCAACCTTGATCCCTCCGACGACAATTGCGTTGGTGCCGATCCAGACACAGTTCCCGATCACCGGCACGCCCTTTCCGCGTCCGCGATTGCTCTGCCCGATTACCATTCCCGGCGACAGGTTGACGTTGCATCCCAGCCTGCTCTCAGGATGGATGGTCAGATGCCCAAAGTGGCCGATGTAGAGTCCCGGGCCGATCTCGGTTTCGATTGGAATATCAAAGCCATATCGATAGCAGTAGTGATCGAGCAGGAGGCTATGGAAGAAAGTGCTTGCAATGCGCAACAGGCGCGGCCGGTGGCGTGCCGCCTGGCATTTGCGCAAGAAGTAACTGAAGCGGAAGCCAGGAATTGTGCGAAACGCGTTCCAGAACGCCGCTCGATCGTCGCGCCCACCATAGCGCCAAAGGTCTGCGTGAATCGTGGTTTTGAAGTCTATTGGCAATGCAACTCTCTCTCGCCCATCGTAGAGGGAATTGTATCTCGCAGCGGTGCTCGACTCGAAGCACAGAATGAAATTGCGGAAAACATCCTGCCATCCGCCGATGCCCTCCTTGGCACAATCCTGGCACCTGCGGGAGGCTTAGCTCGGCCATGATCGGCGAAAAACTCTGCACACCTCAGCTTCGCCTGCTCGTTTTAACCGAAAGCTCACCAGAAGCCATCTGTCACGGCATTGGTCTGCGCGCCCATCATCTTCTGCGACGTTTGCCGCACAGCTATGAAATCACCTATCTAAGTGCGGAGCAGTTCGCGAGTGCAAAGCCAACCCGGAAAGTGCCCCTCCGGTGGTTGCGTTCCTGCCTCCAACTCCAGCAGCCCTATCGCGTCGATCCGGAGTTGCAGCGAGCCTTCGATTGCGCGCTGCGCGAACAATCGTTCGACGGCATTATTGTCATGGGGGTTGATTTGCTGCATTACGCTGAACACTGCAGTGTACCGGTTATTGCCGATCTGGTGGATGAGCCGGTGCTTGCGGCACTGCGGGAGATTCGCGTGCAAGGTCTCTCAGTGAATGGCCTACGCATGGCGAAGCACGTCTTCGAACTGTTTCCATATTTGCGCCGACTGTGCCGCAATGCGCGCCATTGCATTTTTGTTTCAGAGCAGGATGCGCGCTGGTTCCGCCGCATCCTTCCCGGCGTCCCTGCCTCAGTCCTACCCAACGGCGTCGACTCGAGTTTCTTTCATCCGGCCGACCTCCCTGTGAATCCGCGCGAGATCGTCTTCTCGGGCATTATGGGATTTCCCCCAAACATCGCCGCTGCACAATATTTTGCGCATCGAATTTTTCCCAAGATTCGCGAGGCGCTTCCAGAGTGCCACTGGAGCATCGTGGGCGGAGGGCCGAGTCCCGAGGTTCAGGCCCTTGCAGGCCCCAACATTCGAGTCACGGGATTCGTGCCGGATATCCGCCCCTATCTCGAACAGGCCGCTGTCATCATCTCTCCGCTAGTCTCTGGCGGCGGCATGAAAAATAAAATTCTTGAAGCCTGGGCGATGGGGAAGGCCGTCGTCGCCACGCCCTTGGGATGCACCGGTATCGACGTCCGCGATGGCGCCAACATCCTGCTGGCCCGCAATGCTGGCGAATTTGCGGCCAAGACCATACATCTAATGACTCATCCTGAAAAAGCGCGCGAAATTGGATGCTGTGCCCGACAAACTGTGGTTGCCCAATATTCCTGGGATGAAAAATCCTTGCTCCTCGATCGCATCCTCCAGAATGTTCTGTCCGGTCAGGAGAAGTGCACATGAGTACCACAAGTACAACTGCACTGAACGCGCGCAAAATCGGATTCGGCTCTGTAATGCGTGTCCTCGGCCTCGCCTCCAGCACTGGCATCGCGCTCATGCTGACGCCATTCGTGGTGCACACCCTTGGAGATCGGAGCTACGGCTTGTGGGCGCTTGTCACCACGCTGAGCAGCTACTACGCGTTGCTCGATCTCGGCCTGTCCGGCGCCGTAACGCGCCACTTGGCTGGCGCACTGGGTGGCGACAATCCTGAGGAGTGCAATTGCATTGCGAGCACATCGCTAGCAATCTACCTTGGTCTGGGATTGCTTGTGCTGGGATTGAGCGGAGGCATCGCCATTGCCGGCGGACTCTTCCTTACCAATCCTGCCGAACTAGCTACCTTCCGCAAGGTCATCCTGATTGTCGGTGCAGGAACCGGAATCTCCATTCCGATGCGTGTGTTCTTCGGCCTCATCAACGCCCATCTGCGCTTTGATATTTCCGCCAGCCTTGAAATCTCATCAGTTCTGCTGCGCGCCGTATTGACGTTAACAGCTCTGCGGTCCGGTGCTGGAATCGCCGCGTTGGGGTGGATCAATTTTGGCGCCGCTGCATTCAGTTTGTTGCTCAGCGCCTATGGGAGCCGCCGCGTCTCCCCCAGTCTCAGAATCTCTCCTCAATTTGTCGCTGTTGGAGTTGCCCGGAAGCTCTTCTCCTATGGCTCCATCAGTCTCATCGCGCAACTGGCTGACCTGCTGCGTTTTCAGGTGGATGCCTTGGTGGTTGCTGCCTTTATCGGAGTCGCTGCGGTCACACACTACAATATCGCTGGCAGCATGGCGCAGTATTTCATCAGCCTGATGATCGCGGTTACAGGGACGCTAGGCCCTCTCTTCAGCCGCCTCCATGGAACCGGCGACAGGGAGCGCACAGCGCAGGTATTCAAGTTCAGCACGAAGGTCTCTGTCGCCATCTCGACGTTTGTTGGCTGTGGAATACTGGGTCTGGGCCGGCCCTTCATTGCACGCTGGATGGGCCCATCCTATCTTGATGCGTATCCGGCGATGGTGGCGCTCACGCTCGGGGCGATGACCGCGCTCTGCCAAACCCCTTCGCTGCAGTTGCTGTATGGAATTTCAAAGCATGGCCTCTTCGCCGCTTTTAATTCTCTGGAGGGCGTGGCGAATCTTGTGCTCAGCATCCTGCTGGTGCGCCACATGGGGCTGCTGGGTGTTGCGCTCGGCACCATGATTCCCATGGCTTTTACCAAACTTTTCGTGCAACCGTGGTACTTCTGCAGAATCATGCACTTTGACCTATGGGAGTACTATGCTCTGCTGGCAAAGTCGTTGTTCGCAGCGGTGGTTGCTCTGCTGCTACCCGCCGTTCTAGTACTCCGATTTTCAGCACCCGACTATATGACCATGATGGCGCTCCTTGTGGCCTCCATATTCTGTTTTGTGCCAGTGGTCTTCGCGCTGCTTTTCACCAACCCAGAGCGCCGGGCCGTGTGGAATGCGCTGGGTGCTTCCCAGAGCCACTGTGCGCAGGCGTTGAAGGCGTAGAAACTGGGAGCATACGATTTTTCGGTATAAGCACCCGTAAATGAAATGGTCGCGAAAAGAGGGCGAATGTGAAAACAACACCACGGTTTCTGCTTGCCGGTAATAGTAGTTATCGGAATCGCGGGTGCGAGGCAATTGTCCGAGGGACAGCGGCAATTTTGCGGCGGAGCTTCGGAGCGAATGCTCAGTTTGTCCTCGCGCAGTTTGGTGAAAAAAGTGATCTGGAAGCGCAGGGTACGGCTGAATCCGATCATGCGATCTCGCACATTTTACTGTCTTATAAGAAGTTCTCGACTGTGTGGCTGCTGGACCAGCTTGATCGGCGATTAGGACTGGATACGCATGGGCGGTACTGCATGTTGAAACATGAGGTCGGGAATGTGTGTGCTTCGCTGCAAGTCGGTGGCGACAACTACTCTTTAGATTATGGCCGTCCCTACATGTATTTCAATTTAGATGACTACCTGGTTCGCCAGAGTGTCCCCGTATTCTTATGGGGAGCGTCCGTAGGACCGTTTAATTCTGACCTGGAATTTGCAGACTTCGCCCATGCTCACATGGATAAGTTGAGTGGAATCTTCGTCCGCGAGACCCGCTCTCTTGAGTACCTTCGCCGGAACGGAGTAGGCAAACACGCTCGCCTAGTTGCCGACCCAGCATTTGCCATGCTGCCCGAAATGCCGGGCTCAAAAGACCTACCCTCCGCCGCCCTCAATGGGAATCCGATCGGGTTGAACTTCAGCCCATTGATGTCTCGCTATGTTACCGGTGGAAATTTGAACGCTTGGGCAACGATGTGTGCGCAGACGGTGGTTGCCATAATGAAGACATCAGGAGAGAACATTCTGCTGGTTCCCCACGTGTTTGCTCCGCAAAATGACGATGGAGATTTTCTCGCCGATGTCGCGGAACGGGTAGAGCGAGAAACTCGCACCGCGGTGTGCGTAACGAGCCGCGAGTTATCAGCTGCACAAATCAAATGGGTGGTGTCCCACTGCTGTGTGTTTGTTGGTGCCAGAACACACTCGACGATTGCAGCATTCTCATCTGGGGTTCCCACGCTGAGCTTGGCTTACAGTGTAAAAGCCCGCGGTCTGAATCAGGATATCTTCGGAAGCCTTGACTACTGCGTTGACCCTCAGCATGCGACCCCTGAAAACATAGCGGACCGCACGCGCACATTGCTCTCTGACGCTAGCCGCATCAGAGAGCACCTTGCAGCCAAGCTCCCCGCGATTACAGCACGGGCGTTTGCTGCCGGAGATATCCTCGCAGAATTCTTGCACGCGCGAGAGAGGGGCCATGCATGAGAGTCAATCTTGTTTAGGTCAGGTAGATAAGAGCGATTCTTCAGAGCTGAGCAGAGGACACTTCATAAAGGAGCTGAAACACTCTGGCATACCGCTCTCAAAGTTAATCCCTGCGTGAACGGCATTGGGGCATACTCCGACGAATAGGATCCCATCCCGATGGCATCTTCCTCTGAATTCGTGACCACGCCGTCGGACCTCGTGTTGGTCATCAGGTACTTCTCGGCGGTCTCGATGTGCCGAATGTAATCTCCTGAATTCAGAACGCCCAGGCTGCATGCACGCTTTATGAAGTAGAGAAGCAGCGCGGTCGCCGATGTATCGCTATGGCTGTTCGTGTCATTGATGATACTGCCCCAGCTGCCGTCATTGCGCTGAAACTTGCAAACCGAGATTGCGAGGCGCACGACCGCCGCGGTCAACTCGGCCTTCTTCGCATCATCTACTTCAGGCAGTGTGTCGATTAGTCCCAGGGCGTACCAGCCAGTTCCACGTCCCCATCCATAGGCGCCCAAGGGCGTGCTGGATCTCAGGTCGAATCCGTGAAATGGAATGTACCCAAACCTGTCTACAAACGCATGCTCTTCAATTTCTTTAAGCTGACGGAAGGCCAGTTGGGTCAGCGCGTCGTCATGCTGTCGATTGCCGATAACTGCAACAAAAGGAACTGCCAATCCGATGGTGTCCACAAACCGAACAAAAGGCAGGGCCCTCCTAAACATCAATGTTCCAGTGTTCTTGTCCACGGCCGCCTGGACGTTCGTTAATACACGCGCAACGATCTGTTCTCTCTCCTGAATGTTTGCCGCTGGCGCACGTTCCAGTGCATAGGCCAGAATCGCGCTGTCAATCTCATTGCCGACCAAGTCGTTCAAGTCATTTCTTCTGCCGATGACCTTGGCAGCCGCTTCTGGCGTCATGCACTGCTCTAACCCAAGCATGAGTCCAGCTGTCTGCCACGCGTAAAAGTAGTTCATGTGCTTATGGTCGAACTGATCGACAAGCCGAGGAAAGTGCAGGTTGCCCACGGGGGACGGGTGCTCATACTGCCGGACCGCGGCGGCTTCCATCGCGTAGATCCACTGCTCGCGTGACTCGAAAACTCCCATATGCCAAGCGCTCAGAATCCGATGCACCTTGGATCCGACCTCATAGCCAATTAGGATCACCACGCCGAGGCCAATCAACGCCAAGGCGGCGAGCAACACTCCGGTGGTGCGGCGCAGCACTCTCCATCTGCCTAATGCGTTCTTTTCGAACATTGGCTCACACCCACGATCTTCCAAGATCTCTCATAACTGTACCACCGTATCCTGCGGCATAGCGTGGTCGTACTTGTAAGCAGTAAATTGCGTGGTGCGGACCATCGGGACTACGTATGGAAACAAAGCCAGATTCCAAGTGAGTAGGTGAGGGCCATTACGAGCATTGCGTATCCCAGACCGCGCATCGCGCCTAAGGAGCCGTTGCACTTGTCTGTGCGTACTTCACTAAATTCAAGATCAGATAATTCGCGCTGAGATGGTTGATGGGCCGAGTTCATTATCACTCCGGAATTCTCGTTATGACTGTGATGTTTGCGACGTCAACTCGTGAGTGGATTAGCCGTTGACGTCATCTGCTGATCGGCTTAAGGTGTCCTCGAAAGGAATAGGCACCAACGCTCGGCGAAGGCGGCGGAGATGCTTTTAACAGACTGTACTGGCTAAGCATATCCGGAGAATGCCGGGTAAAAGACTGCAGCAGGATGATGGTTGAGATGAAAGACATGACAGCGATCTTCGGACTCCCATCGCGGTAGCCATCGTTTCGAAACCACTTCTGCATGTATGTCACCAACACCTCACGATGGCCAGAGATGCTGGCAAGATAGGGGCTCTCTGTGTCGGCCCGCATTCTAGGGCGCCGAAGTGCAAATATTCCAAAAACCAACCCAGCACTCTCGGACGATTCTCCAAGTACTTACAACTCCTGATGCACCTCAATGCCCATTCACGGGGCAGCACCTGGAGTTTTGGCAACTGGTAAAACCTTTGTATTGCGGCTTGTTCAGTTCAGATGATTCATAACGAGCGTGGGCATTGCGAAAGGTCAAGTCCACCTTCTGGAATCCAGAATGTATTGTCGAACAGTAATTGTCCGTAGTGGCTCTTGCATCTGCTTCTTGGAGAATGGGCGGACAATGAGCGCTAACTTCGAAGAGCGTAGGAATTCCGGAAGGAGTGGTCTTGCGCTTCCCGGACAAGGTCCGGTAAAACGGTTGTGTCCTCAATATCAGTATCGATCTTGAGAGCCTCACTATTCCGCTGCTGCCGGAATAGCGGACTCGGAACTCATCATACCGAAGTTGCCCTATTTCGATACAGAGATGACCCCAATAGCACACATAGTTTACTGGCCAACTCGCAATTCGCGCGCCGACCTGGTGGAAGGTATGTCGGTTAGCTGAGTGCATCACTAATGACGATCGCCGCATCCCCTTAACAAAGAACCGTAATTCGACGCGCCAATCGGCGCAGCGTAGGAAACGGGAGCGGCAGCGATCGCGCTGCGCAACTGTTCGGCACGCTCGACCGCGTCGTCTGTAGACATCTGTGGCAAAACCAACAAAAATTCCTCGCCTCCATAGCGACAGTAGATATATCGCTGCCGCGCATCTGCCACTTCATCAGATCGCCGAAGACCCGTACCGCCTCGTCACCGGCGAGATGACCATAACGATCGTTGACTGCCTTAAAGTGATCGAGATCACCCATAATAAACTGACCGGCTGTCCATTGCGCTCGGCCAAGATCAATTCTCGTCCCAGAGTCTCCCCGAGGTAGCGGCAGTTGTAAAGACCGGTCAGTGGGTCACGCGTCGCTTGTTCGCGCAGGGCCGCTTGCAGTTCCGCTGTGCGGCGGCCCACCCGCTCCTCCAGCATGATCGCCGTTTGGAACAAGTCGAAGGCGGAACACTGAGCACTAGTGTGGTGTCTCTAAAATCCCTTTATATTTCCTGAGCTTTCGCAGAATGGATGTTGCGGTTGCGGTCCAGACGAATAGCTTGGGTTGTTTGTTGTTCTCGCGAATGTAACTCTCGATAGCTTGGATCAACTCCCGGACGCTATGGAAGGTTCCACGGCGGATGCGCTTGCTGGTGATGTCCGCAAACCAGCGCTCGATCTGGTTCACCCAGGACGAATTCGTCGGGGTGAAGTGCAGGTGGTATCGGGGATGAGCCGCAAACCATTTCTTAACCTCCGGATGCTTGTGCGTCCCGTAGTTGTCTAGGATGACGTGTACCGCCAGACCTGGATCGATCACGCTATCCACGCGGTTAAGGAAGCGAACAAACTCTTGGTGACGGTGACGAGGCTAGCATTGGCCGATGACGGTCCCATCCAGTACGTTGAGCGCCGCGAACAAAGTGGTTGTTCCGTGCCGCTCATTGTCGTGGGTCTGTCGTTCCGGAAGACCTGGGTGCAAGGGCAGAATCGGTTGCGTACGATCCAGCGCCTGGATTTGGCTTTTCTCGTCGACACTGAGCACAAGAGCCTTCTCCGGAGGATTCAGGTATAGACCAACGATGTCGCGCACTTTGTGGACAAACTCCGGGTCGGTACTGAACTTAAAGTGCTCAACGCGGTGTGGTTGTAGGTGATACGACTTCCATGTCCGCTGGACCGTAGCTGGACTGACGCCTTCGCAGCGAGCCATTGTTCGCACCGTCCAGTGCGTCCCATTCTGCGGTTTGGTATTTCGTGTCGCCTCTATGATCTCGGCTTCTTGCTTCGCGCTGATTCGAGGAGGATGCCCCGCCCGTGGCTTGTCTTGCAGAATGCCAGCCAAGCCTCCTTGCTCGTATCGCCGCCGCCACAGCAGCACGGTGGGCAGAGTTGTCGCAAGCTCTCGCGCCAACTGCCGATTTGGTACTCCCTTGGCGGCTTCCAAGACAACTTGACAGCGTAGTGCTATCGCTTGCGGGGTACTCGGATAACGAACGATCTTGGTCAGTTCGAGCTTCTGTGCAGGAGTTAGGCGAAGAGCAGACGCAGGTGGGCAGGGCATGGTGTGTTCAATATGCTACAACTCCCCTTACCAGTAAAGACATTTATGAGACACAACACTAGCAAGATTCTATTGGTATGCCCCGGCGATGGCCGGGGGTAACAGAGTAAAGGCGCGGCGCTGGACGGATCTGTTTGTGAAGTTGGATACAACCCGAGGATATGGATTGAAGGCTGAGTTGGATGCGACCGAGGCCAACAATGCAAAGAGCCTTTCCGCTGCTGAAGCCGACTGGAGGCAGGTATGCAAACGGTGAATCGTTGCCGTGTGCCTGCTACACCGGTGATGTCTCTTTTCCGCTTCAATTATTGCAGCGGATTGCCGTCCGCAGTCATCCGGTCGAGCAGTCTGTGGTCCTGCTCAATTACTGACGGCGGCAGTGGAGCATAGTGCGGTGCGCTCGCCATCTGCTGTCCATCACCACTCACAATATATTGAATAAAATGTTTTAAGACTTCACGCTTTGCTACGTCGGGTCCATCGGTTGGGATCAGAAGAAAAGTGAATGCGCAGATGGGGTAGGCATCGGAGCCGATGCAGGAGGATTCACAATCGGAGTGCGTACGTCCTGCGCGATTCTTTTTTCGTCCCCCGAAATGGCTGCTGAAGCACTCTCGGCGCTCGGTGTGACGAACTTACCGGCTGCGTTCTCCACCTCTGCAACCGGCGGATGGTTGCTTATGGCATAGGTCAGTTCAACATACCCGATTGCGCCGGAGGTTTCCGCCACGATCCCTGTTACGCCTCGGTGCCCTTGGCGGCCAGGCCGGTTGGCTAATCGACTTTCGTCCCTGTGTTGACTTTCTGTTTCCAGTCGGGGCTCACGGCCGAGAGATAGGTAATGAAAATGTTGGTCGTACCGCTCTCCTCTTTGCGATGAGCAATTACTATCGCGGTGTTCGGAAAGGGGACGCCGGGGTTTGATTTCGTGACCTCCGGATCTTGCCATTTTAATGATGCCAAGAAAAATTCCGGCCAGGGCTGCGGGCGTAAGCTTTAACGGCGGGCTTCAGAGAGGGCAGGTTATAGGTGATGCAGACCGGCCCCGCGCTCTCTGGAATCTGCAGCATCGAAGCGGTGGCTTTCAGGTCAACGTCATCTAACGGAGCGTTGGTTTCGAGCTGCAAGCCAGGGCGAATGCAATAAACACCACTTGAACAATTACCAACCACTTTCCATTCTTCACGAACACCCCCAAAGCTGGACAATGCGCAGCATTTTACGATCGCGCTCTCTTCAAGTTCCTGTTCTCCTTAATAATAGATGCCGATATATGAACACAACATTAAACGGCAAGGAAGAATCTGCTGCCGGAAGTTTGAGCTTTGAAAAGGCGTTGCGATCATGGCTGGTAATTGCCTATCCTTAAACTTGCTGCAATCTTTTGGTATTAGCCAAACCTCAGTCATGCGGTCGCGTCGGTCAATGAGAAAATAAAAATGACCGCCAAATTTGTAGGCTGCCTTCTCAATGGCATTGATCCCGTAGACAATATAAAACATTCTCCAACTCGTCGCGGGAGGGTTGCTTCACCCGGATCCAGTAGAATCTAACCCCATCATTTATTTTCCTCGGTGCCATTACTGCCTACGTCAACACCAGCTTCCCCACTGGAGGAGTCGCTGTCACTCCTACTCGAAGATTCAGGGCTCACTTCAGGGCTCGCTTCAGGGCTCACTGTCACGGGCTCAGGCTTCTCCATCGTTCCCTGAGCCGAAGGCTTCGGAGGCTCCGACTGCATCGTCTCAGGGGTCGGACTAACTAAAGTATTTGCGAGGTTAGTATGGTGACCGAAGAGAAGTGGCTCCACGAAAGCTCCCGCTCCGATGAGCAGTATACTAATCATTACCCAAAAAACCACCACGTATAAGTCCACACCTTGCTGCTTCACGTTACTCAACCCAATCTCCTTTGAGCCACTCGCTAGAGCATTACTCCGGTGGGTGGCGTGCTCCAGTGCGGAGCTCCACACACATGTTCAGCACAAGCACGCGCCAACATCCAGCGGGTCAGACAACCTTCTTCTGTTTGTTCAGCAACACGGCGTCGTGGAAGAATCGCAGTAGATTACCAATTAGACACTTGATGCACAACCAACGGCGACGTTCTTCTCCGCCCGTACTAATCAGGAACCGAAGATCGTGTCTTCCTCAAGAAAATCTTGGCGCTAATAAGTGAAAACGTCGAATCCTTTGACGGTTTTGTGATCTGTTCCCGCACGATCAGGACAATCACAGCGAACACCGCAATTGTCGCCGCAATCGCCAGCATGACAAGGTTGAGCATGGCTGTGAGAAACCTGCCAGCAGAATTGAGCGCAATCGTGCCCCAATCCAGAAGTTCCAGCCAGATCGTCGCCAAGAACTCTTTGGCCGATTGGCCACTTATATGTCGGCATGAACCAGAACCGCCCTGCTCAGTTTCCATCATTGCCTTACTCCTCTAAATCACATCAACTCGTGCAAGCTGCCCCTGATTTTGTCTTACGTGCTGGCTTTTATAGTGCTCCGTTCTCCACGTAAAGCTGGATGGCGGTTTTGAGGGCTATCACATTTGTAACCCGGTGGCTTGCTGAGGTCTGAGCTGTGTTGACCATTCGTTGAATCTTCCCGGACACACCTCGGGCGGGGGAGTTTAGGTGGGAATCAGATGGGGGTACTTCAGCGAGGAAAGTGCAACCACCTTTGAAGGGCAGCCCATTGAAACGGCTGCCGAGTATGCGGAAAAGCGCCCGGGTTTCTGCTGTAGTCTCAGTAGATGCTGTTCTGCCAATGGAATATGAGCAACATTGACCAGTTGTGGATGTTTCTGGCTTATTCAGTCATCGGCATTCTTGCTGACCATTATGGATATCCACCGACTGAACAAAGCAAAGCCCCCGGCCCAATCGACTGAGGGGCTCCAGAATCATGACGCGAAGGTCTTAACGCCGCCATCCGTATCCGCGCCATCCGCCATATCGGTAGGCATACGGTCTCGCGTAGCCCATGGAGATGCGCGAATTCTCATTGTGCAGCTTCGGTGACCAAACTGGGGAAGTTGAAGTCGCCGAAGGCTGGTGTCCGTAACGGGCAGGTGAAGAGAAGGGTGTTCAGCCTTTCTCCGAAAATGGCCGAGCAGTTGAAGCCCTTTGTGGAAGGCCGTCAAGCACACGAGCCATTGTTTCTCACTCCTGTGTATCTGACCAAGAACGGCAAGACACGGGGTGGCGGCAAGCGGCTTGAGCCCGACAACTTCATCAAGCGGAATTTAAAACCGATTCTGAAGGAGTTAGGTCTTGACGGTGGGGCTCATGCCTTCCGGCACGGGAACGCTACAATGCTTGACTCGCTACACGCCACTATGGCCGTCCGCCAAGAGCGGCTTGGTCATGTGGACGCGAAGACAACAATGGGATACAGATACTCGCTTCGCACCTCTGAACAAATACGGCTCATTCCGGGTTCGATCCGTGATTTCGACCGTGGAGTTCTCACTTTATGACGAGATGTCGAACATTCGGGCAACGCCTCCAAAATGGAGCGAATCAGCAGACAGGACACTAAGAAAAATTCCCGCTACCTCACCGTAGCGCTTGCCAGAACAATGTTGCCAGCTATCGTACAGCGCGTGCCCTTGAGCTAAGTCGGTTAACGCACGGCATCGGCCATAGCTAGTTTTCTGCGAAGGAGAACGTCATGTCCGCAGTATTGTCATCACCCGCCCGGCGCAATTTTCCGCGCGCCGCTGCAAGACATTTCGGGGCCTTTGCCGTCGGTGCGGCCACGGCGCTGCTTGCCATCCTCGGCGGCGCGGTCCTTTACGCGCAAGGCCATGACAAGGACAAGTACTCGCTGACATCGCCGGGCGGAATCGGGTTCTCCGACTTCAGGGGATACGAGGACTGGTCGGTGGTCTCTTCCGCACGCACCAAAGAAGTGCTTAAGGTGATCGTCGCCAATCCGGAGATGATCAATGCATACAAGGCCGGCGTACCGGGAAAAGGCCAGCCTTTTCCGGATGGCTCTATGATCGTGAAACTCCAGTGGAAGCCGAAGAAGAGCACGGAGGCACCCTACGATGTGGATGTGCCGGATGTCTTTCAGCAGGCTTTCGTGATGGAGAAGGACAGCAAGAGATTTCAGAAAACCGGTGGCTGGGGATACGCGGTGTTCAACTACGACGCCGCATCGGACAAGTTCACTGCCGACCCCAAGGCCCTTGCGGACTGCGGAAACACTTGCCACCTAGCTGTGAAGGCTAAGGATTACATCTTCCACCCGTACCAGATGCGCTGAACCGCGTGGGACGTTATGTGCCCCCGCAAACGATGTTCCTGCGTGAGGCTTATTTTCGGTTTGAAAGTCTAAACGAGATCATCTCCAGCGTAGCGGAACTGATCGGCAGAAGAGGAAGGACCGTCCAATGAATCATCTGACTTTCTATCGCACAGTTCAGAACGATGGGCACTCCATCTTTTACAGGGAGTCTGGAGAAAAAGACGCTCCGACGCTGCTTCTGCTTCACGGACTTCCGTCCTCCTCGCGGATGTTCGAGTCTCTGTTCGCACGGCTCTCCGATCGCTATCACCTGGTCGCGCCCGACTACCCGGGATTCGGACACAGCGATTGGCCTGACCCGAAGCGATTTGCGTACACGTTTGATCACTATGCGGAGATCATGAATCACTTCACCGAATCGCTCGGGCTCTCGCGCTACTCGCTTTACATGCAGGATTACGGCGGTCCCGTTGGTTTCCGCATGGCGTTGGCACACCAGGAGCGGGTGCAGGCTCTTATCGTTCAAAATGCGGTTGCGCATAACGAAGGACTGGGCGCCATCTGGGCAACGCGGCGGGCGTTCTGGGCGGACCGGTCTGCTCATGAAGAGGCGCTGCGCAAAAATCTGCTCTCGCTTGAAGCCGCGAAGACGCGTCATATCGGAGACGATCCAAGGATTGAGCTCTACAACCCGGATCTTTGGACTGATGAGTACGCATTTCTGAACGCGCCAGGGCAGGCTCAAATTCAAAGCGATCTCTTCTACGACTATCGAACGAATGTCGATGCTTACCCAAAGTGGCAGGCCTGGCTGCGGAAGACCCAGCCGAAGCTCTTGGTCCTCTGGGGCAAGCACGATCCCTCGTTTGATATCGGCGAGCCGGAACGCTATCGCAGGGACGTACCGAACGCGGAAGTCCACATCCTCGACGCAGGGCACTTCGCGCTCGACACCAGGGCGGATGAGATTGCTGCCCTGGTGCACGAGTTCATGAATACCCAGGGAGTAAGCAGCGCCAAGCGGCCCGCGCGGGCCGCTTGATTCAAAAGACGGGACTCGGAAGAAGAGGTGCTCGCCGCGCTTGACGTTAATATTCCAAACTACTCCACTGCCGAGGAACATAAGGGAAATACATCGTGAGCTAAGGAGGTGAAAGATGAAAGCAGTGGTCGTCCACCAATACGGTGGTCCTGATGTACTCAAGTTCGAGGAATACCCTAATCCGGTTCCGGGTCCGGGCGAGGTGCTGGTGCGGGTCGCTGCCACCAGCGTGAATCCGATCGACTACAAGCGACGTGCCGGGCTAACGAAAGATTTTTACCCCATCAAGTTTCCGGGGCTTATAGGAGTCGATATCGCTGGCACTGTAGTCAAGATTGGGCGGGGAGTAGAAGACTTTTCGGTCGGCGACCAGGTGTTCGCTATGGCGGACAATACTTACGCCGAACTTTGCGTTGTGAAAGCCGCGAATCTGGCGAAAGTTCCCAAGGGTCTCGACTTGATCCAGGTGGCGGCGTTGCCGCTCGTGACGACGACTGGCAACCAGCTCCTCTTAGCTACGGGAGCCAACGCGGGCCAGACGGTTCTCGTCGTAGGTGCTGCTGGAAATGTCGGGCGTTCCGCTGCATTCACTGCGAAAGCACGTGGGGCGACTGTGATCGCGGGGGTTCTGAAGAGACAGATCGGTGACGCGAAGACCGTCGGCGCGGATCAGATCATCGCAACCGACGACGACACCGCGATTGCGAATCTTGCGCCGCTCGACGCAGTGGCGGATACGGTGGGCGGAAGAACCGCCGAGAAGCTGATCGGCAAGGTCAAGTCAGGAGGAATTTTTGCATCGGTTGTCGGGACACCGCAGAACGCCGCGGAGTACCCATCTGTGAAAGTGGTTTTCGTATTCTCGAAATTCGACAGACAAACGCTTGAGTTCATGGCCGAAGCGGTGCGAGACGGCAAACTAGTAATCCCTATCAGCCTGAAAATGCCACTCAGTAAAGCAGCTGAGGCTCAAGCAAAGGCAGAGAAGGGTGGTGTCGGTAAGATCTTGCTCGTGGCTTGAATTTACTCGCACTCGCAGCTGCTTAGATCCCGGGAAAACAGAATCGATTTCAAAAAGGAGAACAATATGGCAACAAAAAGAAAAATCCTGGTGCTAGTCTCGAGCGGTCACGGCTTGCCCTTGAAAGATGGCAAGGTTTACAAGGGCGCTGGCTACTACCTCAACGAGCTGACGGTTCCGGTTCGCGCCCTGATGAAGGAGGGCTACGAAATCACCTTCGCCAACCCCAAAGGCAACACGCCGCAAATGGATGTTAATTCAGCTGTGCCTGACTTCTTCGGTGGGGACGAAGCAAAGCTTCAGGACTATCTGAAATTCCGCGACAGCTTGACTGGACTCAAGAATCCAACTCGTATCTCCGATGTAATCGCATCGGGCTTGGATCAATGCGACGCTGTTTTCGTCCCTGGCGGCCATGGCCCGATGATGGATCTTCTCGACGATCCCGACACCGGCACCGTGTTGAGACACTTTCATAAAACATCCAAGCCGACGGCGGTGCTCTGCCATGGCCCGATTTCACTTCTCTCGGCTTCTCCGAATTCTAAGGAAATAGTCACCGCGCTGGCGACGGGTGATGCCGCCGGGGCGCGGGCAAAGGCTCAGGGTTGGATATATTCTGGATATAAGATGACTATCTTTTCGACAACGGAAGAGCAGCAGCGGGAGCCGCTTGAGATTGGCGGTAAGGTTCTCTTCTACCCCGACTTCGCCTTAAGTACGGCGGGCGGTGACGTAAGCGTGCTCGCTCCATGGAAGAGCTACGTCCTTCAAGATCGCGAGTTGATCTCAGGCCAGAACCCGTTCTCTGATCAAGCGCTTCTGAATCTTCTTCTACCAGCACTCAACCGGGCAAGACTAGCCGCTTGAGATTGGTAGTAAGGTTCTCTTCAACCCCGACGTTGCCCTAACTACGGCGGATTGAAAGGAAACCATCAGAAACTGAACTGGTTAACTTTATTCCAAGGCATACGACCACTCAACCGCTCCAAAGCGATAACGGACGCACTGGCTGGCTTCCAGTTAGCGGCGATGAACATTCCCCAAGCGCTTGGATACACCAAGATTGCGGGCATGCCTGTGGTCACCGGGTTCTACACGCTGCTGCTACCGCTTCTGGCGTTTGCAACATTCGGATCTTCGCGATATCTGGTGGTCGCTGCTGACTCAGCAACGGCCGCTCTTCTTGCGGGTGGAATTTCTGGTATGGCCGTTCCTGGAAGCGCGAGATACGTAGCGCTTGCGGGAATGGTGGCGCTGCTCACTGCTGGTTTGCTCCTGCTAGCTCGCGTGCTGAAGTTAGGCTTTCTGGCCGACTTTCTTTCTCGAACGGTTCTAGTCGGCTTTCTGACGGGTGTGGGATTCCAAGTCGGATTCTCAGTGTTCGGGGAAATGCTGGGCATCGAAATTCACTCCAGCAATACTGTTGTACAAGTTTGTCAAATCCTGCGTGGTTTGCCGCAGGCGTCGTTGCCAACCGTGGCTCTCTCCACAATAGTTGTCATGAGTGTCTACTTACTTCAGCGTTTCGCGCCCAAGGTACCAGGTGCACTCATCGCCGTAGCAGGCGCGATAGCGGCAAGCGCACTTTGGAATTTCCCCGCACATGGCATCATGGTTATCGGCCCCATTGTTGGCGGACTGCCGCACCTCAGCCTGCCCCAATGTGAACTTGAGAGACATAAAGCCACTGTTCGCCTTGTCTGCATCCTGCGTGGTTGTGATCATTGCACAAAGCGCTGCTACGGCCCGAGTCTACGCGACGCGTCACGAGCAGCCACTAGTGTCCCATAAATAACTATGCTAAGTAATGGTTCTGGGGTAAGCTACGGTGCA
>CAZLZA010000014.1:0-74709 GCA_964563875.1 uncultured Acidobacteriaceae bacterium
TCCTGCAGAAGATTGCACGCCTTTGTTCACGTATTTCCGGGACAGCACACTAGCATTTCTTGCGGTACAGATCGAAACTTGGTGGTTGGAGGAGGTTCCATTCTTCGATGTTGCTCGTCAGCGGATCTGGGTATTCTGGCGACGGTTGCTCCACACCTGCCATCACCGCGCTCAACTCGCAATGTATCTGCGACTACTGAATAAGACGGTTCCGTCGACCTACGGACCAACAGCAGACGTTACCTGGAAGGGCGCAGATCCAACGCAGACGGTCGAGGCAGCAGGCCGCAAAATAGCCTAAGCCCTACAGCAAGGTTCAACTCACCTGCCGCCTGCTCGGTCAGCCACTTACTGCGGCGGCCCGACCATAGCGGGCCTTGCAAGAGTCTTGGCGAGACCGAGGAAAGTTTACAACCAAGCGGCGAGCCCAATGTACGCAAAAACGCGCGGCCCCCAACGAGAACGAGAATATTGTAGACATCTGAGAGGCGATGAGTAGCGGCGGAGTACATACCCAACGGAAATACGCCCCCAGTACAAGGGACTGTAAATCAACTTGAATCTCTTATGAATGTGCCGCCAGGCCTCCAGAATCACCAGCATTGGAATCCACCACGTGGCGGTTTGCCCAATAGAGCACCGTCAGACCTTTGAGAAACGGGGGCGAAACTCCGGATCGCAGCGGGTTAAATCGCGTCCGGCCCGCGCTCGTCGTTACGGATGCGGATAACCTCATCGATACGGCTGCGGAAAATCTTACCATCGCCGATCTGGCCTGTTCGCGCCGCGTTCGAGATGGCCTGTTCTACCTCTTCGACCTGCTCGTCATTCACCACTAGTTCAAGTTTGATCTTAGGCAGCAGATCGACGTTGTACTCGCGTCCACGGTAAATTTCCGTGTGACCCTTTTGGCGCCCGTGACCACGAATGTCAAGAACCATCATGCCGCTGATGCCGATTGCTTGCAGCGCACTTTTGACTGCATCGAGTTTGGAAGGTTGTATGACCGCTTCTATCTTTGTCATCGCTTTCATCCTGTCTTAAAGATACTCGCCAGGCACACCTTAGAAACTACCGTGTTTGGGTTTCGTAGGCATACGCTTCTTCATCATGCAAAGTCTGATCCAGACCGTCAATTTCATCCTGCACACTGACACGTAGGCCCATGGCCTTGTCGACCACGAACAACGCCACTAGGGTGCCGAGGATTGCCAGCGCCCAGGCAATACCTACGCTCTGCAACTGCCGGAGAACCTGCTTCCCCCCGCCCTCGATCAGTCCGGGCAAGCCCGCGGGATTGACCGCCTTGCTGGCGAAAACTCCCGTCAGCACCATGCCTAGTGTTCCGCCCATGCCATGCACGCCAAAGACGTCGAGCGAATCGTCATAGCCGTACATCGCCTTCACCTTCGTCACCATGAAATAGCAGAGAATGCCAGCCAGAAAACCAATCACCATAGCAGACATTGGGCCAACAAAACCCGAGGCCGGAGTGATCGCCACCATACCAGCCACCGCGCCCGAGATTGCCCCCAGCAGTGTCGGCTTGCCGTTGATGATCCACTCGCACAAACACCAGCCGATTACCGCCGCCGCAGACGCAAAGTGCGTCGCCATAAAGGCGCTGGTCGCAAGACTTCCCGCACCTAGTGCGCTGCCTGCATTAAAGCCGAACCAGCCCACCCACAGCAGACAGGCGCCGGTGAAGCTGATCACCAAGCTGTGCGGAACAAACGTCTCCTTCGGGTAGCCGAGTCTCTTACCCAGGTACAGCGCCGCCACCAGAGAAGACACGCCCGAAAGGATCTCCACCACCGTCCCGCCGGCAAAATCCAGCGTCGGTATCGCCCCACCCTGTGCGAAGTTCAGCAATCCGCCCTTGCCCCAGATCATGTGCGTCATCGGTGCGTAGACAATGATCATCCACAGCACCATGAAGACCAGCATCGAACTGAATTTCATGCGCTCGGCAAAGGCGCCGGTGATCAGCGCCGGGGTAATGACGGCAAACATCATCTGAAAGATCATGAAGGTCGCCGCTGGAATTGTCGGCGAGTAATCCGCGTCCGGCGCAGCACCAACTCCGCGGAGGAAGAGATGTTCAAAGCCGCCGATAAAGGAATTGCCATGAGCAAAGGCGAGAGAATAGCCGAACATGGCCCACAAGATTGAGATGACGGCCATCAGTGCAAAGCTCTGCATCAGCACTGAAATCACATTCTTCTTGCGCACCAGACCGCCGTAGAAGAGAGCCAACCCGGGTCCGGTCATCATCAAAACCAAAGCCGCGCTGGTCAGCATCCAGGCGTTGTCGGCGGAACTTTTAGCGTTGCCGGCGGAGGCTTTGGCATCGGCGATCTTGGCTTCGAGTCGAGCCATGTCGCTGGTGGTGACGGTATTCTGTGTCGCGCCG
The DNA here is from genome assembly GCA_964563875.1 of uncultured Acidobacteriaceae bacterium. Lineage (GTDB taxonomy): Bacteria > Acidobacteriota > Terriglobia > Terriglobales > Acidobacteriaceae > TOLSYN. The sequence goes on from CAZLZA010000014.1 coordinate 2,414, forward strand.
GATGGAGGGGCGTTCTGGGCCCAGCAGACCGGAGTGATTACGGCCGCAAACAGGGCGACCGCAAAGCCAGCAAGAAACTTGTTCAAAGCTCGTCCTAACCCGTTCCGCTAAAGATCAGAGCGTCCTGGCTCCTGGCGGTGTGGCATGCATCTGGTATGGAGGAACAGAGCATTAATGTGGCATAAAAAACATTTATGAGCAACATACAAATTTTCTATATCCCACTGAAGAGTAGCAGCTACGATTGCAATCGAGGTTCGCACCCCGTCGGTGCAGTCGACCACTTACTATCCATCGATCGCTAGAGCACTGTGAACCGAGTGGCGGCCGGAACTATGCTGATCGTTCGGCTGGATAGATGATCTGAGTTCCGTTGACCCGCGCGAAGGGTGTCAAGGAATGGAGTCTCGTGCCGGTCGTGCTTGTGATTTCCCGCACTTGTATTCCACGCACCAACAGCGCATCGGCAATCAGGGAGCGGTGACAACGCCAAGGCACGGCCTCGGCGCACATGACTGCGATCTGCTCCTGCTGAGCGAGTGCTATCAACGCGTCCAAATGATCATCGAACTCGGGCGTCTGCATGTAATCGGCGTAGCCGCGGAAACTCGCATTGCGCCAAGCAACATTCACAGAGTCATGACGCGCGTGTCGGAAGCCGCCCAGACCGGGCATGTAGCTATAGTGGATGCGAGCAGAATGCAAAGAGGAGGATAGCTGGTCGCGATTGAACTGCGGGTTGTGTCGTGAACGAGGCACAGTACGCACATCAACCAGCCTCTGCACGCCATGTGATCTGAGAAGATGAATAAACTCATCGATCGGACGCGTTGAATGCCCTATGGTCATTACTACTAACGATCGTTCAATTGCGCGCTCTTTCATCCCAGCCGCTTCCAGCGCAGAATACCCGAATAGCTTTTCGGACTTTTTCCAGAATCGGATCTCGCCTTGATCCGTCAGTGCGAACACCGCATCTGCGGCGTTTTCCAAGAACCCAAACAACTCACCTTCCAGCATCTCGCTCACAGGAACTACCCCTTCATAATCGAAAGTGGAACTCAATAAGATCGCGATAGCTCCTGATTATCGTGGAACAGATGTCGCTACGCTGCTCAGGGGATGCCCAATTTGTCCCCAGCGCGAAGGCGAACAGAATAGAGATTGCGGCGTCGTGCTGCAGAGACTTAAATCACGATGAAGGAACAATCAATGAAACTGCTGCGAAAGTTGCTGCTCCCTGAGGACAGGAGTGGTCGCGGTCGTCTCTAAGAGCTTATGGACCAGGTCTGCCGAATACCGTTCTCCTCAAAAGCACATCATGTGGTCGCCTGTGATCCATAACGGGAAAGATAGGGCGTTTCTCTACCAACTTTCGACCATTGTCACCCGGCTGGCCATCCAACTCTGAAGACCCTTTTTTTGTACCACTGCGGAGCCGCGTGTCCTGCCGGTGACACCAGGTTTGATAGCTCAACTGAAAGCAAGAATTATGATGAAGGCAATCAACGTACTTTGTGTGCTGTATGTTCAACAATTGCCTTTGTCTGTGCTAACGCTTATGCCAGTGATCTGGTGCAACAAACGGCGCTGCCCAGTGACTGCATTCCTTATAAAGCAACCAAACAGTGACGATGCGAACTCAATTTCCATGGCTTTGCACGAAATGCGCTCCCCGGCGCGCCTCTGGTAAAGTGTCGTAGACATGCGGATACCAAATAAGCGGCGCATCAGCGAGCGTAGCCGGCGCGGGGCGCGAATGGGAAAAGCAAGAAAAGGTTTGTAGATCTGCACAGTTTTTACTAATTCGAAGGAAGGCCAACAATATGGATAAACCAGTCACCTCGGTAGCACCACCGCCCGTTCCCACTGAGCAGGAACAAAAGCTGGCAGGCGAAGTCAAGTGCCCGGTCTCGGGCGACGCTCGCAAACACACACTAGGTGGAGCCCCAACCAACGCAGACTGGTGGCCCAATCAACTGAACCTGAAAAGCTTGCACCAACACTGCCCGCTGTCTGACCCAATGGGCGAGGCGTTCAATTATGCTGCTGAGTTTAAAAGCCTCAACTTAGATGCCGTGATTAAGGACCTCCGTGCCTTGATGACGAGTTCGCAGGACTGGTGGCCTGCCGACTACGGCCACTATGGGCCGTTCTTCATCCGCATGGCTTGGCATAGCGCAGGAACGTACCGTATCGCCGATGGCCGAGGGGGCGCGGGTTCCGGAGCGCAGCGATTTGCTCCCCTCAACAGCTGGCCAGACAATGTGAGCCTCGACAAGGCGCGCCGGTTGATCTGGCCGATCAAACAGAAGTATGGCCGGAAACTCTCCTGGGCCGACCTGATCGTTCTAGCTGGCACCGTGGCGCTGGAGTCGATGGGATTGAAGACCTTCGGTTTCGGGGGTGGGCGCGAGGACATCTGGGAGCCGGACGAAGCGATTTACTGGGGACGGGAGGGCAAGTGGCTGGCCGACGAGCGCTACAGCGGCGACCGTCAGCTCGAAAACCCTCTCGGCGCGGTGCAGATGGGTCTGATCTATGTGAATCCGGAAGGACCGAATGGCCAGCCGGATCCAATCTCCGCGGCTCAAGATATTCGCGAGACGTTCGCTCGCATGGCGATGAATGACGAGGAGACAGTCGCCCTCATCGCCGGCGGACACACCTTCGGCAAAGCTCATGGCGCTGCCGATCCGAGCAAGTATGTCAGTCCGGAACCCGAGGGTGCCGACATCGAAGAGCAAGGCCTGGGCTGGAAAAACAGCTTTGGCAGCGGCAAAGGCGTCGATACCATCAGCAGCGGATTAGAGGGCGCATGGACTACCAATCCGGTGAAGTGGGACAACAACTACTTCGACAACCTGTTCGGCTATGAATGGGAACTCACGAAGAGCCCCGCCGGTGCTCATCAGTGGACTCCCAAGAACGGATCCGCAGCAGGCACTGTGCCGGATGCCCACGATCCGTTGAAGAAGCACGCCCCGATGATGTTCACGACGGACCTCTCCCTGAAGATGGACCCGAGCTACGCGAAGATCTCGAAGCGCTTCCACGAGAATCCGCAGGAGTTCGCAGACGCATTCTCCAAGGCTTGGTTCAAGCTGACGCACCGCGACATGGGGCCGATTTCGCGGTACCTTGGCCCGCTCGTTCCGGCGGAGCCGTTGCTGTGGCAGGATCCCATTCCTGCTGTCGATCATGAACTGATCAGCGAGCAGGACGTTGCTGCTCTGAAGGCGAAGGTTCTCGCATCCGGGCTTTCCATCTCCCAACTGGTCACGACGGCATGGGCATCGGCTGCAACATTCCGCGGCAGTGACAAGCGCGGAGGAGCAAACGGGGCGCGCATTCGCCTCGCGCCGCAAAAGGATTGGGAAGTCAACCAGCCGGCCGAGCTGGCGAAGGCTCTTCGGACGCTGGAGGCGATCCAGAAGGATTTCAACGACGCGCAGTCTGGTGGGAAGAAGGTCTCGCTGGCTGACTTGATCGTGCTGGGCGGCTGCGCAGCGGTCGAGGCAGCGGCGAAGAAGGCTGGTCACGACGTGAAGGTTCCCTTCTCGCCGGGGCGTACAGACGCGACGCAGGAACAGACCGATGTACATTCGTTCGCCGTACTGGAGCCGACCGCAGACGGGTTCCGCAACTATCTTCGGAAGGGGCACGAAGGTTCGGCGGCTGAGCTGCTAGTGGATCTGGCGAACCTGCTGACCCTGACCGCTCCCGAGATGACGGTTCTGGTTGGTGGCATGCGTGCCATGGACGCAAACTTCGGGCAATCCAAACACGGTGTTTTCACCAGGCGGCCCGAGACGTTGACGAATGATTTCTTCGTCAATTTGCTAGACATGAACACGAAGTGGCAGAAGTCCGCCACATCGGAAGGCGTGTTGGAGGGGCGCGAGCGGGCGACGGGCAAACTCAAGTGGACGGGCACTGTCGCTGATCTCGTCTTCGGTTCCAACTCCCAGCTCCGAGCCCTCGTGGAGGTTTATGCATGTGATGACTCGAAGGAGGTTTTTGTGAAGGACTTCGTGGCGGCGTGGAACAAGGTGATGAACCTTGACCGCTACGACCTTGCCTGAGCTGGGCGGAAAATTTCTGTCCACTTGGGATTAACCCCGTTCCTGTTGTTTGGATCGGCAAAAACGGAGGTGGCGCGTTTCTTGGCTCCGCGCCGGCCGGATTGCGCCACCTCTGCCCGCTTGGCCCCTGCCAATTACTATCTTAGAATTGGTACGAAATCCCGATCGCGAGTTGATGCCGGGCATCAAGATTCGCGCCCGGCATGACCGCCCCTGCGACTTGTGCAACACCGATGTCGAAGGTCAACTTCGGACGCTCCTCACCCCATCCATGGTGAATCGACGGAAAGGCGCCGGCCGGCACGATGCGAACCGCATAAGTCAGAGTCGTGGGTATAGACGCTGCGGGAAGTCCTTCCACCCGCCGCGGTTGTTGCAACGCCTCCGCGGCAAAAAACAGTGAACTCCTCGCCGGACCCTTTAGAACAAACGCGGCGGCGCCAAAAAGACGTCCTGAATAGTCTGGGGCATTGCCCGCCAAGCCCAACAATGATGCATTGGTCGCCTTGCACCCAAACGAGAACACCATCGGAAGCTTTCGCACATTGGTTATGGTTTTGGTCGCCACTATGTAGAAGTCTTCGTTTGTAGTGTTTTGGCCTTGAAGAACGCCCCCTACATTCCGTACCCGGCTGCGAACAACAAACCCAGCCGAAAGGGCTGGCATCCACCGATCCCCGCCGACGTTTTCGGAAAGGAAGTTAACCTTCCCGTGGAACACGTTGAAACCGTCGCTCCACAGATTGCTGAGACCAACCGTACTCCCCGACTGATGAAAGTCGCGCGTGTAACCGAACTCAAGGCGGTGAATTGCCGAAGCCGACAAGGAGAGCTGATGAAATCCTCCCAAGACACTCCCGGCATTCAAATAGTGATATCCAACGATCGGCATACTTACCCCCTTGTCGGGGGAAGGCGCAACATAGGCGAACGGGGTGACAAAGATTCCCGTCTGTCCCTCCCAATTCAGGGTCTGCGCAGACGTGGCCTGCCAACTAATACACGGCACAAGAGCGAATAGAAGTGAAAGCAACGTTCTGATGTGTATGGATATTGAACTGAAAACAGGTATTTTGCTTCGCACGCGCAACTCTCCTACTTTGCAGCCCCAACTGATGGCGCAGAAGAGATCGCGCGCACGCCATTCTGTTCGCCAAGAACAGCGAGATCTATCTCCTTGCCAGTCGCCAGAGCTTGATTGTGCCATCTGCACTGCCGGTGGCAAGCCACCCACCACGGGAATCGAACGCAAGAGCATAAATCGGATGAGGGTATCCTGTAAGTATCTGAACCTGTCGCCCTGTTGCAACATCCCAGATCCTCACGGTCTTATCCCAGCCGCTGGTTGCCAACCATCTGCTGTTCGGACTGAACGCGAGACTTGTCACCGAATTCTGGTGTCCGGTCAGAGTCTGAACGTCGCGTCCGGTCGAGAAGTCCCAGAGTTTCACAGTCCTGTCTTTGCTAGCCGAAGCAAGCCATCGGCCATCTGGACTGAAAGCAACGGCACAAACGTCTTGTTTGTGGCCCTTGAGAGTTCTCAACACCTTGCCTGTAGTTAGGTCCCAGATTTCGATGGTTCTAGCATCGCCACCGGTTGCAAGCCATCGCCCGTTTGGGCTAAACGCTGCGTACATAAACTCTCGGGAACTGCCCCTCAAATCGCGAACGGCATGTCCTGAGTTCACGTCCCACAAGCGAATCGTTTGTCCGTTGAGCGCTGCTGCAAGAAGGCCGTCGTCCGGACTGAAAGCGATGGAGTACACCCAGCTTCGATCCCACGGAACCCGGTTTCCTTTCATCGTGCGAACTTCACCGCCGGTGTTGGCGTTCCAGATTCTTATGTTGTCGGAGGCATCTTCTGCCGCTATCAAGCGTCCGTCGTGACTTACGGCCGATGCTTGAATCCCGGTGATCTTGCTAGCGATGGTGCTTAATGCTCGTCCGGTTGCAACATCCCACGACTTCACAGATCGATCCCAACTACCCGAGATGAGACGCTGGCCATCGGCGCTGAAGGTTACTGCGGTCACCCAGTTCGTGTGGGCCTTGAACGTGCGATCCAACCCGAAGCTCGGAATTTTTGGAGGTCGCGGAACCAGCGCGATTGCGGCATCGACATTTGGCGTTTTCAATTCCGTGCTCTTAACGAGTGGCCGAACCGGCAATGGGACATCGTCGACCGTGAGCGGCTTACCCGGAACAACCAGGAGTTCGTTGCGAGTTTCAAATCCCTTTACCGATTTATCTAGAGCGTCCCTCGGGGATAATGCCACAGGTGACGAGCGCAGTTTTCGAACTTCCTGGTCAACGACACTCCCGGCTGGACTTGCCGACCGGGAGATGTTGACAGTTGCCTCAGAGCTGTTTACAGATACAATCTTCGTCGATGTGTCACGCAAGCCAGTCTGCTCAACGCGCAACTTCGACCTTCCCGAAGCCTTGCTCAGAAATACTAGAGTGCAAACAACCCCGTCGCCGGAGATTCCAGGGGCAGATAACGGCCGAGAGATCGAAATATCGATACGGCCGACCACCGAGTCCACACGCTGAACCAGCGTTGCAGCCTGTCCGTCGCGGTCAAGCAGATTCCCGCTCGCAACGGTGATGACCTGTAACTCTTGTGGGTCGTAAAGAATTTGCATCGGCGCGGACCAGATATCCTTAGCGCCTTTTAGGACAACGTCCACCTTGAAGGTCGTCCCCTCTTTCTGGCTTATCAGCGGAGGATCGAAACCGATTACGGGCTTCACGGTTGTCGCCGCGCCCTGTTCGTTAGTTCCGGCGTGGCGTTGCGGTGCGTAGTTCTGTGCGCCAATCGACGAACTGTCATTCCGCGCTGATTTAATGCGCTCCCGAGAGGTAAACCACACTACCGCTACAACGACGACAAGCAAAGCAGCCAGGATGCCGAGCGCGATGGCAACTGTCCTGGATCGATTGCCAAGTTGCGAGCAGGTCGTAAAAGTTTCGGCTGGCTTCTCCACTTCGGCAGTCTCGCTTGCTGTGGTCACCGCAACTACAACTCCTCCGGATTCGCCATAAATATTGTTGCTTCTCTCTTCTTTGATTGCCTCAGACAGAACACTTACCAACGGCTGCAACTGTCGCATATGGCGCTCAGAGAAATAGTTCCTCTCTGGGGAAAACACCTCCAGCAATCCCTCGACGTTCTCTTCCGTAGGGATGGGAACGATGACGATAGAGAGGGTATTCATCTGCTGCGCGGCGGCCGCGTTCACGCGAGAGTCCGCCGAGGCGTCATTGCACAGAATGACCGCTCCGGTGCGCAGACTGTGACCGGAAAGTCCACTATCCGGGCGAAGCTGCGTCCCAACCTCCGGCGCGCTTCCTACACTCGCGCGACACTCCATGCCGTCGGAGTTGCCGACCGCAATCGCTGCCCCGGATGCACCGGTCAGAGCCATAACGCTGCATGCGAACAGGTGCAGCGTCATGTCAAACGTGTTATTGCTCGACTCATTTCTACAGGTAAACAGAGGCAGAGTGGAATCGGAGTTTTGGGGCGCACAATCGCGGAGGAGACGTTGGGGCAGCTCCGGCAATGTATTGGGCGCCGGGTTCAGAAAGCGAATGCCTGCAAGTCCACCCTGCTTTTCCCAAGCTACGAAACCTTCACCTGAAAATATGGAAGCATTTGGAATAGAGAGGTGGGTTTGCGCACTGCGCCCCTGGATAAGCGGGTGGAATGTCTGGACGGCCATTCCACCTCTACTGATGTTAAGAACGACGCCGTGAGTCTTGTGGACGGGCCCTTCCGAGATCAGTTCAACAACGAGCAATTGCCCCATGAAGAACTCTTGGCGTGTCTCGCGACGCTGTTCAGCTCTGGCGTGCGACGCTTCCATCTCGACTCCGGTCTACTTCTCCCCACTCATCAAGGAAATTGACGTGTAGCGGCGGGTCCCGTGTTTTTCTCCTTCATGCGAGATTCAGACGAGGTACCGGTCGCGGCCAGCGAACGTCCATGCGCATCGCCGTCCTCTGACACGAGTCGAATGGCAAGGTGCAGCGCCTCAACTTCGACTTGAATTCGCTGTAACTCCTCTTCTTTCTGCTTCAATACCTCGACAATGTTCTTCATAATCTACGCGCAACTGTCCGCATAAGGTTTTTTGACGCTGAAACCACTCACGTCTTTATTCTCCTCTGCGAATCATCCGCTAACTTTAGTTACAGAGCTTCTCAGGCGCAAGCAAATTGCACTGCTGGCGTAAGCTGCACTGGGGCTTAGTGTCGGGTCATTCTGGGCAGCTTTGCTTTGATTCGGCCGACTATCGGCATGCAGCTCTGGACGGTCGCAAGATGCTGTGATAGCATTTCGCGCCACGGAGGAAAAGCTATGCGGAAAACTATTCTGCTTCTCGTGGTGGTCTATGCCTTGGCGCTCTTGCCGGGGGTTTCGGTCGCGGGGGAAGGCTTCGACGGCAGTTGGCACACGAAGCTCACCTGTCCCCCAAAGGGAAATACCGAGGGCTATATCTGGCAGTTTGACAGCGTTATCCAGAACAGCAATTTTCGCGGAGAGCATGGGGTTGCGGGGGAACCCGGCTACCTGCTCATCGAGGGCAAGGTCGCGCAGGACGGCCATGCCAAACTCTCTGCCAATGGCATAGTTGCCTCAAGAAAGTATGCCCGGGGTGTCTTCTCCCACAAGGGCGAGGAGTATAGCTACGACATTAAGGCCCAATTCAAAGACGCGGAGGGCACAGGCGTCAAAAGTGAGGGCCTCGGCATCGTAGGCCGTGCCTGCACCTTTGATTTCGTGAAACGGCCAGCCGCAAACCAGGCGGGCGAACGCTAGCGCGAGAGTTCAACCCGACGTCAACTCGACCCGCCCTCGCGCTCGCTGGTGAAGTTGGTTTTCCTAGCTTTGTACAGGTTTGTTGAACCCGCGTCTGGACCTGCTTCACACCTGATCGATCTCGCGCCACATTTAATAGATAACCGGAGGCCTCCGGATTTGTTCACACATTTCCAGCTTGAAAACAAATCGCACCACTCCGGGAATAAAAAACTCCGCGTTCAGTTCATTCACGTAAGCACTCGACAAGGAGCTGTCTATGAGCAAACGCAAACCGGATACAGACGCAACAGCACAGGTACCGGGAGATTCCGCCGCATCGCCTTCCCTCTCCGACGGCATTGACCGTCGCGGTTTTCTGCACTGTATGGCGTGGGCCGGCACTGGAATGGTCTGGAGCTTCGCGGGAGGAATTCCGGTGTCTAGTATCTTTGGCGCCGCACTTCCACAACGCGCCCACGACTTCAGCTTTATTCAGATTAGTGACAGCCACATCGGCTTCAGCAAAGCGGCAAATCCAGACGTCGCCGGATCGCTGCAAAAAGCCGTAGACAAAATTAGAGCTGCCTCCCCTGTGCCGGACTTCCTGCTTCGGCGATCTCACGCACACTTCCAAGGCCTCCGAGTTTGACGCGATGGACCAAATCCTCCTGGGGACTAAACGCAAAATCTTCTACGTGCCCGGAGAGCACGACACGTCAGAGGATGACGGCAAACTCTATCTCGAACACTATGGGAAAGGAACGGCCGGGAACGGTTGGTACAGTTTCAATCACAAAGGCGTTCACTTCGTCGGGCTGGTCAACGTGGTGCGGTTGGAGGGCATGGGCCGTCTCGGGAACGATCAACTCGCCTGGCTTAAGCAGGACGTCGAAAATCTGGGGAGCAGCACGCCGGTTGTACTCTTTGCCCACATCCCGCTATGGGCGCTCTATCCCGAGTGGGGTTGGGGCACTTCGGATAGCAGGCAGGCGCTGGCACTGCTGAAGCGCTTTGGTTCGCTCACCGTACTCAATGGCCACATTCATCAGGTGATGCAGAAGGTGGAAGGCAATGTTTCGTTCCATACCGCGATGTCCACCGCGTTTCCGCAACCCGCACCGGGCGCCGCGCCGTCTCCGGGACCGCTGAAAGTGCCTGCCCAAAAGCTGCAAAGCGTACTCGGAGTGACCCATGTCCACTTTATTGCGCAGAAACATCAGCTCGCAGTTGTGGACTCGACCTTGGCGGATGCCGCAACTGCGGCCTAGGCGTGTGTTATGAGATCCCGAATCTTGTATATGGCGGCCGCAACCATCGCGGTAATGGTTGTCGCCGCTTCTTCACTCATTCACCCGTGGGGTAACCTGTACACCGCTTCTGCTCGGGATAGTGCAATTCTGACTGGCGCAAACGTACCTGACGAGATCCGAACGGCGTTCTCGCAAAAGTGCGGCGACTGTCATTCAAACAACACGCGCTGGCCTCTTTACAGTAGGATCGCGCCCTCTTCGTGGCTGGTCGAGCACGACGTGCAGGAAGGACGCGAGCACCTGAATCTCTCCTCATGGGAGCAGTACAGCATCGACAGTCGCATCGATCTCCTGGGGAGGATTAGTAGCCAGCTTCGTCAGGACAAGATGCCGAAGAAGCAATATCTTCTGCTCCATCCTGAAGCTCGGCTCTCTGAGTCGGAACGAAAACTTATCGTTAGCTGGACAAAAACCGAGCGCAAGCGACTCTTGGCGGCAGCCGCAGAATAGCAATAGTTCTTGCCAAATCCAAACAGCGAATCGGAGTTGAAGTGAACTCCGCCCTCTCAGCGAATCGAATGGACCACGTGAAAGCCGGCATCGCCGCAATTGCGTCCTTAGTGTTGCTGCTGGCCCTGCTTGTCTTTCCTAAAATTAACGCCGCCGCGGAAAATGCCGATCAGGGCAAGCAATTGTTCGAGAAACGCTGCACAGGTTGCCACTCCCTGAATCGCAATAAAGAAGGACCGCAGCTGGCGGGCGTGTATGGAAGGCCGGCCGGGACGGCTCCCGCATACAATTATTCAACCGCTCTCAAGTCGGCCCACTTCGCTTGGGATGAGCAACGATTGGAGCAATGGCTCACGGATACCCAAGCCTTAGTCGAAGACAACAACATGGACTTCCATGTTCCAAAGGCGGATGAACGTGCTGCTATCATTCGTTATCTGAAGTCTCTCTCCCCGCCACAGGCAAGCGCCTCCAACCCGCTCTCCCGATAGTCCAATACTCGGCGGCGAATTCATTGCACAAGCTGAAACGACCTGAGTTCGCCCACCAGTTTGGCGGTATCAATGGGTTTGAATAGATAAGCGTCGCAAAGTTCTTTGAAGGATTGCATCACCTCTCTGATATCAGTCACCGCGGTCGTCATAATAATCTTCACGCCACGGTTTGAAAGAACGCCGCCTGCTTCCTCCAGAGCCCGCACTTGTTGGACCGCCTCCATGCCGTCCATCTCAGGCATCATGATGTCCATGCAGATCAGGTCGTAGGGTGATCCATCGTTGGTGGCCAGCCGAAATGCTTCCACGGCTTCTTTTCCATTAACGGCAATATGGCATTCGCCATAGCGGGAAAGAAAAGTCTGCAGAAAAAGTCGGCTGGTGAAATCGTCTTCAACAATCAGCGCTCTCATGATTCGCCTTCTCTCCGAAATTTAGTAGCCAGCTCGCGTGCTTCAATCAAGCAGACCCGCCTGCCCGTGGCGCGGTGCGTCTTTAACGCCGATGGTTGCAAGGCCACTACGTTACTTATCGGCCCAGCGCAAAATTTCTTGAAGACCTCCAATCGGCGTGCGTTCTCTGCTGCTCATGCCGCCCGTTCTTCCCCTGGCGGCTCCGTACCGGCGGTTTGAAGCGCGACAACCGGCGGTTTTCCGTTTTGAGCATAACTGGCGAGCAGTTTGGCAGCGCCTCCTACTATGAGCACTGCTGCTACCCAGCGCGCGAGTGTGGTGACGGACGTAGCATCGATCTGGGGCCACTGGCTCTGCCAAAGCACCCCGGCGCGCTCGATCATCCAGTGCCATGCCGTGTGCGCAACAAACGCTGAAAGAACAATGGCTCCGGTTCTGGGATGGCGCGCATGGCGGAACAGCAACCATAGCCCGGCCACCATAGCAGTCAACAGAAAGAGCTGACCAATCTCGATTCCAACGTTAAAAGCAAGGAGTGAGACCAGCAGATGGGAACCGGCAAACTGCAGGTTTTCCTTGAGCGCATAGGAGAATCCAAACCCATGAACCAGGCCAAACAAGCCGGCGATAAGCCACCTGCGATCGAGGTTCGCACCAATGATATTCTCAACCGCCATATAGATAATCGACACGGCAATCGCTGTCTCCACAAAGGGAGGGAACCAGTTGCCGGCCGGGGCAAGGTTATATGCTGTGCCAATCAGCGTCGCCGAATGCCCGATGGTAAACGCGGTCACCACAGGTATCAGCAGCCGCAGCCGACGAAGTGGAATTACCAAGCAAAGCAGGAAAAGGAGGTGGTCGAGCCCGCTCAAAATATGGCCGACACCGAGCACCACAAAACCTTCCGCCGCACGATACCATGGCGGGTTAAGCGCAACCCGTCCCGAGGCGGATGAAATCATGAATGCACGGCTGCTCTCGCTTAGCGGCATAAAGCGAACGGTTAATTTGGCATTATCGCCCAGGTCTGAAGCCAAAATCGTCTGGATAGTAAAAACTGAATTGGGAGAACTAATCGGATAAATCAGGTGAGCGTCAAGGTATCCCTGATCGTAGTAGATTGCCGAGACAAGATCCATTGGCTGAGTGATCAGCGCGTTGGCTTGGTCGTAGTCTCCAAAAGAACGATCCGAGGGTAAGGTCAAACGCCCCGATGCGTTAGTGGGAACCAGTCGCTCCCCGTTCTCAAAAATCTCGATGTCGTTGGCAACGCCGCTCAAAGCCTGGTTGATTGCTGGACCGGAGGATTCCAGATTGTACTGTCGCCCATTCAAGGGAAATGACACGGAGTGAAGCATATCGAGAGGGACGTGGATGATCAGGTGGGCCTGATGAGGTTCAATCTTGACGAACGAATTCATCACCGTGTGCAGGGGAAAGTCGTGAGCCCGCGCCTGCGGCACGACAAAGGCAAAGCTCATGGCAAATACGGCAGTCAGAATTCTCCGCCAATTTCTGAACATGTATTCTCCTTTTCTCATGAAAAAAGTAGCCAGGACGAGGTGTCCTGGCTACTGTCCAAAGCCTTACCAGTTGTTGCCGTTGTTGCCGTTCAGCACAAATCTCTGAATTCTCCGGCCGGTGATTGTCTCTGCGATATAGACGTCGCCGTTGGAGGTACTGGCCCCCGTATGGGCGAAGGCAAACTGTCCTGCACTGTGCCCGGGGCACGGGCTTAAACCGCATCGTCCGAGAGCTCCGATCATCCCGCCGCTCGCCTTGTCCAGAACCCAGACGTTGTCGTTCCCGAGATCCACGTTGATGATGAGCCTCTGGCTCGTGGGACTCCTGTCGGCGAGAAAATCAATGTTCGGCCAAAAATCAATGTCACAGGCGCGAGTCCCAGCTTTCAGAATGGCCGCCTGATTCCCCGGCGTTGCGTCCGGTGATGGATCAATCGGAATGGACCTGACGAAAGAGCCGTCCTTCTCGAAGACTTCAATTCGGCTGTCGGGCCGGTCGCATGCGTAGACCAGATTGTCGTTGCCAAGGACAACGCAGTGCGGGTGTCCGCCGCCCGTGGCCCCGAAAGTGCCATCCGGACACGAAGCGCCCGTGGTGCTGCACTTGGTGCCAAACTGACGCACGAAAGTGCCGGTGGAATCGAAGACCACAACGCGGTGATTGCCATATCCGTCCGCGATGTAAACGTCTCCTCTTTTGCCGGTCACCGGATCCAGCTCAGGATCCACGGATATGTCCGCAGGTTCATTCAACAGCGTGTGACTGCTGTTGAAGTCAGAGGCCTCGCCACAAGTTGAATAAGTGTTCGCACCTCCTACCGTGCTGTTGGTTGGCGGACCATCACACGATCCCTTGCTACCGATCTGCATGAGTAATTTGCCGCTTTGTGAGTACTTCTGCACGATGCCATCGCCATTGCCGCCAATCCAGACATTGTCCTGGTAATCCACGTAGCAACCGTGCATGCCTTGTGGCAAAACCGCGGCCGCACCATAGCTGACACCGGTCTGAACCAACGTCGGGTCACCAAAGCTCGCGACCACATAGCCTGCCGAATTGTAGGCAACGACCGGGGGAGACGGAATTGCAGAGGCGGTGGCATCCTGGCCATCAATGGCTCCCGACTCCGCACCCTGCAACACGCCGCCCACGGTCACCCCAACTTCCCAGCCTCGATTTACGGTGAAGATGTGATCGTTCGAGTCGATACAAGTGCCGGCCACTTCGCCCGTCACCCACCTGTGCGCCACACCATCGCTGCCCACCGGCGCAGGCAGTGGCTTAGGCCAACTGGGATCCACGGTCCACGACGGTGCATGGCTTGAATTTGCCTTAACTTGTTTCGGCTGCCAGATTCCAAAGCCAATCGCAAGTGCGAGCAAAACCGCGATTGGGTACACATATCGCCCGGCTTTCATATCGTTCTCCAATTCCAGCCGCTTTCCTGATTGCGGCCTGGGTCTGTTGGTGGCATCGTCGAGATCGTCTCCTCGTGCGGACACAACCCCGCTCATCTCCGCCAAGCTCAGCCTCGCAGAGAGGTTTGTACCTTCTAAGCAGATGAGATCAGTTACGTGGTCTCATCTCTCGTTTTGCGGATTGAAAATTGTCGCTTCCCCGCATCGACGGCAACATGGGCCAACATTGCTGCCAATCGGAAACTTCTGATGCCTTCCACTCGCCTGTGGTTTTCGCGATTCTTTCTGCGTTCAGCAGTTCTGTTTTGCCTTCGCCGCGCCTCATCTGTCCCGGCATCCAAGCCGGCGTGAGAAGGCTTGAACAATTTTCGAAACGTGACGCGAAAAATACAGAATTGCCGGCGTCATACGACTTGAACACTGCGGCAACCGATGAGGTACCGGCGTGGCTGAACGGCAGCAAAGATTTACAACAGCATCGAGGAAAACGCGGGGAATTCGAGTGAAACAGCGGCTTAGCCGGAGTGAAGGCTATTGGCCCAAACACTTACGCCGGGCCTGAGCGCCAGGACGCTTCTATCTCTTCCAAACTGTGGCCCTTGGTTTCAGGAACAAGGTAGTAACAAAAGACCAGTGCGGCAATCGCGAGCAGTCCGTACAGCCAGAATGCCCATGATAACCCAATCAGTTCTACCAGCGACAGAAACGTGATGGATACTACGAGATTAGAAATCCAGTTCATACTGGCCGCAGTTCCTTCCGCTTGGCCGCGGATCTTCAATGGAAAAATCTCCGCGATTAGCAACCAGAAGATAGGCCCCAGGCTGATCGCAAAAAAGGCGACGTAGGCCATCAAGGTAATCACCGCCACCCGCACGGACGCCGCGCTCTGTACGCCGGAGCGGAAAGCGAGACCGAGAACGCCAAGACTAAGAATCATGCCGGCGATACCGGTGAGCAGTAGTGGCCGTCGTCCCACCCGATCAATCAGTAACATGGCGATGATGGTCATCAGCGTATTCACCACACCGATGCCCGCGGTAGCCAGAATGGCCGATGAAGCCGAGGGTAATCCTGCCGCCTGGATAATGGTGGGCGCGTAATAAATGACCGTGTTGATCCCTGTTACCTGTTGAAAGATCGCCAGCCCAAGGCCAACGATCAACGCTGGACGAACGCTGTGATGCAGAAGGTCTAACCAGGTGCCGCGCTCGTCCGCACGCGCAAGGCTCCCCAGGATATCTTGCAACTCTGATTCAACATCCCGCGTCCCGCGTATGCGTGCCAGCACGGCTCGCGCACTTTCTGCGTTCAGGTGTCCGGCAAGCCAGCGCGGGCTTTCCGCTAGAAACAGCATAGCGACACCAAGAATGGTGCCGGGAACCGCAGCCAAGCCAAGCATCCATCGCCATGCCTCACTCTTGGCAAAAGCGTAATCGACGAGGTACGCCAACAAAATGCCGATTGTAATCGCCAACTGGAACAATGACACCTGCCAGCCGCGCGCCTCCGGAGGAGACACTTCGGAGATATAGACAGGCACCGTGGTCGAAGCCAGTCCAATTCCCAGGCCCACTACCACTCTGCCGGCTACCAAGATGGCCAGAGATGGGGCTGACGCACAAATCAGGGCTCCGGCAGTAAAGACGATTGATGTTCCGATCAATGTGAGACGGCGGCCAAGACGGTCCGCAAACCTGCCCCCAGTAATGGCACCAACGGTCGCCCCGAGGAGCACCATGCTCACCACTAATTCCTGAGGAAACGTCGCCAACGCAAAATCTCTTCTGATGAAGATGACCGCGCCGGAAATCACGCCAGTGTCGTAACCAAATAGAAGCCCGCCCAGCGCGGCAAAACCTGCGGCAACGTAGACGAACCTTTTATTAGTCGGCGATGGACGATTGCTGGGCAACAGAATTAATTCCTTTTGCGACGGATTGACCCTCTGAACGCGCTGCGATTGCTTGACTATTTGGTGATCGTGAACTGCGCACTCGGCCCCTCCACCGAGTCAGGAGCTATCCAGACCGTCACCTGTGCTGCTTCGACTAGGTGGCGCATTTCGATATTCCAGAAAGCGAGTTCCTCGCGTCCAACCTTGAACTCCACATTTCGCGATGCACCCGCCGCGAGTGAAATCAGCTTCACGCCCTTGAGTTCCTTCCTTGGAAGGTTCACGCTGGTTCCCCGTTGTCCGAGATAAAGCTCCACCACCTCTTGCCCGGCTCGTGATCCCCGGTTGGTCACCGTCGCCGACACCGTGATCGCGCCCCCTTCGCTGTTCAACGTTTGTAGCCCGATCGACGTGCTGCTTAGCTGGATAGCGGAGTAGACAAAATGCGTGTAGGTCAGTCCATAGCCAAACGGAAACAGCGGCGAGTTCTGCTCATCGATGTAGCGCGAGACGTACTTCTCATGCCCGCTTCGGGGAGGCCGACTGAGATCAGTATCCTCCGCCGGTCGCCCGGTTTTCGGCGGGTTATAGTACAGCGGCTCCTGCCCCACTGCGCGCGGCACTGAAACGGGAAGTTTTCCAGTGAAGTTCACGTCGCCAAACAGCGTTCTAACCAGGGCCGGTCCCGCCTGTACACCCGGATACCAAGCCTCGACCATTGCAGATACATGGGCGGCGGCCCACGGTAGCGCCAAGGGCCGACCGCTGAATAGAACTAGGACGACTGGTTTTCCAGTAGCAACAATTGCTTCGAGGAAATTCTGCTGATTTCCGGGCAGGCCGAGGTGGGCACGAGACGCAGCTTCGCCGGTCATGGATGCAGCGCTTTCCCCCAGCGCGATAACCACCAGATCGGATCGTTGAGCGGCATTGACTGCCTCCCGGAATCCGTCGCCGCTGACGCTATCGACTTCCGTGCCTTTGGCGTAGAGCAATTCTCCGCCAGCCTGCCGCAGGCGCTCGGTCAGCGCAGCTTTCAAGGTGACAGCGGTCGCGGGATCGCATTTCGCTGGCCACGATCCAAGCATGTCGCCGGCACTGTCGGCGAAAGGGCCCAGCAAGGCTATAGTGCGCACGTTCGAGGCAATCGGCAGCAACTGCGCGCCATGAAATTCTTCGTTTCTCAACAGCACCAACGATCGCTCGGCGACTTTTCGCGCGAGCTCAACATGAGTCGGATCAAGCATCGGTTGCGCCGCAGATTTCGACTCTGGCACGTACGGATGGTCGAACAGATCCAAGGCAAACTTCACGCGAAGGATACGGCGCACGGCTTCGTCAACTACCGCTCCGGAGAGCGTTCCCGAGCGCACGAGATCCGCAAGAGATCGCCGGTACACACCGCTTTCCATATCCATGTCCACGCCGGCAAGGATTGCTTTCTGTGCGGCAGTGGCTGGATCATTGGCTACACCTTGCGCGATCAATTCGGCTACCGCATTCCAATCACTCACCACAAAACCCTGAAATCCCCAGTCGTGGCGCAGTACCCCGGTCAGCGTCATCGCGTTTGCACACGCCGGCACGCCGTTGAGCGGGTTGAATGCGCTCATTACGGTTGCCACACCACTATCAACCGCCGACTGAAATGGAGGCAGGTATATTTGCCGCAGGGCGCGCTCGGAGATGTCCGCTGCATTGTAGTCACGGCCGCCTTCAGATGCTCCGTAGCCAACCAGATGCTTGGCGCACGCGGCCATCGAATCGCGATTCGCCAGATTGCTTCCCTGGTAGCCGTGCACGTAAGCCGCAGCCATAATCTGGCCCAGGTAAGGGTCTTCGCCCGCGCCTTCCACAATGCGGCCCCATCGCGCATCACGAGCAATATCGACCATGGGAGAAAAAGTCCAGCGCACGCCTTCCGCAGTCGCTTCCTGTGCGGCTACTCTCGATGCCTGCTCAATCAGTTGCGGGTCCCATGTGGAAGCCATCCCGAGCGGAACCGGAAAGATCGTCCGGTATCCGTGGATAACATCCAACCCGAAGAGCAACGGGATCTTGAGACGGGACTGCGTCATGGCGATCCGCTGCAGCGCATTCGTCTCGGTCGCGCCGGTGACATTCAATAAAGAACCAAGCTGGCCTTTAGCGATCAGATCTCGGAGGCTGATGCCCTCCGAGGCTGGCCCGGTGGCATTTCCTCCCGAGTACTGCACAAGCTGACCCACCTTTTCCTCCAGCGTCATCCGTTTGAGCAATGCTTCCACCCGCCGATCAATGTCGGGCTGATCAAGGGAATTCGCTGCGAGAGATGAAACAAGCAGCAGGAATGAACCGAAAATTCCAAAAGTCCGCCGCCTCCAATTCATCGCTGAATTCCAGGGACAATCCACTTGCGCATGCTCCAGTTCAGCTCGCCATGGCAAGTTCGTCGCGGTCTCTTCGAGGGCTACGGACGGCTCGTGCAGAGAGATGAACGTGCTCACCCGGTTTGACATGCTGACGGACGGGACGCTCCTGAAGGAGCAGTTCGGTTGCCCGTACCCGGGCATCTCCGTGAAACCATTGCTGCACAATATTGCCGCAGAGAAAGTTCCCAATGGAGAGCAGGATCATCCCCTGATGATGCGCCATCCACTCTCTCACAAAGACAGGATCGTGAGCGCGGATCTTTCTGCTCGCGCCAAAGTCAACCGCTTCGTAGAATCCATAGTCACGCAACGAACCGAGTTCTGCCATGCGACGCAAGTTGTCAATTGCATCCGCGGGAGCCACTGCAAGTGCCATCGCGCCGGCATACGGTGCCACCACCAACCGCTCTCGCTCCTGGTCTCGCAAGGCCAGTTCCGGCACCCCAATCGCCTCATAGCCATACACTCCGGCGTCGTCCAATTCACCAAAGCCTGCTTCAGAGATACCCCACGGGATATGCTTTCCAGCGGCATACTCCTTTTGCGCCCGAACCGCTCCCTGCATACTCTGCCGCAGCATCGTGTCGTTTGGAGAGCGCATCCAGATTGCCGGCATCAAGTATTCGAACATCGTACCTGCCCACGAGATCAGGCTAGGGGGACCGCCTCGTATCGGCACATGTGCCCTTCCCAGTCGTGACCATGTTTCTTGAGGCACATCACCTTTGCCGATCGCAATGAATGCCGCAATCCGGGCTTCCGACGCGAGCAGGTCATAGCAGGCAGAATCAAGTGTTCTGTTTTTCAAGTGGTACCCAACCGAGAAAAGCTTGCGGCGCTGATGCAGTAAAAAGCCAAAGTCCATCTCCGTCACCCAGCGCTCGGCCCCGGCGGCAATCGTGCGCAAGTCCTGTACCAAAGAACAAGACTGCTCGTACGCGCCCGGAAGCAGCGTCAAAAGGTGCTCGCATTGATTTCGGATTTCGTCCAAAGCAGGCGACTGAATAGCATCTTGCAAAAGCTTTGCCTGAAGCTGCTGCACGAAGGTGGGTAACTGCGTCAGCGACGGCCCACTTTCAGTATTAGCCTCAATAGCGAGGTGTCGGCGCAAGAACTTGAACTCCGGCAATAGCCACGGCATGTAGTTGGATAACAGCATCTGCACTTGTTCTCTGCGCAGTTGAAGTTGCGCTGCTAACCCTGGATTCTCGCCTCCAGGCGACGATGGAAACACGTGCGCAGCCTGTTCTGAAACCAGTGCAGTCAAGCGGTCGAACCACGGCAAGTTGTTCTCCTGCTCACGAAGTAACTTCTTCGCATTGGGCCTCAGAGATTTCGACTCGACGAGCAATCGGAGATGATCTACGTACCCATCCACCAGGCACGCCGAGAGCAACGGTTGTTCCAGCAGTGTGGTACATCCAACTTTCAACGCGATGAGCGATGCTGCAAGATTCCCGCTATCGACGCTGGAGACGAACAGAGGCGGCTCGGGCGAGAGGGTCCGCGTGTCATACCAGTTGAGAAAATGTCCACGATAGCGACGCAGTTGGTTCATGGTGTCAAAGGTTCGCAGCGTTTGCTCCGCAAATTCGGGAACCGTGAGATAACCAAGTCTGTATGCCACCTGACGAGCATTCAGCAGAAAACCGAGGTTGGTCGGTGAGACCCGCGCCGCGATCTTTGCCGGTTCCTCCTGCACGTTGTCCGGAACCAGCCAATGATGCCGGGAGCCGCTGAACTCGGCAAAAAAACGCCAGGTGCGGAGTGCAGCAAGGCGCAGAAACCTTTCATCCCCTGCGGCAACGCTGCTGCGCTCTTGGTGTGCAGGCCGGTCGAGCCACACCGAGACTGCCTTGCCGCACGCCCAAAGCGCAAGTGTCGGAAGCGCAACCCACAACGCAGACGACCGCACCAAAAGCAGCACTGCAGCGATGCCCAACGCAATCACCGGTGTGCAGACCAGGTACACATCAAGCGGTGTGCGTTTGCGAATCCCCAGCTCTGCTTCCGCCGCAGTTTCCCATTCGAGCAGTCGCCTTCCTGAAATCGCGCGCCGGTACCAACTGCGCAAGATTGCATCCAGGGAAACAAGCGCATCATGAACGAGAAAAATCAAAACCAGCAGAACGCCGGTGAGAGCGGTTTCCAGTGATGTCCAAGCCTCGCCTATCCCCACGAGACTGCGGGCATACACTGCCCGCGCAAGGTTTACGGCAAACTGGAACCACGGCGGTGCGAACAGGATGGAAAGCGAAATCGCTGTCCAGTACAGCGGTCGTCCGGGTAGTAGCAGCCAGCCAAGAATAAAAAGGACGAGAGTAGAAGGACCGACCATGCTGCGACGCAGGTTATCCACAATCTTCCAACGCGAAATGAGGGAAATAGGATTGGGCACGCGACGGCCACTCTCATCCGGCACGCGCGGAAATAGCCACTCCACGATTTGCCAGTCGCCGCGGACCCAGCGGTGCCGACGCCGAATATAGGCGCTGTAATGAGAGGGATAGCGATCCACAATTTCGACATCGCTAACCAGTCCCGCACGCGCATACGCGCCTTCGATAAGGTCATGGCTCAGGATGACATTGCGCGGAAAACGATGATCGAGCACACGATGAACCGTCCGCAAGTCATACAGTCCTTTGCCCACGAATGTTCCTTCGCCGTAAAGATCCTGATAAACATCGGAAGTCGCGTGCGTGTAAATATCAAACCCGGTTCGCCCGGAGTAGATGGACGCGAGCCTGGACTGCGCCGCACTCTCGACACTCACGGCGACCCGGGGCTGCAAAATTCCAAAGCCTTGGACGACAACATTGTGGCGATCGATAATCGCCTGGCATAACGGATGGGCCAGTGTTCCGATCAATCGTTGCGCTGTTCCTCGCGGAAGTTCCGTGTCAGTGTCGAGCGTGAGTACATACCGGACCCGCGGCAACACTGACAAGTCGCCTACCTTGTAAGGGAAGCTGTCATACTGCCCGAGCACGAGCCGATTGAAATCCAGCAGCTTACCGCGTTT
Source organism: uncultured Acidobacteriaceae bacterium (assembly GCA_964563875.1). Classification (GTDB taxonomy): domain Bacteria; phylum Acidobacteriota; class Terriglobia; order Terriglobales; family Acidobacteriaceae; genus TOLSYN. Next base: position 24,251 of record CAZLZA010000014.1, read on the forward strand.
GCGTTCCCAACCCATCCAGACGCCTTCGCGTGGGTTGTAAACCCTGTGGCGATGAAACATGGCGAACGTGCCTCTGGCATTGCCCGCGTACTTTTCATTCAGATCGCGTATAAGCTGGCCACAAAACTCAACGATCGGTTCCTCTTCACGGGGTTGCTCGTCCGAGTCAGGCAAGTCAGTCAGTAACGCAAAATGGAGGTTTGCGGACATATTTCCCAAGTAGCGGACTTCGAGGTCGTCGACGAGTTGCCGCACCTGCTTCTCATCGAGCAACAGTGTGGGTACAACGACCATGGTCGTATAACCATCCGGGATGCCGTCCCGGAAATCGAGCTTGGGTAGAATCTGTGGCTGTAATAACGAAGAGATCAGGTAATTCATGATCTGCACGGCACTTTCGCTACACGGCAGCAGCAAGATGAGTGCCGCAAGAAAGGCGGCCGAGATCGAGTAGAAATCTCCCCACACTACGGCGGCCGAAATCATGCCAAGTGTCAGCAACTCGATGCCTGCAAGATAGAAATCGTTCGGATATCGGCGCAGCAACCTCTGCCAGCGCTCGCGAAAGGGAGAGCGCACATTGGCTCTCCGCCGAAGAACCCCCTGTCCTTCGGCGATCAAGTAGTAGCCGACATGTGCCCGCCGGTGCGCCAGAACCGGATCGTCTTCGCAAACACTCTCGGGTTCGCGAGCGAGTGACACGGCTAGTTCCGCAATCTCGAGCTCTGAAAGTCCAGAGTGTTTCGCCAATTTAACCACGATGCCGCGATACATCTCCCGGCTCTCCGCGTCCATCTGCGCGTAAGCTTCTGCTGGATCTCGACGCAACACCGCATCGAAGACGATCAGCGGTTCCAACAACTCCGCCCACGGCGCATGAGCGATCTCGCGAAGACTTCGAACACACGTCTCAATATCCGGCACGGCCCTCCCTGCCGTCACTCGCGGACCATCCGTGTCGATTCCTAGAGCATTCTTTGCTAGTACGGCGATACGCTCGAGCAGCACCCACTGGAGCGCTGGAACCATGGCCCGCAATTCGTCAAGACGCAGCACTACGGAGCGTTGAAACGCTTGCAGGTAGCTGCTGAACCCGGAATCAGTAAAGCCGTAGTCAAGCGATGCCAGCAGGTCCTCGGCAATCACCAGGGCTCTGGGCGCAACCCGGCCGGAGCAGCGTACGTACGCGCTGCGATACAATGCCTCCTTTGCTTGCGCCAGCGAAGCCAAGGCGGAGTGGATGGGGCCGAGATCCTCGCAAAACCAATCGTAGTCGCTTGCATCGAAACAGCCACCTTTGGGCGCAGACTCAATGGACGCGAACACCACCTGCAGCCCTTGGTTCAACTGTTTGAACCGCTGCAAGAATTCGGGCGACGACTGAATGCGCGGCAACCACACCATGCTGCCTGCACATTGGGCAGCCTTGGCTGCAACCAGTTCCTTGCCGACGTCGCTGATGTCCTTCTCCACGGGATGTTTCCCTGTCGAGTACCGATCCAAAATAGCAATTTGCTCTGGCATCTGACTCCCAAACGGCCGTCAGCGGTAGCTGGCGGCTTGCAATTCAAACATCTCGGCGTACTGCCCGCCGAGAGCGATGAGTTGATGATGATTCCCATCCTCCGCGATTCGGCCATCCCTCAGCAGAACGATCCGTTCGGCCATCCGTACGGTGGAGAATCGGTGTGAAATAAAGAGCGTCATCTTCCCTTCCGTCAGTTCCGCAAAGCGCGCGAACACCTCGTATTCGCTGCGGGCGTCCAGTGCGGCTGTGGGTTCGTCCAGGATTAGAACTTGCGCGTCGCGTAGGTAAGCACGAGCCAGCGCGAGTCTCTGCCACTCGCCACCGGAGATATCCATACCTGTGTGGAACCGCCGCCCGAGCATCTGTTCATAACCCTCAGGGAGTTTGGCAATTACTTCGTCTGCCAGGCTCTTTCGTGCAGCGGCAACAATGCGCCCTGTATCGTGCAGCTCTTCAATTCTCCCCACCGCTACATTTTCGCGGGCCGTCATTTCATACCGCATAAAGTCCTGAAAGATAACTCCAATTTCCCGGTAAAGGTCTTCGATGTTGTACTCGCGCAGGTCCACGCCATCCAGCAGAATCTGGCCGTCCGTGGGGTCATAGAGCCGCGTCAGTAGCTTCACAATCGTGGTTTTACCCTCGCCATTCTCCCCGATCAGTGCGACGCGCTCTCCTGGCCGCAGCGTAAAATTCAACCGATCCAGCACCAGCCGCGTTGCCCCGGGATAAGAAAAAGAAATGTCGCGAAATTCGAAGCCGCGGACCATTGGGCGCGGCGCCGGCAGCGCACGTGGCTTCGAGCGAATCGCTGGCTGCATTGCAAAGAAGGCCAGCAGGTCGGTGAGAAACAGCGCCTGGTCTGCGATGCTCGAAGCCGTCGAGAAAATCTGCTGAATGTTGTTGCTCGCCTGCAGAATCGCACCTGCCAGGAAGTACAAGGTTCCAATGGACAACTCTCCATGGATGGTTCGCCAGATGACCCAGGCATACGCCATGTAATAGCCGAGCGTTCCCATTACAGATAGAAGCGCGCCTATGCGGAGCTTGCGTCCGGATAGTTCGACATTCTCGCGATAGATGTCATCGGAAAGTTCGGTGAATCGCCCGGTGAGAAAGCTAGCCAAGCCAAAGAGCTTCAGCTCCTTCGCCGCTTCCTTGCTGCCGCCCAGAATTCGCAGATAGTCAAGGTGACGACGAGTAGGCGTCTGGCGGAGATTCTTGGCGTACTCTAAAAATGCAAAGTGACTCTCGCCCAGAAACGCCGGGACAACTCCCGCCGTAAGTAGCAGCAACAGCCATGGCGAAAAGTAAACGATGGAAATCGATAATGACAGGGTGGTGACAACCTGTTGCAAGAGGCGGCCAAGGGACTGGATCATTCCCAACCGGTCTGTCGCTTGTACGCGCGCCCGCTCCAGGCGGTCGTAAAAGACAGGATCTTCGTATGCGGCCAAGTCCAGTCCGGCGGCATGCCGCATTACTTCAATGCTGACGTAGCGGGTGTATTTGTCCGCGAGCACTGAGTCGAGATAATCGACAACTCGCGTGAGCATACTGCCGCTTGCGGCCAGCGCAAACTCCGCTCCAACCAGCCACCACAGCACCCGGGGCACAGGTTGATGATGGGCAACCACACCTACTATGTTGTCGATGATGAGCTTGCTAATCGCGAGCAGCCCGATCGGCAACAGGGCTGTGACTATTCTGAAGACAACGCTCAGAAATACGACCGCCGGACCGGCTTGCCACACAATCTTGAGCACGGGCGGTAACTGACGCAAGGCCGCCACACGTTCATTCCACGGCATCCAGACATTATGTTTCTTTTGTGTCATCGATTTAGATAACCTCGTGCATCTGCCTATGCGATAAGCAGCAATAGGCAGCAGCACGGAGCTCTGCTGGACGGGTGGCGTTCCCAGTTGGATGCAAAAAGAAAACCACAGGTCGCTTCCGGAGAACTCTGGAGCGTGGAGGTTGGAGGGCATTGAAAAATGAGCGCTTCTAAGCTCTCAACGGAACGATCTTTCAACGGAACTCAAAGCCCGGCTTCAGTTCGCAGCGATACGTGCTAGTACGATCCTTCTCAATCTTTACGTTGCATTCACCCCAACTTAAGCAAGGCTCTGGGTCAAGTGGAAAAACCACGTGAGTTCCATCCACCTCCGCCTCGATGCTCACACCCTCCGCTTCCGCCGGCAATGTAAAGTTGAGGGTGCGCCCGAGAATCGCCGGGGATGATTGCCTGACAACATCAGCGGTCATTGGATGAACCACCTCGGCTTCTATCAAGAATGTGGCCGGATCAGACCAATCGCGAACCGAAACGTTGAACACCCGGCCGCCATTCGCAAGGCCGTCGGAATCGATCTTTGTGAACGGGCATGGACCAGCAATGCAGGACACTCTTGGATTCCGGAACTCATTGCCCTCGCCCGCGTCGAGCGACATGGCCCCGGCAGCCGCTTTCCATCTTCCATCTGGCGAGCAGGGTTTCTGACCTCTGCACTCGACGTTGCCGGTATTCACCACCTCAAAGGTCTTCATCGCGCTTCCAATTTCCTCTGCGGTCGACGTCTTCACGGAATACCTGATTGATACTTGAGCAATAAACCTCGTAGGTCCGCTGGGCACCGCCCTTGCAGTACTCGCAATCGGCGACATCCGGACAACGTAAAGCATCCTCTTTTCAAAAGACTGAGACAGATTGAGTGGTTTGTAATCTGGATGCTGGAACATAAGCAGAATAGGTTGGCCTCGCTTGAGTCCCGGACGCAAGCTGAGATGGAAAAGCCCTGAAGAATCAGATATGCCATTGCGCAGCGCCACACCGTTTAGTGCCGTGATCTCAACCCCGGTGATGGGTACCTGTCTCCTCGGGTCCGTATCCTGCCTGATGACAACGCCGGTCAGGGTTAGCGGCTTTTCTCTCCTCGAGAGTGTCAGCAGGAGAATTAAGACCCCGCTAGCAACAGCCGCTCCCGCCCAAAGCACTATCTTGCGCTTGCGATTCATCTGCTCCCCAAAGCTAAGAAACACAGTTAAGATGCCGTTCCCCTCGCAGCGGATTAGATCGAGAACTGCTGCCTTCTTTCGCGTAGCATTCAACTCGCAAAACTTTCAACCCTTAGATGTCGCGCGGAATCAATTAGCTAAGTGGATAGAAATCACTCGACCGTCAACCCACTTTCTCGGCGCGCCATACTCAAGGGGATGCTCGGCTTGGGTGTGACCATGCCGTTTGCTCAAAGGAAAATGATCCCGGTCCTAATGGCCGACAATCTAAGCTGCCCCGCTACTCCGCCGGAGCCAACCTACCTTTTACCGGAAGATCACGAATTCCTTGAAGATCTCGAGCGGGCAAATTGTCTGTTCTTCGTAGAACAATCCAATCCGCAGACCGGGTTGGTACGCGACCGCTGCGATGTTCGCGCGCCTTCCAGCAGCACGGTGGCGAGTATTGCCGCCACCGGCTTTGGATTAACCGCGCTATGCATCGCGCAGCAGCGAGGCTTTATCTCGCTCTCGGAAGCCACTGAGCAGGTTCTCACCACCCTGCGGTTTCTGTGGGCGAAGGTGCCCATTCACCGGGGGTTCTTCTATCACTGGGCCGACGTAAACACTGGCGAACGGACGTGGAACTCTGAAGTCTCTTCCATCGACACGGCGATTTTGCTGTGTGGCATTTTGACCTGCCGGCAGCACTTCCCGGAGAGCGAGGTCAAGCGGCTCGCGCATGACATCTTTAACCGCGTAGATTGGTCGTGGCTCTCTGAAGACACTTCCCTTTTGCCGCACGGATGGACGCCGGAAATCGGCTTCCTATCCTATCGCTGGGATTATTACAGTGAGCTGATGGCGATGTACTTGCTGGGCTTGGGTTCCTATTCCCATCCCTTAAAGCCCGAGACCTGGAATGGATGGAAACGCGTTACCTTCGAATATGACGGCCTTCGCTACATCGGATCGTTCGCGCCGCTCTTCGTCCACCAGTACTCACAGGCTTGGTTCGATTTCCGCGATCAGCGCGATCGATATGCAGATTATTTTCAGAACTCGATCATTGCCACGGAAGTTCATCGGCGTTTTTGTTTGTCTTTAGCCAAGCAGTTTCCCGACTATAGCGACAGTCTGTGGGGCATCACAGCTTCGGATTCGCAGAAAGGCTATGTCATCTGGGGCGGTCCGCCGGCCATGGGACCGATCGATGGTACGATCGTTCCCAGCGCCGTGGGAGGTTCGCTGCCATTCCTGGTACAACCAACCATGCGGGTGCTGCGGACAATCAAGACTAGGTATAGCAGGGCTTGGTGCCGCTACGGTTTCGTTAACGCATTTAATCCCTCAAAAAACTGGTACGATACCGATGTCATCGGCATCGACACGGGAATCACCTTGCTAATGGCAGAGAATGCGCGGACCTCATTTGTCTGGAACACCTTCATGAAAAACTCAGAAGCACAGCGCGGCATGAAACGCGCCGCATTCCATCGCTACCGATAAACCTTACTCCCCACCGAGAAATTTCGTCAGCGCCTGCTGGAATTCCTGCGGCTTTTCAAGGTGCAGGATGTGACCGCAGTTTGAACTACGACGAGCCTGCCGTGCGGTATCTCGCTTACCGCGGCGCGTCCAAGCTCAACGAAATTACCCATCTTCGCGCGTGCCTCGGCAGGGGCGCAGCTCCCATGCCTCGGCAACCGTTGCCGCTAAAGTACGGCGCCGCCCCGCCGATATCCAGTTAGGAGGACGGCACGCATGCTACCACCGGTCAGTAGTCCCATCTGGAAAAAGCTCGTGAGCGGGGAGAAGGAATTGAAGAGCACGAATCTCGTGGTCAATATGCTCCTCACCAATTGCCGGGTTCGCTACAAATTGGATCCCACGACAATGAATGAGTTGGTGATACACGCTCACGGAGCTTTCTCGAAACTCGAGAAAACGCTGCAACCTGAAATTGCACAACTGGTTCCCTGAGGATATAAAACATGCTGCATTCAATTACCGAAGTAAATCGCAAGATCGCAACCGGCAAGCCTCTTCTGTTAGCGGGAAGCGAAGAGGCGCTGCGCCAACTCACGAAAGGCAACTGGATCGGGGGCACAATCCCGTACTTCATGGACGAAGCCGGAGGCGTGTGTTCTGAGTCCCTGATTTTTGTAACCGAATTGCCGGCGTTCTGCGGTGGAGAAGAGATCCGGGAATACACTCCGGAAAACCTGCTGAATGTATGCAAGGATGCCCCCGAGAATGGTGTCTCGTTCATCATTATTCCGGCTGGAAGCGCCGTTCACTCGGCCTATGCCCAGGATGCTCCAGGCTACGAGGGCCTTTTCGTAAAGCCGGTAGTTGGCTGGATCTCAGGGGTCCATCTATCGCAATTGGGTAAGCAAACTCCCAAGGTCTTCAACGGAGTCACCGGGGCGGCGTCATCCGAGACGGCAGTGGTGATGCACGTATCCTTGCCGGCGAACAAACTCGCGACTCTCGACATTGTGAACGTCTTCAAGCCGGGGTCAGGCGATACCATCACATTTCCGCGTGCGGGCTTCGCGATAAGCGAGTGTGCGATCAACGGGAAGCTCCGAAACTTTGCCGAGTACATGACCAGTATCCAGCAGAATTCTCAGATCCCACTCACCGCCGACTATAACACCAGCATCGTGAATGTGAGTGTTCAGAGTGTCGACGAACAAGCAGGGGTCGTGAACCTCTACGCGCCCGTATTTCCTGGGATGGAGTATAAGTTTGGTGCGCCGGTGACGGATTATCTCCATGAATTCAGTGTTGCCGCCGGGAAACAGAACGGTCCTGCCACGTTCTCCTGCAACTGCATTCTGAACTATCTCTATGCAGGGCTGGAGGGCAAACACACCGGCAACATTACCGGCCCCATTACCTTCGGTGAAATCGCTCATCAGCTTCTAAACCAGACCGTTGTGCGCCTCTTTATTCGGGAGTTGGCTTAAGCGAAAGCGCGAAAGGTGTATCCGGCAAGGCAGCCTGGACGTTTTTCCCGACGATGATCAGGACGGACACACCGATCTCGAAAGTGCTTTCGCTGGATTGTGGGTAAGTATCAGAGAAGATGTGATCCCGACCCGGGCGCGAACTATCCTCGCGTCCGGATCGGGATTAGGTTGAAGGTTTTTGGAAGCTTCAGAACAACTCAGCGTTGTGAAAGGTGGTGACGCGGGTACGACGTTCCAAAGTGTGACCCGCGAAGGAGTAAAAGCATATGGTCAAAGGCGTTGGTTACGCGGCTTTCTTAATGCGAACGCCCTCGTCCTGGTGCGGTGGCTGGCTCATCAACGGCCACCTGAGATCGAAACCACTCGTCATGGTCTCGGAAGGTGTTTCGATGATGAATGATACTGTCTTTGACCTCTGGCTCTCTTCGGGCCGCGACATCAAAGGGTAGCTGAGATCACATCCACTTACCGTCTTCTCAATTGACACGCAAATACCTCCATACTTCCTGCGAGAAGAGATTCTCCGCCCTGTGACTTCGATGCAGATTTCTTTCGCTTTTTTTTTGTACTCACGCCAGCTACTCACCCCCGCTGGTTTGGCCTGTTCCTGGCAGTTTTTGTACCGGGATTTCCAGCCAACAACATGGTTTCGGGGCTACAAGGACTTACACAAAAGTGACCGCTATCACAGATAAGCAAAAAGTGTTGAGATATTCTTCGAATTAAATGTCGCAGCTTATCCCATTCCGCCGCTTGCTAGAGTCTCCAGGTACTTGCCCAAAAATCGCAAATTCACGCGGCATGGGAAAGATCATTCCCTTCCCCAGCAAGCCGGCAACAACGCGTCCGGATGCAGCATCCAACCTCGACGATAAGTGTGCGACGTGCCAATACTCCGCGAGTTCCGAATGCGTACCGCAGCTCTGCCAAAGCTGACAAGAGTTACTAACTCCCCGAGTTTGTGACCGCAGTGTGGAACTGCGCCGCATCATTCGCAGGAATTCAGTTCCCTCCCTCAGCTCGCCTTCGATTGCATCATGCCTCCGTGATGGTAAAGCTCAGCGCCTGGGTCATTGGGCAAGGGTTTCGGCAGTTCCGGCCATGGCGTCTCGGCCCTGTCCCGGATGCCGGTTCATGCCCATCACCGGCAGGCGGAGCCAGTTAAAAATAGAAATTCTTCGTCTAAAATGGCATTTTGAAAGCCGCGCGGAAGGATTTCTTTTAAGATACCTGCTGGAGAATTGCACCGCAGTTTCTGCCCATGAGACCGAAAATGGGAGTGAGGACTTGGTTTTCGGTTTATTCTTCCAGATTTGGCGGAGTTGATGCAGGTTTGGCTCGCGTTGCAATCCGAAATAGTATACTTTATACGTTCCGGTCGGACGGCTCCGCACCAAAATCCTCACCGTAGCTGGGGAGCTACCCGCCTGCAGCCGGATAGGAATCGTTCCGCGGAGAACGCATGGCGGTTGCGTGAGCCCCGGATGCTGACCGCCTCTTCCCTGTTAAGTGTGTTACCGGCAGTCGTCGAGATGTTGCCGTGATTGTAAGAGCCTCATTATCACAAAATATCGGGAGTTATTAGATGAATAAAGAAGTTCAGAATGCCCCCCTGACTCAGGCGAGCAGCGGGACTGCGGAGATGTTCCAAGACGAGCATTTTCTGGTCGATCCGGCACACGACATTTTGCGCTCCGAAAGTCTGCCCCTCGACGCAATCTTCAAACCCAAGTCGGTCGCCCTGATCGGCGCGTCGGAACGCACTGGAAGCGTCGGCCGCATGGTTCTCAGCAATCTGATCAGCACCCCATTTGGCGGCACCATCTACCCGGTGAACCCCAAGCGCACCAACATCCTCGGCATTCGCGCCTACAGAAGTCTGCATGACCTTCCCGAGCGTCCTGATCTCATCGTAGTCACCACTCCGTCGGACACCGTGCCCGCCTTGGTTGAGGATGCGGTTGGAATCGGCGTACCCGCAGCCATTATCATCTCTGCCGGCTTCAAAGAGGTGGGCGAGCAGGGCCAGGAGTACGAGCGCCAGATCAAGGAAACCATCCGCGGTAAAATGCGTCTGATCGGTCCCAACTGCCTCGGTGTAATGAACCCGGTCACCGGCTTCAACGCTACCTTCGCGCATACCGTGGCGCGTCCCGGAAACCTGGCCTTCATCAGTCAGAGCGGCGCCCTCTGTACCGCCGTGCTGGATTGGTCGTTGCAGGCGATGGTTGGTTTCAGCGCGTTCATTTCGATCGGTTCCATGCTGGACGTGGGCTGGGGCGATCTGATTACCTACTTCGGAAACGATCCGCGCACCACTTCGATCGTGGCTTACATGGAGTCGATCGGCGATCCGCGCAGCTTCCTCAGTGCCGCACGCGAAGTCTCCCGCACCAAGCCAATTATCGTCATCAAGGCCGGACGCACCGCGCAGGCCGCCAAGGCCGCGGCTTCGCACACCGGTTCGCTCACCGGCAGTGACGAGGTTCTGGATGCGGCGTTCCGGCGCAGCGGCGTCCTCCGTGTCGATTCCATCCACGAGATCTTCGATATGTCCGAAGTCCTCGCCAAGCAGCCGCGCCCCAAGGGTCCGCGGCTTTGCATCGTCACCAACGCCGGTGGTCCGGGCGTGCTCGCCACCGATGCGCTGGCCCGTGGCGGCGGTGAACTAGCCGACCTCTCCCCGGAGTCGCTGGAGAGGTACAACCAGTTCCTGCCCAGCGCTTGGAGCCACAACAACCCGGTGGACATTCTCGGAGACGCCGAGCCGGAGCGCTATGCCAAGTCGCTCGAAGTAGCGGCGGCGGACCCGAAGATTGACGGCATGCTCGTCATCATGACCCCGCAAGGCATGACCGATCCGACCCGTATCGCCGAGAACCTGAAGCCCTACGCTCATTCTCTCGGCAAGCCGGTACTGGCAAGCTGGATGGGTGGAACTCAGGTGAAGTACGGCGAAGAGATTCTCAACCGCGCCGGGATTCCAACGTTTGCTTATCCGGACGCCGCCGCGGAAGCCTTCAACTACATGTGGAAGTACGCCTCCAACCTCAAGAGTCTGTACGAGACACCGATTGCGAATCCGGCATCGGATCAGATCGACCGCGCGAAGGTCGCCGAACTGATTGCCTACGTGCGTAAGTCCGGACGCACGATCCTGACCGAGTTTGAGTCGAAAGAGCTGTTGAAAGCCTACGGCATTCCCGTCACCGAGACGCGCATTGCAGCCAGTGCGGAAGAGGCGGTGAAGGCTGCCGACGAAATCGGCTACCCGGTGGTGCTCAAGTTGCACTCTGAAACCATCACGCACAAGACCGATGTCGGCGGCGTGCACCTCAATGTCCGCAATGCTGAATCGGTCCGCAAGTCTTTCAATGAGATCGAGAGTTCGGTGCGCGAGAAGGTTGGCGAAGGCCACTTCCTCGGCGTGACCGTTCAGCCCATGGCCAAACTGGATGGATATGAAGTCATCCTCGGCTCGTCGCTCGATCCGCAGTTCGGACCGGTGCTGCTGTTCGGCTCCGGCGGACAACTGGTGGAAGTCTACAAGGACAGCGCCTTGGGTCTGCCGCCGCTCAACACCACCCTGGCCCGCCGCATGATGGAGCAAACCAAGATTTACGCGGCGCTCAAGGGAGTTCGCGGCCGCAAGTCGGTCGACCTCAATGCGCTCGAAGAGTTGTTAGTCCGCTTCAGCCAGTTGGTGGTCGAGCAACCTTGGATCAAGGAAATCGACATCAATCCCCTGCTGGCTTCGCCCGAGCGCCTGCTGGCACTCGACGCCCGCGTGGTTGTCTACGGGCCGGAGATGACCGAGGCGATGCTGCCGAAGACCGCAATCCGCGCCTATCCTCACCAGTACGAGGGCACGTGCAAGCTGGGCGATGGTACGGAATTAACGATTCGTCCGATCCGTCCGGAAGATGAACCCGCCATAGTCAAATTCCACGAACACCTCAGCGAACTCACCGTCACCAGGCGCTATCTGCGACCGTTGGAATTGTGGCAGCGCACGGCGCACGAGCGTCTCACCCACATCTGCTTCATCGACTACGATCGCGAAATGGCGCTGGTGGCCGAGAAGAAGAATGAGAACGGGGAGAACGAGATTGTTGCGGCGACCCGCATGAACAAGCAGCACGGAACTAACTCTGCCTTGATTGCGGGTATTATTCGCGATGACTACCAGCACAAGGGACTCGGCACCGAACTCTTCCGCCGCCAGCTTGACATTGCGCGTGCCGAGGGCTTGAAACACGTGCTCTGCAACATGCTCGAGGATGACACTGCAATGCAGACTATCTGTAAGCGAGTCGGTTTCCGGATGACCACTACGAAAGACAATGTCCTCCAGGCCGAGATTGACCTGTAAGCCGATACGCATGAAATAGGAAAGGCATCCGGGAGAATCGGATGCCTTTTCTTTCGGCGCTCAACGGCTTCATGCGATCAGAAAAGCAGGTTTTCGCCGGCCCGATCAAGCGCTGTGGCGTCGAACTCCGCCGCGCACTCGGCATCGTCGTTCTGCACCTGGTTGACGCGCTGGCTCACCTGGTAGCGCCGCATGGCCTCGGCGGGATAGGGCTTCAGCAGGGGTTGTAATTCCGCAACGTTCCGAAAGCCGGGATCGAGCCATAGCTCATACCGGTCCCGCGCCAGGATTACCGGCATGCGATCATGCAGATCCCGCGCCAGCTCATTCGGCGTGGTGGTGAGGATCGAACAGCTTTCAATCCACCGCCCTTGCGAATTCTTCCACCGGTCCCATACCCCGGCGAGGGCGAAGAGCGATCCATCGGCAAGGGTGAAGCAGAATGGGAGCTTTTCTTTTCCGGCACGCTTCCATTCGTAGAATCCATCGGCCGGAATCAGGCAGCGCCGCAGGCGCAGCGGCTCACGGAAGGCCGGCATTGCGGCTGCGGTCTCCGAGCGCGCATTGATCATCTTGTAGCTTAGCTTGTGGCCCAGCGACGGATCGTTCGTCCAGGAAGGGATCAGCCCCCAGCGCATCTGCGACAACTGCCGCCGCGCCGCATCCTGCCGCACCACTGCAATCTCCTGCCCGGGAGCCACGTTAAAGCGCGGCACCCACTCAGCGCCGTCATCCTCTGCAACCCACTCAGCGTCGAACTCCTCTTCCAGAATCTCTTTCTTCCTCGCCAGCCGGAATCGTCCGCACATAATGAGGAATTATATCCACTGCCTGCGCCGCAGCTATTTTTTGCGCTTGCGCAACAGCACGTCGAATGAGACCACGCCCGTCTGGTCGCGCACGCCCACGATGGAAACGTTCTTGTTCACGTCGTACTCAAACTGAATGATCTGCTGTGCCGATTGATTCAGGTTGGTGATGTAGGTCAGGGTCAGTTTGTTGGAGACCGCCTGCTCCACCGTGACCCGAGCCAATCCAGCGTTCAGTGCTCCGCCCACATTCGGATCGATCTTCAACCGGCTCACCCCGAACAAGCGCTGCACCCGGCTGCTCACCGTCGCATTCAGCGCCTGTCCGAGCAGCGCCGTCGATGCGCTCTCTGAAACCGTGGGCTGATATTGCGACGTGCCCATCATCGCCGGATTCGCCGTCTCCTCCGCCGTGCGTCCCAAGGCCAGCAAGGAAATAATGTCGCTGCTCGAAAGCGGCGGGTCCGAGCGGTAGGAGGGCGTCAGTCTGTTGATCGGCCCCTGGAAGCCCAGCGTAATGTCATAGTCGCGCACTCGCGCCGAGAGCTCCACATCGAGCGTGGGTTCGATCCGCACCGGGTTGGTGAACGTAACATCACCGCGCTCCACCCGGTATTTCGTGCCGTTGAAGTCGAGCGTGCCTTCCAGCAGATTCACCCGGCCCAACACCACCGGACGCAACGCGGTTCCGCGCATCCGCAGATCCACATTTCCGCTCAACCGCGCCAGCGAGGTCTGCACCTGTAGCTCAGGAGTCGAGGTCACATGCACATCCAGGCGCACGTTATTGAGCGGCGAATCGATCTTCTGCGCCGGCGCGCCGCGCATGCCCTTCACCAGATAGCTGGCAAAATCAAATTGCGGATTCACTCCCAGCCGCGTTACCGTCAGGTCGCCGGAGAGTACCGCACTCTTTGTCGACCCGGTCAGAGTTAACGATCCGTCGGCGGTCGAACTCAATCCCTCCGGATAGCGCAATCGAATTTCGCGCCCGCTCGCCGACAGATTGAATCCCAGCCCTTGAGACGGAAGGAATGTGATGAAGCCTCCACAGTGCACCAGCCCGCCTCCGGTGCGCGCCGTCAGCTCCTGCACTTGCAAGCGGTCTTCGTTAAAGATCAGCGTGCCGGTAACGTCGCTCAGTCCGTTGGGAAAATCGATATAGGTAATGGCGCCATTCTGCACGTTCAAGCGTCCGCGCATGGAAGGCCGGGCCAGTGTCCCGTTCACCTGCAGGTTCAGGTTCGCAACTCCGCTCGCCATCAGATTCGGATCGGCGGTCTCCAGCAACTTCAGGTTCAGGCTGCCTTCGGCGCGCAGATCGATCTCCCGCTGACCGCCCAACTGCATCTCGCCGCGCACCTGCAGGAAGCGCGTGCCCTGCTCCCCGGCGACGCGGAACTGTTCGATCCGCACCACTTCGTTCGCCATCTTCAGGCGGATGGGTCCGTCGTTCGTCACGGCGATGCCGCCATAGCTCGCAGCCCAGCGCTCGACTACCACGTCGGCAGTCATGTCTTTGGGATGCAACGCCTCGCCGGACGCTTCGATGTGCATCTTCAGCTCGGATGGGCCGCTGTGCCGCAGCGGTAGATAGGCTTCGAGCAGCGGGTTCAGATTGGCGCTCTGCACATCGCCCGTAATGCGCATCGGCATCTGGTCGCGCAGATGGATCTGCCCGTCCAGTTTCACCTCTGCCAGCTTGAAGTTCGAGCGCGCGGTCAGTGTCATCTCCGAGCCGTGCGTGACCGCGTCCACATTCATGTCGCCAAGCATCTGCCGATCCACCGCGAGATTGCGCAAGCGCAGCCGCCCGTTGATCACCGGCGCGCCGGGCGTGCCCTCGCCGCTGATCTCAAACGTCGCCTGCCCGGTGGCGCGTATCTTCCCTTCGCGCATGGCCCGCAGATTTTCAAGCTTCACTTCGGTGCCCTTCAGAGCAAAACCAAACTCGCTGGTCTGCACATTGATCCGAGCGTCGCCGCTCAGTTGCATCACGTCGCTTCTCACCACGATGTTGCGCAACTGTGCCTGATTCTCCGTGAAGTTCACCTCGGCGGTCGCCGAACGCACCGCCTGACGCCATGCGCTTCCATCTTTCATGGCGATCCGCCCGCTGCCGCTCAAGTGGCTTTCCGTACCTTCCACGTGCACGTCCCCGCTCACCTGTCCGCTCACCGGATAATTCGATCCCACCAAGCCCTGCAACTCGCCCGCCTCGGCGTTCTCCACCTTGACGTGAGCGGAAAAAGGTTGGCTCGCATCGTAGCTTCCGTTGGCCAGCGCCACGCTGGCATCCAGGCCGATCTTCGCTCCTCCGCGCCGCAGCAGACCATTGCGCAAGCTCTCGTGGGATGCCGAGTACTCCACGTCGCCTTCCAGCAGCTCCCAGCGAGTATGCACCACGCGCTCCGCCGGAGCCACCCCGGCCACCGGTTTTTCATGCCGACGCAATAAAGTGGTGAAGTTGTGCAGTTCCAGATGCCCGGCCAGAGCGGGCCGCTCCAACCTTCCCAGCACCGTCCCCTGAAATTTTGCCCGCCCACCGAACTCGATCGGCAAATCCTGCGCACGGCTGCCGCGCCAGGCGGTCACCACCGGTGCCAGTTCAGAGAAGTCCATGGTCATCGCATCCAGTTTCAAATCCGAGTTTGCCGACAGCCGTCCGCTGGCGGAAAGGCGCGACGCCCGAGTACTCGCTTCCACGCTGTGCAGCTCGCAGTACTGTCCCTTGAAGTCCACCGTGGCCTGCACCACTGCGGTCACCGGCAACTCCCCGGCGCGCAGAACCGGATGCACCCGCAGATCGCCATCCATCCGCGCGTTCAGCGGACTGCCACGCCAGTTCACCTCCAGCGTGCCCGCCGTCGAACCCGCCAGGTGCAACCGCTCCAGCGGAAGACCATCGGTGGAGAATGCCCGCAATGCCTGCGCCAGCTCCACCCCGGTAACTTGCAGCGCGATCTTTCCCACCGGCTCCTTGCTGCGCAAATTGGTGGCGTCCAATTTCCCGGTC
The DNA here is from genome assembly GCA_964563875.1 of uncultured Acidobacteriaceae bacterium. Classification (GTDB taxonomy): domain Bacteria; phylum Acidobacteriota; class Terriglobia; order Terriglobales; family Acidobacteriaceae; genus TOLSYN. The sequence continues at coordinate 39,951 of CAZLZA010000014.1, forward strand.
ACTGTGCCGCCCAGCGCCGTGGCAAAAATCGAAGATACGTTGAAGCGCTCACGGTCCAGCGAATAGGCGACGCCACCGTTAATCTTCTCCAGCCGAAAGGTCGAGTTCGCCCAGCTCACGGCTGCCGCCTGCGCCCGCCCAACCACGGCATATTCTGCCCGATCCCAGCGATAGGTTCCTTCCCCATCCGATTGCACGGCGCCGCCGCGCAGCTCAGGGTAGTGCACCAGCCGCGCCAACTCGCCCAGGTCTCCCACCGCGCGATAAGCGAATTGCGCCACCGGAGAACTCATTCCCGTCACCGCGCCGTTGGCCTCCATCCACGAGCGCCCCGAACTCACGCGCAGCCGCGGCACTTCCACGCGGTCTTGATAGAGCCGGAAGCGGGCCTCGGCGCCCAACGTCACCGGCTCCCACCCGGGCAACTGCATCCGCACCTGCCCAACCTTCGCCCTACCTTCGTAGGAGTGGTCTGCCGCGCGGTAGCCGAGTTCGAAGGATACGTCGTCGGCCGCACCGTCCAGCTTGATCTTTTCGTCTTTCCACTGCAGCAGACCGCCGGTCAGTGCGGCGTGGTCCATCGCCAGCCGCAACAATCTGGCGGTGGCATCCGCCCGCGTTCCCGCTGGCAGCTTTGGTTCCGGAAGATTTGTCGATCCGTCCTTGTACACCTCTACGTGCGCCAGCGGCCGCAGCACGCTGAGCTCATGGAAGGAGAGCCGTCCGTGCAGCAACGGAGTCCACTTTAACCGTCCCCGCACCTGCTCAACCCGCAGCAGCGGAGCCTCCGATGCTGCCTCTTTCCCGTGAACCGTCATCCCATACAGCTCAAACTGCAGCCCCGCGAGCCGCCACTCGACCCGCTGCAACTCCACCCGTCCGCCCGTGGCGTGCTCCATCTGTGCCACTGCAAACTGCCGCACCCGCTCGTGGAATTCCGCGCTTTGCACATATCGGGCCACCGCCCCCAGCAAGACGAACCCAAGTACCACTCCCACGGCGATCATCCAAAGCAGAATGCGCACCCACTTCCGCAGCAGAGCGCCCACGGCAGCGCCCTTCGTCGGCAAAGTCGCGTTCTCCGGCGTGGTCTGCACCTGCCCGGAATTTTCTCGCTCTGGCTCCTGGCTCATCGTCTTCTCGAACCTGCTCTCGAACGCGCAATATGCTTCAGGGCTGGCATCTCCGACTTAGTTCCTCTAACGCACGGCGTCCCACAACACCTGTACCCGGCTCTGCGTGCGCAGAGTCTCCAGCCACTTCTCCATCTCCTGATTCATCTTCTGCTCCTCCAGAAGTTCGCGAATCTTGGACGACACCGCTTCGACCGGCTCGGGTGTCTGCCCCTGCGCCTTCACCTGCGGCGCCAGCACCTGCGCGTAATACTCTTCCACATCGGCCCGTGAAACTCTCACCAGCGGCCGCACCCGGAACTCCGTGAACTTGAGAATCTCCAACTGCTCCTGTACCAACCGGCGCAACTCGCCCATCGAGAGCCCATAGCCGGTCAGCTTGGTGCTCCACTTCGCATCGTCCTTCTCTGTCAGCCAGGCGGCGCGTAGCTCGCCAATGCGCGCTTCGATCTCGGTATCCGTCGCCGGAACCGTTCCCTGCATCTGGTCGCGCAGCAACCGGCTCTGCACCAGGTGCTCAAAGGCCGAGTGCCGCTCCGCCTCGCTCAGATCCTTCAGTGCGCGCCGATTCTCCAGGGCTTCAAAGCGCATCTGCTCGTCCAGATCGCTCCAGGTCACCAGGTGTCCATTGACCACGGCGATGATCCGGTCCACCACCTCTGCATGCGCCGCCGTGAGCAGCAGCGCCAGCACCAGTGACACGAGATTTCCTTTGCGTATCATCAGAATGTCTGCCCGATGCTGAAGAAAAAGTTAAAGTGTCGCACCTGCTCGGAATACGGCAATCCAGTCGGTGGCTCCTTGACCGGAAACACCGGCGGATTCAAGTTGTAGCCCAGGTCCACCCGGATCGGCCCAATCGGCGTCCGGTAGCGAACTCCGGTCCCCAACGCCTGGGACATATAGCTGAAGTCGCAGGTGGCCGCCGCGCTGGTATCGCGGCAGCTCTGTTGATCGCGCTGGTTGAATCGCGCCAGGTTCTTCCACATCTCGTTCGCCGTTCCAAAGTCGTTGCCAATATCGTGGAAGAGCACAAAACTCAGGTTGTCTCCCACGTACGGCAGCGGTGCCGGAGGCAGCCTCAGCTCAATATTGTTGACGATCATCGCATTACCGCCCAGCGGCGCCCCGGAGAACGGATCGCGCGGTCCTGCCTGATTGATGGCAAAGCCACGATGCGAATTCGATCCGCCCACAAAGTAGCGCTCCGGCAACGGAATGAATCCCAGGCTGCCGTACGGACTCTCCACCCCGATGCGTAACGAGCGGGCGAGCACCCAGCTCTTGTGAAACTTCGTGTAGGTGGCGTTCTGCACCAGCAATCTCCCAAAGTCCGCCTGTGAGCCGAAGAAGCTCGACGCCGCGCCGATATCGAAGGTGTTATAGGTGCCTTTGGTGGAATTCACCGGGTCGTCGCGGGTGTCCCGCAGATAGGTCAAACTTGGCATGCCCACCCGCACCGGTTGCGAATAGATCGGGATCAAGTCCGGGCTGAACCCCGCTGGAAAGCTGTTGGGATCGACCTCGATGCGGCGATAGGAGAAGCGATACAGCAATTGCGTCGCCTTGGTCGCCCGCTGGGTCAACTGGATCGAGCCTTCCAGCCGGTTACTGCTAAAGGTGTTCACATCGCGGGTGTTGTCGTACAACCCCGTCAAGGTCATCCGCCAGTTCGGCAGGTCAAACCAGCGCGGCTGGTCGAAGCTCATCGAAGCCCTTTTCTCCAGTGTGCCGAAGTGCGATTTGAAGATCAGCGACTGATCGCGCCCCCGGAAATTGATGCGCGTGACCTCCAGGATCACCCGCGGGCTGACCCCGGTCTCACCTTGCGGCGAACCGCCCTGCGCGGTATTCAGCCCCGTTCCAATTTCCATTCCAAGTCCGTAGTTGATCGTCCAACGCTTGGCTTCCTTGATTTGGAAGAGCACATCTTTGTCTTTCTCGTCGCCCTCCGGATTTTCGATCGCGGTCTGCACCTCGTTGAAGATTCCCAGATCATACATATTGCGCTGGGTTTGCAGCATCTTCTCCTGGCTCAGCGGCGCGCCCTGCTGGATCACCACCGTCCGGTTCACGATGTGCGGCTTGGTGTGCTCCACTCCGCTTACCAGCACCCGGTTCACATACTCCCGCGCGCCTTCGTGCAGCTCATACACCACGTCCATCCGGGTGTGGGCGGCGTCGGCATAGGTCGCCGAACTGTCCAGCTGCACCGAAGGGAAGCCGCGGTTGAAGTAGTCGTTCAGCACCACTACCCGATCCTCCGCCACCGTCGCTTCGGAGAACGGCTGCCCGGCCTGGGTGTTGATCAGGCTGCGGATCTCTGCCTCGCTCACCGCGTGCGCTCCCCGAATCTCCAGGCGGCCCACCAGCACCAGCGGCCCCTCGTCCACCTTCACCACGATTTTCATGTCGCCGGCAGCGTCGTCGTAGTCGTTCAGAACTTCGCTCGTCACCTTCACCGACTCGTAGCCGTTTGCCAGATACAGGTTCTTGATCGCCTGCAGATCGTTCGCCAGAATTGCCTGACTGTAGCGTCCATGCGGCTGCAGCATACTGGAGACCTGGGTTCCCATGCGCTCCCGCAAGGTTGCCGTATCGAAGCGGTGGTTGCCTACCACATCGATAGCCCGCAACTTGTGCCGCTGGCCGCGTTGGATCGAGTACACAATGTGCTCCCGGTCGTGCTCGGTGTCCTCGTCCTGCCGCACCTGCACCATAGCGTCGAAATATCCCTGCCCTTGCAGATAGTCGCGCAGGTTGCGCCGTCCTTCGTTCAGCAGATCCTCATCCACCGCGTGCTCTTCATAGACCGGCACATAGCGCTTCAGCTTGGCGCGGCTCAATGGCATGCCTTCGGAGCGTATGTCCACCACCGGCCCGCGCTCCACCTCGAAGGTGTAGTCCACCGTATTGTTTTCCGGGTGGAAAACCGGCACGCTCGCCGTCAGTTGCGCCCTCAACCGGCGCTGCTTTACATATCGTTTTCGCAGCCGTGCTACCGCCCGTTGCAGCAGATCGCCGCGCACCCGCGCTCCCGGTCGCATCTTGCAGATTGCTGCCGCCTCTTCCGCGGATAGCCCAGGGTCGCCCTCGACCGCAAGCTTGCCCACCAACGCAACTTCGCCCGGCACCACCTGGAACTCCACGTCTACCTGCTGCGTGTCGTCATGGAAATCCAGATCGGCGCTGACTCGCGCCTTCCAGTAGCCGTGGTCGTGCAGTAATCCCAGAATGCGGCTTTCCGAATCCTTCAGCTTCTCTTCCGTGAACTGCGCACCCAGTTCCAGCCGCCCCGTGTTCACCACCTGGGCTTCATTCGGACCGATCTTTGGCAGTCCCGTCACGGTCACCGCGCCATTGAAATAGTTCGGCTTGGTGCGGAACTCCACCGCGACTCCTCCGGAGGGTAGCAGGCTGGCCTCAGCCTCAGCTTCGGCAAAACGTCCGGTCTCAAACAATGCCCGTAGACTTCTGCGTACGTTGTCCCGTTCCAGCCGCTCGCCGGCTTTCATCGGGATCATTTCGAGCAATGCGGTCTGCTTCAGATCACCGCTCGTTCCCAGCACTCGCACCTGTTCTACCGTGCGGCCAAACAGCCCCGCCGACCCGCCCGGCAGCGCGCTCTGCGGTATCCCCTCAGCTGGACTTGCCTGTTTTTGAGCTTCCGGCGACTGACTCGCCGTCCCCTGACTCGCCGGTGCCGACGCGCCGCCAGTCCCAGGCGCAGCCCGAGCCGCTACCGTCAGAGGACAGAGCAGTCCCACCAGCAGCATCGCCCACCTCGCCCAGCTTTGCGTGCACTTCAATCCGGCCTCACTCGACTCACCGCGACTTATTGGCAGAAGAAAAACTTAACTATCTAACTAAACCCGACACTTATAATAAGGCTTCGCTCCATATGTCCACGAACCCGCCCCTAACTCGATACCGGTTATTCAAAAGGGCTTGTTTCCCGGTCATCGCCGCCGGGCTGACGTGGAGGCACTTCTCCCACAGCTTGCCGGACATCCATTCGCCGCGCTCGCGGCTCCAACCATCATGATGCCGACTGTACTCATCGTCGCGCTCCTGCTTGCCTCGCCACTGCTCGCGCAGAATTCCGGCACGGCTTCTGAAACAACGTACCTGCCTCCCGGAGCCCCTGCGCTGATCTACACCCCGGAGATTCGCCTCGGCTCCGCCACCGAGCCATCCATCGTCACCGTCCCTCCGATCGAAGAGGTGACACCGAACCCTCCTGAAGCTTACGTCAGCAACGCCCCGCCCGCCAGCACTGCACTTCTGGCCACGCGGCACTTCGATTTCATCACCGCGCCCATCGCGGAAGTCCTCCCCGGTAGCATGGAAGACATCTCCGTCAGCCTTGGCGAATACGCCCGCCAGCTCCGCGCCGAGAAACAAAAGTCGCTCTTGCCTTCCACGCCCAACGCTATCGCCCAGCCCGCAAGCCCCAAATAGTCCGAAGCCGGTCTGCACCTGCCCTCACCGTCACCCGCTTCGCCCACCTCGCTAGCGGCTACCCGGCCCTTCCTGCTACATTCACTTTGCCGCACTCATAAGCCAGAAAGGTTTCCTCATGCCTCAGCCTGTCCCTGCAACCGAACCCAGCAAGCTCTATCGTTGGTTAGTCCTTCTCTGGCTCAGCATCACCATGTTCGGCAACTATTATTTCTACGACGCGTTGGAGCCGCTGGCTGACGTCCTCCAGAAGCAGCTTCACTTCACTGATCAGAACATCGGCCTGCTCAATTCCTTCTATTCCATCGCCCCTATCGCCACCGTTCTCATCGGCGGAATCCTCATCGACCGCCTCGGCGTGCGCCGCGCTCTCCTGCTCTTCGGATGTATCTGCCTGGCCGGTTCCATGCTCACGGCCTTCAGTCCGCGCTTTGAGATCATGGCTGGGGGGCGCTTCGTCTTCGGCATGGGCGCCGAGTCGCTCATCGTCGCCATCACGGCGGCGGTCGCCAAATGGTTCAAGGGCAAGGAACTCAGTTTCGCTCTCGGACTCAACCTCATGCTCGCCCGCTTCGGCAGTTGGCTGGCGCAGAACTCGCCCACCTGGGCGCACTCCGCCTACAACTCCTGGCAGGGTCCCTGGCTGATTGGCGTCGGCTTTGTCTCCCTCTGCGTCCTCGGACCCATCGCCTACTGGATCATGGAGGCCCGCGCCGAGAAGCATTACGCCCTCGGCAGGGCTGGCGAAGCCGACAAGATCGTCTTCCAGGATGTAAAGAATTTCGGCCCCTCCTACTGGTATCTCGTGGGCCTCTGCGTGGTCTTCTACTCCGCCATCTTCCCCTTTGAAACCTTTGCCGTGAAATATTTCATGGACGCCCACGGCACCACTCGCGAGCTCGGCGGATTTCTCCTCAGTGTTCTCACCGCCTTCACCATGTTTGGCACTCCCATCGTCGGACTCTTCTCTGACAAAATGGGACGGCGCGCCACCATCATGTGCCTCGGAGTTCTGCTCCTCATCCCCGTCTTCCTGATGATGGGATACACTCACATCTCGCTCTACGTTCCCATGGCGATGCTCGGCTTTGCCTTCACCTTTGTCCCCGCCATTATCTGGCCCTCGGTAGCCTACATTGTTCCCAGCCGCACCCTCGGCACCGCTCTCGGACTGATGACGATGATTCAAAATATGGGCATGGCCGGAATGAACTGGGGCCTGGGCAAAGCCAACGACGTCGCCGGAGCCAGCGCCGCTCATCCCACCGGATACCAACCCATGCTCCAGATCCTCACCGTCATGGGAATCCTCGGCTTCGTCCTCGCCTGGATGCTTCGCCAGCGCGAGCTCGGTCCCCACGGTCACGGTCTCGAAACCATCACCGCCGGATGAGTCGTGACCTTTCCTCGGCCAGCCGCATCTCAAAGAGAGCTTCCGTGCGGGCTCGTCCATCCGCTGCGGCCAGAGCAACTAATGTCCTCTACTCGGCGTCTAACTCTCTCATACCCCTGTAAATGCGCTCTCGCGAGCGGAGGGATTGACCGTGGCAGTTCGCAAAGCTATACCTGTAGGGGATGTACAAGTTTTGCAGCAGGCGAAACCCATGGTCCCGCTGCGTGATGACGGGCAAAGTGGCGTTTCAAAGAGGCCTTATTTGACCACCCCGAAAAAAATGACGGCGTCCGGAATGTCGGAAGCCGAAGCCATCGAGCGTGCCCAGCAAGGCGATGGCGTGTGCTTCGAATCTCTTTACGGCATGCACAAAAGGCGTGTGTACTCCCTCTGCCTGCGAATGACCGGCAACACCGCCGAGGCTGAGGATCTCACGCAGGAGGCATTTCTCCAGCTCTATCGCAAGATCGCAACCTTCCGCGGTGAGTCCGCATTTTCCACCTGGCTGCATCGCCTCGCGGTCAACGTCGTACTCATGCACCTGCGCAAAAAGGGACTCCCCGAGGTCTCCCTCCAGGAAACTCTGGAGCCCACCGAAGAGGATGGTCCGAAGAAGGATTTTGGCGCCCACGATCAGGTTCTTGCAGGCTCCATTGACCGTGTAAATTTGGAACGTGCCGTCGAAAGTCTTCCTCCCGGCTATCGCATCATTTTTGTGCTGCATGACATCGAAGGATACGAACACAACGAGATTGCTGAAATGATGGGTTGCTCCATCGGCAACAGCAAATCTCAACTTCACAAAGCGCGCATGAAGCTACGGGATCTGCTGAAAGTCACTCGCGCTGAAAGAGCTGCATTGAAAAGGTAGGAAGCAGGTGTGACCATGGCAACTGAGCGAAACGCAAGCGCTGCGGCCATTGCAGCCATTGACTCCAGCGGGAGAGGCAAAAAGATGAAATGTGCTGATTTTCAGCGCGACTTGCCCTTGATTATTGACTCGGGCGGCACCAAGGAACAGGAAGAGCACCTGCGCACCTGCGATATCTGCCGCGACTTGGTCAGCGACCTCCGTTACATCGCCGAGCAGGCCAAGTTGCTGATCCCCATGTACGACCCAAGTCCGAAGGTCTGGGATGGCATCGAACAGAAACTTAAAATCGAAGGTCTCGTAAAATCCGCCCACGTGCGGCGATAAATACAGTTTTCGGTTTTTTTACGTGCTTCTCCCATTCGCTTTTTACCCATGGCCGCGATCTTTCGCGGCCATTTCATTTTCGTCGCAAGCCCGATCGCCGCCCCGCAAGTTTCCAATCACCGGCTTCGCATTACGAACCGTCCTCTCCTGCTACAATCCACCTCAATGTCCCAGGATTCCATCGCCCCGTTGCTGGTCCTCATCGGTTTCATGGGAGCCGGCAAGAGTACCGTCGGACGCCTCCTCGCGCACCAGCTTGCCTGTCCGCTCGTCGACCTCGATGCCGAGATTTCGCGGGCTCACGGACCCATTCCAGAGCTGTTCTCCGCCCATGGTGAAAGCGGCTTCCGCGCCATCGAGCACCATCACCTCAACCTCATCCTGCCGGATCTGCCGCGTCCCTCGATCCTGGCTCTGGGTGGAGGCGCGTTTCTGCAACAGGCCAACCGCGAGCTCCTCGCCCGCCACTCCGCTACCGTCATTTTTCTCGACGCGCCCTTTGCCGTCGTCTGTGCCCGCATCGCGGACTCCGGCCATCAGCGCCCCCTGGTGCGCGATCTCAACCGACTCCGCGTACTCTTCGAGCAGCGCCGCCCCACCTATCTTCTGGCCCACCACACCTTCGACGCCTCCGCCTCCGATCCCGCCGCTCTGGTGAATTCTCTGGTGCAGCTTGCCAATCGCCTTGGCATCTCCACCTCTGCTCGCGATAAACTCTAGCGGGGAACTCCACATGATCCGCCGGACCTGCATCGTCATCACGCTGTTCATCATTGCCTCGCCATTCGTGCGCATCGCATTCGCCGGCGGCAAGCCGGCCTCCGCCAAGCCTTCCAACATTGTCGATCAAGGCTCGTTCGCCATCTTCCAGAGCGGCCAACTGGTCGCCACCGAGACCTTTGTCATTCGCCAATTTCCAAATTCCAACGTCACCACCTCTGAGTTGCACGTCGAAGCCGGACAGTCCGGCGGAAACTTTGACCAGTTTGGCGAACTCACCCTGTTGCCCAACGGCAACCTCTCCCGCTACGAGTGGAAGCAGCGCGGCTCTCCGCACAACAGCGCCATGGTCGAACCCAGCGACCAGATTCTCACCATGCACGTCGTCACCGATGGCAAAGCCAGCGACCAGTCTTTCTTTCTGACCTCTTCGACCTTCGTTCTCGACGACTATTTCTTCGCCACCCGCGAAGTTCTTCTCTGGCGATACCTCGCCACCTCGTGCCATCCCCGCCCCAACGGAGACGGCTGCGACCTCACCCGCACCCGGTTCCCCGTCCTCATTCCCCGCCGCCGCACCTCCGCCGAGGTCTTCCTCGAATTCAAGGGTTACGATGACACCCCGCTGAATGGCCGTCCCCAGCACCTCCGCCATTTCCTCCTCCAAACCGAAGGCCCGGACTGGCACCTCTGGCTGGACCCCAATCACAAACTCCTTCGCATCTCCATCCCTGAAACCAACACTGAAGTCCTGCGTCAGGACAAATAGCTCATCATCTGGTGCAACCCTGAAGCACGCCCACCACCAGCTCCACGCAAAAATATGCGCTGCTTGGCGGGTTATACTTCCAGTACGGTTTTAGAAACTTGGTTTCGCCTTCGACTCCGCTCTCGAGCATTGGTCGCGTGCATGGATTCCACACAGACTGGAGCCAAATTTGGCCGCCCTGACAGAGTTCTTGGTCTACCCAAAGGAGCAAGCCAAGCCCCGCAGCGTTTTCCAACTGCTGATGGCCCTCCCGGAATCCTCCCGGATGGTTCTGCTGGCCTTTGCCATCCGGCTGGCGGTGATCCCCTTTGTCTACAACGAGTGGCTCTCGCCTTATTTCGTCACTCATTGGGAGCAGGGCAACGTGGCCCGTTCGCTGCTCGCAGGCCATGGCTTTGGCAGTCCCTTCCTTGCGCATCAACCCTCGGCTATCCTGACCCCCGTCTATCCGCTGATCCTCACGGTGATCTTTGCCATCTTCGGGATTCACACCAAGGCGTCCATTCTCGCCGCCCTCGGATTGAACTCACTACTGTCGTCGCTGGCCTGCATCCCGGTCTTTCTCATGGCGCGGCGCAGCTTTGGACCTCGTGCGGCGCGCTGGGCCGGCTGGGGATGGGCGTTGTCTCCCTACGGCATCTACTTTTCCGCCGAGTGGGCCTGGTCCACCCAAGTCCTATTGCTGTGCCTGTGCTGGCTGCTGTATCTGTCCCAAGACCTGGAGCGCTCGCCGAAGCTGTGGCTGTGGGCAGGCTTCGGCGTCTTGTCCGGAGTGGCCGCCGTTACCGAACCGGTGGTGCTCACCGTGGTTCCCTTCCTCATGGCCCTGGCGGCGTGGCGTCTCTTCCGCAACCGCAAACGTTGGCTGATGCCGGGACTGGTGGGGTGCATTGCCCTGGCGGTGACCATCTCCCCCTGGACGATCCGCAACTACGTGGTCTTCCACCGCTTCATTCCCATGCGCGACAGCATGGGCCTCGAACTCAAGTTGGGCAATGACGGATACTCGCGCCATTGGATTCATGCCGATCTCCACCCCAATCACGACGCGCGCGAGTTGGAGGAGTATAACCAATCCGGCGAACTGGCCTACATGGCGCACAAAAGCCAACAAGCCACCAGCTACATTCGCGAGCATAAGGGCTGGTACGCAGGGATGTCCGTGCGCCGCGCCATCTATCTGTGGACCGGCTACTGGAGCTTTTCGAAGGACTATCTAGCCGAGGAACCACTTGACCCGCCAAACGTCTTCCTGGCCAGCCTCATGACGCTGCTGGCACTGCTTGGAATCCTCCACGCATGGCGGCAATATCCCAGCGAAGCCATCCGCTATGCAGGAGTGCTGTTACTCTTTCCGGCCATGTACTACTTCACCCACCCTCAGGCCTATCACATGAGGCCCGTTGATCCGGTCGTGCTCATCCTTGCGTGCTTCGCCCTCGTCCAATTCGCGGAGCGGAATCCGCGCCTTGAACCACCGATGGAAGAACTGATGGTCGACGAGGAATTTTCCGTCTCCACTCTAAGCGACGAAGTAGATGAGGGCGTGGAAGTCGGAGCCTGAGTTCCAAGAGCGTTGCATAACTCGAGCGTGTTATTTGCCTGAAAGGTCGTCTCTTTGAAACGCGAAGGCCCAAGTACGGCCCAAGTCTTCCGTGCCGTTCCAAGTTCCTCAACCAGCAATCGACTCGTCTTTCGTGTGCTGCGAATGTGCGCAACGAATCATCCCGCATTGAACAACTACGAAACCAGCTCCGATTCAGCCTCGATAGCAGTAAGCCGTTCGAATTCCGCTTCCCTCAGCAGGCGCCGCACGCCGGCCGCAAAGATTCCCAGCATCAGCAGCATCTCCAGAAATACATCCGGTAGCACGCCTGCCACACTTTCACCGGCCACCGCGAAATTCATCGCCAGCAGCACCACTGCCGCTCCAATCACCCGCGGCGTGAGGCAATTGCCCCCATCCTCGCGCAGGCAGCGCCACGCGATAATCGCCATCGGCAGGGTAACCGCCGCAAAGTCATAGGGTAGAATCCGCGGATTCAGCAAAACCACCCCCAGCAGCATCACCGGGGCCCAGCTCTCAAAGCTGATCCTCTGCTCGCGATACAGACGGGAGAGCGAGAGCAGAATCAAAAACATCACGCTTGCAAAAGCCAAATAAAGCACGATGCACGGCGTCTCGTGAGGCAGACCCCGGCTCTGCAACACACGCGCCAGATTGCCGGCCGGCCCGCAGCCAAAATCACGCCTCGATTGCGACATGATCTTCAACGAGTTCAGATACAAGTGGAAGGCCTGCGGCCAGATTCGGCATTGCAATGCATAGATCGCCAGCCCCGCCGCGCCCATCCCCACGCTTCGCCGCCACGGCCGCCGTCCACACAGCAATGGGATCGCCAGCATGGTCAGCAGATGCACCTTGACGCAGCCTGCCGCCAGCACCGCTAGGTAGAACCAGTTCCAGTGGCCACGCTTCCAGCCCAGCGCTGCCGCCCCCAGCATCACCCCGTACAAGATGTACGCCAGATTACCCGAGGCGATTACATCCGAGACCAGCAGTCCGGGGAAAAAGGCGATGATCGGGGCTGCGTAGCGAAGAATCCTGCGCTCATCCGGGGTGGCGCACTGCATTCCCACCCACAACTGAAGCAGCCATCCGGAGAAGTAGGCTACCCCGAACACTGCGACCGTCAGCCAGAGTGGAAGCAGCCTCGCCACGCCCATCACTGGAATCATGAACAGCGGGGAGTACGCCAGCGAGGAACCGGCTTGTCCGCTCACATATGCCGGGTATTGCGCCAGGGCGGCCAGATAGTCTTTCGCATCCCATCCAAAGGGCAGAAAGATCGCCATCCCCACAACCGAGCCCACCGCCACCGCCCAAAGCAAACCCGCAATCCACCGGCCCCGGTCAGCCGCAACCGTCGAGCCCACGCGAGCCGGCTCGGCATACTTCACAATTGAGTAACTCTGCTCGCTCGCGCTCAAGCCGCTCCGCTCTTGCCCTCTGTAATGAGTCCATCAGCCATTCGCCCAAGCCCACTTCACGAAGCGCTCCTGAAGTCATAGCTCTGCTTTTGACTGTGACCAGTCTAGTCGATCCGGCAGACCTCAAGCCCCGCATTCTGGTAAGGGCAATCCGCCAGCAGTGCCGCCGGACGCTCCAGAATCACCCAGGTCACTCCAAATTGCGCCTTCAGCCTATGCAAATCCGCTGCCGTAACATGCTGCCAGTCTTCGTGATTTGTGCTTTGCGCCGCCACCTCACGTTGCCAGCGCACCGCCAACCTTGGCACCTGCGTCACCACCGCTGAATCCTTCACGTTATCCGCCAGCACGCTGCGCAATGCCAGCGAGCGGAATCCGTGACTGTCTTCCTCCGGACGGTGCATATAATCCGGTCCCAGCGCAAAGTAGGCGTCCTCGGGAGTGTTTTTCCGTATCCACTCGAATGATGCGAGCCAGGGATTCGACGAATGGATTCCCGGAAGTTCCAGGTGTGGGCTAGCCGGATAGATCTCCCACTGCACCAGAAACATCCCTGCCGCGGCGGGCACAAACAGCGCCGCCCAGCGCCAACGGTGTTCGCGTAGAAAGGTCTCTCCGATCAAGCCTCCGCCCAGCAGAATCATCAGCACATAAAGCAAGTGCAGATAACGCATTGGTTGCAGCGGCCGCAACCGCTCCAGGGCCGGAGGCAGTGCGATCAGCAACGCCACTGCCAACTGAAAAACTCCGTACACCGCCAGTCGCGTCGCCAGACGTTCCATTGCTGGCCGCCCGCGGCGCCGGGCAATGTAGGCAAACCACAGCATGAGGAAGACCGGCGCAATCACGCCCAGCCATTCGTACCATGTCCATCGTGTCAGAAAGTAATAATCGCGGGTGTTCGCCGCTGCGCGCCAAGCCGTCGAGGTCGGCTCGAAGATCCATCCCAGCGGAATCGCAAGCGCCGCCAGCGGAAGCATAGCGCACGCCAGAACGGGCATTGGCTCGGCTTCCACGTCCCTGGCTTCCGGTGTCCCGCTCCAAAGCTCTTGCAGCCCCGGTACCGCCAGGAAGAAACACAGTGAAAATCCGAAGGCGGCCATGATTGGATGGAACAGGAAGCCTACCGCCGCCAGCACGAAGGCAGCAACGTATCGCCGTGCCAGCGCAAAATCCAACCCAAACAGTGCCAGGGCGGTGGCGATCGCCCGCGGATGCAGATTCTGATCGACGATGTAGAGCGCGGTTCCTGAGACTGGCAGGGTGAAGAACACCGCCACCAGCGCCACCCCGCACCAGCGCGCGTATTCGTGCTCAAAGCAGCGCGCGGCGATCCGGTAGCAGGCCGCCAGAATTCCGAAGATCGCCAGCAGATGCCAAGCCAGCACCATCACCGCCACCGGCAAATGTGTGATGCGTACGGAAGCCGCCAGCAACTTGTCGAAGACCGTGGCCTGCAGTTGTAGCGCGAAAAACTCCGCATCCGCGTGGAATAGCCCGGGATTCAGATTGTGCTGAATTGCCGCCAGATACACCCCGTCGTCCTCGGCTCCCGGGTGGTAACCGGCAACCAGCACGCCCAATAAGGTGAATACTGCCAGAAGCAAAAAAGTACGCAAGAAAGAGGGTTTCAAGTATTGAAACAATACTGGTATGAGGGCTGGTTTTACAAGTGACTAAAGCGCAACTCCGCAACTTCGAATCACTCGAACCTAGGAATCCTGCAAACCTTGCACTCTCTCGCCCGCCCCGCCTGTTCCGGACCTATGCTGATCCGGTAATATAAATAGGCAAACATCAATACCTAGTCCAGGAATGTCATGAAGATTCCAATCGCTCTACTGGGACTTGTCGTCTGTGCCCTGCCCCTGCTCGCCAGCGAGGCCGAGCGCAGGGTCGCCGCTCCCTGCGAGCTAACCACCGCCTCCGTCATCGCCTCCGGCAAGGAGACCGAAGCCGCAGGCCGCGAATTCGCCGTACGCGTCATCAACCATTCCGCCCAAACCATCGCCCTCCCCAGCTCCCCAGTCTTCGGATGGCGAGTAGAGTCTCTGGAAAGAGGGACTTGGCGGCTTCAGGCGGAAGGCGGCCCAGTGCTCCGCGTCCATCCCAGGAATGAGCAGGACGGGCACGTCGTGGTCGTCGGCGACTTGGCGACCGCCCCGCTGACGGAGATTCCTCCCAGTCTTTACAAGGACTTCTACACCTTCCTGCCCGAGGCGGCGCAAGCCCTTCGGCCCGAGGCGCCAAACTCCACCCTCAAACTCACCCTCCTCTGGGCGGCTTCGGCGGCGCTGGCGCGGAGCAACCAAGCCGTTCCGCTCTGTGCCCTTGCCCCCGAGTTTGTCCTGAAGGTGCAAAAGCTGCCGCCGCCACACTAGCGCCGGCTTCCGCCCGTATCTTTTACCGTAAGGTATTGATCCTACTGCGAAATCACGCCGCGAAGTGCAGCTCGGAGTGATATAAAAAAATACAAGCATTGCGAACCGGCGTACCCTTTGGGGCTACCGGAAAAGAGAGAGTTCAGTCCTGATGGCAAAGACGGCGAAGATCCCTGTAGGTATTCTCGGCGCCACCGGAACGGTGGGCCAGAGATTTATTCAATTGCTCGAGCGTCATCCTTGGTTCGAAGTAGTCTGGATTGCAGCCAGCGAGCGCTCCTCCGGAAAGAGCTATGCGGAGGCAGCCAAGTGGAAGATGAAGACGCCGATCCCCGGCCGGATCGCCTCCATGACGGTCTCCGCCGCCGAACCCCAGGGCGCGCCCAAGGTGATCTTTGCCGCCCTCGACGCCGAGATCGCGCTCGAGATGGAGCCTGCTTTTGCCGATGCCGGTTGTGCCGTGATTTCCAACTCTTCGGCCTTCCGTATGCACCCGCAGGTGCCGCTGGTCATCCCGGAAATCAATCCCGGCCACCTCAAGCTCATCGAATCTCAGTCCTGGCGCAAGCAATCCGGCGGCTTCATGGTCACCAACTCCAACTGCTCGGTCATGGGACTCGCCATTGCGCTCGCGCCTCTCCAGAAGGCCTTCGGCATCGAATCCGTCTTTGTCGTAACCATGCAGGCCATCAGCGGCGCGGGCTATCCCGGCGTCCCCTCCATGGATATCCTTGGCAACGTCGTGCCCTTCATCAAAAATGAAGAAGAGAAGATGCAGGAAGAGGCCGGCAAGCTCCTCGGCAAACTCAAGAAAGGCGAGGTCATCCCCGCCGAGTTCGGCATCAGCGCCCATTGCAATCGCGTTGCGGTTGAGGACGGACACACCGAATCGATCTCCATCAAGTTAAAGAAGCGTGCGACTCCGGAGAA
The DNA here is from genome assembly GCA_964563875.1 of uncultured Acidobacteriaceae bacterium. Lineage (GTDB taxonomy): Bacteria > Acidobacteriota > Terriglobia > Terriglobales > Acidobacteriaceae > TOLSYN. Next base: position 55,927 of record CAZLZA010000014.1, read on the forward strand.
AATCATCGCCGCCTGGCGCGAGTTTCGCGGCTTGGCCGAGGAGTTCAAACTCCCCTTCGCGCCGCCTGAGCCGATCTTCTACGACGAGCGTCCCGACCGTCCCCAGCCCCGTCTGGATATCGAGCGTGGCCATGGCATGACCGTCTCCTGCGGTCGTCTCCGCCCCTGCTCGTTGCTCGATTGGAAGTTCACCATGCTCTCGCACAACACCATTCGCGGTGCCGCCGGAGCCGCCCTGCTCAATGCCGAGTTGCTAAAAGCCACAGGTTATCTGGAATAGTTTCTGGTGGCCCACATCCGCCTGCAGTTGGCGAATGTGGGGATGACAGGAAATGGCAAAGTTGTTGACCTTGTCCTTAACCTTGCAACCTTGAAACTTTGAAACCTGAAGGGTAGTTCATGATCGTAATGAAGTTCGGCGGTACTTCGGTGATCGACGCGGCTGCCATTGACCGCACGGCGCAGATTGTAAAGGGCCGCTTGGAGCGGCGTCCCATGGTCGTAGTCTCCGCCATGTCCCGCGTCACCGATGCCCTGCTGGCCGCCGGTAAAGCCGCTGGCGAAGGCCAGCGCTCCCAGGCGCTCGAACTCTCCCAGGCTCTCCGCGAGCGCCATCACGACACTGCGGAGGAACTGGTCACCGCCGCGCAATACACCGCGCTCGGCGCCGAGATCGATCGTGAATTCGATACCCTCGATGAGCTATTGAAAGGCATCGTCGCGGTCGGTGAGCTTTCCCCCCGCAGTTCGGATTACGTGGTCAGCTATGGCGAGCGCCTGAACAGTAAAATCGTTACCGAAGCCTACCAAGCTCGCGGCATCCGCTCCGCCCTGGTCGATGCGCGAAAAGTTTTGATCACCGACGCGCAGCACGGCAAGGCCATCCCCCAGGTGGATGAGATCGAGCATCGCGCCAAGAACCTCGTGCGTCCTCTGCTCGACGACGCGCAGGTTCCGGTCATGGGCGGATTCATTGGTGCAACCGAGCATGGCGTGCAGACCACTATCGGTCGTGGCGGCTCCGATTTTTCCGCCGCCCTCATCGGCTCCGGCCTCGATGCCGAAGCCATCGAGATCTGGACCGATGTCGATGGCATGATGACCACCGACCCGCGCATCTGTCCCGATGCCCGCCGCATCCGCGTTATCTCCTTCGAGGAGGCCGCTGAACTCGCCTACTTCGGTGCCAAAGTACTGCACCCGGCCACCGTGCTCCCGGCGGTGCAGAAGAACATTCCCGTGCTCGTGCTCAACTCGCTGAACCCCGGGAACGAAGGCACCCTGATTGTGGGCCGCGCTCCGAAATCGAAATCCACCTTCAAGGCGATTGCCGCCAAAAAACGCATCACCATCGTCGAGGTGGTCGCCGCCAGAATGCTGGGCGCACACGGATTCCTCAAGGCCATTTTTGATGTCTTCGACAAGCATCATTGCTCCATCGACGTCGTCTCCACCTCCGAGGTCAGCGTCTCGCTCACGGTCGATTCCAACGAGGCGATTCCCGCCATCGCCGCCGACCTCGCCCGGATTGCCGACGTAAAATATGCCGGACGCAACGCCATCGTCTGCCTGGTCGGCGAAAATATTCGCGAGACTCCGCAGATCGCCGCCCGCGTCTTCACCGCTCTCGGCGAGATCAACGTGCGCATGATTTCCCAGGGCGCATCGGAGATCAACATCACCTTCGTCATCAACGAAGACGACGTACCCGAGGCCTTGCGCCGCCTGCATAAAGAGTTCTTCTCCGATGTAGACCCGGAGGTATTCGATGATCCGGCGGCAGCCACGCTGCATCGGCTTGAGCCGTCCAGCCGTTCGGCAGGCAAATAGAAATCGTTACTACGGAAGTTTTACCCAAACAATTTTTTCGATTTTCGCGAAACAATGTACGCGGAAGAGAGAGGCAACGATGAGGTTTGTAATGCTGGGCAGTGGGAAGACTGGCGCGCTGGTGGCTGAGGTCGCAACCCTGCGCGGCCACACCGTCGAGACCATCGACGAGCGCGAGAACTTCAAGGGAGCGGCGCTTTCAAAACAACGCCTCGCCGGGGTCGATGCCGTCATCGATTTCACCACTCCCAAAGCCGTGATGGCCAACATTGAAGCCACGGTCCATGCCGGTGCCAACATGGTCGTCGGCACCACCGGTTGGTACGCCGAAATGCCGCACGTGCGCAACCAGGTGGAGCGCTCCGGTACGGGATTTATCTGGGCCTCCAACTTTTCCATCGGCGTCAATCTCTTCTTCGCCATCGTGCGTGAAGGCGCCAAGGCCTTGCAATACGGCTACGAGGGCCGCATCACCGAAACGCACCACATCCATAAGTTGGACGCACCCAGCGGGACCGCCGTCTCCTTGGCAAAAACCCTTGAGCAGTTCGGCGGCAAGCAATCACCCATCGACTCCATCCGCGAGGGCGAAGTCGTCGGCACCCATACCGTCGAGTTGATGTCGGCAGCGGATAAGATTACGCTGACTCATGAGGCTCACAACCGCCGCGGCTTTGCCGAAGGGGCCGTGCGCGCCGCCGAGTGGGTCAAGGACAAGCGTGGATTTTACGAATTTCAAGAAGTCTTCTCAGAGCTGAAGGGTTAAGCCGGAATGATCAAATTACGTGGATGTGGAACGGCGCTCGTCACCCCGTTCCTAACCGATGGTTCGGTAGATGAAAAAGCGCTGCGCTCACTGGTAGCCTGGCAGATCGAGTCCGGGATCGATTTCCTGGTTCCCTGCGGTACCACCGGAGAAACTCCCACCCTCTCCCACGCCGAGTGGCGCATGGTCATTGAGACCACCATCGAGGTCGCCGCCGGACGCGTCCCCATCGTCGCCGGAGCCACCTCCTACTGCACCGCCGAGGCCGTCCAGAAAGCGGTCGAAGTTTCTAACATCAAGGGCGTGGACGCGATTCTCACCGCCTCGCCCTACTACAACAAACCGACTCAGCAAGGCCAGTTTCAGCATTTTGAAGCCATCGCTGAAGCCGTGGAAAAGCCCCTCGTCATTTACAACGTACCGGGCCGCACAGGAGTCAACCTCGAACCCTCTACCTTGCAGGATCTCGCCGACCTGCCCAACATCGAAGCCGTTAAAGAAGCCAGCGGGAGCATTGGACAAATTGCCGACGTCTGCGGCCGGCTCCCCGGCTTCACCGTGCTCAGTGGCGATGATGCTCTGGTCTTACCGGTTATCTCCGTCGGCGGCCACGGCGTAATTTCCGTCGCCTCCAACGCTTTCCCCCGGGAGATGGCCTCGCTCACCCGAGCCGCCCTCAACAATGAGTGGGAAGAGGCTCGCGAAATCTATCACAAATATCTGGCACTGATGCGAGCCAATTTCCTCGAGAGCAATCCCATCCCCATCAAAGCCGTCCTCGCCATGATGGGTCGCATCGAGGAAAACTACCGCCTCCCGATGTGCAGAATGCAACCCGCTCTCCGCACCAAACTTGAGGCCATCGCCCGCGCCTGCGGTGTCGTAAAGTAAGTCGAGTGAGTAGGCGGGTAACTCAGAGTAAGTAACATGTAAGTAGTTGGGTAAGTAAAGTAAGTCCACGATGAGATCGGGCTCCGGCGTGAGCGGGGACCGACGCGGTGGCCGGGTGCCCCACGTTCGCCTTCCTTTGGCTAACGTGGGGTAGTTGATTTCGCTCTTTTCATTGAACTCTCTCTTGACTTCAGGCTGTCATTCCGAGTGCAGCGAGGAATCCCCGCACTGCTCAAATCTCCCGTGCGGTTTCGGGGCACCTCAACCAGCTATCGATTTTCCCTGTGGTTCATTGCCCCCAGCGGCGAGAGCGTCACCGCCACCGGTGTCTCGGGAAGGCTTTTTTCCGGCCCCTGCCTAATTCCGTCCTAAGTACAACTCTGGTGTGGGTAGCCGACTCTAATCCCAGAAGGAGAGTACCAGAAGCGGAGGAACAACCATGGATACTTTCTATCTCGGCCGTCGCCCTACGGGCAAGCTCACCCAAACACTAGAAAAGGCGGGACATAGGATCGTCCACGCCAGTTATAAAAAAGGCATCCTGACGGCGGTTCCAGCCTGTGGCGCAATCGTGCTCCACTGGAAGTCCTTCCGGGACCAGCGCGTCATTGACGAAGCTAAGTCCGTGGGAATACCGGTCCTGGTCATCACTGCCCGCCTTGCTGCCGCAATCCAGGCAGGAGAACCGCAGGCGAACCTCTATCTTGAAGATCCGGCGAGCGACGACGAAGTGGCTACGCTGCTGATCGATCTGATCACTGCCAAACCAAAACCCGCCACCGCCGCCGAGGCTAACGCCCACAAAGCCTGCAGCTAGAAGCTGCCGACGGGCCTTCCGCGCTTTCGGTCAGGGCAAAACTGTTTCCGCACGACTAGCCTCCCCGCTCCCGGCGCGGCTACTCCTCCAGACCGCTGATCAGCGCCTCATACCCATCCGTCATCGCCTTTGCCGAATACCCACCTTCCACCCACGCCCGGCAGTCCTCGGCGCGAATTCCACTCACCTCGCCGCATGCCTCGGCCATCGCTTCCACGCTATTCACCAGGAAGCCGGTTCCCTTCGCCACCACCTCGGTCAGCGCTCCCGCCGCAAACGCAATCACCGGAGTTCCGCTCGCCATCGCCTCCAAGGCCACCAGCGAAGTGGTCTCCGCGATCTGCGAACTCACCAGCAACGCCCGCGCCTCGCGCAGCAACTTCGCCTTTTCCGCAAACGATGGCAGCCGAACCCACGTTACCCGGTCGCCGTCGATCAGCGGCTTTACCTCGTGCTCCCAATACGCCTCGTGCCATCGGAACGGATACACCTGTCCAGCGAGCACAATCGGCAACCCCGCTCGCCGAGCCGCCGCAATCGCCAGGTGCGGAGCCTTTTCCGGACAAACTCTCCCCATCCATAACAGGTATCCGGATTTCCGTCCCCCACTCGCGAAGCGCTCTGCCGCAATCCCGTTCCGCACCACTCCCAGCATCCGTGGAACATCCATGAACTCCCGCCGCTGCGAGTCGCTCACGCAGTGAAAGTAGACATTCTCTGCCAGTCCCTCAAACGCTCCCGCCGCATAGAGTTCCCGCGGCAGATGAAGCGTCGCCAGCACCTTGGTGTCCACTCGCGCCGCATGACGAAAGAAGTGTCCGCTGTGGTCCAGTACCATCGCAAACTCGCCGCTCGCGCACGCCTCTACCACCCGCTCCGCGTGCTCCCTCTCGCGCTCTGCAAACCGGTCTTCCGAATGTGGAGAAACGCCCCGGTCGCCCATATTCGCCCTCTGTTGGCGAAAGCGCGGCAGCATCGGATGGCCCACATCCGCCTTCTGTTGGCGAATGTGGGGTAGTTGACCTTGCTCTTGTTCTCCGCCTTTGACCAGCGCTCCCTCATCGGTCGCAATCAGTTCCCCGCGCACCAGGGAACCCGCGCACGCCGCCACCGCGGTCTCCCAGCCGCGTGCCGACAACTCACGCTCCAGTGTCCAGAGAATCTGCTCGGCCCCACCCGCGCTGGCCTCGCTCACCGGCAGCAGCGGATAGGCAACCAGTAACAATCGTTTGCTCACCCTATTAGTCTCCAGCAATTCAGGAGCCCACCAGGAATTCGACAAATTTCGCGCTTACATCCCGTGCGCTCATCCACCACTGCCACTGCTCGTAGTTCGTCCGCCCCGGGTGCGGAGCCATCCCGTACTCATACCTCACTTGCGGACGCACCACCTCCCGCCGCGCGTTGAAGGTCCGCAAAAAATCCCCTTGCGAAGCATATTGCGCGCACATCGCCCGCTTGCGCCCCAGTTCTCCCTCGCCGATCTCCACCAGCGCCTCATCCCCCGTCTCGCAAATAAAGCGCTGCACCAGCATCGGGCGCTCCACGTCCGCCGTCTTTTCCTGAGGGGGCTGATCTTGCCTCGGGTGCTCCATATCCGCCGTCGGGTGCCCCACATCCGCCCTCTGTTGGCGAATGTGGGGCAGTTGACCTTGCTCTTGCGGTTGAGTTTCCCGCTGTCGGTCGGCCAAGTCCCCGGACGCAGTGTCATGCCGTGGCGTCACTCCCCGCGAATACAGCGGAGCCTCCCACACCTTCACCCCGAACTGCTCTCCCAGCCGCGCTCCCAGCACGCTGCAACTGTCGTGATCTGGATGCCCGCCCTCATAGGCCAGGGTGGCAATCGCCTCCGGCCGAACCCGCTCCACCAGCTTCTCCAGCCGCGAATAAGCCGCCGCCAGATTCAGAAACAAACGTTGATCCTCCAGCCGCGAATCCTCTTCCGCCAGCAGCACCAGTTCGCGCACTCCGGCCAATCGCATCGCCCGCCGAGCCTCATCCCGCCGCACCGCCGCATACTTTTCCCGAGACCCGAACCGCCCCCAAAAGTACCCATCCCGAGGCGCGCCATCGGTGGCAATCACCACCACAGCCTTCCGCATCTTTTGCAGCAGCGCTCCGTACCCCACGCACTCATCGTCCGCGTGAGCCACTAGCACCAGCACCCGCCCCGTCAACTCCGTCTTCCAATCCCCCATGCAATGTGAGATGCAGGCGGCTATCCCAAAGTAGTAAAGGCCGCCTATTGATGAAGCTCGTTCGGCTCTCTAAACGCCCCCGCTACGCCAGGAGAGTTGAGGTATCCCGCTACGAGGATGAAAACCAGAACGCGAAGCAAATACGCAGTGGAGAAGCCCGAGGCACTGCCCGCGGTTGGTAGCTGAAATGCCAACGCTGCGGTTTGATCGTACAGGCACAGTGCACCGAAAACCACAAATCCGCGACGCGCCCAGCTTCGGAGATCCCAAAGACTATAGGAGACTGCTGCTGCCAGCAGCGCCCTCAGCGGCAACACAAAAGCAGCACCCACAGCGATCCTAATATTGCTTTCCGGAGTCATCCACGAGTGAACTTTTCCCGGATGGGTCCACGCCCACACCATAACGGCCAGCATAAGCGTGGCGTAGATGGCGAGCAGCGCTGCGAGAATGGCCACTCCCATCGGCCTTTTTCGCAGCGTGTTTTCTTCAAACCACGTCATCTCTGTGGCCCCTCTTGAAACCCCGCCCTTACTCCGGCTCCGCCTCTTCTTTCTCCACCACCCGGCGCGCCGTCGGATCGGCCACCCGATTTGGCTGTCCCACCTGTTGCGCGGCAATCGCTAGAAAGTATGCATGCCAGAACGGGTCTTCGATCCCATTCAACTGCGTGGCAATGGTCGCTGGAGCCGCCAGCGCCGCCAGCGAAACCAGTGCCCACGATTGCGCATCCGGAGCCAGTCGCCAGCGGTCGGAGCCCAATAAAGCGTACCCGTCGGCGCCCGCATCCGGCCCCGCGCACCCCGCGCAGACCGCCGCCTTATACTTCGCGTTCACCAGTTGCAGTCCGTGGGCGATCACCTCGTGCATCTCTCCCGGCGCCAGATGCTCCCGCATCGCCTCTGCCAGCTCGTGAAATGCCGATTGCAGCCCCACATCCACCTTCGGAGCCTCCACCTTCGCTGACACCCGCACCGCCCGAACTGCGAACAGCCCCGGCTCATCCTTGCGCGCCGCGTCATAGGCTTTCGGAGCCGAGACCCGCACGCTGTCCAGAGCCTCCACCACCTGCTCCTTCTGCTCTGGAGTTGCCTCTTCGCCCGGAGCCAGCTTACGGAGCTGCGCCATCACGCTCTGCCCGGCCTCTTCAGCCGATTCCTCCGATATCGCCTCCATCGCCACCGCCTGCTCCAGCAACCCGGCGAATTCGCTCACCCCGTACAGTCCCTCCTGCCCGCGCTCAAAGATCCCCAGCACCTGCCGGAAGAATTCCTCCGCCGCCTCTTCGTCCGGACGCAACCGCGCCAGCGCCGCCGCACTCGCTCCATACGGAAAACCACCGTGCTCGCCCCAACGCCGGCCATGTGCCAGCAGAGTCTGCGCCCCACCCACACCGTGATGTTGCATGTAGTCGACAAAGACTAGCCGCGCCGCCATCGTCCGCGCATCCGCCTGGCTGCCGCCCTGCGAAGGCAGCGAATCCAGCAGTTCCAACGCTCGATCCGCGTCATACAATGCCAGCCTTGCTGCAGCCGTCGCCAGCGCCGCATTCCGCGTGCTGTCCACCTCCGCCACAGCGCTCAGCGGCAGCCGCTGCGCCAGTCCAAACAACTCCTCGGCCCACTGTCTCTTCTCCGCCGCCATCACCTCAGGACGCATCGTGTAAAGCAGCCGCGTCATCAGCGCCACCCGTTGCTTCGTCTCCAGCCCACGACCCAGCTCGTAGGCGTTCGCCATCATCTCCTGCGCCAACTCCATCTGCGCTCGTGAAACCACCGGAGCCGGCTTCGCTTTTTTCGCGGTTTTCTTCCGCCGTCGCGACACCACTTCCAGCCGCGCCGCCTGCCCGGCACCGGCTCGCCCAATCTCCCCTTGTCCTTCGTCGATCTGCCGGGCGTAAATCTGCTCCGCGGGCAGCACCAGCCACAGCGCCAGCAACCCAACCATCCACTTCCATCTCAGGGGAATCCACATCACAAGAACTGCTCTCCGGCAGGTGCTACAATCCCGCCATGTCAAAGGCTCGTGCAAAGAAGATAAAGCTCTTGTTGCTGGATGTCGATGGGGTCATGACCGACGGAACCATTTTCTTCGTCCCTACTCCTGGCCAGGCATCTCCGCCCCTCCGCTCTGCCAAAGGCAAGGCCGCCGACCATGCCATCTCCGCCGACGGTATGGTAGAGGTGAAAGGCTTCAACGCCCACGATGGCGCAGCATTCTCACTGGCCCGCCTCGCCGGCATCAAGACCGGAATCATCACCAAGCGCGTCTCGGAAACCGTCCGCCTCCGCGCCCGTGACCTGAAGATCGAGCACGTCTACCAGGGAGCGGCCAACAAACTCACCGCCTTCCGCGAAATTTTGCAGAAAGAAAATCTCAAGCCCGAAGAAGCCGCATTCGTCGGCGATGACATTATCGACCTCCCCGTCATGCGCCACTGCGGCCTCGCCTTCGCCGTCGCCAACGCCCGCGAGGACGTCAAGGATGAAGCCCACGTCATCACCGACCATCGCGGCGGCGAAGGTGCCGTCCGCGATGCCGTCGAATACATCCTCAAAGCTCAGGGCTTGCTCGCCCGATGTGTGGACGCCTACATCTCCGACCGCACTCTGGCCGAAGATCAGCTCCAATAGTTCCCGCTCCGCGCACCAAAAAAAATCCCACCGGCCTGCTCAGCCGGTGGGTCACCGTTTCCCCTGATACGTTCGTTTCAGAACGTGTCCGTTTCAGGAGGCTCTGCACACATTAGAGACACGCCGCTCCAAAAAGTTGCCTCCTCCCAAAATATTCCACCTTGCCATTGCTGTTCCGTCAGAGCGCCGCCTGCCTCGGAATTTGGGGTGTCATCCTGAACAACGTGAAGGACCCCAGCGCGGTTCAAATCTCCCTAGTCGTGCCAAGCTTTTCCGCAGCAATCGATTCTGCCGTTGGCTGGCCCACCATCCGCAATTGCCGTTACCGCAGCAGATCCTCCAACTCCACGCCCTTATCTGTCTTCTCGTCGCGATACTTCACGATCACCGGGGTATACACGCTCAGCCCCCACTCTGCCGCCTTCCCCTTGGTAATCGCGCGCGCCCCGGCCACCACTACCGCACCCTCCGGAACCACCAGTGGCTCGCTCTCCGTGGCGCGATAAATCTCTCCCCGCACGGTGTCGAACAGCGGCGTCGAGCGGGTCAGAATCACCCCCGAACCCAGCACTGCCCGCCGCAGTACCTGTGTCCCTTCGTAAATGCCGCAATTGCCGCCCACCAACACGTCGTCTTCAATCACCACCGGAGTCGCATTCACCGGCTCCAGCACTCCGCCCACCTGTGCCGCCGCGCTCAAATGCACCCGCTTGCCAATCTGTGCACACGAGCCCACCAGCGCATGGGAATCCACCATCGTCCCCTCGTCCACATACGCCCCAACGTTGATGTACATCGGAGGCATGCAGATCACGCCCTTAGCCACGTACGCGCCTTCGCGCACGGTCGAGCCTCCCGGCACAATCCGCACCCCGTCGGCGCATTTAAAGTGCCGCACCGGATAGGTATGCCGGTCCACAAAGGAAAATGTCTCGCCCGCATGGCTCTCCTCCGCCGCACCCAGCCGGAAGCCCAGCAGAATTCCCTCTTTCACCCAGACGTTGGCCTGCCAGCGCCCATCCCGCTTCTCCGCCGCCCGCAGCTCTCCCCGCGACAGCCCTTCGCGGAACGCCTGAAACGTCTCCAGCGCCCCGCATTCCTTCTTCGCATCCATCCCCAGTGCAAACAGCCGTTCAATCTCAGTTCGTAAGTTGTTCATGCTGAGTGCAGTATAAGTCACCCGCCAGCCGCCAGGCACAAAGAAGCACTCAGCCGGGTGGCTGACCTTAATCGCAGGTGCCCACATCCGCCCGCAGTTGGCGAATGTGGGGAAAGTTGACTTGCTTTTGACCTTCCAACCTCTGAAACTTTGAAACCTCGCCCCCGTGATCTAGAATCACCTCGTGGGGACTCCGGAAGACAATCTCTCCTGGGCGCATCCCGTCGTGCGCGAATGGTTTCTCTCGCGCTTTGGCACGCCCACCGAGCCGCAGATTGCCGGCTGGCAGCCCATCCTTGCCCGCCGCGATACGCTCATCTCCGCCCCCACCGGAAGTGGCAAAACCCTCGCCGCTTTCCTTGCCTGCATCGACCTGCTGGTCCGCCAGTCCCTCACCGGCGGCCTCTCCGAGCGCACCCAGGTTCTCTACATCTCGCCCCTCAAGGCGCTCGGCAATGATGTTCAGAAGAATCTCGACCAACCTCTCTTCGAGATCCAGCAGCTAGCCGCCCAGCGTGGCTACCTCATGCCTGCCATCCGCACCATGGTGCGCACCGGAGACACTCCCCCGCGCGACCGTGCCCGCATGTTGAAGCTGCCTCCCCACATCCTCGTCACCACCCCGGAGTCGCTCTACATCCTGCTCACCGCCGCCCGCAGCCGCGAGACCCTGCGCCACATCCACACCGTCATCGTCGATGAAATTCACGCCCTCGCCGGCAACAAACGCGGAGCCCACCTCGCACTCTCGCTTGAGCGCCTAGATGCCATTACCCACCAGCGTCCAAATCGTATCGGCCTCTCCGCCACCCAGCGCCCCTTGTCGCTCATCGCCGAATTCCTCTCCGGCCAGTCCCCTGAGATGAAGTATTCCGAACCTGAAACGATGTGTCATCCTGAACCAAGCTGTCCCCCTGAAACGGGGTGCCACCCTGAAACGAGGTGTCATCCTGAACGAAGTGAAGGCCCCCTATACCGTTCAGATCTCACGCAAAGCTCCAAGCTCCTCAACCAGCAATCGATTTTCCCATCCGCTGCCGAGCCATCGACTCACGCTGCAGGGAAGCGCCCGGGTGGCCCACATCCGCCTGCTTATGGCGAATGTGGGGATGATGCGCGCGCCGCTGGCGAATGTAGGAACCATGCGCCCGTCACCGTCGTCATCCCCTCCACCCGCCCGCTCGACCTCGCCATCGAACTCCCCTCCAGCGAGCTTGGCCCCATCGCCTCCAACGAAATGTGGGATGAAATCTATCAGCGCCTGGAGCAACTCACTCTGGAGCATCGCTCCACTCTCGTCTTTGTCAACACCCGCCGCCTCGTCGAGCGCATCTCCCATCGTCTCTCCGAGCGCATGGGCGAGCAACACGTTGCCGCCCACCACGGCTCCCTCTCGCGTCACCTTCGTCTCGAATCCGAGCGCCGCCTCAAGCAGGGCGAGTGCCGCATCCTCATCGCCACCGCCTCGCTCGAACTCGGCATCGATATCGGCAACGTCGATCTCGTCTGCCAGATCGGCTCTCCTCGATCTATCAGCATCGCCCTGCAGCGCGTAGGCCGCGCGGGTCATTGGAGAGGAGCCATCCCCAAGGGCCGCTTCTTCGCCACCACCCGTGACGAACTCGTCGAGTGCGCCGCCATCATCCGCGCCATCCGCCAGCAGGACCTCGATCGCCTCACTCTGCCTGATGCGCCTCTCGACATCCTCGCCCAGCAGATCGTTGCCGCCTGCGCCGCCGACGAATGGAATGAGGATGAACTTTTCGCCCTCGTCCGCCGCGCCCGCAATTACCGCGACCTCTCCCGCGAATCCTTTGACAAGGTTCTGGTCATGCTCAGCGATGGCATCAGCGCCAAGCGTGGACGCTTCGGAGCCTACCTCTACCGCGACCAGGTCAACCACCGCCTCCGCGCCCGGCGGGGTTCGCGCCTGGCGGCCATCACTTCCGGCGGAGCCATTCCCGAGACCGCGCTCCTGAGCGTCGTTGCCCTGCCCGAGGAGATCGTCATCGGCACCCTCGATGAGGATTTCGCCATCGAGTCCAATGCCGGGGACATCATGCTCCTCGGCAACACCAGTTGGCGTATCCGACGTGTCGAAGCCCGCTCCGGCCGCGTCCTCGTGGAAGATGCTCATGGCCAGCCCCCGACCATTCCATTCTGGCGCGGCGAGGCTCCCGCCCGCACCTTCGAGCTCTCCACCCAGGTTGCCGACCTGCGTCAGATCCTCAGCGACCAAGCGCCCGCAGCCGGCAGCGCAGCGTTACCCGACCAAGCGCACGCCGCCAATGACGCGGGTGGCCCAAATCCGCCTGCTCTTGGCGAATGTGGGAACGGGAAGGTTTGGCTTGGCAAATCGGCGGACCAGAGTTGTCATCCTGAACGAAGTGAAGGACCCCTACAAAGCTCGCATCTCCCGCACCCTTCCGAGCTTTCCAACCAGCAATCGATTTTCACTACATCGACACATGTCGATCTTACAGAAGACCGGGTGCCCCACCTTCGCGTCGCGCTTTTCGACGCTAAGGTGGGAAGCAATACTCTTCCCACTCAACCCATCGATTTTGCGGGAAGCGACCTGACCTTCCTCGATCCCGAATCCCATCGCCAGCTCACCGCCTACATCCGCGAAGGCCGCACCGTCCTCGGCGCGGTTCCCACCCAGCGTACGGTCATCGCCGAGCGCTTCTTTGACGAAGGTGGCGGTATGCAACTCGTCATCCATGCCCCTTTCGGAGCGCGCATCAACCGCGCCTGGGGACTGGCCTTGCGCAAGCGCTTCTGCCGCAGCTTCAACTTCGAGTTGCAAGCCTCGGCCACCGACGACGGCATCTGCATCGCCTTGGCCGAACAACACAGCTTCCCCCTCGCCGATGTCTTCCACTTCCTCCAGCCTGAAACCGTCGCGGAGATCCTTCAGCAAGCCGTACTCACCGGCTCGCCCATCTTCGCCACCCGCTTCCGTTGGGATGCCAATCGTTCCCTCGCCCTCCTCCGCTTTCAAAACGGCAAGAAGGTCCCTCCCCAAATTCAGCGCATGCGCAGCGATGACCTTCTCGCTGCCGTCTTCCCCGACGTTGCCGCCTGCTTTGAAAACATTCAGGGCGACATCCAAATCCCTGACCACCCCTTGGTCGAAGAGGTGATGAAAGACGTGATGCACGAGGCCATGGACATCGACGGCCTCCGCCGCGTCCTCGAATCCATCCGCGACGGCAGCATCCAAACCGTCGCCGTCGATACCCCTGTGCCCTCGCAGTTCGCGCATGAAATTCTCAACGCCAATCCCTACGCCTTCCTCGACGATGCTCCGCTCGAAGAGCGCCGCGCCCGCGCCGTGCAACTCCGCCGCACCTTGCCCGCCTCTGTCCTCGAAGAGTCCGGCCAACTCGACACTGCGGCCATCGCCCAGGTCATCGAAGAGTCGCGCCCCGATCTGCGCGACCCCGACGATCTCCACGACCTGCTGCAAACTCTCATCCTCTTCCCTGTCGAAAAAGAAGCGGGTAGCCCAAATCTGCGCGTGGCCCACATCCGCCCGCTGTTGGCGAATGTGGGAATGGAAGCGGGTGGCCCACATCCGCCCGTTGTTCGCGAATGTGGGGACGGAAGAGACACTCTCCTAGTCCGCTGGATGCGCCACCTGGTCGAAACCCGTCGCGCCGTCTTCGCCTCCATCGGCGATCGAGAGTTCTGGGTCGCCTCCGAGAAAACTAAAGACTTTGCATCGATATATGTCGATGTATCTTTCTCTCCCGACCCGCCCGAACTACTGTCGCCCACCCTCGTCCCCGAGGCAGTTCTCGACCGAACCATTCTCGGCTGGATGCAGCACACCGGACCATTAACCACTCAGGAACTAAACAACCTGTTCGCCGTTGACCAGAATGCCAATCCTCCCGAGTCTCCCGCAACGATTGACTCACAGGTAACAACACCCCCCGAAGCCAGTACCCACAAGGTCAATCGTTGCTCGATTTCCATCGCCTCGCTCGATGCTTCCCTGCTGCGCCTCGAAGCCACCGGTGCCATCCTCCGCGGCCATTTCCGCAGCCCCTTCGGGGTCATCGAGTGGTGCGACCGCCGCTTGCTTGCGCGCATTCACCGGCTCACGGTCGCAACTCTCAGAAAGCAGATTGAGCCAGTAACGGCGGCCCAGTTCATGCATTGGCTGCTGCGCTGGCAGCATCTCGCACCCGGCACAAATCTGCACGGCGAGCACGGATTGCTGGAAGTTTTACGCCAGTTGCAGGGCTTTGAAATCCCCGCCAGCGCCTGGGAGCGCCACATCCTCTCCCGTCGCATCGCCGGCTACGACGGTGCCGCACTTGACCGCCTCTGCCTCATGGGCGTCGCCGGTTGGGGACGCCTCTCGCCACATCCTGCCACGCTCGACAACACCACCGGACGCACGTCGCCTGCGCCTTCAGGAGCATGGGTTGGCGCGGACTTGCCGATCAGCCGTCGCACCCGCCGCATCGTTCCCACCTCCGTCGCACCCATCACTTTCTTCCTCCGCGAGGAGTGCGAATGGATGCAGCCGCGCGCCCATGAGGACGCTCCCGAGCCCGGATTAAGCACCTCCGCACAACTTGTGCTCGATGCTCTTCGCCGCCGTGGCGCATCCTTCTTCGCCGACCTGCTACGCCTCACCGCGCTGAATCGCCTCGAAGTCGAGCGCGGCTTATGGGAGTTGGTCGCCGCTGGATTCGTCACTGCCGACGCTTTCGACAACCTCCGCGGACTCATCTCGAAAGCTCGCCCCGCCGCCGTTTCTCCCCGCGCCAACCGCCCGCGCCACACCGCCGGGCGCTGGTCCCTGCTCTGGAATGCCAACGACGAGGGTCGCGAAGCGGTGCGCAACGCCGCCGGTGAAACATCGAATCGAGCCAATGAATCCGTACCTCCCACGCCTGAGCACGTCGAGGCCACCTGTTGGATGCTGCTCCGTCGTTACGGCATTGTCTTCCGGGAAGTGATCGCGCGTGAATCGAACCTGCCCAAATGGCGCGAGTTGCAACTGGCCTTCCGGCGCCTCGAAGATCGCGGCGAGGTGCGCGGAGGCCGCTTCGTCCCCGGCTTCGTGGGCGAACAGTTTGCGCTGCCCATCGCCGTGGAGAGTTTGCGTCAAGTCCGCAATTTACCTGCCTCCAATGAACTCATTACCATCTCTGCCGCCGACCCATTGAACCTCGTCGGCATCATCGTTCCCGGCGAGCGTATCCCCGCCATCGGTCCGCGCGCCGTTAGCTTCCGCGCGGGCGTCTACGTTGCGGACACCAACTCCCTGGCCATAGCGATCGTCCCCGAGGAAGATCCGAATGCCTCAGAAGCCAACCGCGAAGCCGCGGTGTAGCCGCCGCTCAGCATCGCCTCCACGCCAGAATTGATGAACCATGCAAGTCACATTCACTGCTCCCGACAGGCTTACCTTCGATGCCGCCATTCTCCTTGCAGAGGAAAACCTCTTAAGAAGCAGGAAACACGCGGGCTGGCGCGGATTTGACTTAACTGCCACACTAAGTGAGAATGGATAAGTCGCAAGTGATTGCGATCCCAACCAAAGTGTGGGCCTGTGGCGCAGCTGGGAGCGCGCTTCCATGGCATGGAAGAGGTCGTCGGTTCGATCCCGACCAGGTCCACCAAATTTCTCAATCACTTACAAGCTTCTCCCCTCCGCGACTTTGTCGCATTCTTGTCGCAAATTCCAAAACCACTCCGCGCTCCGACTTCGCGGAGCCCGGCTTTGGCTGCGCTGATGCTTCCTTGCTTCGAATCATCTTTGCAGCGTTCTGCTCCCGCGCAGCGAGTTGCTTTCTGGCAGCCGGTTTTGCTCCCCGAGTAGAGGGGGTCTCATGAAGTTCGTGTCCTTTCCTGTGTAAAATGGTTTACTCGTTCTGGCCCTGGGCAAAGCGGTTGATTCCGTCTGCAAGGCCGTACTTCGCGATCAACTTGCTGCGACGGACGCGGTCTTTCGGCTTGGTTGAGAAGGTCGGTTCATCAGGAACCAGCGTACCTCGCGCGTCCAGCCAGCACGTGCTGTCATCAGGCCGGATTACCCGGAACTGCGCCTCGTATTTCGAACCTCCAGCCATCACGGCCCGGATGGCGGCTTCGACTCCAGGCCGGTCCTCAGGATGAAGCCGCGAGCGAAAATCCTCGGCAGTACCGGCAAGACTCTCGCGTGCGTGCCCTTGTCGGCTCCCAAAGTGACTCGGCTATTGCCCGGAATGTCCTCGATCATCAGCAGTGCGGCATCGCGTTCGGCCGCGCCATAGGCTTGCGTGGGGCGCGTGGACACAACCAGTCCGTTGCGGTTTTCGGTGAGCAGATGCCCGCGATAGGCCAGCACCGCTGCGCTTCCGCGGCTCTTGCGAGCTTGCATGGCATCGGGGTCGGTCGTTGAGAAATGGGTATCATTGCTGCGCTTTTCGCCGTGGAAGTTCACGATTGGATTCGAGCCACCCTCTTCGCGCGATGCCGCAGGCGGCTGCTGGTCATCATCGATGCGGCGAAAACTCTTCTGCCCCGCCCATGCTTCAAGCAAGGTTCCATCCACGGTGAAGTGCTCGTCCGAAAGAAGGTCACGCCGCCGTGCTTGTTTCAGCACCGACTCAAAGAACGCTTCAGCAATGTCGCCAGCCAGTAGCCGTTGACGGTTCTTGCTGAACACGGTTGCGTCCCAGATCGCGTCGTCCATGTTTAATCCAACGAACCAGCGAAAGAGCAGGTTGTAATTGAGCTGTTCCATCAGCATGCGTTCGCTGCGCACCGAGTAGAGCACTTGCAGCAGCAGTGCGCGAAGCAACTTCTCCGGGCAATCGAGGGTCGCCCCGTCTTGGCGTACAGCTTGTCAAAACACGGTTTCAGCTCACGCAACGCTTCGTCGGCCATCCGTCGTACCGTGTTGAACAGGTGCGGTGAATTCAGCACTTGCGGAAACGTGTAGCCGTTCGAGACCACCCCCGCCGGAACCAGTGGGTTATCGAGCAGGTTGTAATCGAAGTACTCGCGGTCTCGCCGGAAGAGTCCCTGGAAGTTGTAAAGTTTGCCTTTGGACATGCGAAACGTGGTGACATCATATGGGTCGCCGCCGTAGCCGCTGCTGGTCGTCGATAAGCTATCGAAAAACAGATGTCCAGTATTGCCAATCGCGCGCGCGTCCAGGCTCTGGTTCAGAATGCGCGGGCCGCTTTGCATATTGACCAGAGTGTCATACATTGCACCGCTACCTGATGTATCGGCGATCCGGCCGCCCAAGTCGATGGATTGGCGGATCGCATACCCGTCCTCTACCTTCCCCTTGGAAGAATCGCTGGTTTGCCCCGAAGCACTGACGCTCACCAGCAGAAGGACCAGTGCCAGCCCAATCGTGCGACCTACTTCTTGATCAAGGAATCGCGTGGGCACGCTATGAGGACGAAAGTACGTCATGGTTCATTTCTCCGTCACCTGAAAAAGTTAAAGGTCGCATTCGAGCCGTGGATCTGGCTATGGCAGTTTGTGCAGGCTACGTACTGGGTAGCCTGGTTGTGAACCGGCCCTCCTTGTTCCGACGCTGCGTTCGGAAATGCCGTCAGGTTGACTGATGAATGACACTGCAGGCAAAGCGTGTTGACATTGCTGACGTTCAGCAGGCGCGCATTGGGCGAGCCGTGCGGGGAGTGGCATGTGGTGCAGCCCTCCGCTTTGATTACTGGATGCTCGAAGACGAATGGACCTGCGGTTTCGGTATGGCACTTGGTGCAGATAGCATTCTGGTCGGCGGTTGTCTTCAACATCTTTGACTGGAAGGTGCCATGTGAATCATGGCAGTCGCTGCATGTCATCAGCCCTTCATCCACCTTGTGGTGGAACGGCTGAGCAAACGCCGGTTTCACATCTGTGTGGCAGGAGTAGCAAAGTTGAGGTTGGGAGACTTTGAGTAGATTGGCTTCGCTGGCGGAGGCATGCACACTGTGACAGTCCGTGCAGCTTACCTTGGCATGGGCATGCGGGGAGCGCTCGAAGTTCGGATGCGCGGCGGCGTGGCAGGTTAAGCAGCGTGCATTAATTTCCTTCGAAGAAGCCTTCTCAAACATAAAGATCTTGGTTTTGTCGCCACCTCCAGCCACGTGATCGCCGCCGGGGCCGTGGCAAGCCTCGCATCCCTGATGAGAAGCGCCGCCACGAGAGTCGAGTGTTGTTTTCCAGTGCGAGGTCCTCTCAAAACCGTTGTACAGCGCTTCGTGACAGCCCTTGCATGTATCCGAGCCCACGTACTCAGAAGCTTGAGATGAGAATGCACGTCCCCCCGCAGTGGATTGCGGATGAGCGTTCTTATCCTCTGACGACTGCTGAGTTTGGCTTAGGGCGAGCGGGAGGAAGCTAAAGAGGCAAAGGCTAAGGAGAAAAACGAAAGTGAGTGGCCTACGCTTGGCCCAGATGAGCCGCTTGTGGCTGAACGGCGAAGACTTGAAACAGCCGATGCACTGTGGATTTCGAGATGC
>CAZLZA010000015.1:0-73671 GCA_964563875.1 uncultured Acidobacteriaceae bacterium
TCACATGACCGCGGGAGGCAGCGTCTCCTGGTGTGGATTTGCGCGCGCGATTGTGATGGCGCTGAGCGAAGGGGAGAAGTTCAGATTGGAGCGGATTCTGGCCATCCCTTCCAGCGAATTTCCGACACCGGCGCGACGTCCGCTGAATTCGGTCCTATGCAATGACAAATTTGAGCGGACGTTTGGATTCAGGTTGGAGAGCTGGGAGTTGGGGCTTGGCGAAGTGGTTCGCGAAATCCGTTTGCGCGAAGCACAAAATCGCTCGCATGAAATTGCCTGATCGCGCAGGGTGGGATTGGGTAATCGAAGCCAAGCATGCTATTTGGTGAGACAATGGTTGAAAATCAAAATGAATTCGGACTCGAACGGACTGCCATGTACGTGTGCAAATTTGTGAGACGAATTTTTCTTCCGCTGCCGATCATCGCAGTTCTGGCGGGCTTCTCCCTTGCGCAGGACACGACGTCCATAGCGCGTCCTACCCAGTCGGACTGTATGGCGGCCGCCAGTAGCGGCGGCACCATCCCCGCAGGTTGCACTCAGGAAGACAGCCTCGGCGGAACGTCCATGCGGCAGCAGCAGGAATCTGTGCCGGGTACTACGCCGACATTGGTCCAGTCGCCTCAGTTGACAACGGGGCGGTCTGAGTCTCCGGAACGGGAGACGTGGGCGCCGGTGAATCCGTCGCAGCGCGAGAAAGTCGAATTGCCGGTGCAGCCGCACACCGAGTTTGAGCAAATCGTGGCGGACACGATTGGACGCCCGCTGCCGCTCTTTGGCCAGACACTTTTTGTCCAACCGCCAAGCACATTTGCCACTACTACGCGGGTACAAGTTCCGAGCGATTACGTGATTGGCCCGGATGATGAGTTGCAAATTCACATCTGGGGCCAGATCAATGCGGACCTGCGCGTGGTGGTGGATCGCTCCGGGCAAATTTACATTCCGCGCGTCGGGGAGATTTCGGTTGCAGGGGTTCACTACAGCGACCTCGAGCAGCACCTGAAGAGGGAGATTCTGAGGGTGTTCCACAATTTCACTCTCACCGTGAGCATCGGACGGATTCGATCGATCCAGGTCTTTGTGGTGGGCCAGGCGCGGTATCCCGGCACCTATACCATTAGTTCATTGAGCACCCTGGTGAATGCGATCTTTGCGTCCGGTGGTCCCACTTCGCAGGGCTCGTTGCGCGATGTGCAAGTACAGCGCGACGGCAAGACGATTGCGCATCTGGATTTTTATGAGCTTCTGGTCAAGGGCGACAAATCGAAGGACGTTCGCCTGCAATCCGGCGATGTGATGTACTACCCTCCGGTGGGCCCGCTGGTCGCCGTGGCGGGTTCGGTGAACACGCCCGCCATCTATGAAGTGACGCATGAGTCGTCGCTCGGGGACGCGATTGAAATTGCAGGCGGCCTGAGCACGGTGGCTGATTCGAACAAGATCACGCTGGAGCGCATGGGCGATCATGACTCGCGTACAGTGATGGAGTTTCCGCTGGATGCGCAATCCCGCGCCATGCTGCTGAAAGATGGCGATATCGTGCGCGTGTTATCAATTGTTCCGCGCTTCAGCAATGCGGTTACATTGCGCGGCAATGTGGTCAACCCGGGACGCTACCCGTGGACACCCGGGATGAGAGTGCGGGATCTGATACCGAATGCCCAGGCGTTGCTGACGCGCTCCTATTGGCTGGCCCGCGCCACCATGACCGAGGGTCGGAGCACGGAGTATCCCATCCGAACGGAGTATCCCATCCGAGCCGTCCCCACCATGGCTAAGACGGACAATTTCGCCTCTACAGAGCCTCCCAATGTTCGGCCTGATGGGAGTGTCCAAACTGAAAATAACCCGCAGGCATCCGCGGCCGATCAATCGCAGGGCAGCGCGGTCCCCGTCCAGCTTGGACCCAAAAAGCCAAACAGCGAAACACTTACGGCGGATCTGCATCGGGCCTCTCCGGAGATTAACTGGAGCTATGCCATTATTCAGCGAGTTAACCCCGTGGACCTATCGACGAAGCTACTCTCCTTTGATCTGGGGAAGGCCGTTCTCGACGGCGATCCGGCAAACAATCTTGAACTCAAGCCGGATGACATTATCACCATCTTTTCGCAGGCCGATGTTTCGGTTCCGCAAAGTCTGCGCGCCCGCTACATCAGTCTGGAAGGTGAGGTGGTCAGGGCCGGAATCTACAAAGTTGAGGAGGGCGAACTGCTTCGCGACGCGCTGAGAAGCGCAGGCGGTGTTACCCCCGATGCCTATATCTACGGCACCAAAATGACCCGCGAATCCGCCCGGGTGGAGCAGCAGCAGAGTATCGACGAACTGGCGAGTACGCTGGAGTCAGAGATTCTCCAGGCACAGGCTGCCGGTGCCCCCTCCCAGGAGGCACTGATCGCGCGCCTGCGGACCGCCAAGGCGACCGGGCGCATCGTACTCGCGATGAAGCCCAATGCAAGCTCGATCGACGCCTATCCGTCGATCATCGTAGAGGACAACGACCGCATTGTGATCCCACATCGTCCCTCGACGGTATCGGTGGTAGGCATGGTCTATAATCCCGGTTCGTTTGTCTTCGACCCGCGCCGAAAGGTTGGCGACTACTTGAAGATGGCCGGCAAGGGAAGGCCGCACGCGGATATGCGCCACGCCTTTGTGCTTCGCGCCGACGGTACCGTTGTACCAAGCCGGTCGGTAAACGGCTTATTTGCAGGCGACAGGTTTGCGTCATTGAACCTGTATCCTGGGGATCGAATTGTGGTGCCGAATAAGATTCCAACCGGAGCCTTCGTGCGCGGGTTGCGTGATTGGTCCCAGATCTCCTCGCAGTTTGCCATTATGGGCGCCGAGTTGGCACTGATTCAGTAGGTTGTGATCGCGCCGTCGGGCGGCGCCGGCAAGCAGGGTGAAGCAAAGCATTGTTAGAATGGGTGTTAAGTATGCGGGAAGGGCCAGCATGAAGTCGGAAGCGATCAGCGAGCAACTCAGGGAGCTGGCAACGCCAGGCGCGCACGGATCCCACGCCAACCTGCTGGACCTGTTGATCGTACTCTCGAAGCGCCGGAGATTCATTCTCGGATTCACGGCCGCTGTGGCGATTCTTACGGTGATTGTGGCGCTGCTGATTCCGAACAAGTACACGGCATCTACGGTTGTGTTGCCACCGGCACAGCCGTCCTCCATGGGCTCGGCCCTGCTGAGCCAGCTTGGTGGAAGCGCCGGTTCTGGTGCTCTGGCTTCGCTGGCAGGCGGGAGCCTTGGCATCAAGAATCCAGGGGAAATGTACGTCTCATTCTTTCGTGGCCGGACGGTTGAAGATGCCGTGATCCAGCGCTTCGGACTGCGAGACCGGTATAAGAGCAAGACGATGTACGACGCGCGCGAAGCGTTTGAAAAGCATTCCACGGTGGCCCTGGGAGCTAAGGACGGACTCATCCGCATCAGCGTAGAGGATCGCGATCCGAAAGTGGCCTCCGAAATTGCCAACGGCTACGTCGACGAGTTCAAGAAGCTTTCTGCCACCCTGGCCATCACCGAGGCAGCACAGCGCCGCTTGTTCTTCCAGCAACAGTTGACGGAGGCGAAGGATAACTTGACGACGGCCGAAGAAGCGATGAAGCGCACCGAGATCTCCACCGGCGTTCTCCAGGTTGACAGCCAGGCGAGGGCTTTATTGGAATCTGCGGCAGTACTTCGCGGTCAAGCGGTGGCGAAAGAAGTTCAGATTCAGTCCATGCGCGCCTTTGCCACGGAGGACAATCCGGAGCTGATCGTTGCCAAGCGGCAACTTGCCGAACTGCAGGCACAAATAAGCAAGCTCGCCGGGCAGGGCCCAGACGAGTTTATCGTGTCGAAAGGAAGGGCTCCCGAGGCTTCGATGGAGTATCTTCGCAAGTTGCGTGACTTAAAGTACAACGAAACCGTCTTTGAACTGATCGCCAAGCAGTTTGAATTGGCCAAACTGGATGAGGCACGCCAAGGTTCGATCGTTCAGGTGGTCGATGTGGCCGTACCTCCGGATAAGAAGTCGTCCCCTAAGCGAATGCTTATCGTCCTCATGACGACGCTACTAGGCTTTTTTGCGGCCTGCGGCTGGTGCATCTTTGCTGAGCAATTCCAGTGCATGAAAGGGAACCCAGCCAACCGCGAGCGCCTCGACGCTCTGCGCGCGATATTGCGATAGATGACCGGATCGATTCTACAATGATCTATGCTGATCAGAGATGGATTGGAGACCACGGCATCGGCCGCTTTGCGCGTCGGGTGATGGCTGGTCTCGACTATCGTCCGGTTTCGCTGGTGTCGCCTCCGGCCTCGCCGCTGGACCCTTGGCGGCTCACACGTGAGCTTGGCAAATTGACTGATGGGGACCTTTTTTTTTCGCCGGGCTACAACTCCCCACTTTTCTGCGGCTCGCCTTTCGTATTCACGCTGCACGATCTGAATCACATCGACCGTCCAGAAAACAGCAGTCCGCTCAAGCGGCTATACTATGCAACGGTCTTGAGGCGGGCCTGTTCTCGCGCTGCCCGTATCCTTACGGTCTCGGAATTTTCGAGAAGGCGGATTATTGGGTGGTCGGGTGTGCCGCCGGAAAAGGTTTTCAACGTTGGATGCGGAGTGGACCCTGAGTTTCATCCCGGAGTTGACTCCTATGGGCTTTCGTTTCCGTATCTTGTTTGCGTCAGCAACCGCAAACTGCATAAAAACGAGTTCCGGGTGGTAGAAGCCTTTGCCCGGGCACAGATCGCAGCCGAAATTCGACTTGTGTTTACGGGTAAGCCCACGGCTGAGCTTACGGCTTTTATTGAACGCTGTAAGGTGACGCCGCGTGTCCATTTTGAGGGAATGGTTCCGGACGTAATATTGCCTTCGCTCTACCGCAGCGCTGAGGCGCTGGTATTTCCATCTCTTTATGAAGGATTTGGACTCCCGGTGTTGGAAGCGATGGCTTGCGGCACGCCGGTGGTGACCGCAAACACAAGCGCGTTGCCCGAGGTTGCCGGAGATGCGGCCCTGCTAGTGGACCCGACGTCGGTGGAGCAGATTGCCGGGGCGATTGAACGAATCGCGAGTGACGGTTTCCTGCGCGAACAGCTTCGGAAAAAAGGTTTGGTGCGGGCCGCCGCGTTCTCGTGGTCGGGGCCCGCTGCCCGGGTGCGGAGCGTGCTGGCCGGGGCGGCGCACCTGCCAGTTGGAAGACGATGGTGAAGATGAGTCAGCGTCGCAAGCTTCTGTCGGTGTGCATTCCCGCCTATAACCGGGCTCATCATCTTGCCGCTCTGCTGGATTCGATTCTTCGGCAGGAATTTCACGACTATGAGGTCGTAATCTGCGAGGACATGTCTCCCGAGCGCCAGCAGATCGCGGCCTTGGTGCGCAAGTACGAGTCGCGTTATCCGGGAGTTTTACGTTACTTTGAGAATGAAACGAATCTGGGTTATGACGGCAATATTCGCAACCTTGTGGAAAAGGCCTCTGGCAAGTTTTGCTTTTTTATGGGCAATGACGACATCATGTGCGAAGGAGCCATGGAGACTACGGCTGCCGTGATCGCCCGCCATCCGTACGCCGGACTCGTTTTGAAAAGCTACGGTTGGTTCGATGAAGTGCCAGAGAAGGTGAACCAGGAAGTCCGGTGGTTCAATGAAGAGAAGGAATTCGCGGCCGGGATTCCGGCAATACGGTTTGCATTTCGACGGTCCGGCGTGATTTCCGGATACATCGTTCATCGTGATGCTGCGAACGAGGCGGCGACTTCCAAGTTTGATGGAACGCTCTATTATCAGATGCATCTGACTGCAAGCGTCCTGGTGAGCAGAACGGCTGTTTGCACGCCCAAAGTATTGGTTCTCTGCCGCAATAACGAGCCTCCAGATTTCGGAAACAGCGACAAGGAAAAAGGAAAATACATCCCGGGCGGATACACCCCACAAGCTCGCGTTAATATGATCGGCGGGGCGATATCAATTGTGCGCAATCTAAAGGAAACCCAGGGAATCGACGTGGTGGAAGATGTAGTTCACGATTATGCGAATTACTTTTACCCATATATAAAAGATCAGCTACGCCTCCCGATTCGAGAGTACTGGAAGCTCTACAGAGCTTTCTGGAAAATGGGATTTTCCAAATACAAAATGTTCCATATGTATTTCTTGACTGGATACTTGCTGGGAGAAAAGCGATTTGATGGTCTCACCAGATTTGTGCGAGGCATCATGGGGAGATCACCACACTTTGGAGCAGTTCCACGATGAAGGAAACGCAGCAGGGCAAAGGGAACCGCGTGTTCTGGTTGAGCCTGTTTTTTTGCACCGTGTACCTGTCCTACCGGTATCCTCTGCAAATCAATTCGAGTGGAACTAGTCCGACTTACTCGGATACGCCGGTCGCGCTGCAAGCGGGTAAGTTTCTGCTCGCAGTTCCGTTGTTCGTGATCGCTGCAAGTCGATGTCTTCGCAATGCCTGTCCTCAAAGACAGTGGCTAGTCACGCTGGGTGTACTATTTCTTTCTAGTTATTCTCTGGTTAAGATTCTTGGTGACAATAATTCGAAGTACCTTGAGGCGTCCTTTTGGATGTTGTTCGCTTTCCTATTGGCTTGGGGGACCGATGCTGTAAGAATTTCAGCGATCGATCGATATCTTCGGTATCTGCTCATTTATGCCCTGGGCAGCACACTGATTGAAGTTGTTCTCTTCGTTGTTTTTGGTAGATTGCCCGCACTGGCCTTCGGGGAGACGTTTTTGATCCGATTTGGCGGATTTCTGGATGATCCAAACGGATTCGGGGCTATCTTGTTCTTGTTAATGGGCTGGTCTTATGGAAGATTTAAGGGACGGACTCGTTTTTTTATCGTAGGCAGCATTGTGATTTCGCTACTTCTAACGCAATCGTGGACTGCAATCGGTTTCTTTACAGCGATCTTCTTATTGTGGGTGTTGACTGGTGTCTCAAAGCGGCCCGTATCGGTGTTATTGGCCATTGGCGCATTCAGTTGGTTGATCCTGTTTCTTGCTCAGAAGGTTCCGCCGTCGACTGTAAGGTCCTTTGTGGACATGCTGGAGACAAAGCAGGGGAGCATCGAGGGGCATTCCATGTCATGGGGGCCGTTGATTTCCAACTGGGACAGCTGGGTATTACTCGGTGGTGCGACGTACGACCCTTACGAATCATGGTGGGCAGGCGCGCCAATTAATTTTGGTGTTCCATGGATTCTCGTGTTCCTTGGCCTCATAGCAAAACTGATCATGTCCTTGGGAAGCGGCCTCTCGAGAGCTGGCGGCGAAGCTCGGCCTATCTATTTAGGATTTTTTCTTTTCGGATCTTATTTCGTAATTGGCTCGCTCAATTTGCCGTTTCCTACGATATTTCCCATAAACTTTCTTTTCTTTCTGTTCTCATTTCTGGTGGCACTTGGGAAAATCCGACATGAGGATGGTACTTCAGTGCAACCGCTTGAGGCCGAAGCGCACTAGTCGCCCAAGAGAAATCGCCCCCAAGAAGTTTGTTTCAAGCTGCGCGATTTGTGGGTAAACGTACATGGACGCGCTGCATCCGCGTGATCTTTCATATTCCTTTTCTTTTTCCCATTCTTCCGGTCAGGCCATCCCAGGTTCCCAGCAGGAAGTTGCGGAACTTATGTGCGCGGTCATGCTCGACGATAAAGCACACTATCGTGTCTTTCAACTGACCATAAGCGCCACTCAAAACCCAGCGAGGAAATGATCGAAAATATTTTGAATAAAAGACAATGCAATTACGCGAAATGTAATAGCGTCTCATGGCGCTATGATTACTGGAATGAAAAGTGTGACCCAGGATCGTTGTCCTTGAAGGATTGCCTGGAGCATGTAGCAGTGTAGCTTGCCTTGAGTCTGCTACAAGATAGCCCGCAGCCCGGATGCGAAAACAGTACTCCCAGTCTACGAAATCGATGAAGTATTCCGATGCGAACCATCCGATCCTATCAAATATCCATGCCGGCATCAGTGCTCCCGAGGTCATGGGGTTTAATGGGCCGCCGTCGCTGGTGCGCCGCACCACAACCTCGATGCCCGTTTCTGGATCCACATACCTGGGATGAATCGAGCCGACACGTTCCCGATGAGGATGGGATTCCCAGGCGGCAAGCATCTGGCAAACAAAGCCTTCGGTAATCTTGCTGTCCTGGTCGAAGAGAATCACCCAGGGATAGCCTTTGCTTTTGGCCCAGAGAACTCCTTGATTCAGGGCCTCCGCGATACCGAGATTCTGTCCATTTTCGATCAGGTGGAAGCCGCAGTTCTTGCTTGTCTCGCGCAAGGGCGCGAGTTCCTCGGCGGTCGAGCCGTTATCGACGACCACTAAATCCTGCACCTGGACGAGTACCTTGGCCATGTTTTCCAGCATGCCGACGTTTGGGTGATAGGTCACGATTACGGCGCAGACGCTGAGTTCAAGAGATGACGATGGTTTCATGCGGCGAATGTCAGAGCGCGAGTCAAGCTAGTAATCAGGATCAAACCAGGATCCCCAGGCCATTGCATTCTTTAAAATTGTAAAAGTTCTTATGGGCGTCGCGGGCGATGTCGATTACCGCCCTTTTCACCGTCGGGAAGCTCATCGTGTCATGGAAAATTACACACTTAGAGTGGTTTGCGCTCCACAATCCGCAGGCAAACGTATCGGCGTAGGTGTGCACGATGTCGACGTGGATCAGGTCATAGAAGCTATTGTCTTTTGCAATCCAGTCGCGGTAGTCGCTTCGAACCAACTGGATGTTTTCAAAAGCGGAAAGGCGGCTTGTTGTCTCCTCGTAAATATCCCGATGATCGACGGTGTGGATATCGCCGACAAAAGTATCCACTCCCGTAACGCTATCGAAGAAGGACGAGAGGGCAGCGGTCGAGTAGCCTTGCTCAACCCCGAATTCCAGGCAGCGCCCGCTGCCGATGCCGAATTTTGCAATCAGGTCAGCAAGCACACTTTCGATGCCTTTCCATGCCGAGGTCACCGGCACAAATCTCGACGGCATCTGACGGCGTTGCGGCACATAAGGACGAACGGGAACTCGTGGCTTAAATGTGCCGCTGAAGAGCGATTTCCAATATCCGATTTCGCTTTGCACTGTGAATCCTCGCTTAACGTTTGTCCGGCTACTCTCAAGCTTGGTGTAAGTATATCAATCGGAAGAAAATTTGTTTAAATTCGAGTTTCTCTGTCGCTGTCAGCCCGACGAGCCAAGCGATGGCCAAGGTGGCCAAAGCCCAGACTCCCATTAATGAGGGGTCTACTGGAAGCATCACGGATTTTCTCCAGAAAGGGAGAAGCATCACGGCTGGAATCACGCACAACAGCGGTCGCAAAAGGCCCTGGAACACGAAGGCGCGACGCGACATCGTAATGGTCGCGCGGGTGAGTTTCATGCTGAGCGCGATATGCAATCCTACGCTGATAAAAGCACCCACCAAGGTTCCGATGGCAACGCCGACCGCTCCGATTCTCTGAACCAGGTAAATGCTGACCGTGACGTTGACTGCGGCTTCGGCAATCGCTGCGATCGTCGCCAGGTGTTGTTTTCCGGTTGCAACCACGATGAGTGAATATGGATACCCCCACATTCGGATGACGTTGCCGAGCACGAGAACTTGCAGAAAGAGTGCGCTGCGGATTGCGTAGTCATGCCCCACCCAGAGTTTCAGCAGTGGATATGATCCAAAGACCAACGGCAGCCCGATCAGGCAGATAAGCAGTACGCAATATCTGGTCACCTTGATGGTCATCTCCCCGATTCTGTCGGGCGTGCTCCCGGATTGCAAAGCGGAGATCGCCGGCAGCAGCGGGCTGAAAAGGCTATTGATCACCAGAAGCATGAAACTCGTGGCCGCGGTGGCGATCGCATAGTATCCAGTGTTTTTGTAGTCGTAGTGGCCGACAATGATCATATCCAGACCGCTGACAAAGAGACTTGCCACGGTCCAAACTGACAGCATCCCGCTATACTTCGCCAAACGCAAGGCGGCTAAGCGATCGATCAAACGGAACGAAAAATTGACGCGGTCCCGGGTGTATTTACTCCATCCGAAGAATTGTCCTGCCGCGGTAGCTACATTGAAAGCGGCCATCGCCCACGCCAGTTGGACGATTTTGCCGTGCATCAAGAGGATTGCCACCAGCGTGGCAGAGGTGAGGATTTTGCTGGTCATGGCCAGAGCCGTGGGAAACCAATATTTTTGCAGGCCAATGAAGGTAGCCAGGAAGGCGGTAAAAGGCAGAGCCAATACGGCCGACGTCCCGACGACCAAAATGCCAAGCCGCAAATCGCCAGTGAGAGAAGCCGGTACCTGGTGAAAAATTTGTGGCACCCGCCAACTGATAATGCAGATTACCGCGGCCCCAAAGAGCGCGCTGACGCAGAGGATTGCAAAGGAACTGCTGAGGATCCGGCTACTGGCGGTGCGATCGCCAACCGCGTCGTACTCTGCCACGAACTTGCCGATGGCGGTTTGCAAACTGAGATCCAGCAGGCTTACGTAGGCGCTGCATTGCAGGATCAGCACCCATGCCCCGTATTCGGCAGGCGACATCCGATGCACAAGCAAAGGCGGAAGCACCAGCGCCACAAGCATCGAGAGTGCAACTCTCATGATGTTGGAGGCTGAGCCTTGCAGGATCTTTAGCCTATGCGACATTTGTTCTCGGATGAAACAGAAGTAACCTTCCGCGGTTCCAAAGCTGCAATGTCATCGCGCCCGGTTTTCACGTCCGGTACCTGCGTCGGCGGCTCCGGGACGGCCCTCTACATAATATAGGAGGGAATGCTCGACAAACTGAATCCTTATGTCCTTCGGAGGGAAAGGATCCAAGCGAAAGCTACGTCTGAGCGCCCAGGAAAAAGTTGGTCTCAAGCTGCGCCACCTGCGGATAGTCCACGAATTCACGACTATAGGCGCGAGTTTTGCTGAAGAGCATGAACACGGCCCAGGCCATCGAGGGAAACATCCTGGCGGCCGGCCGAGCCAGCGTCCGCGGCAGAGGATAGAAGTTGCTCCCCCTCCACGCCTGAAGCCGATAGCCGTTGGGGAAGCACCCGAGCAGGTTCACAAAATCATTGCGGGTATATCCGCGGACGTGCGCCGAGTTGTTCTTGATCGACGTTGGCTGGCGACCGGCGGCTAGCAAAAGCCGGTTGTGGAGTGAGGCCAGATTGGGTATCCCTACCAGGAGATGTCCTCCCACTCTCAGCACCCGGCTTGCCTCGTGAAGGACCCAAAAGACTTCCTTCAAGTGTTCGAAGGTCTGATTAGAAATAACGACGTCGACACTTTCTGCCGAAAGCGGGATGTCTTCCCGTTCAATATTTATGGCATAGGTGCAAATCCCAGCCGCTCGCAGACGCTCGACGTTGGGAGCATAACACTCAACCGCGTGCAGGGCGGCGCGTGGCTCGATGGTTCTCGCGGCAAGCAGATCGATTCCGCTGCCGGCGCCGATATCAAGGACGGAAGAGTACGGCTTAGCCAGATGAAGAAGGCCGCTTACAACATCTCTCCCGTAGTTCAGCTCGCGATCAATCATGGATTTCTCGTGATTCCGTATACCAAACCATACGATGATATGAGAGTCTACACCAGAGCTTCGCCTTGTGACCCGGGAACGAATGGCGAGGCTGCCGCGGGGTTCGCGCCCGTTGCGTCGCCCGGTTTGGTTGGGCGCTTGCTATGATGGATGCCGAGGGAAGTGGCTGGTTGATGCAAACTTCAGGTCTGGCGGATCCGCAACTGTCGAAGCTTCGCGTCGCCATCGTTCATTACTGGTTTGTGGGGCGCGCCGGAGGCGAGCGAGTCGTGGAGGCTCTGGCGGAATTGTTTCCCCAGGCCGACCTTTTTTCGCTGGTCGCCGACCGGACAACCCTGGCGCCGATTTTGCAGAAAAGGAAGTTGCAGACTTCGTTTCTGCAGCGGGTCCCTGGCGCGACCAGATTTCATCGTCATTTTCTCTTCCTTCAGCCTTTGGCTCTGGAGCAGTTTGATCTCAGTGGGTACGACCTAGTGATCAGCTCGGAGTCTGGGCCCGCCAAGGGAGTGATTACATCATCAAAGTGCTGCCACATATGTTATTGCCATTCGCCCATGCGATACATCTGGGACATGTATCCCGAATACAGGCGCGGCATGGGGCGACTGGTTGGACCGATTTTCTCGCTGGCCGCGCATTACATGCGGCTGTGGGATTATGCGAGCGCGGGGCGGGTTGATTATTTCGTGGCCAATTCACACTTCATTGCGTCACGTATCCGGAAATACTACCGGCGCGAGAGTACGGTAATTCATCCCCCGGTGGATGCGGCTACGGCGATGGTCAGCGGCAAGCCCGGTGAGTACTACCTTGCGATCGGGCGCATGGTTGACTACAAGCGCTTTGACCTGGCGGTGGGCGCTTGCACGAAGCTGGACCGGCAACTGAGGGTGATCGGGGGCGGGCCGCAGGATAAAGCCCTGCGTCGAATGGCCGGGCCGACCGTGGAGTTTCTGGGCGCGGTGAGCGACGGCGAACTGCGCGAAAACCTGGCAGGTTGCCGGGCGCTGCTGTTTCCGGGAGAAGAGGATTTCGGAATCGTTCCGGTCGAAGCGCAAAGCTTCGGACGTCCGGTGATTGCGTATGCCTCCGGCGGGGCGCTGGAAACGGTGCGGGGTGTTTTGCCGGACGAGGCGGGGATGGAAAACCCCACGGGAATATTCTTCACCGAGCAATCATCCGCCGCGCTGGTGGAGGCGATTTTGCGCTTTGAGTCGATGGAGGACGGGTTTTATCCGGGGGCGATTCGCGAACATTCGCTGCAATTTGACCGCGAAATCTTTATGAACAAGATGGCGGACTTCGTTCGTTTTGCGGTCGCAGAGTTCAGGGAACGCCGCCGGGTGGACAATTTCTCCGGACAGGCGCAAAAAGACCAGGAGTCCGGACCGCTTCCTCGCGTACCCTCGTAAGCCTTACAAATTCGGCGAGTTGTCTGGCGGCGATAAAGACATTCGCGTTTCACTTCACTTCGCAGAGCAACCTTCCTTCCTTAAAGCGGCGACCGCCGGTCTCGACGGATAGTATCAGTCCCGCCTTACTCCCTTTTTTTTGGGCGCGTTCGGGAAAACCCGGGCTCGAATTTGCGTCGTCTTAGAAGCGAGCTAAACATGTCTCGTAAGCGTTACTTGCTTCTCTTCACGTATCGGAGGATCGACCCCCATGTTCAATGCTTGGCGCGCTGCCGCAATCACGCCGATTTCTACCGTTCCCACGCTGCCAACTTCCAAACAAAATCGCCTGCTGTGCAGGCTGTTCGGTTCCCCGGCCCTTGTCCTCGGAATGCTGCTATGGACGTTTTCCTCATTTGCGCAGACCCCCGCAGGCACCGGTCAGATCACGGGCACAGTGAGAGATCCCAATCAAGCGGTTCTTGCCGGCGCTCCGGTGGTTTTGACCAATACGCAAACTCAGGAAAAGGTTACGGGCGTCACCGATAACCAGGGAACTTATGTTTTTTCAGGACTGCAGCCGGGAAGCTATGTGGTCGAGGTCGACGCCAAGGGCTTTAAGCCGAGCGTAGGCTCTGCGCTTCAGGTGGCGGCGGGCCAGACCGTGAAATCCGATTTTGCGCTGACTCTGGGCATGGCCACGGAGACGGTGAATGTCTCGGCGGGCTCAGAGAACGCCTATCGGGTGGATAACGTGAAGCCGGGCGGGCCGCTGGGAACGCTACCGATCGTGAACCTTCCGTACGCGGTCTACGTGGTTCCTCGTCAATTGATTGATGACACCCAGTCGAGGGATTTCAAAGAGCTTGCCAAGTACCTGCCCACGATTTGGTTCCGCGAGCAGCAGGGGCCGGAGATCCTGCGTCCGGAAAGCCGCGGCATGCAGGGAACCAATATGCAGAACGACCGCAAGGACGGGATGGGATTTGCCGTCACTACGCCGTCGGCGCTTGAGGAATACGAGCAACTCGAGGTTTTCACCGGCTTGGGCGGTGAGTTGTATGGTCCCACCCAGCCATCGGGGATATTCAACTTTGTAACCAAGCGGCCTACCGACGAACCGTTTCGCGAACTCGAAGTGGACTATGAGAGCAAAGCCGTAGGTACGATTCACGGCGACCTGGGTGGCCGCTTCGGTCCGAACGTGGGGGAGAAGCGCATGTTTGGCTATCGCACGAATCTGGTGTTGGCCGACGGCAGAAGCTATGTCGCGGATAGCCAACTGCGCCGCCAGTTGGCGGCGATGGCGCTCGATGTCCGCCCCTTCGCCCATACCACCATTGAAGGCAACTTCAGCTACTACGAATTGTTCCAGCATGGAGACCCTGGCTGGTTTGTCTATACCCCGGTGCTACCCACGTCGAAGTCCGCGTACACCATCATCCCGGCGAATGCGCCCGATCCGACTCGCCAAGGTTATGGGCAGTCCTTTGCTGGCGTGGATATGAACAATGAGATCGGCGAGGTTCGGGTGAAGCAAGATTTTGGTTCGAATTGGCAGCTTACGCTCTCCGTGCTGAACCAGATTGCCAATCGTAATATCAACACGCCGGTCAACGTACTGACGAACACCAGCGCCAATGGAAGTCAGGCGGGATACCTCGCCCGTCCAGGATTCTACAAGCAGTATCTCGAAAACGTCTTCCAGAATACCTTGTCGCCGCGCTTCCAGGTTAAAAGTGACCTTGGATTCCTGACTGGCAAGTTTAAGACCTGGCGCCTGAGCCACAACGTAGTGATCGGAAGCACCGGCTACCGGTTCGCGACATGGAATGCCATTGCTCCAAGCTCGGCTAGCGTGTTGGCGACCACCCCACTCGCCCTAACCGTCCTGTGCCCCGCGGGGCAGGATGCTTCTTGCACCAACACTGGCCCCGGCAGCACCGGGAAATTCCCCTCCGCCAGCATCGCGAATCCGCTGATTGCGGTGCCGCCCGCGGTGGGTATTCCCTCGCAGACCAAGACCAACGCGTCGAATGGCATCTATACGAACAGCATCCTTCATCAGCAGGGATTCAGCCTGGACGATACCATTACGCTCTCCCGGCGCTGGCTGGTGAGAGGTGCTGCCAGCCAGGACTGGACCTGGACGAACAATTACTCGCTTACGCCGGTCTGCACCCCGTCGCTGGGTTGTTCGGTACGTAACTTTAGCCCGAGCGCCGCTAATTTCGAGTCGCAAGGTGTCAGTTCCAGCGCCAGTATCCTCTTCAAACCTCGCGAGAACATGACGATCTACGGGACCTTTGCCGACAGCCTTCAGGCACCCGATACGCCTGTGCAAAACTCTGCGCCGACTTTTGTGATTAACTCCGGCAAGGCTCTGGCGCCGTATCGCGACATTGAGGGAGAAATTGGCTACAAGTTGGTGTCGCCCAGGGTCAATTTCTCGGCCGCTCTGTTCCGCATCAAGCGGCCATATATAGGGGTTCCCGTGGTAGTTCCCAACAGCGTCTGCGGCCCCCTTCCGGCCACGTTTACCACCTGCGCGATCAGCGAGATTACCGGCAATCAGCTTAACTACGGCGCCGAAGGTATGCTCTCGGGGCGGGTCCTCGATAGCCTGATGGTGGTGGCCGGCATCACCGTGCTGGACCCGAAGCTCACCGACACCGGAAATCCATTGACCAACAACAAAACATTTGTGGGGATTCCCAATTACCACTCCAACATTCTTGCCGAGTATCACCTGCCGGTGTGGACTGGCGCGTTCTTCAACTTCGACTGGCTGCACTTCGGACGCCGCCCGATCGACGACGTCAACAGCACCTACGCGCCCCAGTTCAACACCTTTGATGTCGGTATCCGCTACGTCACCAAGATCGATGGGAAAGTGACTAACTTTCGGGTCTGGGTAGACAACGTCACGGATGTGCACTACTGGTCGACCATAAACCCGGGCAGTCTCGTGGGACTGAGCAGTGGCAGCTATCTCGGGCACTTGGGAGAGCCGCGCCTAGTCCTGGCATCCGTGCGCTTCGACTTTTAGGGTTAGGCAGGCGAGCGCGGCAACGTGGGGCAATGCCGCGCTCGTCGCTCTGATCGGAGCTTCAGGATTCCTGCATCTCCAACTCGCTGGAGAGTACGTGGACATCAACCGGATCTCCGGGGGATAGCAGGGACCGGTCTGCCGGAATCATGGCAAGGCCGTCGGCATTCAACATCGCCTTTAACATTCCCGTGTTCTGGTCGCCCGCGCTATAGGCAAAAATCTTACCCTCGCGGTGTTCGAGGTGGACTCGCACAAACTTAATCTTTCCCGGCCGGTTGCGAATCTCACCTTGAAAGACAGCCGAAACGAACTTCCTGAAGACGCGCTTGCGCCCCAGCATCTTTAGTAGCGCCGGGCGAACGAATTCCTCGAAGGTAATCATGGTCGCCACGGGATTTCCCGGCAGGCAGAACACCGGCTTACCGTCCTTGAGGCGAAACGCCATGGGGCCGCCGGGTTTCACGTCCACCTTCCAGAAGACCTCCGCGGCCCCGA
The DNA here is from genome assembly GCA_964563875.1 of uncultured Acidobacteriaceae bacterium. GTDB lineage: Bacteria > Acidobacteriota > Terriglobia > Terriglobales > Acidobacteriaceae > TOLSYN. The sequence continues at coordinate 16,500 of CAZLZA010000015.1, forward strand.
GTTCGGAGAGTACCTCGCGAACCAGATCCCGGTCCCCAGTCGATACACCCGCAGAGGTGATGAGGGCATCGGCGCGAAGTCCTTCCGCTATCTTTTCGCGGTGACTTTCGCGATTGTCGCGGGCGATTCCGAGAAACACCGGGATGGCGCCGATTTCTTGAATGGAAGCCGCCAGTGAGTAGGCATTGCTGTTGATCACCTTACCGGCAGCAAATGCGCCACCGAGTTCGACCAGTTCATCTCCGGTCGATAGGATCGCCACTTTTGGCCTGCGATAGGCGCGGATGGAACTCCGGTTACAGGTCGCTAGCATGCTGATTTCGGGAGGTCGGATGATGGCTCCGGAGGGGATGACGACCTCCCCGGCCTTCACGTCCTCTCCGGTGAAACGCATATGCTGGTGAGGCTTGACCTTTGCCTTGATGAGCACGTAACCGTCGGCCTCCGCGGTCTCCTCAAAGGGTACGATGGCATCACAGAGGGCGGGGATCGGTGCGCCGGTCATGATCTTGATTGCACATCCCGGCTCGACCGGCGTGGCGGCCTCTCCGCCGGCAGGGACATAGCCGGTGAGCCGCAGCCGGGTCGGTTCCCGGCAATCGCTTTCGCGCACCGCGTAGCCGTCCATGGCTGAGCTATCGTAGGACGGCATGTTCTGCGGTGCGAGCACATCTTCGGCAATTACCCGATCCAGAGCGTCCAGGATCGCGACAGTTTCAGCACCTAAAACGGATACGTTTTTCAGAATCAAAGTGCGTGCTTCGGCAAAGGTTGGCATGACTTACCTGACTTCCGCGGGATTATTCCATGCAATGCCCGGTGGGTAACCGGTCCAGCTTATTATCTGCAAGCCGAATGGTGTCGCCACCCAATCGCCCGGCTTGTTGTGGATCATGGGTTGCTACAACCACCGTCGTGCCCTGGCTGGGAAGGGTAGTGATAATTTCGTCCACCACCTCGGCACTGATCTGGTCGAGGTTTGCCAAAGGTTCGTCGAATAGGAGAACTACGGGCTGCAAGGCCAAGGCGCGCGCCAGTGCAACCCGGCGGGCCTCGCCGCCGGAGAGCTGCCGGACATTCCTCGTTTCAAATCCCGCAAGGCGGACCAAAGCTAGTGCCTCCGCAACGCGCTGTTTCAGCGCCTCGTCCTTCTGGCCTCTGAGCTTCAATCCATAGGCGACGTTTCCGAATACCGTGCCGGTAAACAGATAGGGGGACTGGTGCAGGAGGGTCACCTGTCGGCGCAAGAGCTGCAGCTCCGCATTTTTCCATTCGACCAATTTCCCGTCAAACTCGATCTCTCCCCGTTCAGGTCTGGAGAGAAACGCCAGGATGCTTAACAGGGTGCTCTTCCCTGATCCATTGTCTCCGGTAAGGACGTAGATGCGCCCTGGAAGGATCGTCAGGCTCTCTAGTTCGAGCGCGATCTTATCACCGTAGTACTTGGTGACGCCGGTCAGTCGATAGCGGGGAGTCATTGTCAGATCAGCTCTTTTGTACCAGATTCAAAGCGAAGTTGATCACCAGCGCTACCGCCATCAAAATGATGCCGAGCGCGATTCCAAAGGCGAATTCTCCTTTGCTGGTTTCGAGCGCAATCGCGGTCGTCATGGTCCGGGTGAATCCCCTGACGTTTCCGCCCAGCATCATGGCAACTCCGACCTCGGAGATAACGCGGCTGAAGCCGGCGATCACCGCGGCCATGATCCCGAAGCGAACTTCGCGAGTGAGTTGCACCAGCCCTTGCACCCGGCTCGCGCCCAAGGTCAATGCCGTCGGAATGACTCGCACATCGGCTCCTTTTACAGCGCTCAGCGTGTAGCCGATCACGATGGGAACCGCCAGGACCGTCTCTCCAATGATGATTGCCTTGGTCGTGAACAGCAGTTCCATGCCGCCGAACGGTCCCTGCCTGCTGATGAACCCATAGATGACAAGACCGATCACCACGGTGGGAACCGCCGTCAAAGTGTTCAACAGAGTGATGGCGACACGCTTCAGGGAAAATTGGCTGAGCCCGACCAGCAGCCCAATGGGAACGCCCATCAGAGTCGCAAAGATGGTTGAGCAGCTGGCGACGCTGATGGAAGTCCAGACCGCCTCAAAGACATCGCGGTCTCCAGAAAGGATCAGCGAAAACGCTGTCCGCAGTATTTCTCCGAAAGAATTCACTCAGCCCGTTCTCGATCGAGTTTGCGATGGTTTATTTGTAAGTGAAAAAAATCGGATCGCCGTCCACTTTGTAATCTGCGATGATCTTTTGGCCTTCCGGGCCGGTGACAAAATCGATAAATTTCATCGCAAGATTGTACTTCACGCCTGGGAATCTCTTGGGATTCACCGCGATCACGCCATAAGGATTGAATAGACCCTTCTCTTTTTCGAAGACAATCGCCAAGTCGGTCTTGCCATGGCGGAAGGCATTGTAGGTTCCACGGTCCGCCAGGGTGTAGCCGCGCAGCTCGGTCGCCATCATAATGACCTCACCCATTCCTTGCCCAGCCGAGCGATACCAACTTCCGGCGGGTTGAATGCCAGCCGCTGCCCATATCTCTTTTTCTTTCACGTCGGTGCCAGATCCATCGCCGCGCGAAATGAAGGTGGCGTGATGTTCCGCGATCCTTCGGAAGGCGTCGGCAGAGCTCTTCGCACCCCTCACACCGGCTGGGTCGTTCGCCGGACCAAGGATCACAAAGTCGTTGTACATGACATCGCGGCGATTAACGCCGAAGCCGTCGGCAACAAATTTATCTTCCAGCTTGCGCGCGTGGACAAAGACGACATCCACATCGCCGGCTTCCGCGATTTTGACCGCCTTGCCGGTGCCTACCGCAATGACCTCAACCCGGCAATTGCAACGCTTTTCGAAGGCTGGAAGCAGAACCTTCAGGAGGCCTGAATTCTCGGTGGAGGTGGTGGTGGACATCTTCAGCCGGTCCTGGGCTGACGAGACTGAGCAGAGGGCAACCGATAGAATTAAAAGCAGTAACGAGGCAGTAATTCGCTTCATAAGCATCCTTTTGCTTGCACGAATTCGAGTTCACAGCAGGCCGAGCCGGTCGATGATGCACCCTACGAAACCGTTGAAAAGGCTGCTGGACACCGCCGCGGCTCTAAAATGCAATCTCTTGGAAGCTCATATCCAGCAGATTGATGATGAGCTCCCGGTTCCGTAGAACTTCTCCCTTTTGCAGGAGAATCTTGCAAGCCTCGGCGACCTCAATGCTTGCGACCACGGCAGGGGTAAAGGATGGATTGCCAAGCTCTTTCTCCGCCCCTTTGCTCTGCGCGCGCGGCCCATAGATCTTCTGAAGGGTGTTCTCGCCCGGGAACTGCGTCGTGACCTGGCCATACCAGCCCGCGATGGCTCCGTGCACCAGAGGTACCTGCAACTCCAAACACGACTGGCACAATGCCATCCGGGTGGGGATGGAGTCGAGCGCATCGACAACGACTTGTGCTCCCTGAAGCAGTTCGATGCCGTTATCAGGTGCATAGGCAATTTGTCTTGCGGTCACGGTGACGGCGGGGTTGATTTCCGACACGCGCTCGAACGCAGATTGAGCCTTCGACCTCCCTAACCATGCAATCGACGAGAAAAGCTGCCGATTCAGGTTGTGTTCCTCAAATACATCGGGATCGATGGCGACGATATTACCCACTCCAAGGCGCGCCAACTGTTCCACGACATACCCGCCCAGACCACCACAGCCCAACACGGCGACGCGGCTACGGAAAAGCACGAGCTGGTTTTCCGTAGAGATTGTCTGGCGGTTACGCTGGTAGCGGGCGGGCAGGATGCCGACTGTCAGTGCGGCTTCTTCGACCTGTGCTACTGAAACTCCAAACTGTTTTGATGCTTTCACTTGCGAGGACCAGGAGAGAAGCTCTCCGGCCGCCTCTGCCGTCAAAAACTGGCCTAGTTCTTTCACCATTACCCCCCACCTAGGAGGGGGAAGAGTGCCAGGTTAGCGCCGTCCGTCAATTCCTGCTCCGGCTCCGCGTGCTTACTTTCAAGCAGGATAATGCCGATCTCTTCAGGCTCGATTCCAAGTTTCTTTACGATATCGGCAATGCGAGTTCCGGGCGGATATTCCTGATCCTCTATCGAGAACCGGCCATCCCGAAAATTCGCGAACAACTTTACCTTGATCCGCACAAAGCTCTCCTATCGTAAATTGCGCGGACACTTTCGTGTCCGCGCAATTTTAACACTTCGTTTTGGCTACCGCTCGTTTAGAAGTTCCAGAAGGCGTCGATCTCTTCGCCGCTGAAATCCCAAACTGCGTTGTGCGGTAGAACCGGCTGCTCGAAGAACTCAGGCAGACGATCGTCCAGGTTCGTCATCCCGGCATCAAGGTTGAACTTGTGTTCGGTCTTCAGAACATACTTGCCAAGGTTGACGACGTCATCACCGGTCAGAGCAATGCCGAAACGAGCATTGATCATATCGATGAGCGCCGGCAAACATTCGGGGATGTCCAACGCCGGGAAGGCGATGAAGATGCACATACCGGTGGAATCCACGGCGGCAGTAGCGATCTGCAGGTTGCGGGAAAGATCAACCTGGCCATCCTTCTTGAGCGGATCCACGTGGCCGCCAACGCCCAGAATGTTGGTCGCGATCGTGTAACCGGAGGTGTGATCGGCACCCATGGTGCTGGTGGCATAGGTGATGCCGATGCCCTTGACCGAGCGGGGATCATAGGCAGGAATGGCCTGATGCTTGACAACCGGAACGCGCGTCACGCCGTAGGTGATGCCGACGTGTTCGGTGCCGCCGCCAAGGATACGGCCAAGCGGAGTTCCCTTGCCGATTTCCTCTTTGAGCAAGCGGACAACGCCCTTGCCATCGCCCCAAGGAAGGACGCCGGCTTCCATCGCTACGCCAAACATAACGGAGGTCTCGATGGAATCCATTCCGAGATCGTCCATGATGTTGTCGGCTTCGGCGATATCGTCCAGTTCCTGAATCATGGCGTTGGCGCCCAGTGCCCAGACCGTCTCATACTCAAAGCCGGAGGTCAGATACTTTCCGTCCTTGTCGTTGTAGATCTGCGAGCACTGAATCAAGCAACCAGCGTGGCATCCGTGCTTCGGCTTGCCACCGCGCTCCACGATTCTGTCATGCATGAATTCGCCAGAGACTTTGTCATGGAACTCATACTGGCCGAAGGTGAAGTTGCGAGTCGGCAGACCGCCCGCTTCGTTCAGGATGTTGACCAGAACGTTGGTTCCGTAGGTCGGCAATCCCTGGCCGCTGACTGGATGATCGACGAGGGTCTTGGAGAAGATCTTCGAGGCAGCCTTGAACTTCTCGGGATCGGCAATCTGGACGCCGGGAGCATCTTTGTCGTCGATCGAGATGAACTTCACCTTCTTGGAGCCCATCACGGCGCCGACGCCGCCGCGGCCATGGCTACGGAGATGGCTTTCCGGATCCTTGACGGAGATGTTGGCGGTCAACATCTTCATTTCGCCAGCCGGGCCTAATGTGATGACGCCAATCTTCTTGCCTAGGCGTGCCTGCAAGGCTTCGACCACGGCAAAGTTGCCCTTGCCAATCAGCTCCGATTCCTCGCTGATGGTGGCGCCGTCTTTGTTGATAGCGATGCTGTACCACTTGTCCGGATCTTTCGGCAAACCTTCGATGATCAGCGCCTTAATGCCCATCTTGGCAAACATCTGCGCAGAAACTCCACCGGCGTTGCTTTCCTTGATACCGAAGGTCAGCGGGCTCTTGGTGCCAAATGACATGCGTCCAGAGTTCGAGGCGGCAGTCCCGGACAGAAGCCCAGGAGCAAAGACCATCTTGTTATAGGGTCCAAGCGGGTGGCAGGTGGGAGGAACCTCTGCTGCCACAACGGTAGACGTTAGGGCGCGACCACCGAGACCGGCCCATGCAGCAGGCACTTCCTCGGTCTTGACGCTAAGATCCGACATATTCACGCGCAAAATCTTGTCCATGTGTTGCTCCTCAATTCTGCTGCTCTAGGTTCGCGGACAGAAACTTTTATGAGATACAAAATACCATTTTTCCCTTAGGCAAGAGGTCTTCCCACCTTAGAAAAAGATTGGTGGGAAGACGAGCTGAGGAATCATGCGAAAGGGATCATCCAAGTCTCCGTCCCAAGCTCATATTCATCCACGGGTGGATGGAGTTGGCTGGAAGACTTTCCGACTCTAGTTCGGCAAGCACATTCTAGGGATAGTGGAGCTTAACCGGAGTGATTCAAGGCAGTCTTCTAGGTGACAGGCGTACTTGTTTCAGAAAGGAAAATATGCATACAGACGTGACAAATCAGGAGTTTTAAGAAACTCCCAGTGAGACTCTCATCCCCCGGGCCACATGGCCCGAACGGAAGGTGCAGCATCGAATGCACCCGAAAGGCAAGATATGCGCAGTCACAACGTAACACGGTTTGCTGTGTGTCGACAACAGAAAAATACGACGTAACGTATGCGAGACAGTTTGCCCTGCTTTTCCACCCTCGCTATCGCTTTCTGAAAGCAAAATTCCGGAGTTGGCACCGATTTCCGGTAGATTCAGGGCAAGGTCGGTTTCTTGTATCCCTGAGATGAACGTGCTATTACATTTCCTGTAGGGCCTACGCCACCTCTGTTGCAAAAGGGACTCAGCTTTCGCATGAAAGTGCAGAACAATTTGGCTCAGATTCGCGCGAAGCGCGGCACATCCGCAGCCCAGTTGGCCGCCGCCATCGGCTGCAGCCGACAGGCGATCTATGCCATTGAGTCGGGCAGCTACATGCCTAATGCATTGATTGCGCTCAGGTTAGCAGACGTGCTCGGCGTCAAGATGGAAGAACTCTTCAGTCTTGAAAAAGAGTCACCGGAAGGTGTGCGGACCGAAGAAGTCGAATTGCTTTCGGAGGATTGGAATCCGCGGAGCGGCCAACCGGTGCAGCTCTGCCGCGTCGACCGGCGGTTGATCGCGACTCCCCCGGAACCGGGCCAGTGGAGTCTTCCAGACACCGATGCGGTGATCGTGGAAGCGGGAAAGAACCAGCGCGTTTCATCCAAGCGCCGAGTGGAGGTGCTGGAGAAGAACTGGAGATTCGACGATCGAGTTCTGATGGCGGGCTGCGATCCCGGTGCTTCTCTGCTCTCGCGTCATCTCCTGGGGCAAGGGGTGGAACTGGTGGTTGCCTTTCAGAACAGCTCGCGCGCGCTCGAACTTCTGAAAAAGGGCGTGATCCACATTGCGGGTACGCACATCCAGGACGAGGCCACAGGGGAGTCCAATTTGCCCCAGATCAAAAAGCTATTCGGCAAGGAGGCGATCACGGTCATCTCCTTTGCGCAACTGGAGGAAGGGATCGTCGTAGCCCCGGGCAATCCGAAGGGAATACGCGGAATTGAAGATCTTGTCCGCCCCGACGTATCCATTTCAAACCGCGAAGTAGGTGCGGGAAGCCGGCTGTTGTTGGATGCCGCCTTGTCGCGCCTCGGCATCGATAGCCAGGCAGTGCGCGGCTACAACAAAATCGCGCTTGGCCATCTGCCTTCTGCCCGCCAGGTGCAAATGGGTAAGGCCGATTGCTGCGTCAACACCAGTGCGGCGGCGCGAGTCTTTGGATTGGACATGGTTCCGCTGGTGAGCAAACGCTACGATTTGGTGGTCCACAAGAAGCACCTGAAACTCCCGCAGGTACAGGCCGTCTTTGACGTTCTTGCGCGCGCCACCTTCCGCCATGAATTGGAAGGCATTGGCGGTTATGACACCAAGGTCTCAGGCACGCAACGGCTGTAACCCGCCCGGAAGCGCGAAGCGCTATCGAAGCGGCTGGCCGCGAAGATCGGTGGTGCGCAGCTTTTCGCCCCGAAGAACCAACGCGTTGCCGAGTAGTTCGTGAACTCCGGCGACGGCTACGTCGCCCACCCAGTAGTCGAGCAGCACCGGCAAAGAAACTTTGTCGGTTGCGCAGATGCACGCCAGCAGGTTGACTCCGCTCTCTTCCTTGACGGTCTTGACGGCCATCGCACGCGGGTATCCGCAACGCATTCTGTATTCGAAATTCTCCTCTGCGTCGAGCCCTCCGCCCGCACCGCAGCAGAGCGTGTTTTCGCGGATCGTGTTCACCGGCATCTCGACGAAACGCTCGGCCGCGTGGCGCAGGATGGTGCGCGGTTCCTCCAGCATCCCCATCGAGCGGGCCGGATGGCAGGAGTCATGATAGGTCACGGTCCAACGGTGGTTGCGCGAAGCATCGAGCGGCAGTTTGCCATGGTGCAGCAGATCGGCGCTGAATTCGCAGATGTGCAATGCGCCAGCGGCGGAGGCGTGCTCAAATCGCGTACCGGTCAGAGCGGACTCGGGTGTCCGGAGAAAGCCCGCCGGGCCATTCATGGTGAGCAGGTACTGGTGAATCGTGCGCCACATGTGGCCGCCCTCGCCGCCCAGAATCCATTGGACGCCCAACCGCCGCGCCTCTTCGTAAATCGGCGCACCTAGGCGCTGTGCCAGTTCATGGGAGCTGTATAGCCCCGGGTTGCTGCCCTCGGCTGCAATCGTGCTGAAGGTGTAGTCGAGTCCGATCTGGTGAAAGAGCGCCAGGTAGCCGAGCAGGGTATACCGGTGCGGCTTGCAAAACAGGTCAGCCGAAGGAGTCAGGAAGAGGATCTCCGCGCCTTTCCGGTCGACGGGCACCTCGACGCGGACCCCGGTGATCTGCTCCAACTCGTCTGCCGCGGAATCAAGGGCCTGCCGGATCTCGTCCGGGTTCTTGCCCAGACTGTTTCCGGTTCGCCAGGAGTTCGCCGCCGGTTTCATGACGCTGCCGGCATGGATGCCGACTAGGCCCAGCAGTTCGCGACCGATCATGGTGATCTCGGCGGTGTCGATTCCTACCGGGCAGTAGACCGCGCAGCGGCGGCACTCGGTGCATTGATAGAAGTAATAGAACCACTGCCGCAGGGTCTCTTTGCGGAGGGGTTTGCCGCGCGTGATCCCCGGAAAGTGTCTGCCTCCGGGAGCGAAGTAGTAGCGATACACTGCGCGCATTAATTCGCCGCGCAATACCGGCGTGTTCTTGGGATTGCTGCTCCCGATGTAGATGGGACACTTGTCCATGCAGACGCCGCAGCGTACGCAGGAGTCCATGAACAGCCGGAACGAGCGGTATTTCTCCAGCCGCTCCTTCATCCCCCGGAGAATAATCTCTTCCCAGTCAGGAGGCAGCTCCCAGTCAAACTCAGGGGAGCCTGTCGCCGGCGAGTAGGGCAAGCCGAGCTGTTGCACGTCCGCCGCCGAGGCGGGATGGCAAAACGTGCCCTCGTGGTAGTTGATGTTCTTGCCCTGGCAACCACCGCGGGGCGATGACAACGGCTCGATCTGGATCAGCGGTTCGGACATTTGCTTCCGGCCTCGATGGGCGGCTCCCCCGTCGGAATGCTGCGCGACGCAACCGGGTAATTCCAGGGGTTGGCGTGCATACGCGCACGGCTGTTGTTGGCCAGGTTGTAGACGGGGTTGGCGACGATGCCGCCAATGTGCATCAGCTTGCTGAAAGGGAAGTAGATAAGCAGCGCGCCCACGAGCAGGCGATGGACCAGAAACAGCGGAGGAATTACCGCGTGCATCGCCGGATGGAAGGCCGAAAGACTATGCGCAAAGTGCTTGATGGCTTCCAGGTCCTTCTGGCCGGAGGAATGCAACAGTTCTCCGCTGACGCCCACGGCAAAGAGCAGGAGCAGGGCAAAGTGGTCGGTAAACAATGATATGAAACGAACCCGCGCATTCCACAACCGCCGGAAAAACAAAGCGCCCAATGAGACCAGCAACAACAGTCCGCTGAAGCTGAGCCGCGCTCCGAAGAGTGAAAAATCGTCGATCCTGCCCAACCCAGTGAGCATATGAGGAACCGGCGCGAACAGCAGCGCCAAGTGGCGCAGCATAACGACCAGCAGCGCGTAATGAAAGGCGATGGAAACCAGCCAGAGACGGCGGTCGTTGGCGTAAACGAGCACTCCGTTCCGAGTCTCCGGGCGATGTTCGCGCCACAGTGAGCGGAAGCACAACACCTCCATGGCCACCCGTAGCGCAGCACCAGACGAGGTGTTTGGATTGTCCAGCCGATCGTGTCTTAGACCCGGCGAAGAAGCCTGTTGTCCGCAGGTGACTGGAATACAGAAGGGCACGGAGGATTTTGCCCAGAGCACAAAGCGGTAGCAGATTCCCGCGACGAAGACGCCCACAGAGACATAGGAGACGGCGACCGCAGCCGGGGTACGCAGCCAAGGCACGCTGGCGGCGATGATCCCTGCCAGCAGGATCAAGGCGACGGCGGCGATAGCCTGGAAAAGTTTCACGGCGCTGCGGTTCCTTTCTCTCCACTCTTCACGGTAGAACCGTCGGACACACGGTGCTGTGACGCGGCTCACGAGCACCAGTGACGAATCGGGTCGCCGTGCGCTCTCCGGGTGCTCTGCGCTTCCGTTCCCGATTTCCCACAATTGCAATAGTATCCCTTGCCGTCGTGAATCCCTTGCTGCTCAATCAGAATCTCACCACTAAGTGAGTGCATCTGTTCCTTGGAGATCAAAATGAAACGCGTCTACATTGCTGCTTATTACCAGTCCAAGTTCGGCAAACTGTTCGGAATGACAGTTCCGGAGATCGCGAAGAACTCCATCGAGAGTGTCTGCCAGGAAATCCATGCAGATCCATCGCTGCTGGATGTGGGTACGGTGGGAGCCGCGTGCAACATTTCGCTCAACGAACAGGGATTGGTCTCCGGACTTGCCGCAGCGGTTCCGGGGCTGGCCAGCAAGCCGATCGAGAGTGTGGAGAACGCCTGTGCTTCCGGCGGTCAAGCCGTACTTTCCACGATTCTTAAGTTGCAGGCCGGATGGGGTGAAACCGGCTTTGCCATGGGCTATGAAAAAATGCGCGACGCCGAGGGCAAGATGGATGGCAAACTCGTCGGCAAAGCTCTGGGAGTCTACTCGCATCCCGATGAGCGTGCCGGTAAAACCTACATCTTCCCCCACCTGTTTGCCGAGATCATGGAGTGTTACATCAAGCGCCACAAGGTAACCGAGGCCGATCTGGCGACGATTGCCGTGGAAGAGTACGCCAACGGCAACAAGAATCCATGGGCGCAGATGAACAAAGCCAAGGTCACGCTGGAGGACGCCACCAGAATCGAGGGCTTGAATCGCTACATCGTCGATGGCCTGCCGCTGAAAACCTACGACTGCTCGCAGATTACCGATGGCTATGCGGCACTGATTCTGGCGACCGAAGAGGGATTGACGAAGTTGGGCGTCAGCAAAGCGGATGCCGTTGAGATTGCGGGCTTTGCCCAGGCTACTGACCCGCTGCTGAAGGAAGGCCGCGACGTTTTGCGTCCCGCCGGAGCTAACCGCGCGATGCGGCGCGCCTATGAGATGGCCGGACTCACGCCGCAGGATGTGAACGTGGCGGAGGTGCACGACTGCTTTACGGTCATGGGGGCGATCGGCGCCGAGGTGATTGGCAAGGCGAAGGTGGGCGAAGGCGCCAAGTACTGGGTGGACGGGAAGGCTCGCGTGGATGGCGAGTGCGGCATCAATCTCTCCGGCGGACTGATTGCCAAGGGCCATCCCATCGGTGCCACCGGCGTTGCCATGCTGGGTTCGTGCTTCTGGCAGTTGACGGGCCGCATGCCGGAAGGCTTGCAGATGAAGAACCCGAAAGCGGCGGCGACGTTTAACGTCGGCGGAGCGATTTGCGCTTCGGTGTGCACGGTTCTCAAACGCTAAAAGCAGCTTTGGGCTACGCTTCGTCGCCTGGTCAGCGCGGTGGACGGTTCGTACTATTCAGTCTCGCGGGAAGGCACGATCTGGCCTTCGCCGGGAATAAAGTCGTCGGATGAGTAATCCTGAAACTCGTGACAGTGGGGACACTCGAAGCGTCCCACCGCAACGTGGCGCACGAGGGCGTCGGTGCTTTTTCCGGAGACGGCCTCACGCGGCAGCAGAGGAAAGCGCTGCGCGCAAACTTTGCATTCAACCAGCCAGACAAGAGCCATAGATAAATAGATTAAACGTTACCGCGAGAGCACGCCGGAAAAAGCTTGCGATGCGAAAGCTTACCTGCAGTTTACTGGATGCGCTCGAACTGGTAGCCCGCCACGGCCAGCGCGGTCAACAGAATCTCAATATGCTCGTTCCCGCGCGTTTCCATCGTCAGATCGATCGCGGTGTAGCCGAGATCGACCCCGAACTTGCGGTCATGCGAGGTTTCCACGATGTTGGCGCGGTGCTCCGCCAAGACCCCGGTCAGGGTGTGCAGAGCGCCGGGGTAGTCCGGCAGGTGGATACGGAGGCGGATGAGGCGTCCGTCCTTGGCCAGACCGCGCTCGATGATGCGCGAGAGGATGCTGACGTCAATGTTGCCGCCGCTGATGATGGCGACGATGCGTTTGCCGACGCAATTGACCTTACGGTGCAGAATGGCGGCGACTGCGGCAGCTCCGGCACCCTCCGCAACGGTCTTTTCGCGCTCCAGCAACAGCAGGATGGCGCTGGCGATCTCTTCCTCTTCGACGGTGACGATTTCGTCCACATACTTTTGCACCATGGGCAGGGTGCGTTCGCCGGCGCGGCGCACGGCAATGCCGTCGGCCAGAGTCGATGCCACCGGCAACGTAACCAGATGTCCGGCATCGATCGCGGCCTTCATCGAGGGCAGGCGCGAGGTCTGCACTCCGATCACCTGAATGCGCGGATTGATCTCCTTGAGCGCACAGGCCATGCCGCTGATCAGGCCTCCGCCACCAATGGGAACCAGCACCACGTCGACATCAGGGGCCTGGCCGAGCAGTTCCAGACCAAGTGTGCCCTGGCCAGCGATCACCGCGTCATCGTCAAAGGCGTGGATGAAAGTGAGGCCGGATTCTGTGGCGCGGCGCTTGGCTTCGTCGCAGGCTTCGTCGTAGTTGGCGCCGTGCAGCACAACCTCTCCGCCGAAGCGTCGGGTAGCCATCACCTTAGTGAGCGGCGTAGCCATCGGCATCACGATTTGCGACGCAATGCCGCGCTTGGTGGCGTGGTAGGAGACCGCCTGCGCATGGTTGCCCGCCGAAGCCGCGATCAATCCGCGATCCCGCTCTTGTGTGGTTAGTTCCAGAATTTTATTGAGAGCGCCGCGCTCTTTATATGCGCCGGTCATCTGCAGGTTCTCCAACTTGAGAGAGACCTGGTTGCCGGAGAGCTGCGAAAAGGTTTCCGAAAGCGAACACGGCGAGAGGAAGAGCGACTCGCGGATGCGCCCATAAGCTCTTCTCACGTCATCGACTGTCACCATTGCGGTTGCCGCACCTGCGGACATGGAATTTTTCCTGCATGCGACGCGCTTCGTCCATGGGGCTAAAGAAGCTCGCGGGAAGGTTGCATTCAGTATAAGCGATTCCACTTCGCACACCTCAACGCGCGCGAAATACGCTTCCGAGTCAACGCGGATACCCGTGAGCGCATCTACTTACCACAGGCCAATTCTGGAAGAGACTCCGCTCCGGAGACTGCCGGGACGAACAGAGGACTAATAAATGGGGACGATCAAGCCACAGTTTCGGTCCATCGTAGTTTTCGGGGGAGCTGGATTCATCGGCTCTAATTGGACCGAGCGGCTGCTGAAGACCACCGAAGCTAAGGTGCATGTCTTTGACAATCTTTCGCGGCAGGGCGCACGCCACAATCTTGAGTACCTGCAAAAGATTGCAGGCCGTACCGGACGATTGCAGATCACGGTGGGAGACGTGCGCGACGCCGCGATGGTCAGCCGGGTGGTAAAGTACGCAACCGAAATCTACAACTTCGCAGCGCAAGTCGCGGTCACCACCTCACTCGTCGATCCCCGGCTGGACTTCGAAGTCAACCTCGGCGGCACCTTCAACATTCTAGAAGCAGCCCGCCGGCATGAGCAAAGTCCTTACCTGCTGTTCACCTCAACCAACAAAGTCTATGGCAACTCCGGCGATGGCGAGGTGCGCGCCGAGGGGATGCGCTATGTGGCCGTGGGGCGCGGTGCAACCGACGAATCGCAGCCGCTGGATTTCCATTCCCCATACGGTTGTTCCAAGGGTGCAGCCGACCAGTACGTGCACGATTACGCGCGCATCTACGGTCTGCGCTCGGTGGTCTTCCGGATGTCGTGCATTGCCGGGCCACGCCAGTTCGGCAGTGAAGACCAGGGATGGGTCGCGCACTTCCTTTACTCCGCGCTGGAAGGCAAGCCGCTCAAGATTTACGGCGATGGCCGCCAGGTGCGCGACGTTCTATATGTGGAGGACCTGCTGTGCGCCTTCGAGGCCGCCTATGAGAATCGCGAACACACCGCAGGACAGATTTACAACATTGGCGGAGGCAAGGAGAACAGCGTCTCATTACTGGAACTGATGGACCGCGTGGAGGAGCTCACCGGGTCGCGCACGGGCTATAACCTTGGAGAGAAGCGCGTCGGCGATCAACTTGTCTACGTCACCAATCACGACAAGTTCTCGCGTGCCACCGGATGGCAGCCGCGGGTGAATCTGGATGGGATTCTGAAGGGAATCTACCGCTGGTATCGCAGTAATCGCGAGCTCCTTGTGCCTTCGCGTGCCGAGCGCCTGGAGGCAGCATTACTGACTCCGGTACGGAGGACGGCGTAGTGGCGCGCTACGCGCTGGTCAATCCGAACTGGGACTTCACCGGCTCCACGTACTTCGGCTGCCGCGATCCCCACACCCCGCTGGAACTGCTATTTGCCGCGCAAAAGATTCACGCTAAAGGCAATTCCGCACTGCTGGTCGATGCCCAGACCGACGGCCTCACGCTCGCAGAGACACGGGTGCGAGTGGCTGAATTCGATCCGGATTACCTGGTGATTCCCTCAACCCCATCCTACCTGTTCTGGCGCTGTCCACCGCCCGAACTCCGCATTCCCCGCGAGTGGTTTGCCGGAATCGGCGGACGGGCGGCCAAAGTCCTGATCGGACCGCACGGCTCAGCCACGCCGCGCGCCGCGATGCACAAGACCGGCGCCAGTCTCGTCATCAAAGGCGAGAGCGAGGATGCCCTCGCCGCCCTTGCCTCCGAGCCCTGGGAACTGATCGACGGCCTCTGCTTCCGCGACCGCAGCGGACGTGAGCACTACAGTCCTGGGGTTGCCGTGGTGGACATGAAATCGCTGTCCGCCCTCGACTACGCCAACTACAACGTGGAGAAGCACTGGCATCGGCATCATGTGTTCAACCAGGGCAGCGGGCGCGGAGCCGAGGTTGAGTTTGCCCGCGGCTGTCCATGGAATTGCACCTTCTGCAACAAACAGCTCTTCCGCAACAAATTTCGCGAGCGCGACGTAGACGCGGTGCTGCTGGAGATCGACCGCCTGATGGCGCGGGGCGTGGATTACATCTATTTCATCGACGAAATTTTTGGCGTGGGCAAGAACGTGCTGCGCCTGCTGGAGGAGATCTCACGGCGCCCGGTCCGCATCGGCTTCCAGACCCGCATCGACCTCTGGGACGAGGCAAAGCTCGACTTGCTGGGGCGTGCTCACACCATCTCCATCGAGTGCGGCATTGAATCCATTACCGACGCGGGGCGCGACGAACTCAACAAGAATTGCCGATTGAGCACCGCCCGCATTAGCGAACTGCTGATCTACGCCCGGCAGCGCATCCCCTGGGTGCAGGCCAACCTGATCCTCACCGAACACGATGACCGCAACGAGATTCGCCACTGGCAGGAGCAGATGAAAGCCCAAGGGGTTTGGGTGAGCGAACCGGTGCCGATGTACCCCTTTCCAGGATCGCCCCTGTACCTGCAAACCTTTGGGGCGCCGCCCGACGATCAGGCCTGGGAGCGCGCTCATCATTATTACACCAGCCTCTTCGATCCCAAGGGTTACAGCGACATTCAGGAGCAACGGCCCGCGGCCCTGGAAGAGCTGGAAAATCAATCGGCAAGATAGCTCGGCGCATTTTCGGGTGGTAAGAGCGCACGCTCCACCTGGCTCTGCCGATGAGCAAAGCTCTTTTGCAAGGCGGGCAACACAAAGTAGCGCTCCACGGCCCTTCCTGCTCGGCCATACCCAATCTCAAACTCGACCCGGTCGCGGATCAAAGTTCCTTCCGCACCGTTGCGGCTCTCAGCCTGGAACTCATGCCGGTGGCTCCATCGCCGCATCGGCCCGGAGACTTGCGTATCGCGGAAGCAGCTTCCCGGCTCAAATTCCTCGATCCGAGCACGCCACTTCATCCTTATAGGTAGAAAAGGGAGCGGACGGAAGGAAACGACAAACTCCGAACCCGCTCCGGCAGCTCTATTCCTCTCCAGAAGCAATACCTCAGCCGCCACGGGAGCCACCAGGGCCGCCCACTCGATCCGGACTTGCAGCTCGGGCGGCATGATGCGCGGCAAATTTGCCGGATCACAGAAGAAGGCGAAGACCTTCGGCCGCGCCAGAGGGAGCCATTGAACCGTCTCAAAGCAGGTCATTAGTACCCGATCTAAGTGGGCCTAGGGCCTTTTCCGTGCCCGTGGAATTCGCCCATAAGGAAGACACGGAAAGACTTCTGAAAAAATGCCCAAATAATAATTTTTTCCATTGACAGACAAGGGATTGAGGGTAGGATGGGGATTGTAGTGGAGCAAAAGGGACCGTAGTGGCCTAGTTTTTGCTCTGAGCTAGCTTCTAGGACGACCTTAGACCTCCTTGTACTTAGGTTGAGCCCACGAGAGGGCTTTCAAAATGTTTCGCGGCAACTGCCCAACCCGACTGGATGAGAAGAGCCGCCTTAAACTGCCTGCCGAGTTCAAACATGAGCTCGAAAAAAAAGGCTATGACGGCCAATTCTATATCACAAGTCTCGACGGGAAGGTAATCAAGTTGTTTCCTCTCAAAGAGTGGGAAATCTTTGAGGAGCAAGTTTTTAGCCAGTCGACTTATGAGGTGCGGGAAAAGTTCTCCGATGTCACCAGCTATTACGGGCAGCGGGCGGAACTGGATGCCCAGGGGCGGTTGACGATTGCCGAGTGGCTACGCGAAGAGTTCGGGTTGGGGTCGAAGGGCGAGATGGCGGCCGTTGGCAAGAAGAACCACATCGACCTCCGGATCAAGGATGAGCTCCGCAAGTCAGTGCTGGAAAATCCGCTTACTAAAGCGGAGCTCAATGAGATGACCAGGCCGAGGAATTAGCAGGTGGACGGTGGTAGGGAGTTCGAAGGTGATAGCGCTCTGACGGGCGCGCATGGCAGAACGCGATTCAGTCATGCCCCAGTTCTTTTACACGAGGCAATCGAGTTTCTGGATATTAAGCGCGGCGGCACCTACGTCGATGCCACTCTCGGGTTGGGCGGACACAGTTCGGCCATTGCAACCTTGCTGGGCCCCGAGGGCAGGTTGATCGCATTCGACAAAGACACCAACGCGCTGGAGATGGCACGCCAACGGTTGACAGCCCCGGAGGGGCGTCAGCAGGATTGGCCCGAGATTACGCTGCATCATGCGTCCTACGCCGAGATGGCGAAGCGCGTGCCCCCCGGCAGCGCGGACGGCGTACTCGCCGATCTTGGCGTCAGTTCGATGCAGTTTGACGATGCCAGCCGAGGATTCAGTTTTCAGGCGGAAGGTCCGCTGGACATGCGCATGAACCCGCATGCCGAGCTCTCCGCCGATCAAGTGGTAAACCAGTTCGACGAGAGCAATCTCGCTGATCTGATTTACGAATTCGGTGAGGAAAGGAGGTCACGGAGAATAGCCAGAGCCATTGTACGGGCGCGGCCGATAAAATCGACCGCTCATCTAGCACAAGTTGTATCGGCCGCGGCCCGGTCAATGAATCAACCGAGAGGGAAAGGCATTCATCCTGCGACCCTGACTTTTCAGGCGATCCGGATTTACGTAAATCGCGAGCTGGAGGATTTAGGGGCACTGCTGAAAGGCGCGCCTCAAGTGGTAAAGCCGAGTGGAAGGCTGGTGGTCATCAGTTTTCACTCGCTGGAAGACCGCATGGTGAAGGATGCCATGCGGGACGGAGCCCGCGATGGCGTGTGGGAGCCGTTGACCAAGAAGCCGGTGATTGCCTCGGACGACGAGATCGCGGAAAACACGCGAGCACGTTCGGCAAAGTTGCGGGCGGCGATCCGGATGGAAGTCCGGGGGCGGGTTCGCAAAAGATAGATTTTTTAAAACAGTTCTGAACATCATGTGGAAAAACCTGTGCATGCTGTGGAGAACTTTGGAAAAGCAGGGAGAGGGCAGATGGCGATCTGGGCAGCGGCCTGGCCGCAAAGGATGAGCGAAACACCGCAGAACACGGCTCCGGCCGCCCCGCGCCGGTACATGCCTGGGGCTCCGGAAATTTACTTTCATAAGGCGATTGATAACTCCCGCCTGGTGCGCTCGGCCGATCCGGTGCGCAAGCGCGAGATGCGCGTATTCACCGCGACCGTAGTGGTTTTTTTCCTGATGTCGCTGGTCTATCTGTGCCAGCACTGCAGCTCGATTGAGTGCGGCTATAACATCGAGGATCTGCGTGCCAAGCGCGACCAGGCGGCGGATGTGAATCGCACGCTGAAACTGGAAGAAGCCACGCTCAAGGACCCGGAGCGGATCAGTGGTCTGGCGAAGGATCAAGGGATGGCGCTGCCCGCGGTGGGACAGGTTCAGCGGATGGACGAAAATTCCGCCTTTGATAGCGGCGCTCCGGTGATGGCGCGCGCCAACAATATTTCAGTAATTTCAGTTCCGAACTAAGTACGAATCCGTGTCTGGGTTCAGGCGAATGACGGCTGTTGGCGCAGGTTTTGCACAACATTGCCTGTACGGGCCGTCATCGCTGTATTACCTTGGAAAGGTGCAGTTTTCCGGCCTTCTTCCCGTGATCCGGTGCGTTCAGCGCCCGTCTCCAGTCGCCTGGAGTTTTCTCTGTTGTTCCGGTGGTTCCAGTTCTTGCGCAGGGGATTTTCCAGGCTCCCCGGCGGTGCGAGTGTAACGATGGCAAACGGTGGCAAGGCTCCAATCAACGTGAAGTCTCGCCTCCTTAAGTTTGGCATATTTCTTCTGGTCTGGTGCCTGGTCATCGTCGTGCGACTGACCGTGTTGCAGGTGCTGCACTACGGCCAGTGGGTGCAGCGGGCGCGGCGTCAGCAGCAGCGCACCGTGGAAATTTCCCCCCAGCGCGGCATCATCTATGACCGCAACGGCCAGGAATTGGCGATGACCGTGCAGGTCGATTCGGTCTTTGCCGTGCCCAGCGAGATCTCCGATCAAAAGAACACTGCGACGATTCTGGCCAAGGTGATCGGCGAGGACCCGGACAGTGTGCTGGAGCGCATCCAGGCGCAGCGAAATTTTGCCTGGATCGCCCGCAAAGTGGATGGCGATACGGCGGAACGTATTCGGCTGCTTGGGCTTCACGGAATTTATTTTCAGAAGGAACTGAAGCGTTTTTACCCCAAGCGTTCGTTGGCCGCGCAGGTGCTCGGCTACGTCGGTATGGAAGACACTGGGCTGGCCGGGATCGAGCACGCTTACCAGAGCCAATTAAACGGCGAGGCGGGCCGCGTCGTGATCACGATGGATGCGCGCCGCAAATGGTTCGGACACCTGGAGCATCCGCCTGAGCCGGGCGCCAATGTGGTCCTCACCATCGACGAAAAAATTCAATTCATCGCCGAGAAGGAATTGGAACAGGCGATGCAGGAAACACAGGCACTCAGCGGAACCGTAGTAGTGCAGAATCCGCGTACCGGCGAGATTCTTGCCCTGGCCAATTCGCCCTCGTTCAATCCGAATCTCTCACGCGAGATCACACCGGAAAAATTAAAGAACCATGCGGTCAGCGATGTCTACGAACCGGGCTCGGTTTTCAAGACGGTCACCTATTCTTCGGTTTTCGAAGAGAAGCTGGCCCGGCCGGAAGAGGTCATCAACTGCGATCCCGGCTACATCATGGTCGGCGGAATTCGCATTCGCGATTCGCACCACATCGGCACCGTCACTTTGGAGAGGGCTTACGCTGAGTCCAGTGACGTGGGCGCGGTGAAGATGGCGTTGCGCCTCGGTCCGGATCGCTTCTACCAGCACATCCAGGCATACGGCTTCGGTCAGCTTACGAATATCGAACTGCCAGGTGAGACTCGCGGACTGGTGCGCAATCCCAAACGGTGGGCTGCATCCTCGATCGGTTCCATGGCGATTGGGCAGGAGGTTGGAGTCACGCCGCTGCAGGTGGTCTCGATGATGTCGTCGGTCGCCAACGATGGGATCTATTCCTTGCCGCGCATTGTGGCCGGAGTGACTCCGCCCAACGAGGGCTACCAGCGCATTGAGTTTCATCCCCAGGCGCAGCGGCGCGTTATCTCCTCCTACACCGCCGCAATTATGCGCCGGCTCACCGAGGAGGTCGTGATGGATGGCACGGCGCGGCGCGCCATTCTGGATGGTTACACCTCGGCAGGCAAGACGGGTACGGCCGAGAAGGTTGATCCGCGCACACACGCCTATTCGAAGACCGATTACGTTGCGAGTTTTGTGGGCTTCGCCCCGGTCAACAATCCTGCGATCACGATTGCAGTGATTCTGGATACGCCGCATGGATTGCATCAGGGCGGGCAGGTCTCCGCGCCGGTGTTCAAGCGGGTTGCCGAACAAGTGCTGGCCTACTATGGCGTGCCGCACGACGTGGAGCCGAAGAATAATCCGGCGCGCCGCGCGCTGCTGGCACGCGCCCCGGAAGGCGATACCGAGGATGAGCAACCGCATGCTCCCGGTGGACTGCTGGAGTTGGAGACCTTGGCTACGGCGCCGACAGCCTCCGCGACTGCGGCGGCATCCGTGCCCACGGCCCAGGGTTTGCAAGTCCCGGCGGCGGCGCGAATTGATTCCCGCGGCGGGACCGTGGTACTCGATGTAGGGGGCGGTTCCACGGTACCATCATTGCTGGGCCTCTCCATGCGCGGAGCCATTGAGTCGGCGCGTAAAGCTGGATTTGAGTTGCAGATTGTAGGCAGCGGAACGGCCCGCGAACAGCAGCCTCCGCCGGGTGCCTATCTGCCGCCGGGCTCGAAGATCGCAGTTCGTTTCGCGCGTTAGACCGAAATCGCGGACGGTGTTTCCGGTAAGGCAGCCGGGCGTATTTCCCGGCGATGATAATGGCGGACACACCAATTTTGGAAGTGCTCTAGATCGCCTGCCGGGCAGGCTTCGGACATATTACTGTGATGAACTTTCTGGAAATTCTCGACGGCGCAGAGGTGCTTTCGCAGAGCGGCGATTGCGGAGTGAAGGGGCTGGACTATGACTCGCGCCGCGTCCAACCCTCGTGGGTGTTTGTGGCCATGCGTGGCGAAAGCACGGACGGCAATCGCTACATCGACGCCGCGATTGCGAGCGGAGCCGTCGCGGTGGTTACGGATTCGGCGGAGGAAACTCCGCGCGATGGCGTGGCCTGGGCTCGGGTGCCGCACGGACGGCGGGCGCTGGCGCGTCTGAGCGCAAATTTTTACAAACGTCCCGCCGAACGTCTGCGGATTACCGGCATCACCGGAACCAACGGCAAGACCACTACTGCGTTTATCGTCGAGGCAATTCTGCAGGCCGCCGGACGCAAGAACGCGCTGGTGGGTACGGTCGAGTATCACCTGCCGGGAGAGATTCTGACCGCGCCTCACACCACGCCCGAGTCACTGGAACTCAATCAGATGTTTGCTCGCGCGCTGGCTCGCGGAGCCACCGAAGCGGTAATGGAAGTTTCCTCGCACGCACTCCAGCAGTCACGGGTCTTCGGTATTCCGGTGGACGTTGCGATCTTTAGCAATCTGACCCAGGACCATCTCGACTATCACGGCACCATGGAGGGATACTTTGCCTCGAAGCGCATTCTGTTCGAGGGTTGTGGCACGGAGCCTCCACGCTGCGCAATCTTGAACCTTGACGATGAGTATGGGCGCAAACTTGTAGCCTTCTCGCGCCGCCGGTCGCAGGTGCTCACCTATGGGTTGGAGCAGGGCGACTTCCATGCGGAGCATCTGGAGGCGACCCCATATGGAAACAACTTCACGCTCACCACGCCGGATGGTCCCATCGAGTTGCGTTCGCCGCTGATTGGCCGGGTGAATGTTTACAACGTGCTCGCGGCTTGTGCTGCCGCCTATGCCCGCGGCTGCCGTCCCGAGCAAATTGCGCAGGGCATCGCCGGAATGAGCCGCGTTCCCGGACGATTTGAGCGCGTGGATGAAGCTCAGCCCTTTGCGGTTGTGGTCGACTATGCGCACACCGATGATGCGCTGAAGAACCTGACGCGCCTGGCACGCGATTTTGCCTCGGGCGGCAATGGCCGGGTGATTACCGTTTACGGCTGCGGTGGAGATCGCGACCATACCAAGCGGCCAAAGATGGGACGCGCCGCCGGGGAGGGAAGCGACTTTGTGGTCGTCACCTCGGACAATCCGCGCAGCGAAGATCCCTTGGTGATTATCGAGGAATCCGTAGTTGGATTGCGGGAAACGAAAACCCGCTTCGTCATCGACCCCGACCGCCGCAAGGCCATTGCGCTCGCACTGACGGAAGCCCGGCCGGGAGACATTGTCTTACTCGCGGGCAAGGGACACGAACACACCCAGATCACGCGCGAAGGCGTCTTCCCCTTCGACGATCATCAGGTGGCGAGCGAGGAACTCAATCGCCTTGGATACAAACGAGGAGGCGCACACGCATGAAGCTCTCGTTGAACAGAGTCGCGGAATTTACCCAGGGCACCGGCAATTTTGAAGCTGCCGCGATTGCCGAGGGTTACTCGATCGACACGCGGAGCTTGCGCTCGGGCGAGTTGTTCTTCGCCATCAAAGGTGAGCGGCTGGATGGCCATGACTACGTGGAAGCCGCGCTGCAAGCGGGTGCCGTAGCTGCGGTGATAGAGAAGAATCAACTTGCCCGTTATGCCGATAAGTCCGGATTGATCGCCGTCGCAGACAGCACCGTGGCGCTGCAACACCTCGGCGCTGCGGCGCGGCGGCTATGGGGTAAGAGGCTGATTGCAGTCACTGGCTCGGCCGGTAAGACCACCACCAAGGAATGCATTGCGCACGTGCTCGGCGTCCGCTTTCAGGTGCTGAAGTCGCTGGGAAATCTGAACAATCATTTCGGACTGCCGTTGCAGTTGTTGCGGCTGGAGCCCCAGCATGAGATTGCCGTGATCGAGATGGGCATGTCGCATCCCGGCGAGATCACCACGTTGGCGAAAATCGCGGCGCCCGATGAAGGCGTGGTGACCAACATCGGACTGGCGCATCTGGAGAGCTTCGGCACCCAGGCCGGCATCGCGCGTGCCAAGTATGAGTTGATCGAATCCCTGTCCGCCGGAGGGCACGCCTTCCTCAATGCCGACGATCCCTACGCCTCGCAGTTCGGCCGTGATTTTCGCGGTAAAGTCACGCTTTACGGCATTGACCATCCGTGCGATTATCGCGCCGAGAGTCTCGCGTTGCGCGGTGTCCTTGGCTCGGAGTTCGACGTCGTTGGTACCGGCTTCCGCGAACATGCGATGCTGCCGCTGATAGGACGCCACAACGTGCTGAATGCACTGGTGGCCGTCGCCGTGGCCGCCGAACATGGCGTGAGTCCATCCGATGCGGTGGCGCGGCTGGCTTCGCTCAGTGCAGGTGACAAGCGTGGCGAAGTGCGCGAAGTCCTCGGCGCAATTCTCATCAACGATTGCTACAATTCCAATCCTCAGGCTCTGGACAGCATGGTTGCGGCCTTGGCGCAGACCCCGGCAGAGCGGCGCATCGTCATCGCCGGTGAGATGCTGGAGCTCGGCTCCAGCGCGCCGGAACTGCATCGCGAATGTGGTCGGCACATGGCCATGAACCAGGCGGACTACGTGGTCGGCGTGCGCGGCAATGGCGAGTTCATCGCCGAAGGCGCAGCCTCGTCCGGAGTGGCTGCCGAGTTTGTGGAAACTCCCGAACAGGCGGGCGAGTGGCTGGCCCGAAACCTGCGTCCGGGGGATGCGGTTTTGCTGAAGGCTTCGCGGGGCGTGGGCCTGGAGCGTGCGCTGGCGGTGTTCGAAGCGCAACGAACAAAATAGTTCAACGGCGGCTACAAGCCTGCCCAAAAGATTGAGGACCCATTGCTCTATTGGCTTTTATATGAATACATTTTTCGCCACTTCAATGTGGGGCCGTTCCGGATTTTTCGCTATCTGACCTTCCGCACGGCCTTTGCAAGCTTGACTGCGCTTTTTATGGCACTCATCATCGGACCTCCGGTGATTCGCCGCCTGCGCGAATTTCAGATTGGCCAGTATATCCGCGCCGAGGGACCACGATCCCACCAGAAAAAAGCCGGCACCCCGACCATGGGAGGGCTGCTGATCGTGGTCTCCATTGTGCTGCCAACGCTGCTCTGGTCGGATCTTTCCAACAAGTTCGTCTGGCTGGTGGTGCTCTCTACCCTGTCGTTCGGCGCGATTGGTTTTGCGGACGACTATCTGAAGGTTGTGCGCAAACAAAACCTGGGACTCAACGGACGCAGCAAATTGCTGCTGCAAACCCTGGTGAGTTTTATGATCGCCGTGGCGCTGATTCTGATGCAGGCAGAGGGGCAGTACTCTACGCATCTGATGGTGCCGTTTTTCAAGAGATTCCGTCCGGACCTGGTGGTCAGTTCGCTGGTCCCCAATCCGCACTTGTGGCCAATCGCGTTTCTGCCGTTCATCATCTTCGTCATCTTCGTGCTCGTGGGCTCGACCAACGCCGTCAACCTGACGGACGGCCTCGATGGACTCGCCATCGGATGCACGCTGATTGCCGCCGGTGCGCTGACCGTGCTTACCTACGTCAGTGGCCACGCGGTATTCTCGGATTACCTTGAACTGCAGAAGATGCCGATGGTCGGCGAGTTGACGGTTTTTTGCGGCGCCATGGTGGGCGCCTCGATTGGTTTCCTCTGGTACAACACGCATCCGGCGGAAGTCTTTATGGGTGACGTGGGCTCGCTCGCTCTCGGAGGAGCCATTGGCACCGTCGCGGTCATTATCAAGCAGGAGTTGCTGCTGCCCTTTATCGGCGGAATCTTTGTGTTGGAAGCGCTCTCGGTCATTCTGCAGGTGGGTTCGTTCAAATTGCGCGGTAAACGCATCTTTCTCATGGCACCGCTCCATCATCATTTTGAGCAGCTTGGCTGGTCGGAGTCGAAGGTGATCGTGCGATTCTGGATCGGCTCGCTGATCTTCGCTTTGTTCGCCCTCACCACGCTGAAATTGCGGTAAGTTAGGAAGGCAAGCTGCTCGAAGGCAGGAAAGAATTTATGGATGTCAAAGGCAAACGGGTTCTGGTGGTTGGACTGGGCAAGTCGGGCGTGGCCTCCGCGCTCTTTCTGGAGTCGCGGGGCGCACGGGTAACGGTCAGCGATGCCAAGAGCGAGGATCAGCTCACGGCCGAAATTCCTGCGCTGCTCGACCGTGGCATCACGGTAGAAACCGGCAAGCACGGCGAGCGCACCTTCCGCGATCAGGATCTGATTGTGGTCAGCCCCGGAGTACCCGGCAACGTCGGCCCGCTGCAACACGCCCGCCGCCTGGGCATTCCGGTCATCGGCGAAATCGAGTTGACCGCGCGCTTCCTGCAAGGAAAGATCGTGGCCATCACCG
This sequence comes from uncultured Acidobacteriaceae bacterium, assembly GCA_964563875.1. GTDB lineage: Bacteria > Acidobacteriota > Terriglobia > Terriglobales > Acidobacteriaceae > TOLSYN. The sequence continues at coordinate 42,143 of CAZLZA010000015.1, forward strand.
GCTCCAACGGCAAGACCACTACCACCACGCTGACCGGAGAAATCATCGCCTCGGGCGGACATAAGACGCTGGTCGGGGGAAATATCGGCACGCCTGCGATTACTTTTGTCGAGCAGTCCTCGCCGGACACCTGGGTGGTGCTGGAGATTTCGAGCTTCCAACTGGAGTCGATCGAAACCTTCCGTCCGCACATCTCGGCGATCCTCAATGTCACGCCCGATCACCTCGACCGTCACGGTTCGATGGAGAACTACATCGCGGCCAAGACCCGCATCTTCGAAAACCAAACGGCGGAAGATTACGCGGTTCTCAACGCCGATAACGATGTCACCCGCCGCCTCGCTACGGGATTGAAGCCACAGGTGCTGTGGTTCAGCCGCCAACATACAGTGGAGCGCGGCGCCTATGTGCTGGGCGACACCATTCTGTATCGCGATGGGGACGCGGATGGGGATGCGGGTAGTGACGCGGTGGAAATCATGCCGGTCTCGGAAATTGCGTTGAAGGGCGCGCACAACGTGGAGAACGTGCTTGCCTCCGTGGCCATCGGCATGGCTGCCGGAGTGGAACCTGCGGCTATTCGCCGCGCCGTCAAGGAATTTCGCGCCGTTGAGCATCGTCTGGAGTACGTTGCCACCTTGCGCGGGGTCGAGTACTTCAACGATTCCAAGGCAACCAACGTGGATGCGACGATCAAGGCGCTGCAATCGTTTCCGGCAAACATTCACCTCATCCTCGGCGGCAAGGACAAGGGCTGCGACTACCGCGAACTGAATCCCCTGCTCGCCGAGCGGGTGAAGCGCGTGTACACCATCGGTGCGGCTGCCGAGAAGGTCGAATCGCAGATCGGCAACACGGTTCCGGTAATCAGCGCGCAGACCCTGGAATCAGCCGTACGCAAGGCCGCTGACCTGGCTGTCGAAGGCGATATCGTGTTATTGGCGCCGGCTTGCGCCAGCTTTGATCAGTTCTCCAGTTACGAGCATCGCGGACAAGTTTTCAAAGACCTGGTGCGATCCCTGGCAGCGCTGCAGTCGGCCTCGCCCACGGGAGGACGCTAGTGGGCAAGCGGGTCAGCGTCGATCGATGGCTCTTTGGCGTCACCATGTTGATGGTCTTCGCCGGACTGGTCATGGTCTTCAGCGCGTCGGCCATTGTCGCCAAGGAGCGCTTCGGCTCCGAAACCGAATTCCTGCGCAAGCAGGTGCTTTTCGCCCTCATCGGGCTCGGCGCCATGTACGGCTTCATGAGGCTGGACTATCGAAAACTTAATCAGCAGAAGCTGGTCTTCACCACCTTGGGCATCACGTCGCTCTTCCTGGTTGCGGTTTTTTTCCTCGACCGCTCCCACAACACGCACCGCTGGATCAAGTTTGGCTTCTTCTCCCTGCAGCCATCCGAACTCGCCAAGCCCGCAATCATTCTCTTCCTGGCACATTTCCTGGAGAGCCGCTTGCGCTCGATTACCGACCTGCGCCATACCCTGTTGCCGGCGATTTTGCCCACCGTCGTCTTCTGCCTCCTGATCGTGGCGCAACCCGACCTCGGGACGGCCATGACCTGCGCCTTCATCACCGCGGCCATCCTGTTCATCTGCGGAATGGAATTGAAATACTACGGATGGGCAACGCTCATTGCGATCCCGCCGATGTACTTCCTGCTCTTCCGCACCGCGTGGCGGGCGCGCCGCATGGTTGCCTTCGTCAATCCCTATGCCGACCCGCAGGGCGCTGGATTCCACATCATTCAATCGCTCATCGCAGTGGGTACCGGCGGAGCCATGGGGTTGGGCTTGATGGAGGGCAAACAGAAGCTCTTCTATCTGCCTGAACCGCAGACCGACTTCATCTTCGCCGTAGTTTCCGAAGAGCTGGGACTGATCGGCGCGGTCTGCTTTATCGCGGCCTTTGCCTTCTTCTGCTTCCGCGGACTGCGCGCCGCATGGAATACGCGCGACAATTTTGCCCGCATTCTTGCCGTCGGCATCACCGCCATGATCGGCATTCAGGCCTTCTTCAACATCAGCGTGGTGCTGGGACTGCTTCCCACCAAGGGGATCCCGCTGCCGTTCATCTCCTACGGCGGTTCGTCGCTCATCATTACGCTGGCCAGCGTTGGAGTGCTGCTCAACATCACGCAGCAGACGGACTGAAATGAATATCATTCTCGCCGGCGGCGGTACCGGAGGCCATGTGATTCCAGCCCTGGCCATCGCCGAAGAACTCCGCCGGCGCGGGCACCAGGCTGCATTTGTCGGCACCGCGCGCGGCATTGAAACCCGCTTGGTTCCCAATGCGAGCTTCCCCTTATACTTGGTCAAGGTCGGAGCGCTCAATCGCGTAAGCCTCGCGACTCGTTTGCGCACCTTGGTAGATTTACCGTTGTCGATCTTCTCCGCGATGCGTATTTTGCGCCGCTTCCAGGCGCAGGCGGTCATCGGGGTAGGCGGATACGCGGCGGGTCCGGCAACCATTGCGGCGGTCCTGTTGCGCATCCCGGTAGTGCTGTTTGAACCGAACGTGGTTCCCGGGTACGCCAATCGCGCCGTGGCCCGCTTCGCCGCCAACGCCGCGGTTCATTTCGCCAAGACTGGTCGCTGGTTCCGCAGCTTTGAGGTAACCGGAGTTCCGGTGCGCCCGGCGTTTTTCGCCTTGCCAGCCCGCCGCAGCCAGCGCCCTACGCTGTTGGTCTTTGGAGGCAGCCAGGGCGCACGCGCCTTGAACCACGTCGTGCGTGAATCCGCCGCGCAGTTGTTCGAGCGCATTCCGAATCTGAGCCTCGTGCACCAGACCGGCAACCGCGAGTTCGAAGCCATCCGCGACTTCTACGCGGAGCACCAAATCCCGGTGGAAGTCAGTGCGTTCATCGACGACATGCCGCAGCGCTTTGCCGACGCTGATCTCATCGTCTGCCGCTCCGGAGCCTCCACGGTTGCTGAAATCGCCGCGGCTGGCAAGTGCGCCTTGTTCGTGCCGTTTCCCGGTGCTGCCGACGATCATCAACTGCGCAATGCCGAACTGCTCGCCGAGGCCGATGCCGCGTTGCTGATTCCCGAGAGCGAATTGAGCACCGACCGGTTTGTGCAGGAAGTGACAGCACTGCTCGGGGACGCGGAAAGATTGGCAACGATGGCCGCGAAAGCCCGTACCTTGGCGCATCCCGATGCCGCCAACCACATCGTAGAAATGGCCCTCAGCGCGGCGAACCGATAATAGAGCACTTTCAGGATTGGTGTGTCCGTCATTGTTATCGCCGGGAAAACGCCCGGCTGCTTTGCCGGTTACACCTTCCGTGATTCCGGTCTATGCGGTCATGTACTCGCGGATGTAAGGGTCCTCGGAATTCGCGATGGCAGCCGCGCTACCCTCGAATATCTTCTTGCCGTCCTTCAATACCAGGAAGCTGGTCTTTGAATCCCAGTTGGTGCCGGGCGGAACCAGCACCATCTTGTTCTGCTCGTGGCCGAACCGGTGCGTCGCCATGGTGAACGCATCCTGCAGGCGATGGGTCACCAGCAGCGCGCTGGTCTTGTATTCGTCGCGCTGTTTTACCAGCAGTTCGACAATGGTGGTCGAAGTCACCGGGTCGAGTCCCGCGGTAGGAGAATCGTAGAGCAGCACTTCAGGGTTGGAAATAATGGCTCTGGCGATTGCCACCCGCCTTCTCATGCCGCCTGAGAGTTCGGCCGGAAACAGCGTCGACGTGTTCTCCAACTCCACAAAACGCAACGCCTCCAGGACGCGGCGATGAATCTCTGCTTCCGGAACCTTTTCCTCAAGCAACCGAAAAGCGACATTGCCTTCCACGGAGAGCGAGTCAAAGAGCGCAGATTCCTGGAAAACCATTCCGATGCGGCGGCGCAGCTCGAACAATTCCGTCTCGCGCATCGCCGTCACTTCTTGTCCCAGAACAAAAATGCGCCCGCCGTCGGGACGCAGCAAGCCGAGAGTGAGCTTGAGGATAGTTGTTTTGCCGGATCCGGCTGCTCCTAGCAGCACCTTGGTCGCGCCGTGCTCCAGTTCAAACGAGAGTCCGTCCAGGACAACCAGCTCATCAAAATGCAGGCTGACGTTTTCGAAGACTACAGCCTTGCCCGTCCCGTTGTGAATCGTCCCAGTCTGCTCCGTCCCTGGGTGCTCCGTCCCATCGTGGCTGGCATGGTTCATCGTCTACAAAGGCCCCAGTAGCACCATCAGCAGGCGGGTTACGAACAGATCGACGGCGAGGATAAGCACGCTGGCGACTACCACGGCCTGGGTGGTGGCGCGGCCTACACCCTGCGTGCCGCCCTTGGCGCTCAGTCCGTAGTAGCAGCCGACGGTGGCGATGATGAAGCCAAAGAGCACCGGTTTGATCAAGCCCATGAAGACATCGGCATAGCGAAGCGTCTGCCAGGCCGAGGTCCAGTATTCGTTCAAATCCAGGCGCAGCAGCAGCAGCGCAATCACCGAGCCGCCGGCCAGCCCCACCAGGTCGGAAAGAATGGTGAGGAAGAACAACATGAACATGGTGGCCGTCAACCGTGGCGTCACCAGTTTGCGGCTGGGATCGGTGCCGAGGGCGCGCATCGCGTCGATCTGCTCGGTCACCTGCATGGAGCCCAGTTCGCTGGCCATGCCGCTGGCGTTGCGTCCGGCCACCATCAAACTGGTGAGCACGGGACCCAACTCGCGCACCATCGACATGGAAACCAGTTGCCCGGTGAAGGAAAGCGCGCCGAAGCGCGCCAGCGAATTCGCGCTCTGCAAGGCCAGCACGGCGCCGGTAAAGAATCCGGTGAGCACCACGATTTGCAGAGAGCCCACGCCGATGGTGTCCATCTGCTGCAGGATGTCTCCGAGATAGCGGGGCTGGCTGAAAAGATTGGCGAGGCCTCGCCAGGAGAGCATGGAATACTCCTGCACCGCCAGCACATTGCCCTTCGCGTATTCAGTAAGAGAGAATGCCATTCAGTACGGGAGGCCGCTGATCCGGTCTGTGGCGTGGTGCGCGGCTCCTAGCGACTATATCAAAACCCACGGCAAACACCTATCGAATGAGCGCGAACTAATCTCTCTGTCCGCGCCGCTTGATTTCGATGTTGAGCCGCTTGATCTTCTGATTCAGGGTGGAGAGCGGCACGTGGAAACGTTCCGCGGCCTCCGTCTGGTTCCATCCGCAGCGCTCCAGCATTGCGGTAATCACGCGGCGTTCGCAGTCTTCCACAATCTCAAACAGCGATGCATCGGGCTGGCTGGCGATCAGCGGCAAGGTATCTCCGCGGCTCACAATGTCTTCAGGAAACAGGTCGGCGGTAATCACCGGATGGGCGGAGAGCACCACGGCGCGCTCGATCGCATTTTCCAGCTCGCGCACATTGCCCGGCCAGACATAGTCCATCAAGGCGCGCAGCGCATCCGGTCCCAGAATCCGTGCGGGCTTCTCGTTCTCCGCGCAATACTTCAGCAGGAAGTGTTGCGCCAGCATCGGAATGTCTTCCTTGCGATTGCGCAGCGGAGGCAGTTCGATGGTGATGACGTTGAGGCGGTAGTAAAGATCTTCGCGGAACCTGCCGTCTTTCACCGCCTGCCGTAATTCGCTGTTGGTGGCCGCGATGACCCGCACGTCCACCTGAATTTCCTGCACTCCGCCCAGATGCATGAAGCGCTTGTCCTGCAGCACGCGCAGTAGTTTGGCCTGGGTCTCCATCGACATGTTGCCGATCTCGTCGAGGAAGATGGTACCGCGGTCAGCCATCTCGAACAGACCCTTCTTGCTGCTGACCGCAGAGGTAAACGCACCCTTGACGTGGCCGAAGAGCGTGGACTCCAGCAGGTCGCTCGGCATGGAGCCGGTGTTGACCGGCACAAAAGGACGGTCCTTGCGCGGCGAGTTGGCGTGAATCGCCTTGGCGATCAACTCTTTTCCGGTGCCGCTCTCGCCCTGCAGCAAAATTGTGGAGCGTGAGGGCGCGACCTGTGCCACCAGGTCGAAGGTCCGCAGCATCAGGTCGCTTTTGCCGATGATGTTTTCGAAATTGTAGCGTTGCTTGAGCTGGCGCTTGAGTTGGATGTTCTCCTCTTGCACCCGTTTGCGTCCAATGGCGGCGCGCACGTCGGCTTGCAACTTTTCGTTGGTCCACGGCTTGGCGATGAAGTTCGCCGCGCCTCCCTGGATCGCGGCCACCGCGTTTTCCGGGGTGCCGTACGCGGTGATCATGATGACCGCCATCTCCGGATCGCGCTCGCGAATGTCCTTCAGAATCTCCAGACCATTGCGGTCGGGGAGCTGGAAATCCAGCAGCACAAGATCAAACGCCTGCGTGTCCAGCAGGCTCAAACCCTCTTCGCCGTCCTGGGCGTTGCCTACTTCGTAGCCTTCATCTTCCAGCAACATCTGCAGCGATTCGCGGATAGCCGCTTCGTCGTCGATGATCAGCACCCTGCCCGCGCTGGGCTGCTCATGCGGCGTGGACATGCGTTTTGCTCCTGCTAGATCAGACATGAATAGCCTTTCTCGACATCGGGAACTCCATTAAAAAACTGGTGCCTTCGCCGGGACTGCTCTCCACCCGAATTTTGCCGGCGTGCTCCTGAATAATTCCGTAGGTGACCGCCAGTCCCAGCCCGGTGCCCCCGCTGCCGCCCTGCTTGGGCCGCGTCTTGGTGGTAAAAAACGGATCGTAAATGCGATGAATATGTTCGGGAGCGATGCCGGTTCCGGTGTCGATCACTTGGACCCGCACGCCGTGATCGTGTACCGTGCGCACCGTCAAAGTTCCGCCGAGCGGCATCGCATCCTTGGCGTTCAAAAACAGATTCAAAAACACCTGCTGCAATTTTCCCTGGTTCCCGTGAATCTGCGGCAGGGCGGGTTGCAACTCGCCCACCACGCGGATGCGCGCCGTCTTGAACTGGTGCTCCAGCAGAGCCAGTGTGTCATGAATAATGCGGTTCAGGTCGACGCTGCCGAATTCGGCGCCGCTGGTGCGCGAGAAGTTCAGCAGGTTGTTCACGATTTCAGAGGCGCGGAAGGTCTGCTTGGTAATCTTGTCCAACAACTCCGAACGCTTTTCGTCGCCCTGCAACTGCTTGGCCAGCAACTGCGCGTAGGAGCTGATCACGGCCAGCGGGGTGTTCACCTCGTGCGCCACTCCGGCGGCCAGCAGTCCAATCGAGGACATTTTATCGGCCTGCGCCAGTTGCGCCTCCAAGTCAATCCGCTCGGTGATGTCATCGACGATCACCAGCCGTCCGACCACTTTGAATTCCTTGCTGATCAGCGGAGCAATCGCCACATTGACCACGCGCATATCTCCTGCCGTGGTTCCCAGCCGGAACTTGTACAGATTGTGGATGCCTGGATTGTCGCGCACGCGGAAGAACTCGTCGCCAAAGGCGGAGGGCAGAACCTCGAGAATGGACTTACCAATTGCACTGGCGCGCGGCAGTCCGTACATCACTTCCATCTGCGAGTTCCAGGACTCAATCTTGTCCTGCAGATCGACGGCGAACACGCCCACGTTGATCGACTCAACGATGTTCTCGTTGAATTCCTTGAGGCGCTCATATTCCTGCGCCTTCTGTTCCAGCGATGCGTACAGCCGCGCATTTTGCAGCGCGATGCCGATGTATCCTGCCAGGGTTTCCAGCAATTCCACGTCTTCGCTGGAAAGGAAGTCACCCTCACTCGTCTTGCCCAGCCCGAGCATGGCAATCGTGCGGTGCATCACCGTGCAGGGAATGTAGTAGTTCAGATCCAGTGCGGCAATCGTCTCCTGAGCCAGCGGTTCCTCGCGGACCGCCTGGTGCGTGTTGTCGAAGAACAGATGGCCTTCGGCGAACTCCGGCCGCTGGCTGCTCAGGAAGCTCAGATCCAGCCAACCCGTCTGCGCAATCCCGCTCGACTTCACCAACTCAAATGCCGGGCTGTCCACACCGGCTAAAAACACTGCCATGCGATCCACCAGCAGGGTGCGCTGAATGCGATCCAGAATCGCCTCCAGCATCTTTCCCAGGTCGCGCTCCGAGTTCAGCTCGCGGCCAAACTCGATCAGCGTCTTCCGATAGTCGTAACGCTTGCGGTAAAAGAACTTGTCGATCCGCTCCTGTGTCCAGTTCTTAATCGGATCAAACAGCACGGCGGTGACCACGATGGCCGCCACCAGACCGCCGGGGCCGATGCTCGGAAAGTTCTTATGGAACAACTCGGCGGTAGCACCGACGGCGGCAAAGTACACCGCGGCGATGGTTCCGGCGGCAATGGTGTAGGCCATGCCCCGCTTGAAGATCAGGTCCACGTCCATCAGGCGGTAGCGCACAATGGCGTAGCCGAAGGTGAGCGGCAGGAAGATCAGCGAGAGGACGCTGATTTTCATCGCCGCCGACGGCCCCTGCCCGTTGAGAAATGGGACAACGTAGAAAACCGTGAAGGGAACCACCGCCAGGAACGTACCCCGCGTAACCCATTTCATCTGCTGGCGCAGGATCGGTGTGCGGGCGTGCTGGTAGGTGTGCCAGAGCACGAAGGTCGCGGTCAGGAAGAGCGCCGCCACGTAGCCCATCTGCATCCGGTCCAGGTTCCAGAGCAGCAGCCCACTGGGTTCGGCTGATGTCACCAGCAGCACCCAGACGCTCAGCAGCAGCAATCCCGGCAGGTAGACCAGCAGCAGAATCCAGCTCCGCTTCTGCACAAAGGACTTGCGCTCCGGAAACGTCAGCGCGAAGTGCAGAAACATCGCCGGTTGCAACATTCCCGCAACCACGTTGGACCAGTAGATCGTCCAGTCAAATTGGTTCAGCTTGCCAGTGAATTTGAAGGAATAGAAGATGAAGGAAACCAGACAGAATAGGTAGAAGTGGCCAGCTTTTGGTGCCGTCCAGCGGCGCAACAGCACATACATCCCAATCCCCAGGTACACCAGTGCAATCAGCCGTAATCCCTGGTTCAAGCTCTTGTCCACCGGCTGCAGAATCACCGGGACATCCAGGCTGACATCGCCTCGCTCCAGGGTATAGGAGAGCTTGGTCCATACTCCCGAACGGTACATCTGGCGTGCCACATCCGCGGTGTTGTGCACCGGGTTGCCGCCAACGGATACCAAGGCATCGTCTGCCTTGATGCCGCCACGGTCGCCCGGGCCCAGCGGATCGACCCGTTGAGCCACCAGCAGCCCATGTGACTCCACCCACCAGACCCCATCCGTGGGTGTGGAATACCCATGCTCCTTCTGGAAGTTGATCCACGCGAAAACCACCGCGGTCACGGTCAGCAGACCGAACACAACCGCGGCAAAGCGTATTTGAGTTTCCTTGGTCATGGGCGATCGCGGCGTTAGCCGCGCGTTTTCTGACCCTCGCGCGGAGGTGTGCCACTGCTTACCTAGCAAGTCAGTTGCCACCTTCCCATTCGTCATAGGTCGCCCAAATGTTGATAATACAAGGCCGTAACGCCGATTATACAGCCCACGGCCGGATGGATAATTCTGAAACAGGAACACGTCTATGATTTATGGGATGCGCGGCGAGGCAAAAAATGGGGGGAGTTCTTCTGAACTCCCCGTGGGAGGCGACAGAGGCAAAAACAGTTATTTGGATTCTCCTGTGTACAATACGGTTGCATAAGGCGGAGTGACAAACCATGCGCGAGGAAACGATGCTGCCACCATCCAGGCGATTTTTGCAGGAACGAGAAGCCTGGTTTCCGTGTGGGCAATATCGTATGCGTTTTCTCCACCTGCCTTCCACCGATCCGGCATCGCGCTCCGGGGCTGCTGTAGTCTTCGTTCATGGACTCATGGGCTACAGCTTCAGTTGGCGGCACAATCTTGATTTTTTTGCCCAACACCGGGAAGTCTATGCGGTCGATTTGCTCGGCGTCGGATGTTCCGATCGCCCGGAGCCGGGCGCGGCGGATTTCCGCCTCGCCGCCTCGGCCTCCCGGTTGCTGGAATTCTTGCGCGCACTGGGCCATGCCCGGATTGATTTAGTGGCCACCTCGCATGGCGGGGCCGTCGCCATGTTGGCCGCCGCTCAGGACCGTTCCTCCCAGTCGCTGATCCGCCGTCTGGTGCTGGTCGCGCCCGCCCATCCCTTTATGACTAACGCCCGGCTGCGGCTGGCAATTTTCCGTACCCGCTTCGGTCGCGCGGTTGCGCGCAGTCTGTGCGTGCACAGCGCGCTGCTGCGGAGCAAGGCACTTGGCCGGGTGTATGCCGACGAGTCGCGAATTACTCCCGAAACCCGCGCCGGATATGCCGTCAATCTGGAGGATGCGCGCTCCTACGATTACGCCCTGGAAGTAGTCCGGAGCTGGCGTCCGGATATGGCGCAACTCCAGTGGACGCTGCCCTCCATCGCGTCGATTCCCGTGCTTCTGCTCTGGGGCGCGCAGGATCAAGTTGTCTCCCCGCGCTCAGGGCTGCTGTTGCGCGAGTGCTTTCGCGATGCCCAGTATGTCGTGCTACCCGACGTCGGCCATCTGCCCTACGAGGAAGCGCCCGATGAGTTCAATGCTCGCGTGTGGCGCTTCCTGGAGTCCTGAGCGGTCCCGCGCCCATTCCGGCACCGCGGCGCGAGCGATGTCATAATGTCCTCATGAGCTTGCGCCGGCAGTTCGTGGAATTGCTTCGCAGCATTGATAGCGGCGCCTGGGTGCGATTCCTGATCGCCATCTTCGGGCTGGCGCTGGCGTTCGCATCCGCATTGCTTTCCACCGTTTCGCGAGAAGCCGGCGACGTCCTTGCCACTGCGGTCTTCGCCTCCTCCGCGCTGCTGCTGGCGGCGGTAGTTGCCGTCTCCACCGTGCCTTATCTGGCGCGCCGCGTGGTAGCCCGCCAGGTTCGTGATGCGCTGAGCTACAAGGTGACGCGCGAAGGCTTCGTCTACCTCGTCCTCACCCTGATGATTGGCATTGCCGCCCTGAACACCGGAAACAATTTGCTATTCATCGTCGTCGCCGCCATGCTGGGTGCGGTTCTAGTCAGCGGTATCGCTTCCGCTGTTATGATCGGCGGATTGGAAATCGGGCTGCATCTTCCGCATCACGTCTTCGCCGGGCAGAGCTATGCCGGAGCGGTGCTGCTGCACAACCGCCGCTTCCTTCCCGCATTCTCCGTCTCCGTGGTGCCGCCCATTCAGAAAGCAGAACCCACCGCCTGGCGCTGGCAGCGCACCCAATTCGTTTATCCTCCGGCGCGCACCGGACGCCGGGCGATCCTCCGCTGGCCAGACTTCTCCCTTGCAAGAATCGCGCCGCCGCCCCAGACGCCGCGCGTCTTTGAGCAGAGCGTGTATTTCCCCTATCTTCCCGGTGGCCATCGTCAGAGCGTCGAACTGAATCTCAACTTTCCGCGGCGCGGACTGTACGCCCAGCGCGGCATCGGAATCTCCACCCGCTTTCCGTTTTCCTTTCTCGTAAAAACGCGCACCGTCGCCCTTGACCAGGAAGTGCTGGTATATCCATCGGTCGAGGCCACCGACGAAATGTACGAGGTGTTGCCGATCATCACCGGCGAGTTGGAGACCAACCAGCGCGGCCGCGGCTCGGATCTCTACCGCATCCGCGACTACGAACCCGAGGACAGCGCCCGCCACGTGGACTGGAAAGCCACCGCCAAATCCGGTGAACTCAAAGTGCGCGAATACACCCGGGAGGATGAGCGCCGCCTCTGCATAGTTTTTGATAACCCTGCTCCTGGAGTGCTCGATAGCCTGCATTACGAGCGCGCAATCCGTCTGTCGGCTTCCATCGCGTGGCATTTCTATCAGGAAAATACTGAATTAACCTTTGCCGCTCCATCGCTTTTCGGAGATGTGGATGTCTATCGCTTTCTCGAATATCTTGCCCTTGCCGAGCCCAGTGCAAGCCCGGATTTTCTCTCGACCATCGGTGAATCGGGACAGTACCACATCATCGTCACGGCTTGTCCCCGGGGCGGAATTCCCACCGAACTCTGGCAATCGTCCTACGTGTTGTTCGCACAGGACTAGGGAATATGTCGTTCCCGTGTTTCCGTTAGCGCAGTTCGATACCGACTGCGCAAAAGCTAAGGGCGAGCCACGAATCGGGCTCGCCCTTCACTTTTGCCGCCTCGCCCACTAGCTGCGGCCCAAAACCAGCACCGGAACCATCGCCGGACAATTCTTCTGTCCGTCATAATCCCCGGTCTCCGGATTGCCCGCATTGCAATAGCTCACCACCGGACCAGCATAGGTTCCGACCCAGGGTGACAGAATCGTGGTTACGAACGTATTGATCGGCGTGGTTCCATTGCCCGCCGCGGTCACCACGGCGGTGCCGTTGTACAGGTTGGGAAAGACCGCGGTGTTGATCAGATTCACGTTCGCATCGTAGTAGAAATAAGTCGTGCTCGTGGTGGTGGCTGCATACACCTTCGACAAATCCGCGGAGTCGCCGCCACGGGAGACCGCAATGCTATTCACCGTAGGCACCGTTTGCTCCACCGTCACGACATGAGGGTTGCCAGCCGTGTCGACGATCGTCAGGGTGACGTTCCGGCGACTGATTCCGCCTGCGAGAACATCCAAGCTCACCGCGGTCGTCGCGCCGTTCGAAATCGCGCCTCCGGTGGCAAGCTTGCTGGTGTCGATCGCGACAATCTGGCTGGTATTTCCCAAGCCCACGTAGGCCCCGGTTCCGTCGCGCAGCAGCGCCAGGTTCGTCGGATACACACCGGCGGTCAACTGCGCCGGCGTGATCGTCGATAGAGAGGTGACCAAAGTCAAAGTTCCTGGGGTTGACCCGTCGTACACGCTCACCGTGCCGTCAGCCAGCAGAACCCAGATGTGGTTGTACTGCGAGTTCGCGATGGTGTCGGTGAAATTCGGGTCCTGTGCGATATCGATCGGCAATGCGGAGGTCGTCAGGCTAGCCGTGCTGATCGCGGTGCTCACCGTGCCCACTACGCTCTCCGCCTGTCCGTCGATGATCGCGATTGTTCCGTTGGTGTTGAGTACGTAAATGTACTGGCCGGTGGAGCTCTGGGCTGCCTTGATAGGAGTCCCGCCAAGCGCAATCGTGTTCGTCACTTTGTATTGGCTGGCGCTCACCACGTAAACGTTTCCCTTGCTGTCAAGGACAAAGACCTTGCTCTGGTCTTTGTAAATCCAGGCAGACACCGGATTCGCCGGTGTCGTGGCCGTTCCCACGCAGATCGTCGCCAGCACCGCCGCCGATGGCTGCGCAATCGCCGTTATCGATCCGGTTCCTGGACAGGTTGCAGTGGTTGTTCCCGAGTTCACCACATAGTCCTGGGTGTAAGTCGCGCCGAAGTACTGAAAGCTCATGCCAACCGGTGCCGAGCCTGGCTCCAGGGAGATCGTCGTCGTGGTCGCCGCAAAGCCAGCCGTGGTGGTGCTGAGAGCAACCTGCGTCACCGTATCGGTTGAGGTATTCGCGGTGAACACCGAGGTGCGATTGAAATCAAATGCCAACGGGCTCGCCGGTACGTTTACTGGAGTTCCCAAACTCCCCAGTACGCTTCCTTCCACCACGCTTCCCACTACGTTATTCAGCAACTTGTTGCCGGCGTTGGTGTCGCCGCTGACGTCAATCGTGGTGAGTACGCTGCTGCCGCCGTTGGGGTTCCGATTCAGAACCACCTCGGTCTCTGCCCCCGATGGATTGCCGGTCGTTACCGGAAGTGGAATCGCCACCGGGCGATAGGTGTTGCCGCATCCGATTTCGATAGAAGTTGCCGCAATTAAAAGGGCAGCCACACACGTGGCTTTCCACATGACTTTCATTCGCACTCCGGCCTTCCGACGCAATTTCATCTGCTCTGTTCGGGTGCGATCATTGTAAAGGAAGCGAGCACGTCCGGGCTAATGTCTTCTTGCTCCGCGCAAGGCGGAATATTGCTCAGGCGGCGCGTCCGCGCTTCGGCTTGGCTCGCCCCGGTGCCTTTTTGGGAACCCCGCCTGAAATCGGCTGCACCTCCGATGCCTTCTGTGACTCGCTGGCCACCTCTGAGGATTTTTTTCCTTCCATCTTCGCCAGGCTCTGCCGCAGTGCATCCATCAGATCCACCACCGGAGCCATCTTTCCCGGCCGCTCCACGGCGGACACTTCCTTGCCCTCCAGCCGCGCGTCAATCAATTTGCGGAGGTTTTCCTCGTAGGTATCATGGAAGCGCTCCGGCTCGAACTTGTCCGCCAGGGCCTCAATCAACTGATGCGCCACCTTCAGTTCGGTATCCTTCACCTCGACCGCTTCGGCGCCAAAGTGTTCCATCGCTCGCACCTCGTCGGCGTAGTACATCGTGTGCAGGGCCAGCCCGTCCTTGAAAGGCCGCAAGAATACCGTGTACTCGCGGTTGTGCATCGTCAGTTGCGCCAAGGCCATGTAGCCGCTCTCGCGCATCGCCCGCGCCAGCAGCGCATAAGGACGCTTGCCTGCATCCTCGGCAGCCACGTAATAACTTGACTCGAAGTAAATCGGATCGACCTCTTCCGCCTTCACGAATTGCACGATCTCCATTGCCTTTGCCGTCTTCGGTTCGATCCGCTTCAGCTCCTCCGGCTCAATCACCACGTACTCGCCCTTGCGATACTCGTAGCCTTTCACAATTTCGTTGCGCTCCACTACCCGTTCATCCACCGGACACCAGAGCTGCTGCTTCACCCTCGACAGGTCGGGCTTGTGCAGCATATGGAAGGAAATACGGCTGCCGCGGGCTCCGCTGTAGAGCCGCACCGGCAGCGAGATTAAACCGAACGTCAAATACCCGGACCAGACCGATGCCGCCATCGTTTCATCCCTCGCACTCTGCTACCTTGAAACCTTGCCATCGCGCCCGTGTTAGGATGCGCGGTCAGGGAGGCTCTGCTGCCACAAGTTTGCAGCCTGCCCCTCGCGGGCATTTCGGAGTACGATAAGGTGGGCATGAATCTCTTCCAGAGCTGGCCGGCCGCCATCCCTACATTGATCTCCGCCATCGGACTCTCCATGGCCTTAGCCCTGCTTGCCTGGGGTTTGCGCGCCGTGACCATCGGCGCCGCGCTTACTGGAGTCCTGCTCACCCTCGTCCTCTGCCTGGCCGCCGGACCCGCCGCGCTCATTCCCGTCGCGATCGTCTTCCTGCTCACGCTGATCACCACCCGCATCGGCCGTCGCAAGAAGGAGCGCCTCGGTACGGCCGAGCCTCGGCGCGGACGCGGTGCCCGGCAGATCCTCGCCAACGTCGGCGTTGCCGCCATCTGCGCCGCACCGCTGATCTTCGTCGGCCACGCCCGCTTCATTCTCCTCGCCGGAGCCTCAGCGGCTCTCGCCGAAGCTGCCGGGGACACGGTCAGCAGTGAACTCGGCCAGGCTTTCGGCGGCAACCCGCGGCTGATTACCACCTGGCGCAAGGTCACGCCCGGTCAGGACGGCGGAGTCACCTTCGCCGGCACCATCCTCGCGCTCGCCGCCATCATCGTGGTTTGCTTCGGTTGCGAGTGGGCCAATCTCCTGATCCCCCGCTTCTACTGGACCGTCCTGGCTGCCGCCTTCTTCGGAACTCTCGTCGATAGTCTGCTCGGAGCAACCCTGGAAGCTCCCGACCGCCTGGGCAACAACTCCGTGAACTTCTCCAGCTCTGCTTTTGCCGCCGCCCTCGCCATCGGCGTCCTCTTCCTGCAACGCTGGCGCTGAGATCCGAGCAAACAAAAGCCGGAGCTCTCGGCTCCGGCCCACCTGCACGTAACTTATGACGAATTTACTTTTCCGCCCTGATGAACTCCCACTTGCCTCTACCGCAAAGATTTTTGCACATCGGCAAGGTCTCGCCTGCCTTGAACTGCACCGGCAACTTACACACGCTGCACCAGTAAATGCCCGTCTGTGGAGCTTCGCTCCCCGGTTCATAAGCCATTCCAGAATCCTCCGTGGTTGATTGCTTTATCTTACCAGCGGAACACGTGCATCCGCCAAAGCGTGTAGCTCAATGCTTCCCTCGCCACGTTCAGCGCACGCGCCCCGATTCCCGCCGGAATCTCCGGCTTGCGCGGCGAGGCGTACACCACCTGTCCCTGCGCCTCCAGCAACTGCTTGATACGGAAAACATGATAAGGATCGCTGACCGCAATGCAGGAGTGCATCCCGTTCGCATCCATAATGGTGGCAATGCGCTCGGCGCTCTCTGCGCTGTTATCGCTCTGGGTCTCGGCAATCAGGTGCCGGTCGCCGATGCCGCGCTCGATCAGATAGTCGCGGCCCACGGAGCCTTCGGTAAATTGCGGCTCGCCGCCGCTGCCGCCCGTGGTAATGACCACCGGCGCCAGCTTGCGTTCATAGAGATCGAAGGCGTGATCCAGACGCGCCCGATACACCGGAGAAGGTTTGCCGAAATACTCAGCCGCTCCGAACACCACAATCGCATCCGCCGGGCGCGCCTCATCCTGCCCGGATTGCGCCACGATTCGCGCGCACGTCCAAGCGAAATAGCAAGCGTATGCCACCACGATTGCGGCGGCAATTCTGCCCGGCCTCAGCCATCCCCGGCGCGAACCAACGGTCATTGATCGCCCAGCAGGTCCTCGATCTCCGCCAGCGTAATCGCTCCCTCGCGCAGCAGTGACCATTGTCCATTTTCCGTAAGATTTACGATTGTGGTAGGCACCGTGCGCGGCGTCGTGCCGCCGTCCACCACCAATTGCACGCGTTCTCCCATCTGCTCCATCACGGCGAGGGCGGTCGTGCATTCCACCTCTCCCGCCAGGTTTGCCGAGGTCGCTGTAATCGGACACTTCAAGGCTCGAACCACCGCCAGCGCCACCCGCGAATCCGGCATGCGCACCGCGATGTTGCCTGAGTTCGCGGTCACTTTCAGCGGCAGTCGAGGAGCCGCGCGCACGATGATCGTCAGCGGACCGGGCCAGAACTTTTCCGCCAGCAGATGGAACTCATCGGGCAGCACGTTGGCCAGTTCCTCGGCCTGCTCCACGCTCTCAATCAGCAAAGAGAGCGGCTTGTTGCGCCCGCGCTCCTTGATTTCGTAAACCCGCTCCACGGCGTGCAGATTGTAGGGGTCGACCGCCAGGCCGTAAAACGTATCGGTCGGCATTCCGACCACGCTGCCCTGGCGAATCCTCTCCGCCACGTAGTTCACCAGTGACGGCTCAGGCTCAGCTGCTTGTATTCGAATAATTTCCGGGCGCACCCGTTCTACCTCTTCTCCAGGCTCAAAACCCGCGAACCTTCACCCAAGTTGAAATCGACGACCAGCCTAACCCAGAACCCCATGATACGGGGAGTTATCATGTCCATGCTGGTACTCGAACATTCTACAATGCTTGAGCCCGCCTCACCGGAGGAACATGTCCCAGGCTTTTTCCAACCCGCCGCACGAACGCCTCCGCCCCATTGCCAGCCGCCAGAATGCGCTCGTCAAAGATCTCCGCAAAGCCTTCGCCCAGGCAGCTCCCGCCAGCGACGGATCGGTCGCCATCGAGGGCGTCAAGTTGGTCGAGGAGGCCATCCGTAGCGGCCTGCGCCTGCGCGCCGTCTTCTTCTCGGAGTCCGCCCGCGAGCGCGCCAACCGCCTGCTTCCCCAGCTCAGCCACGCCACCGAAACCGTTCTGCTCCCCGATGACATCTTTCAGAGCGCGGTCGCCACCGACACCCCGCAAGGCGTCGCCGCCCTTGTCCATCCCCTCGCCTCCACGCTCGAAGACCTCTTCCGCCCCGCCACGTCACTCGACACCCCACGCGACCAACCTGAGGGTGGCCCACCTCTGCGTCCTGCCGTTGGACGCAAATGTGGGAATCAGGCGGCTGGGAATGAGGTTGCGCTCGGCCCTTCGCCGCTCATCCTCGGCTGTGCCGGACTGCAGGACCCGGGCAATCTCGGCACCATCATTCGTAGCGCCGAAGCCTTCGGTGCCAGCGGCGTGCTCACCACCGAGGGCACCGTCTCATCGGCCAATCCCAAGGTCGCCCGAGCCTCTGCCGGATCGGTCTTCCGCCTCCCGGTCGTCAAACTCACCCTCGCCCAGGTGATCGCGGCCCTCGAAGAAAACAGCATCCGCCTTGCCGTAACCAGCTCCCACCAGGGCCGTCCCGTGCACGAGGTTGACCTCACCCTGCGCACCGCCATCTTCATCGGCAGCGAAGGCCGGGGAGTCCCTCGCGCCCTGCTCGACGCCGCCGACGAAGCCATCCTCATCCCCCATTCCCCCCGTGTAGAAAGCCTCAACGCCGCCATCGCCGCCAGCATCCTGCTCTATGAGGCGCAACGCCAGCGGAGCAGATAGCTTCGAGATTGTGTATAATCCCACACAAAGGATTACACAATGGCTACCAACCTCGCTCTCGACGACAAACTAATAGAAACCGCCCGTAAACTTGGCGGCCACAAAACAAAGAAAGACGCTGTCAACGCCGCGCTCGACGAGTACATTCGCCGTCACAAGCGGCAGCAGGCTGTCCAGGCGTTCGGAACATTTGATTTCGATCCGGCCTACGACTACAAAGCCGAGCGGAAGGCAAAGCGCGCTTGAACGTACTCGTTGACACCTCGGTCTGGTCGCTGGCTTACAGACGCGCGCCAACAACTCTCAACCCGCAGCAGCTTACACTGCTCAACGCGCTTGGGGAATTGGCTTCGGACGGGCGTGCCCAGCTGCTGGGCATCGTCCGGCAGGAGATACTAAGCGGACTCCGTGAAGCCTCCCAATTCGAACGACTCCGAAAGCTGCTTCAGGCCTTCCCAGATGTCCATCTGGAAACGGAAGATTATGAGGAAGCGGCGCGCATAACTAACATCTGTCGAGCCAAGGGGGTTACGGGGAGCATTGTTGACTACCTGATCTGCGCGACTGCGGTGCGCCGCGACTGGTTTATATTTACTCTCGATAATGATTTCGACGGCTACGCCAAACACTTGCCAGTCAGGTTGCTTAGGGTACGTTAGCGCGTCTCTACTCCCCCAGCCGTTCCTTCTTTGCCCTTACCGCCGCCAGCCGCTCGCGAATCCGCTTCTCCACGCCCTCATCGGTTGGGAAGTACCACTGCCGGCCCTTGAGGTTTTCCGGCAGGCACTCCATGTCCGTAACCTTTTCCTCGAAGTCGTGTGCGTATTTATAGCCTTCGCCGTAGCCAAGCTCTTTCATCAGCCTCGTCGGAGCGTTGCGCAGATGCAGCGGCACCGGGTCTGCCGCGGTCTCTTCCACGGCGCGCTTCACCGCGCCGTAAGCCTTGTACAGCGCGTTTGACTTGGGTGCAATCGCCAGATACACCGCCGCGTGCGCCAGCGCCAGTCCGCCCTCGGGCAGGCCCATAAAGTCCAGCGCATCGCGCGCCGCTATGCAGATCTCCAGAGCGTGCGGGTCGGCCAGCGAAATATCCTCCACCGCCATGCGCACAATGCGCCGCGCCAGATACATCGGATCTTCCCCGCTCTCCAGCATGCGCACCAGCCAGTACAGCGCCGCATCCGGATCGCTGTTGCGCACCGACTTGTGCAGCGCCGAAATCAGGTTGTAGTGTTCCTCGCCCGCCTTGTCATAGCGCAGCACGCGACGCTGCAACGCATCCTCCGCCTGCGCCTGCTCGATGACTCCGCCACTCGCTCCGCCTGCAGTTTCCACCGCTAACGTCGCGGCAATCTCCAGCACGTTGTATGCCGAGCGCGCATCGCCGCTCGAATACGCCGCGATCCGCGCCAGCGACTCCGGTCTGGCGGTCAACTTCAGCGCGCCCAGACCGCGCTCTTCGTCCACTAGGGCGCGCTCCAGCAGCAAAACAATCTGCTCTTCGCTCAGCGGATTCAGCGTGTACACCCGTGAGCGCGAGAGCAACGCCGAGTTCACCTCAAACGAAGGATTCTCCGTCGTCGCCCCAATCAGCCGGATATTTCCCCGCTCCACGTGTGGCAGAAACGCATCCTGTTGGGCGCGATTGAAGCGGTGAATCTCGTCGATAAAAACAATGGTGCGCGTGCCATATTGCCGCGCCCGTTCGGCCTCCACCATCACCTGCTTGATCTCTTTGATCCCGGCCATCACCGCCGAATACTCGACGAATTCCGCCTTCGTCCGGCGCGCAATGATCTTCGCCAGAGTCGTCTTTCCCACTCCCGGCGGTCCCCAGAAGAGAATCGAGCCGATGTCATCGCGCTCAATCTGCACTCGCAGAGGCTTGCCCGGCGCCAGCAGATGCTCCTGCCCGACGAACTCGTCCAGGTCGCGCGGACGCATTCGCTCCGCCAGTGGCCGCGTCCGGTCGCTGGCTTCGCCAATCGGATTGGAAAAAAGATTCATCGCGTCACCGCCAGCCTAACACCGAAAACAAGGTTTCACAGGTTTCAAGGTTTCAAAGTTTCGAGCAAATCCAAAAGTAAGGTTTCGTAAGTTGCAACCATTTCGAGCAGGTCCCGCGCCCTCAAAACAATACCCTCGGCCATCGCCGAGGGTCATTCACCTTGCAACTTTGAAACCTGCGAAACCTTGCTCCTAGCCCTTCGCCTTCGCCGTCTTATGGTCGCTGGCAACCTTGCCGTCGCGAATATAAATGATGCGATGCGCGTATTCTGCAACGTCGTGTTCGTGGGTCACCAGCACAATGGTGTTTCCCCGCGCCTGCAGGTCGTCGAACAGCGCCATGATTTCGTTTCCGGTCTTCGAGTCCAGATTGCCAGTCGGCTCGTCGGCCAGAATGATGGAGGGCCGGTTCACCAGGGCGCGCGCAATTGCCACCCGCTGTCTCTGCCCGCCGGAAAGTTCGTTGGGCTTGTGATTCATCCGCTCGCCCATGCCTACGCTCGTCAGCGTCTGCCGGGCACGCTCCAACCGCTCGGCGGACGGAATGCCGGCATAGATTAGCGGCAGTTCCACGTTGTGCAGCGCCGAAGCCCGGGCCAGCAGATTGAAGGTCTGAAAGACGAAGCCAATCTCCTTATTGCGGATGCGTGCCAGTTCGTCGTCGTCCAGTTCGCTGACCAATTGTCCGTTCAGCCAGTACACGCCGCTGGTGGGAGTGTCCAGGCAGCCGATCAGGTTCATCAGCGTCGATTTCCCCGAACCCGACGGCCCCATGATCGCAACATACTCATTGCGATGGATCGAGATGCTCACGCCACACAGCGCGTCCACTGCCTGCTCGCTGCCCATATCGTAGGTCTTCCAAAGCTCCTGCGTACAGATAATGCACTCCGGCGGCGGTGCTTTCAGTTCCTGGCTAACGCTTGCGGTTTGTGTTGCCATCCCGTTTGTTCTCCCAAAGCTTCTGCCTGCGCTTACAGCTTCTCATCTTCTTTCTTCGGCGTACTGTTATCGATTTTAACCTTGGCATCCGGCTTCATGGTGCGCAGCACCTTGTAGCTGCCGGTCACGATTTCGTCGCCTTCCCGCAGCCCGTCCAGTACTTCGATGTCAGTGGTTCCGGTGATGCCCGTCTGTACCGGCACAAACTGTGCCTTGCCGTTCCGGATCGCGAATACGCCCTGGATTTCTTCCTTGGCAGCCTTTACGTCCGCCGGCTTTTCTGCTGCCTGCACCGCACCCTTCTTCTTTGGCATCAGATCGCCTTTTTGCCGGATGGTCAGCGCCTGGATCGGAATCGACAGCACCGCGGCTTTGTTCGCCGTCATGATCTTCGCCGTCGAAGACAGTCCCGGACGCAGGTTATCCGGCACGTCGGTGAGCGTGACCACCACCTTGAAGTCCTTCGCCTCCTGGCTGCTGCCGGTCGATTGCGAGGTCGATACACCGGTCGAGCGCAGCAGGGCGTTGTTGCCGATCTCGGTCACGACTCCCTTGAACTTTTTCTTCGGGATGGCGTCGATGCTCACCTCTGCCGGCTGCCCCAGCTTCACGTTGACGATGTCGGTCTCATCCACCTTGACTTCGGCGGTGATCACCGAAACGTCGGCCAGCGTCATCAGCGTCGAGCCCGGCGCGTTCTGGATTCCCATCACCACCGTCTCGCCCTCGCGCACCGGAAGGTTGGTCACCACGCCGTCAAACGGCGCGCGATATTCGGTCTTGCTCAGCACGTCGGAGTTGTGAACCAGGTTCGCCCTCTGCACCGCGATGCGGCGCTTGTAAGCCTCCGCCTGGGCCTTGGCCTGGGCAATGCGCGCCTTCGCCTGGCTCAATCCGGAAGCCGCCGACTCATAGGCGTTCTTGGCCGCGTCGTAATCTTTCTTGCTGATCAGCTGATCCTTGTAGAGATCCTCGGAGCGCTTCCAGTCGTAGAGCTTCTGCTCCAGCTCCGCCTTGGCCCGGTCGAGGTCGGCAATGTTGGTGTTCAGGGTCTCCACTCCGGCGGTATAGTCGGCCTCTGCCGCCGTCAACGACGCCTGACTGGCGTTCACGTCGGCGGCAGGCTGCACGTTTTCCAACTGTGCCAGCATCTGCCCCTTGGTGACCCGATCGCCTTCTTTTACATACAAGTGCACGATCTTGCCCATGGCGTTGGCCCCCACGTTCACAAACGTCTTGGGCCGGATCTCACCGGAGGCCGTAACCTGCGATGCCAGATCCTGACGCGAAACTCTGCCGGTCTGAACCTCAACCACACCCTTACGGCTCTGCTGGATGGTGAAGAAGATAATTCCTCCGGCCAGGGCCAATCCACCAAGTGCCAGCCAAACTTTTTTCCAGGTTTTCATCGGTCCTCGTTAATCGCCCGCTTTTAACCGCAGACAGAGCATTGGGCATCCGGCGGCCCGGGACCTGTGCGGTCCTTTGCTCACGCCTGTTTTCTCATACGAGCAGAGTAACTCAAAAGTTCCCCACCAAAATAGCGCAACTACACCTTAGATCAGCCATAAATTAGGTTCACGCACCATTGTAAACGGTCGAATCCATCTTCCTTTGTCGTTGAGTATCCCGGCCGCCGAGGCACCCATATCCCGGCTTGCCATGATCTTCTTCGCCCGTCTCAGCTTTTTCTCCCTGCTTCGTCCCGCCTTGCCTTTGACTACGGCGAATACTTACAATCTGTCCAGCCCTAATTGTCCCCAGGAGCGAGACGGTCCATGCGGTACTTTTCCATACGTCATTTTTCCTTCGTCATAATGGCGGCCGCCATGTTGCTTGCGCCCGTTCTCGCTCAGGATTCCCCCGGCAACGACCAAGACGCCGGTACTTCCCTCAAGGATCTCAAGCAATCCAAGAAGGACGCCTCCGAGAAGAAGGAGCTTACCCCCGAGGAGCGCAAGGAACGCCTCCGCAGCTTTCAGCGCGAAGTAGGCAAAACCTACAAGACGTGGCTCGATGAGGACGTGCGCTACATAATCACTCCGGAAGAAGAGCAGGCATTCAAGCTCCTCGGCACCGATGAGGAACGTGACGAGTTCATCGAGCAGTTCTGGCTCCGCCGCGACCCCACGCCTGACACCCAGGAAAATGAATTTCGCGAAGAGCACTACCGCCGCATTCAGTACGCCAACGAGCATTACGCCGCCGGCATCCCGGGATGGAGAACCGATCGCGGACGCATTTATATCGTCTGGGGTCCGCCCGACGAAACCGAGTCCCACCCCGCTGGCGGTCAGTATCAGCGCGACCAGGCCGAAGGCGGCGGTTCCACCTCCACCTATCCTTTTGAGCGCTGGCGCTATCGCTATCTCGAAGGCATTGGAAACGAGGTCATCATCGAGTTCGTGGACTCCTGCATGTGCGGCGATTACCACATGTCCACCGATCCCAATGAGAAGGATGCCCTGCTCCACACCCCCGGCGGCAGCTCCGGCCTCAATGGACAGATGGGCGGCAGCCAATCCAATCGCATGATGGGTGTACCCGGCGGCACTGGCGGCATGAATGGCGGCAAGGAATTTGACGCCCTCGAACGGATGGCTAAGCTCACCACTCCTCCGCCCGTCAAGTTCAAGGATCTTGAGGAGAAGGTCAACACCAAGATCCGCTACAACCTCATGCCCTTCGACATGCGCTCTGACTTTGTGAAGATAACCTCCGACATGGTCTTGGTCCCGATCACCATCCAGCTCAAGACCAAGGACATGACCTTCGTCCAGAAGGATGGCATTCAGCGCGCCGCCGTCAATATCTTTGCCCGCATCACCACCCTCTCCGGACGCGTCGCCTCGACCTTCGAGGATACCGTCGGCGTCGACGAACCCAATGAACTATTGGAAAGGGCGCTGCTCACCAGCCAGATCTACTGGAAGGCCGTTCCGCTCAAGCCGGGAATGTACAAGATTGATGTAGCCATCAAGGACGTCAACGGGGACCGCGTCGGAACTCTCGTCCGCTCCATCCGCGTTCCCGAATTCGACGACGAGAAGCTCGCCACCTCCTCGCTCATCCTCGCCGATGTCATGGAGCACGTCCCCGCCAAGAGCATCGGTGCCGGCAGCTTCATCATTGGTGACACCAAGGTCCGCCCCCGGGTTGATGCCGCCGACGGCAGACCGGCCAGCTTCAAACGCGCCCAGCGCCTCAATATCTGGCTTCAGGTCTATAACTTGCAACACGATCAGCAAACCAAAAAGACCCAGGCCACCATCAGCTATGACATCGTCAACATGCAGACCAACAAGAACGTGCTCCATGCCGACGAGTCCTCGGCTGCATACGGCAACACCGGAGAGCAGATCACCATCGAAAAATCGATGCAATTGGCCAACCTGGAGCCGGGTTTGTACAATCTTAAGGTGACCATAAACGACGAGGTAACTAAACAAACAATTAATCCCTCCGCCCGTTTTCAGGTCGAATAGGGTAGAATTTTTCAGGATCACGCGATATTGTTCGGTCAGGCGCGCATCGCCTGCATAGCGGCCCGTAAGACAAAGGGGGCTCAATGATGCGTAAGCTCGGAATCTTGGCGCTTGCTTTGGTTTGTTGTGTCGGCGCCTCCGCGGCGGTTAATCCCGGGGTCATCACCGGAACCGTGCACGATTCCGCTGGAGTGCCGCAGATGGGAGCCGTGGTTGAAATCCTCGCCAGCTCCGCTGCCCGGGCCCAGACCGTACTCACTGATACCAGAGGCGCATTCACCATCGCCGGTCTGCTCCCCGGCCTTTACACCGTCAAGGTCACCGCTCCCAGCTTTTTACCCACCATCCGCGAGCGGGTTCACCTGCAATCCGGTGCCAGTCTGCTGCTCAATGTCACTCTCAACACCCTCTTCGAGGCGATTCAGTTCGTGCCGCGTCACAAGGCTTCCGCCGACGATGATGACGATTGGCGCTGGGCGCTGCGCTCCATGGCCAACCGTCCCATCCTTCGCCTCGCCGACGATCACCCACTGGTCGTCGTCCAGAAGAGCGAGGATGGCTCCGAAGGCCAGCTCAAGGCGCGGGTTTCCTTCATCGCCACCTCGGATGGCGATTCGGTCAGCGGTTCCGGCGTTGGCGCTGACTTCCATGTCGAGCAATCCATCTTCGGCAAACGAGCCCCCGCCCGGTGGTCGCTCAACGGCGAACTCGGCAGCGCTGCCGCCAATCCCAACGCAGTCATTCGCGCCGCCTACTCGCGTGAGATGCCCAACGGCTCCTACCCTGAGATCGCGCTCTCGGCCAAACACTTCGCCGCGCTCAACCCAGATCAGCCCGCCATCCAGGCCTTGGCTCTTTCCATCGCCAACTCCATGACCTTCGGCGAGTCTCTGGAGCTGAACTACGGCGGCGAAACTGAGATGGTTCAGTACAAGGAACGTGCCACCAGCTACCATCCCTTTGCCACGGTCAGCGTTCATCCCGGCAAGAACACGATTCTCGAGTACCGTTACGCCACCAGCGAACCCAATCTGCGGAGCGCCAAGGGCTTTGACACGGCTCCCGCCGATCTCAGTGAGAGCAGTCCGCACCTCACCATGACCGCGCTGGGCCAGCGCATCGAGCGTGCCAACCACCACGAACTCTCGGTCTCCCAGCGTCTCGGCCGCAATAAACTTCAGCTCGCCGTCTTCGCCGATTCCATCAACAATGCGGCCCTTACCGGGACCGGAGCCCGCTTCACTCAGGATACCGACGCTCTCATCGGCGACCCCTACTCGGGAAATTTTTACTACGATGGCGGCAATCTCAACACCCAGGGCGTGCGCGCCATCTACTCCCATCCCTTGGCCCAGGGCTTTGACGCAACCCTCGATTACGCCTACGGCGGCGTGCTGACGGCTCCGGAGAACCTCGTACAGGTCAGCCAAACCTCAACCGCGTTGGTCACCGCCAAGCGCCACTCCGCCGCCGCCAAGCTCTCCGGAACTGCTCCCCGCTCCAGGACCAAGGTCATTGCCAGCTATCGATGGCTCAACGGCAGCGCTCTCACTCCGGTCGATATGTTCAACGCCTCTGCCGGGCAGACCGACCCATACCTCAGCTTCTTCATCCGTCAACCCATCCCCACCATGCATATCTTGCCCAATGGCTTGGAAGCCCTCATCGACGTGCGCAACCTGCTGGCCCAGGGATACCGTCCCGTGCTCAGTGCCGATGGCAGCACCGTCTACCTGGTCCAGGGCACGCGCTGCATCCGCGCCGGTCTCACCTTCAACTTCTAACGCGATCTTTGTCTGCTTCTCGTGAATACTTCCGCGGCACCGGCATAGCCCCGCCTTGCCAAATTCAATGACTCTGCCCAAAAACTAAACGAGCTACCCCCGTTCCGGGATAGGTGAATACTTGGCCTGTTCTCGACAGTAATCCCGAGGTATCCTGAAACTCGTCCCGATGCGCACAGTTCCGAAGGCCCAGTTGAAGTTCCTAGAAATCGTCAAAGAACACAGCGAACGGCTGCGCACGATACCGTTCGAGCAGTTGAAGGGCTTGGCGAATGAACCAATCGAGCACCTAACTGTCAATTCACGTCCGGCAACTATTGCAACTATCGTGGAGCCACTAAAGAGCGGCGGCGTTCGAGTGGTAGTTCAGGGCTTCATGAATATGCGATTCTTTCCGGGGAAGCGCGTTGCTTTGGATGGCTTCTACAAATACCCTGACGAGACGATGGCACCAATGCCAGATGAAGAATTTCACGAGTTCGACTAACGCCGAGGCCCGATAGCGAGCGGTAAATCGCCAATGCATTCACGATCCCAGCAGAATAATCTGAATTAGGAGACAGCAATGCCAAGCGAAATAGTGCAATGGGGGCCATGCTGCTTCTGCGGTCTGGACATGGCCAAGACGAGTGTTGACCCGTGCCGACTTACGGTTGAAACCTGCAATGGTTTATGGCAGACATGGTTTTGTCATGCGGCCTGTTTCAAAGAGCAGCTTTCAGATCGTCCTGAGCTTATGGGCATGATGGAACCCGCGCACTTTTAGCATTGCTTTGCGGGGACGCGTCGATTGTTGGCGATACATCGCCAGGTAGCTCAGTATCCCAAACAGCACCGTAGCCAAGCTTGCTCAAAAGTAGGAACTTTGCCGCAGTTGCTAGGCAAAGCCGCCTAGCCCCCATGCACCGCTTCCTTGTGCTCAGGGAGATAGTCGCAGGCCTCGCGGCATTCCAGGCAGTAGTAACAGCCGTCCTCCACCAGGCGCACATCGTGTTCGCCCATGCAGAAGTAGCAATATTTATCGCACGTGCACATTTCTTCCACTTCGTCGCAGACGGCACATCGGAATCGGGACATGGGCGCACTGTAACTCGCATTTCCTCTCCGCGCAACTCTCTTTCGTCCCCGGTCTTTCAACTCTGTTTTTCGGCCCATGCCTGAGCCAATGTCCGACGTTGCCTCTCCCGCTTGCCGCGTGTTAACTTTTAAGGTTCCAGTGGCCTGCCTGTGGCCGCATGATTCTTCTTGGAGAGGTTCTGCCCTTGTCGTCGAACGCCGAATCCGCTGGTGTCCGTAAGACCGCTCTCAACGCCGCGCACCGCGAGCTTGGCGCTCGCATGGTGGACTTCAACGGATGGGATATGCCCGTCGAGTATCCGGCCAACAGCAGTCGCAAGTCCGGTGGCCTCATCGCCGAGCACCTGAGCGTCCGCAACTCCGTCGGCATCTTCGACGTCAGCCACATGGGAGACATCCGCCTGCACGGCCCGCAGGCTCTGCAAGCCGTGCAGCATATGACCATGAATGACGCCGCGCATCTCGCGATCGGCCAGGCCCAGTACTCCGCCTTGCTCTATCCCACCGGAACCTTCGTCGATGACGTACTCGTCCACCGCCTGGGCGAAGACGACTACCTGCTCGTCATCAATGCCGGAACCCGCGAGAAGGATCTCAACTGGGTACGCGATGCCGCCAAAAATTTCGACTGCGTGGTCGAGGACCTCAGCGACCATTACACCCAGATCGCCATCCAAGGACCGAACGCCTGGCGCACCCTGCAGAAGTTAACCGACGCCGATCTCCCCAAGGTGAAGTTTTACTGGTTTACTCACGGCACCGTCAGCGGATTGCCCAACACCCTGATCGCCCGCACCGGCTACACCGCCGAAGACGGTTTTGAAATTTACATCCCCAGCGACGAGACCACCAGCGTCTGCGTCTGGAAACAACTGCTCGGCGCCGGCGAGGAGTTCGGCATCCTTCCTTGCGGCCTCGGAGCCCGCAACACGCTGCGCTTGGAAGGCGCGCTCTCCCTCTACGGTCATGAGATTTCCGACATCATCACCCCGTGGGAGGCACGGCTCGACCGCTTTCTTAAAATGGACAAAGGGGAATTCATCGGGCACTCCGCACTGGTGAATCAGAAACAGCGCGGCCCGAAAAATATTCTGGTCGGACTAGAGGCCATTGACCGCGGCATTCCCCGCGACGGCTACAACGTCATGGATCGCGGAGGCCGCCATATCGGCTACATCACCAGCGGGTCGCCCGCGCCTTTTCTCAAAAAGAACATCGCGCTCGCCTACGTCCCCCTCGAGCATTCCGCCGAAGGCACGGAGCTGAGTGTGGAATGCCGCAGCCTCCATGTGAAATGCAAAGTGGTGCCCACGCCGTTTTACAAACGTCCGCGCCGAACGCCCGTGGCCGGCAGCAACGCGTTATCCGACCCAGCGCCAGCGGCCGACAGCGGAGCCTTACCTGAAACAAAGCAGTAGAATACAATTTCAAAGTTTCACCTAATTCGCGTCTTTATTCGCTTTTCCTCGCCGTACGTCCGGCGCGCAATCAATCTCTGGAGATCACCATGGCCTATCCCCCGGAATTCAAGTACACCAAAGAGCACGAATGGCTCGCCGTTGAAGGCACCACCGGAACCATTGGCATCACTGACCACGCACAGAACTCTCTCGGCGACATTGTGTTTGTCGAGTTGCCCAAGGTCGGCGCCGAACTCACAGCCGGAAAAACCTTCGGCACCGTCGAATCCGTCAAGGCTGTCAGCGACCTTTTTGCCCCGGTATCAGGCACGGTCGTCGCCATCAACGGCGAGCTGGCGACATCGCCCGAGAAGGTCAACAGCGCCCCCCACTCTGCCTGGATGGTGAAGATCACTCTCTCCAATCCCGCCGAGGCCGGCGCACTTCTCTCCGTCGAAGACTACGAGAAGTTCATCGCCGAGGAGCAGTAGTCCATCATGCGCTATCTTCCCAAGTCTCCCGCCGAGCGCGCCCTCATGCTGAGCGCGATTGGCGTCAACTCCATCGACGAACTCTTCGCCCCCATCCCTGCCGAGTTCCGCCTCACCCGCGATCTCGCCATTCCGCCCCAGATGGCCGAAAGCGAAATCGTGGACTGGTTCCGCGCCCGCGCGGCCGAGAACGCCACCGGGTATGACATTCTGCTCGGTGCCGGAGCCTATCATCACTATCGCCCACTGGTCATCGATGCGCTCATCTCGCGTGGTGAGTGGTTCACCGCCTACACGCCCTATCAGCCGGAGATCGCCCAGGGCACCCTGCAGGCGATCTTTGAATTCCAGACCATGATCTGCGAACTGACCGGCATGGAGGTCGCCAACGCCTCGATGTATGACGGCTCTACCGGCGCCGCCGAAGCCGTCATGATGGCCATACGTATCACCGGACGCAGCTCCGCCATCCTCGCCCGCAGCGTCCACCCCGAGTATCGCGAGGTCATCGCCACCTACGCCAAGTATCAGGGCCTGCCGCTTACCGAAGCGGCTTTCACCGCCAACGGACGCGTCGATCTCGCCGCCCTCGACGCCGCCATCACCCCGGCGACCGCCTGCGTACTCATCCAGTCGCCCAACTTCTTCGGCACCATCGAAGACGTTGCGGCCATCGCCGATGTGGTTCACGCCAAGGGTGCGCTGCTCGTTGTCTCCATTGCCGAAGCGCTCTCGCTCGGCATCGTGCGCCCGCCCACCGAGGCCGACATCGTTTCGCTCGAAGCCCAGTCCTTCGGTGTCCCTCTCAGCTACGGCGGCCCTTACGCGGGAGTCATCGCCACCCGCGAGAAGTTCGTCCGCCAGATCCCCGGACGCCTCGCCGGACAGACCACCGACCGCAACGGCAAGCGCGGCTTCGTGCTCACGCTTTCTACCCGCGAGCAGCACATCCGCCGCGAGAAGGCGACCTCCAACATCTGCACCAACCAGGCGCTCATCGCGCTTATGGTCAACATCTACATGGATGTTTATGGCCGTCTGGGCATCCGCGAGCTGGCCGAACAGAATCTCGCCAAGGCTGCCTATGCCCGCAAGGCTCTGGGCGCGAAAGCAACAATTCTCTTCGACGGTGCGCCGCGCTTTAACGAGTTCGTCCTCCAGACCAGCCAGGACGCCTACGAAATCTCGCACCGCCTCGCCGCCAAAAACAAAATCATCGGCGGCTTTCCCTTGCGCAAGTTCTATCACGAACTCGGCAACGCCGCCGTCTGGTGCGCCACCGAATTGACATCCCGCGCCGCCATTGACACCGCTGCCAGTGAGGTGGACGTCAGCCAAGCAGTCGCCACCGAGGTGAACCGATGAGCAACCAGGACATTCGCAAGGTCACCACGCACATCTCCCAGAACGAAGGCCTAATCTTCGAGCATTCCTCGCCGGGCAAAAAAGCCTATCGCCTGCGCGCACTCGATGTGCCCGAGGTCGATGCCGCCGCCGAACTCGGAGACGCTCTGCGTACCGAATCCGCCGCGCTTCCGGAAGTCAGCGAGATCGAGATCATCCGCCACTTCACCCGCCTCTCCACCTGGAATTACGCCATCGATCACGGTATGTATCCGCTCGGCTCCTGCACCATGAAGTACAATCCGCGGGTCAACGAGGTTGTCGCCCGCCTCGATGCAATTGCCGAGGCCCATCCCTACCAGCCCGAGCAAAACTCGCAGGGCGCACTCCGCATCATGAAGGCGCTGGCCGATCAGCTCATCGAAATCACCGGCATGGATGCCATCACCCTCCAGCCCGCCGCCGGAGCTCACGGCGAACTCACCGGAATCCTGCTCATGCGCGCCTACCTGGAGTCCCAGGGCAATCCGCGCAAAAAAGTGCTGATCCCCGACTCCGCCCACGGCACCAATCCCGCCACCGCCGCGATGGTCGGCTATGAGGTTGAAAACCTGCGCAGCGATGCGCGCGGCATGGTCGACCTCGCCGCCCTGGAAGCCCAGATGAACGAGGATGTCGCGGGCCTCATGCTCACCAATCCCAACACCCTCGGAATCTTCGACGATCAGATCGCGAGCATCGCCGAAATTCTGCATCGCAAGGGCGG
>CAZLZA010000016.1:0-71581 GCA_964563875.1 uncultured Acidobacteriaceae bacterium
AGAACTCTTTTTCGGAGCTTGCGGCAGCGCAGACGCAGGCAAGTCTGGAGCCAGAACGCGCTCCAGAACCGGACCAACGCAGATGGCAAGCAAGGGTTGCTGGGTATTGCGCAAAAGATCGATGACGCCACTTTCGGAGTCCCGCAGGAAGATGCTTTCCCCGTCGGTGAGCAGGTGCAGGCCGGGACCGCGCGCTACCAGATCGGCAAGTCGATGGCCGAATTCGCGACGCAGCAACGAGAGCATTTTGCGAATGCGCTGCAGGCTGAAACCACGGCGGCGAAGATCACAGAGTATGGCCAGTTCGGCAAGATCCTTGGGGGAATAGAGGCGGCGATGGCCCTGGCGGGCAGGCACTATGATTCCCTGCTCATCCCACCACTGGAGCTGACGTGGCGTGAGGCCGGTGCGCTCGGAAACTTGGCTGGATGTAAAGCTCGGGTTCATCCCTACCCCAAACGGACGGCTGAGAATCGAATGCAAAGGAACAAAGTGTTGCAATTTGTTTGAAACAAAATCACAACGAAATGTTGCAACCATAGTAAGCCAGCTTTTAGGGAAGTCAAGGGTACAGTAAGACAGGAAT
The DNA here is from genome assembly GCA_964563875.1 of uncultured Acidobacteriaceae bacterium. Lineage (GTDB taxonomy): Bacteria > Acidobacteriota > Terriglobia > Terriglobales > Acidobacteriaceae > TOLSYN. Next base: position 587 of record CAZLZA010000016.1, read on the forward strand.
ATGAATATCTATGCATGGCGCATAGATGACCGATCAACTCCGGCAAGAAGCAGAGTCGTTCGCGGGCAGAAGACCTGGAGCGGCACGGTAGATTCGAGCCGCCCGGGGATTCCTCGCCTGGCTCGCTCGGAATGCCACCCTGACAACGCGATCTGCTATTTTGTCTCTATGCGTCTGGTCATCAATGGAAAAGAGCAGAACTACACGGCGGTCACCTTGGACGGACTGATCGAAGAGCTGGGGATGAAGGGCGACCGGGTCGCAGTGGAACTGAATCGCGAGATTGTGCCGCGTGGAAATTGGAGTGCGACCGCATTACAGGATGGAGACCGGTTGGAGATCGTCCACTTTGTGGGCGGAGGCGCGGGGTGAGGCGAGTTCGATCTCACGAATGCGAAAAGGCCGCTCCGGGGGATGAGCGGCCTTCGTGCGCTCGTAGGGCCAGCATCTACAAGCGTACTTTAAAGATCCACAATTAACGCTGCGGGTTGGCGGTGGCCGGAGGGTTTTGCTGCTCCGGGGCCTGCGCGGCGGCATTTTGCGAATCGAGGCTGTTGGTCATGAGACGGACGTCGACGCGGCGATTTTCGGCGCGACCCTTGGAGCTGTTGTTCGCTTCCACGGGAGCGTCTTTACCGAGACCGATGATGAAGACCTTGTGCGCGGGCACGTTGTACTTGGAGGCCAGATACTGCGTGACGGCTGCGGCGCGGCGCTGGCTGAGCTCATAGTTATAGTTGCGATCGCCAACGGAATCGGTGCGGCCTTCGATCTGGACAATATAACCCTTGACGTTGGGAATCTCCTGACCGATTTCATCGAGTTGCTCGCGGTCCTTGCGTGAGAGATCGGCTTTGTTGAAGGCGAAGTGCACGGCAGCTTCGGTGACCGGATGATAGTTGTCGAGGTTCACGACTTGCTTGGTGAGGTCATTGACGCCGGTGTTGGCGTTGGAGGCGAGTTGCTGAGCCTGATCAGCCTGCTGACCGGCAGCCAGAGCCTTCTGGTCGGCCGCGCTGGCTTTGGCGTCAACTCCCTGGATACCCTGCTGGGCGCGCTGATCGGTATCACGGATGCCGCGAGTCGTCTGCGCGGTACGATCATCCAACTCATCGATCTTGTTAATGATGGGGGTAGTCTGCTGCGAGACATTCTTCTTGGTTGCGCAGCCTAGCGAGAGGGCCATTGCGCCGACGACAAGAGCTGGGAGTAGAAATCGTTTCATAGAAACTCCTTGGGGCAGGATCGCTGGAATTGGACAATCCTTAGGTTAATGCCCTGCTACATTCGCAGAACTAGGATGCACGTGCGGTGCCATGGGAAACCCATCGCAGATTCAATAAGTTACAGACGGTAGCGGGAGTTCGGACAGGAGTTTCCTTCCTGAAAGGGTAGAATTTTCATAGGAAGAATTTGGAGGATGGTTCCGCGCAACGGGTTTACCCGCTAGCCGCAAGGGCGTTGAGACGATGGATCTGTATCAGAAGATCAAAACGGTTCCGGCCGATCCGGGGGTGTACCTCTACAAGAATGCGGAAGGCGAGGTCATCTATGTCGGGAAGGCAAAGAACCTGCGCTCGCGGGTGCGCTCGTACTTTGTGGAGGGCGCCAGCGAGGACGCCAAAACCGGAAGTCTGCTCCGCGAAGCCGTCGACATCGAGTACATCGTGGTGGGCAACGAGCGCGAGGCCCTGGCGCTGGAAAATAACCTCATCAAGCAGAAGAAGCCGCGCTATAACATTCTGCTGCGCGACGACAAAACCTATCCTTATGTGAAGCTGACGGCGGAGCGGTATCCGCGGGTGTATGTGACGCGGAAGCTGCGCAAGGATGGTGCCACCTACTATGGTCCGTACTTCCCTGCCAACCTGGCGTACCGGATCGTTGATCTGATCCATCGCAGCTTTTTGATTCCGTCGTGCAAGATCGACCTGACCCGCGATCATCCGCGTCCGTGTTTGCAGTTCTACATCAAGCGCTGCCTGGGGCCGTGCGTGAAAGAGCTGACCACACCGGAGATTTATTTGGAAGCGGTCAGGGATGTACGGCTGCTGCTGGAGGGGAAACCAACCGAGCTTTCCGGGTCGCTGCGCGAGCGCATGGAGCGAGCGGCAGAGGCGATGCAGTTTGAGACCGCAGCGAAGTATCGCGACCTGATCGTAACCGTGGAGCAACTGAATGAAAAGCAGCGCATGACGGCGGCGGAAGGCGATGACATCGACGTGCTCGGCTATCACTATGAGAATCATCTGCTGGCGGTGAACCTGTTCCACATGCGCGGCGGCAAGGTGCTGGACCGGCGCGAATTCTTCTGGGAGGATCTGGGCGAGTTGGAATCCGCCGTGGGCTTCGATGTGGGCGAATTCTTCAGCACGCTGCTGAAACAGCTCTACCTCGATGCGCCCTACGTTCCGCGCACGATCTACGTTCCGGTGGATTTTGAAGACCGCGCGGCGCTGGAGGAGTTGCTCAGCGAAAAACGCGGCTCCCGGAGCTATATCGAGGTTCCGCAGAGGGGCGACAAGCGCTCGCTGATCGATCTGGCAGGCAACAACGCGAAGCAATCCTACGACCAGCGCTTCCGAGTGATGAAGCCGCGAACCGATGAGTTGAAGAGCGTGCTGCAGGATGTGTTCCTGCTGGCCGAGGAGCCGTCGCGCATTGAGTGCTTCGACATTTCGCACATCCAGGGCACGGAGACCGTCGCGTCCATGGTGGTGTGGGAAGACGGCAAGATGAAGAACTCGGATTACCGCAAGTTCATCATCCGCATGGTGGAGGGGATTGACGACTTCAAGTCGATGCACGAGGTGGTGACGCGGCGCTACCGGCGGGTGCTGGAAGAGGGTAAGGCGATGCCTTCGCTGGTGCTGGTGGACGGTGGACTGGGACAGTTGCACGCGGCGGCGCGGGCCTTGGAAGAGCTGGGACTGGCGGCACAGCCGTTGGCTTCGATTGCCAAACGGGAGGAGATTCTTTATCTCTACGGGCAGGAGGACGAACCGATTGTGCTGGACCGTCACTCGCCGGTGCTGCTGCTGATCCAACAGGTTCGCGATGAGGCTCATCGCTTTGCCATCACCTTCCACCGTAAGCGCCGGCAGATGCGGGATCGCACCACGGAACTTGGCGAGGTGCCCGGCATTGGCGAGATGACGACGCGACGACTGCTGCAACACTTCGGCTCGCTGCGTGCCGTGAAGCAGGCGAACTACGCCGCCCTGACCTCGGTGGTGACGACCAAGCAGGCGGAGGCAATTCTGGAGTTCTTCCGGCGGGATGAGGCTTAGGGGTGGCTAGAGATAGCGCTGTGGCTAGAGATAGCGTTGCGGCTGGCGATATCAATGTTGGGTCTACCCTTCTTGTGCCGCGCCTGCGCGCCGCGCTGGCGAACCTGCTGCCCGATCCCCGGCGGGTGGCCCAGAGTTGGCGCTGTTCCAACTCTGGGGCTCTGCAAATAAAGTAGATGTTTTGCAGCCGGGGTAGTTGGGCGGGTGGCCCACAACCGCCCTCCGTTGGGATTGTGGGGTGCGATCCCACGCCTGCGCTCCCTCTCCCCATAGCGTGGGTCAATCAAAATCCATTTTGGGATACTGAGTGCCTTGGCCTGATATTGTCAGCTTTTGCGCTGGTGAGCAAAAACGGCGAGAGTGCGGCGGCGGGGATACTCCACTGCTGGCTTGGATTCCAGCCGACGCTCACTTAGCGGTTCTCCTTTTGACTCAGTGGAGCCGGTTAGCCACCGCAGTCCGAAATGAAGCGTACTTGGCCGCAGGAGGCTGAGTTAAATTCAGCCTCACAGCCAGGAGTGATTGAATTAGCGGGTAGATTTCGAACCTTTTGAGGGTGCCACCAGATTGCCACAGGTCCAGCAGCCCAGATGTATCCCTCGGGAACAAGCACCCTATCGAAATGAAGAATGTATTTCTCCGAGGCACATTCTGTCGGAAGCGATAACAGGATGAACTCGTGCCCGAGATCCGGACGACCACCAAAATACCCGTCGTACACATCGGACGGCGCCATCGGCTTCGGCTTAATACCCCTCAGATACTCGGAGTACCTGAAGTGGTCGACAGTGACATGGTCTGATTCGTCGTCAGTCCGAAAGTGAGTCCAGAAAATGCGGACCTGGCCGGTGCGCATAAGAGCCGTGATCATTACCGAAGCGGTAATCAAGAAAATCCCGGCGGTCCAAAATACCTTTTTCACCGCTTCATAATGCTACATTTCACAGCAGGCAGCAACACTGATAAATGATTCCATGAAGGTCTTCAGCAACGGAGCCGCGTTGCTTCCGCAAGTAGCAACTGGTACCTGTAGCAAAATCGCCAAGTCACTCACAATCCCGAATCAGAACCGTTAGCCGGGCCTGCTTTGCCAATAAAGTTGATGTTTTGTTCTATCGGCAAAGCTCGGGGTAGTTGACCCTGCCCTTCGCATCATTATCCACCCAGTAACTTACCGCCTCTCAACGATTACCCATCTTGCCAATCTTGCTGCCCCGACTTCGGTGCAAACCGCCAAAATCCACCGTATTCCAGCCGCCCCGAAACGCCCCGAAACGGCACCTTCGCACGTCAAAAACGCGCACTTCTGCTCCGAAATCGCCCATTCCGCACTGTTGTCAAGCGATTTTTCTTTCACTTTCCTTCCAACCAACTGATTCAAAACCACATACAGTTCGCCACCCATTGAGGGAATCACCCTCCATTTTTGCTATCCTGAAGTTAGGAAGCCCGGACGACAGGAGTTAACTATCCTGTTTTCAAATTTTTACCGGGAAATATAGAGGGGGTACACACCGCGCCGAAAAGCGCGGTTTTCCGCCGACGCCGTTACCGCCGACATATCCAAAGGTCCAAAGGTCGGACGTGGTTTCGCTGCTGCCAAACCGGATTCAGATGTCGAGTAATTATGCGTTCAAGAGCCTTTGGGATGATACCTGTTTACGCACCAAGTGGCTCACTATCCAGACCTGCCGCTACTCTAGCTGGCGACGCAGGATGCGTCGGCGGGCAAGGTTTGCTGAGGCAAGGCCTGCTGAGCCAAGTAGAGAGCACCCTCATAGGGCTGGCGCGCGATCAAACGAACATGAACCTCGGGACGGTCGGTGCGGATGATATTGCTGAAGACCTGGCGAATGCGGGACGAGCGGGCAAAAACACCGCCGGTGATAGCGACTTCCAATCCGATGCGTCCGGCCCAGAGGCGGCGCAGGACGATCTGCGCGACGCGCGCCAGTTCGGTTCCGGCGACGGTGAGAATTTCACTGGCGAGCAGGTCGTTAGCCTCGGCGGCGGCGAGCACCACGGGGAACAACTCGGCAAAGCCTGGAAAATCCTGATGACAGCGCTGCACGAGTTGCTCGCGGGTAACGATTCGCCACTTCTCCATGATCCCGGTGATGAGACCGCTGCTACGGCCCATGTCCATGGCGCGCAGGCACTGCGAGACCGCACGCTGACCGATCCAGTATCCCGACCCTTCATCAGAGACCGCACGGCCCCACCCGCCAGCGCGCGCGAATTCGCCGCGTTCGTTGCGGCCAAAGGCGACGGAGCCAGTGCCGGAGATACAGACTACGCCGGGGCTTCCGGGAAAGGCAGCTTCCAGAGCGATGACGGTGTCTCCCACCACCTGGACGGCGGCGTGGGGAAGAAGTTCGGCGAGGATTGCGGAGATGGTTTCGGCCACCTCGGGGGAACTGCCTCCGGCGACTCCAGCACATACGCTGCTCACGGCAGAGGCGGAAATTCCGGCGGAGGAAAGCGCACCGTGAACGGCTTCGGCAAGCGCCACGCGGGCATTTTCACGGGAGACAAAGGTAAGGTTGCAGGCACCGGCGGTATGGGTCGCCAGCACCGAGATACCATCCGATACCGCGACCGCGGACTTGCTTCCGCCCCCGTCGATTCCCAAGAGAAAGGACATAGCGGTTTTATTCTGGCACATTCCTGTTCGCGGAAGAATACCGGGAATACTAAGTGATACCCCCCAGAGAAGCCGAGCTCATCGGCATCCCGAAAGAGTGTGGGATGAGGTTCATCCCACGGTCAGCACCGCACGGCGCGAGGCGCGCACCTTTTCGTAGACCCTGAGGTATTCGCGGGCGGAGACCGTCCAGGAGAAGTCGCGGGCCATTCCGTTGAGCATGAGTTTGCGCCACTCGTTGGGCTTGGCAAACAGGGCGAGCGCCGTCCGCATGGTGGTCAGCAGAGCTTCCGGGGTGTGCTCGTGGAACTTGAAGCCGGTGCCTTTACCGGTGCGAAGTTCGTATGCTTCGATGGTGTCATCGAGTCCTCCGGTGGCGCGGACGATGGGGACGGTACCGTACTTGAGCGAATAGATCTGGTTGAGGCCGCAGGGCTCATAGCGCGAGGGCATGAGAAATATATCGGAGCCAGCCTCGATCTTGTGAGCCACCTCATTGTCGTATCCAATCTTGACGGCGAAGCGTTGCGGATACTGGCGGACGAGACGGCGGAAGAGATCTTCGTAATCCTTGTCTCCAGAGCCGAGAACGCAGAAGGTAAGATTCTCGTGAGCCAGGCGGTCGGCGGCGAGGGCGATCAGATCGAATCCCTTCTGGGCGGCAAAGCGGGAGACGATGCCGACGACCGGCCCAGTGGAGTCGGGGTCGAGCGAGAAGCGGAGCAACAGATCTCGGCGGCACTCCTGCTTGCCATCGAGTGACTCCGCCGAATAATGGGCGGCGATGAAGCGGTCGGTGGCAGGACTCCACTCCTCGTAATCGACCCCGTTGAGAATACCCGCGACATTCGGATTGCGGCTGCGCAAGACGCCTTCCAAACCGAAGCCGTACTCCACGGTCTGGATCTCCTGGGCATATTTACGGCTGACGGTGGTGATGAAATCCGAGTAAGTCAGCGCACCCTTGAGGAAGTTCACTTTGCCGAAGAACTCCAGCTTGGTGATGGTGAACAGGTCCCAGGGCAGCATGAGAAGCGGCAGCGTGTCTGGGGGAAAGACACCTTGATACCCGATGTTATGGATGGTGAAGACCGTGGCGACCTTTTCAAACGCAGGGTCTTCGTCGTAGAGGGTGCGCAGGAGAACGGGAATCAGCGCGGTCTGCCAGTCATGGCAGTGGAAGACATCGGGCACGCCGAGGATTTTGGCGGCTTCCAGAACCGCGCGGCAATAGAGGGCGAAGCGCTCGGGATTGTCATGGTAATCGCCGAGAGGAGTGCCGTAGAGAGCGTCACGATCAAAGAACGGAGGATAATCGATGAAGTAGAACTGGACGCCGTGTTGCTGGCCGCCATCGACCACCGCGCAGAACCGGTAATTATCGTCGAAGGGGACGGTAATGCTGGCGATGACGGTACGCGGATCTTTGAGATGGGTCTGCCGGTACAGAGGCAGGTACACTGTAACTTGATGGCCGAGTGCGGCGACGGCACGCGGCAAGGCTCCGACGACGTCGGCAAGACCTCCAGTTTTGGAAAACGGAACACACTCGGAAGCGGCAAACAGGACGTGCACAGAGCCTCCAGAAAAACACGAACAGAATTTGGATGCGCGGGGGCATTAGCATGGAACAGGGAATGAAATACGCGCAAGCGTGAAGTCTATCGGGCGAACGAAAGGCGGTCAAACTTGGCGAAGGTTCTACCGAATCGAGTGGTGAGCACCAGAAAACCCAAACTGGGGCAGAACTTTCTGGTGGACCTGGATGCGATGCAGCGCATTGTGGACGCACTGGGCGACATCTCGGAGACGACCGTGGTGGAGATTGGTCCCGGAGAAGCGGCGCTGACCGAGTTGCTGGCAAAGCGCGCCGGAAGACTGATTGCCGTGGAACTGGATCGCGTGCTGGCCGCGCAACTGCGTATGCACTTTACGCCGCTGAGCAATGTGGAGGTTCTGGAGGCAGACATCTTGCAAGTGGATCTGGGAACGGTGCTGGGCTCAACTCCTGGTCCGCTGCGCGATCTGCGTCCCACCGGACTGTTCAAGACGCAGGTGGTGGGTAACCTGCCGTATTACATCACCACGGACATCCTGCTGAAGTTGTTTGCGGCGGGCGACCGGATCGAAAGCCTGGTGCTGATGGTACAGAAGGAAGTGGCCGACCGGATCGTGGCCGCCCCGGGAAGTCGCGATTACGGACTGCTCTCGGCAACGGCGCAGATGTACGGCACGGTGCAGAAGCTCTTCGAATTGGGACCGGAGTCGTTTGACCCGCCACCTAACGTGCGTTCGGCGGTATTCCGAATGAAGATGCAGCCACGCTTCGCGGAGCTGCAGGTGGACGAGGCGGGGTTCATCAGTTTCCTGAAGGTGATGTTCGCGCAGAAGCGAAAAACCGTGAGTAACAACCTGAAACTGGCCTACGATAAAGCGGTGGCCAAGGCCGCGCTGATGGGCGCAGAGATTGAGCCAACCATGAGGGCCGAGGCGATCTCGCTGCCAGATATGGCACGGCTGTATCGGGAACTGAAACGGTTGGGAAAGGACGCGGTGGGACGATGAGCCAAGTGCGGGAGGCAGCAGTGGCCGGGCAGTTCTATCCGGATTCGAGGGCGGAGCTGCTGCGCGAGGTTCAGGGATACTTGAGCAAGGCCGGCGACGGCCCTCGAGTGAAGGCGCTGGGAGTGATTGCGCCACACGCGGCTTACGTGTATTCGGGAGCGGTGGCAGGAGCGGTGTATGCCCACGTCGAGATTCCTCGCAGGGTAATTGTGCTTTGCCCAAATCACACCGGACTGGGTGAGCCACTATCCATCATGAGCACGGGAAGTTTCCGCACCCCGCTGGGCGATGCCGCGATTGACAGCACGCTGGCGGCGGCGCTGAAGGCCGGCTTCCCTCTGCTGCGCGAGGATGCGGCAGCGCAGATACGCGAGCACTCGGTGGAAGTTCAACTGCCCTTTTTGCAGGCGGTGCGGGACGATTTGGCGTTTGTGCCGATCACGGTGGGGACCGGGCAATTTGAGGTGCTGACCGCTTTGGGCGTGGTGCTGGCCAAGGTGATTGCAGAGAGTGGCGATGCTGTGCTCATGATCGCCTCCAGCGATATGAATCACTATGAGGACGACGCGGAAACCAGGGTAAAGGATGCGCTGGCGATCGAGCAGGTGCTCGCCTTGCAGCCCAAAGGGCTCTTCCAGACCGTACTGGGCCAGCAGATTTCGATGTGCGGGTACGGCCCGGCGGTGGCGATGCTGACGGCCGCTCTGCGGCTGGGCGCGAGTTCCGCTGAGCTGGTGAAGTACGCGACCTCGGGAGATGTGTCGGGCGACCGGACGCACGTGGTGGGGTATGCGGGGATCGCCGTAGTGTAAGCGCGCTCGCCCGGTCGATCACAACAACGCAAAATCAAGAGATACGTTGGGCAATGTCTCTCCCTCCCACCTTGTATGTTCAAAACAAGATACCGAGGCGGGACAGCGCAGAACTATCGATGGCCACCCCCGCCACCGTGGAAACCGCCTCCACCGCTGATCCCGCCGCCACTGACGTGCGGAGCAGAGCTGGCGGGCGAAGCGCTGGGGGCATGCGGAATCGAGACTGGCGGAGCGCTGAAGCTGCGTGGAGCCGGATTGCCAGCGCAGGAATATCCGCGAGAAGTCGGATTGCCGACATAGGAATAGTTGCGCGGCGGCATTGCGTGGGTCGTCGTCGTGGGTGGACGATGCACCTCATACCCACTATTTCCGTTGCGGCCAGTGCTGATATAACCGTTACGGCCAGCACCGGAACCAGTGACAGAGTACGATCCCCTCTGGCCGGTGATGGTCATGCCGTTGATCAGGGACACGACCGGTCCGTGGGCGAGGTTGGAGCCGCGCGCAGTGGGAGCAGTGACGGCTCCGGTGCTGCTGACGAATCCCGTGGCGTGGGCCGCCCCAGGAGCGTGGGTTTGGTTGATCGGTCCGACTGAAAGATGCGAGCCCGCCACGGCTACCGTGCCATGGGCCAGGTGAGCGGGAGGATGCGGTGCGGTCCAGTTGCCCGCCGGGTGACCGGCAATCAGAGGTCGCGGATGGAAACCGCCACCGGGGCCATAACCGTGCCAATGGCCAGAACGCCACCACCAGCCGCGCCCGCCGAGGTAGCACCAATTGCCGTAGTAGAAAGGCGCCCAGCCCCAGGGATATCCGGAGACAAAGGTCCAGCCCCAGTCTGGATAGTAACTCCAGGCACCATTGTCATAGGGGTCCCAGTCGAGACCGACACCGTTGGGCTGCCAGACCTCGCCGTAACCGGGCTGGTCGCTGTATGTGCCATAGGCGCCGAGATCGGCTACTCCGGGGGCGTTGGCATCGTCACTGCCGGAGTACTGCGCTCCGGCGGAGGCATTCTGATCGTTGTAGCTGTTGCGCTGCTGATCCCAGGCGTCCTCCGGTTCCTGGGGAACGCTGTTGAGGCGAGCCGCGCTTTCGGGCTGTCCGAGGATGTAGTTGTAGGTCTCGCCGCTGTGGACCTTTGGGTTTCCCGCACTTGCCTGCACGATCGCCTCACCGTCCATCATGGCAAGCGATGCCGTCTGCTGATCGACCGTAAAGCGCAGATGCGACGGTTTGGTAATGGCAAAGGACTCGCTGGACGGCGCGAGGATGCGGAATTGCTCGTGATGCTGCATCCGCGCATTGACATAGACCTCGCCGGAATCGACTTGAATGACATTTACCAGAGAACCATCGGGGGCGGTGGAGAGCTCGGTCAGGGTGATCTGCGCGGGGCCGGCGAGACGGACGCTGCTGCCATCTTCGAACTCAAGCTCGGCTCGGGAGTTTTCGGCGGCGTAGAGGCGCGCTCCGCCGATGACCGGCATGTTGTTGATGGCCTGCTCCCAACCATCGCCGGCATTGCGATCAATCTGCACGTCTCCCTGGGCGAGGCTGAGACGGACGATCCGGACTGCCGGGGCACCAGAGGCAAAGGCAAAGGCCGAGAGAGCAAAGAGCACGACCGTACAGCAAAGGAGTCGAACTCTGCGGGTGTTCATGGCGATACTCCTGCGTTAAACAGTATGAACTCTAACGCGGCGTAGAAGGTGCGGTGGGGACGAGATTTATTTCGGTTTGGCCGGAGAATCTTGCAGGATGCGGCGAGCACGCTGGCGGGCGATGTTCAGGACCGTGGGATCATTGGCGATACGCTGGAGCACCGGTTGCAGAATCTGCGGCTCTGGAAGCCGCTGCAGCGAAGCGAGCTCTTCCGCCCGGCGCAGCGTGGAATCGAGCGCCAGCTTATCAAAGCGATGCTGAAACTGGAGAATCTGGGAAAGCTCAATACTCTGCGAAATGCCTTGCAGGAGAGTGGTGAGCGCGGTGAGTTCCGGCGAGGAGGAATAGTTGTAGGAAAGAAGCGCGGAGTTTCCCGCCGGGTCGTCATAACGCAGCGTCTTGGTCCCGGTGAAGGCGACCTTCAGCTTGTCCAGTGAGCCCTGAAACCGGGGGAGCCGGGAAGCAACCGTGAAGATGAGCTGACGCGAGTGGTGGGACAGGGTAAAGCTGAATTCGTAAGGCTCGGGAGCAGGGTCGTCAGCAGAGGATTTCGAATCCTGGTGGGGCAAGGAGCGGTACCGGGCGCTGCCATCGGACTGAAAGACCAGTTCGAACCATTGCGGGTCGGACTGGGGCCAGCGCTGCTCAAAGCTGACGCGAGCGTTAGCCGAGCTTGGCGGTTGTGCGACGAGCGCACAGGCAGCGAGCAGAAGACAAGCTAAGCAGAGAGTTCTCATTCGTAGCGTGCGGCGTGTAGAGTCCAGCGTTTAGCGTTCGGCAGCTAAAATCAATAATTAAGACTTACCTAAGACTTAGCCCAGTGATGCGGCCTGCCGCAACAAAGTGGCCGCCGTGTGAATGTGACAGATGGCAATGGCCAAGGCGTCGGCGGCATCAGCAGGCTGGGGAAGTTCGTCCAGGTGAAGCAGACGGGCGACCATGACCTGCACTTGCGACTTCTCGGCACGTCCGTAACCGACCACGGCAGACTTGATGGCCAGCGGCGCATAGGCGACGACGGAAAGACCGTGCTGGGAGGCCGACAACATCGCAACTCCGCGCACATGCCCCAGCTTCAGCGCGCTCTTGGCATTCACGGAATAGAAGACATCCTCGATGGCAACCACCTCGGGCTGATATTGCGCGATCAACGCCGAGAGTCCGTCGTAAACCTTTTTCAGGCGAAGTTCGAGGGCTTCGCGCGGCGCCAGCCGGATGGCGCCGGTGGTGAGGCAGACGAGCGAGCGGCCTTCCCCCTCGACCACGCCGAAGCCGGTGTATTCGCCTCCACAATCCACGCCTAACACTCGCATAGAGAAAGTTTAGCCGAAAGCAGGGGGCAGCGTGAGCCGATTCAGCAAACGCCGTGCCCCCGGGCAAATAATTTCGTTCTAAGGTAATCTGGAGAGTTTGTAATGGCTTTGCCGCAGGATTCGCAACCAGCTGTCTCAAGTTAGGAGAGCCGATGGAAATCCGTTGCTGGCGCATTTGCCTGATCGCAGTTGCGGCGTTGCTGACGGTCGGTGGCAGCGCTCAAACCGTTCCGTTGAGCGAACGCGTTGTGGCCTACCGGATCGAAGGGGTTTACAACCCCAAGACGCACACGCTGGATGCCACCGAAGTTCTCACCTACACGAATCACACCGGCGCCACGCTCGACAAGTTTCCCTTTCATCTGTATCTCAACGCGTTCCAGCCGAAATCCACCTTTATGACCGAAGCTGAGCGAAGCGGCGATCGGGATGTAGAAAAAGGCTCGGGCTGGAATGATAAGCATTTCGGCTCGAATGAGGTGAAGTCGCTGGAAATTGTGGGGAGCGGCGACGTGACCCGGCAGATGAAGTTTGTCTCGCCCGACGACGGCAATGCGAATGATCGCACTGTGTTTGAGATCGCACTGCCCCGGCCGCTGCCGCCGAACCAGAGCGTGCAGTTCCGGATTCACTTTGTAGCGAAGTTCCCGGAAGTGGTAGCACGCACGGGCTACAAGCGCGATTTTCTGATGGCCGGACAATGGTTTCCGAAGGTGGGCGTGTGGTGGAACGGGGCGTGGAATTGTCACCAGTTTCACGCACTGACGGAGTTCTTCGCCGACTTCGGCACCTACGACGTGAAGCTGACGCTGCCGGCAAAATGGAATGTCGGCAGCACCGGCGTCGAGACCGGGACCAAGGACAACGGCAACGGCACGCAGACGGTAAGTTTCCACGCCGAAGACGTGCACGATTTTGCCTGGACCACCGACCCGACCACCAAGGTCGTGGAAGACTCGATCCGGCTGAGCCACGGCACGGTGAAGATTCGGATGCTGATGCAACCGGGACACATGGCCAGTTCGGCACGCTATCTGAACGCGCTGAAGGGCACGATGCGTAAGTTCGATGAATGGATCGGCCCCTATCCCTATGCGCAGATCACGGTGGTCGATCCGCCGCACGGCGGAGGCGCGGCAGGAGGGATGGAATATCCAACCCTGATTACGGCGGACACGACGTGGTGGATGCCTAAATCGGTTCTGGAACCAGAATTCGTGGTGGAGCACGAATTCGGACATCAGTACTGGTATGGCATGGTGGCCACCAATGAATTCGAAAATGCCTGGATGGACGAGGGAATCAACCAGTACATGGAAGCCAAGGTCATGGACGCGCTGTATGGCAAGGCGACGTCCAACGTAAATTCGCGGCTGGCCACGGATGGCGAACGGGGCACGGATCGCATGAGCTACGTGCCAGTGGCGGATCGCGATCCGCTGTCGCGACCGGCATGGCTTTTTATGGATGGCAGTTCGTACGGCGGTATTACCTATGCGAAGACCGCGCTGATGCTGCTGACGCTGGAGAACCTGATCGGCGAAAAGACAGTGTTGCACGGACTGCAAGTTTATTTTGACCGCTACAAGTTCAAACATCCCGCTCCAACCGACTTTACCGCGACCATGAATGACGCGACGGGGCAGAACCTGGACTGGTACTGGAAGCAGGCCATCTACGGGACGGAGACGCTCGACGACCGCATTCTGACGGCGAGTTCGGAGCGGGTGGACTGGTACAACAAAGCGGAGGAGAAGAAGGGCGTCACGGTTTATTACAACGAGGTGACCGTGGACCGCCGCGGCACTTTCGACCTGCCGGTGGTGCTGGAGGCGAAGTTTGACGATGGCTCCACGGTGCGCGAGCGCTGGGACGGCAAGGACCGCTGGCATCGCTTCACCTGGGAGCACAAGGCCAAGCTGGTTTCGGCGGAGGTCGACCCCGACCATGGTTATCTGCTGGACCGCGACCCCTTCAACAATAGCTGGACGGCGACCGCCAACCGCAAGGCAAGCGGCAAACTCGCCGGATACTGGACACTGCTGACGCAATGGCTGGAGCAGACGCTGAGCTGGTTGGCCTGAGAGGGAGACCCGATGATAAATGATAGAGTTCGTAGCTCGGCGGGATTGGTTTGGCGTCATCAGCGCATAGTGTGGTGGATCTTTGCGGTGAACCTGCTGCTGGCGTGGCTCGGTTCCCTGCCCGTGCTCGCCACGCTGAGCACGGTGCTGGACCACAGCCTGGAATCGGCAAAACTGGTCACGGGATTTGACATCGGCACATTTGTGCTGCTGCTGGAGCGTCCAGATGTTTCGGCACGTTCGCTGGCTCCGGGCACCGTTGGGGCAGCGCTGATATTCCTGGTTTATCTGTTGCTCATCGATGGCGGCGTGATTACGGTTTACCTCGAAGACCGAAAGCTGAGCCGCGCGGAGTTCTTCGAAAACGCCGGGCTGTTCTTCTGGCGGATGGTGAGGCTGGCACTGTACTCGGTGATTCCCTTTGGCTTGCTGGCGGCGGCCGATGGCGGCATTGCAGGCTTCGCGGGAAAACTGTCGAGCGATGCGCCGCAGGAGCGGCTGGGATTTTTGGTGAACGTGGGGAGCAAGCTGGTACTGCTACTGGCAGCGCTGTTCGTGCGCCTGTGCTTCGACCTGGCGCAGGCTCAGGTGGTGCGGGACAACGAACGCGGGCTGTTGCGGGTGTTATGGGGCAGCCTGAGACTCGCATTCGGCTCAGGCATTCTGTTTGCAAAGTATCTTGGCGTCGGCCTGTTTGCCGCCGTCACATTCGCCATCGGCATCGGCATTTGGTTGTACCTGCCACATTCGGCAACCGGTGCCAGCCTCCTGGTGCTGGAGCTGGTAACGCTGACGCAGATCGCCTCGCGGCTCTGGCTGAAAGCCGTCAGCGCCCGCTGGATTGCGCTGCTTCCTTTGCTTCCGGAGACAGTGCAGGAGGCTCCAGCGCGGGCAATTGAGGCGACAGATGTGCTGCCGGAGTAGGACGGCAGCACATCAATAATTTTTCTTTCTCCTCAACTTTTACTGGCGGACATTTACTTCTGGGGCGGAGCGCAATCGGTCATGTCGCCTTGCAACTTGCGAATGGTGTGGGGCACGGCAGGCCAGACGGCTTCGAGATTCTCCACGGCACCGGCTGGGCTGCCTGGAAGATTGAGAATCAGCGTCCGCTTGCGAATCCCGCAGACGGCGCGGGAGACCATGGCGTAAGGAGTCTTGCCGAGGCTGGTGGCGCGCATGACTTCACTGAAGCCGGGGACGATGCGATCGAGCACCCGCACGGTCGCCTCCGGTGTAACATCGCGCGGCGAGACACCAGTTCCGCCGGTAGTCAGGATCAGGTCGGCATCGCCGGAGTCCGACCACTTGGCGATGGCTTGGGCGATAAGGTCCTGCTCATCGGCGACCATGGCCATGGTGGCAATCTCAACGCCGCGTTCGCCGAGCCATTGCGCAAGCGCGGGTCCGCTCCGGTCGACGCGTTCCCCACGGGAGCCTTTGTCGCTGACGGTGAGGATTGCCGCCCGAATTGGATTCGGCTTCACCACATCTTTGCCAGCTTCATGTTTGCCAGATTCATGCATGTTCGCCACGTTTACTCTCCGGGTTTCGACACTGGCACTTTCTCTTCCGTTTCATCCAGCTTGGGCGAGGCAGGATTGGCCGCTTCCGGCTGGCTGCCTTCGCTCTCAAGTAACGCATCCAGGCTGTAGCCTGCGAATGCGGCAGCCTCTACGGCGCCGCGGATTGCCTGTCCGATCTCCTGAATCGCACCGCGTGCGGGAACGGATTCAGCCGCCAGCTTGCAGAGGGTTGGAAGCTGGAGCCACCACAGCAACTCCTCGTAGGACTCCTTTACAAAGTAAGAGCGCCCCTCGGCTTCGTGCACCCCGGTGAGCCAGCGAACATCCGGATCCTGCCAGAGTACCGACGACAAAATGGGGATGCGGGAATGCACAACCGGAGCGTATGCCGGCGCAACGGGGACAAAGGCCTTCGCCTCGATGAGCAGGGCTACCTTGATTCTGGCGGCCACGCGCCAGCTTTCCTCAGCTTCGAATCCGAGAGCCTCGAAGGCATGGGCCAAGGGCTCGCGCAGGCGCAGGCGATCAAACAAATCGAGCGCGGCGCGCTCCGGATTCTCGGCATTGACGGATTGAGCGAGCAGTTCCAGCGCCGACCAGGCAAGCACAGGTCCCCACACGGCAGTGGCCGTCCGTTGCGGACTGTGGCTGGGAAGGACGCGGCGGGCGGCGGGAGGCCAGGGCTCCGGGAAGAGGCTCTCTAGAGCGGGAATTCGCATGGCCGCCCGCACGAGCAGACGGAATCGCTCATCCATGGAGGCTGGGTTCGCGAGATTCAGTGCCTGAGACTCGTCGTGGTGGGAGCGGTAGAACGACTGCGCCTCGCGCAGGAACTCACGGCTCCGCCTGCCGGCAGTTTCAAGGAATTCTTGACGGCTAACATCGAGAAGCTTCTGCTTCTCGGGAGGGTTTTTCTCGTACGCGCTCTTCCCGGATGCGCTTATGTCCGCGGCGCTTTTCTCAGAGGCAATCGCGGCAAACTTGGAGAGTTCGGCGAGATTGCGCACCACGGTCGGATCGAGCAGACGGCGCAGAGCATCGTGCGCGGGACGCAACTCAAGACCGATGAGAGCATCGTCGAGATTGGTCACGCCGCGGCCACCCAGGTGGTCGCAGAGCCGGTCCCACGGCTTCTCGGCGGTGGCGCGCAACTCGCGCCAGTTGAGAAAGACATGGCACTGATAGGCGTGTAGTTCGATGGTGAGGCCATGTCCGCCCAGATTGACCGCGCGGCGCAGATATTCCAGGCCAGTCAGGGAATCGTGGTAGGCGAGGATGATCGCGGGATCGTCCTTGAGTTCCAGACCTTCCTTGAGCCGCCGCTGGCGCAGGTGTCCGGATTGCTTATCGGCATAGGCAGCGGAATTGTCGATGGTTCCGCGGGTGGTGGAATATCGGTTGTTGTAGAGCACCAGGGCACGCTGGTCTCCGCGGCGGTTGGAGTAGGCAAAGACGTTTTCATCGACGCTGCCGTCCTCGCGGAAAAAATCGTAGAGCAGGAAATTACTGCTCTCGGCGAAGAGCCTGCGATGATGCAGCAAGGGCGCAATCTGACGTTCGTGGCGTGCCACCAGCGCCGGGTCGGGATCTTCCTGGTAGCGCGGCCAGCGATACTCCATGCCGTACTTCTCGGTATAACCCTCGAACTGGCCGTGGCCGAACATTGGCAATCCTGGCAGAGTGGACATGACGGTGGCGACGCCGAAGTACTTGTCGCCGGTGCCGAACTGGTCAATCGCGGTGCGCTCATCGGGATTGCTCATGAAGTTCACGTAGCGCTTCATGATGTCCGGATCGAATTCCAGAGTGTTCTTGATCACCGAGCGGTACTTGGAATTTTCCTCATCGCGCATCATGTTCATGAAGGCGCTGTTATAGACGCGATGCATTCCCAGGGTGCGGACGAAATAGCCCTCCATGAGCCAGAAAGCTTCCGCCAGCAGCAGGGTCCCGGGGACCTCGGCAGCCACCCGGTCCACCACTTCCCGCCAGAACTCCTGCGGCATGTGCTTGTTGAATTCCTCGGTGGTCATGGCGTACTCAGCCCGCGAAGGAATGGCTCCGCTGCTGCCGGGATTGGGGAACCAGAGGCGCTGAAAATGCCGTTTGGCGAGCGTCATGGCAGCATCGAAGCGGATCACCGGAAACAGACGTGCGACGTGCAGGATGGTCTGAATGAGTTGCTCGCGCACCACCGGATTCAGGTAGTTGAGTTGCGCGGTATCGTTCCAGGGAAAGCTGGTGCCATCGTTACCGTGATAAATGTAGCGGGTCTCACCACTCTGGCGGTCGCGGCGCTGGAAGACCACGGCGGCATCGGTCTGCTCGTAGTAGTGCTTTTCGATCTTGATTTCGACGCGCGGGTCCGGAGAGAGGTCGGGACCATCGAAATTGTAAGCGGGATAAGGCACATCCGGGCGCGAGATGAACCAGTCGGGATGCTCGACGACCCAGGGCGAATCGATCCCCATGTGGTTAGGCACCATGTCACTGGCGAGGCGAATGCCACGCCGGTAACACCGGTCGCGCAAGGTGATGTAAGCAGGTTCGCCGCCTAGATCTTCGGCAATGCGGTAATCGTAAAGCGAATAAGCGGAGGCGACAGCATCCTGATTTCCGCACAACTGTTTGATGGTCCTGGAGGCGCGGCTGCGCTCCCAGATGCCGATCAGCCAGAGTGAATTGAGACCGCGTCGCGCCAGTGCGTCCAGGTCTTCGTCAGGAATCTGGTCGAGCCGGTCAATGGCTCGGCTGTATTTTCGGGAAAGCTGGGCGAGCCAGACATAGGTGCTTTTGGCGATGAGTACGGCGGTAGGCATCCAGTCAACGTCGGCGCTGAACTTCTCGTACTCGTTGGCTGGATCACCGAATGTTGGAACATCAGAGTGGCTGGTGATCGATGGCCATTGTTGCGTGCCGGCTTCGCGACGGCGGCGCGCAGCATCTTCGGCGGCTTTGGCTGCGGCGGCCCTGGCGGCGGCCTCCGATTCCGGATTGGGAGGATTGAAGCGCATCCAGATTGCCAACTCCTCCTCGTGCAGGATGTCTCCGGCGATCAACAGGAAGCGATCCAGGCTTTCGCCGAGCAGAGACTTCCACCGCTTCCGGATCACGGAAAGCTGCTCGCTCAACGAACCGGGGGCGGAGACGGCAGGTGCGCGCAGCAGATCGAAGAGATTGACCGACGCAGCGCCTTCGACGGGAATCAACGGTCGCGTGGCAAAGTATGCAGGAAGTTGCTCGGCGACACGACGGTAGGCGGTCTTCTCCACCAGCGTGCTGTCTTCGAACAGTTCCTCGAAGGGACGGAAGGCCACGTTACGGTTCGCCATCCAGAGCAGCATCATCTCTTCCAAGGCGGCCGCGCGGTGCGAGGTGCCATCGGTGGAACCGGCGAGCCATTCCCTGGGGGTTTGCTCTCCACGATAAACGCTGGTGCCGGGAAACTGCTCGACAAAGGTGAGCAGCAGCTTATCCAGTTCCCGCGAACCAATCTGCCCGGAGAAGAAAGCGAGAGCATCGACCATCACGTTGGGATCAAAGCGCTGGCGATAGCTCGCCATGAGGGCGTGGCTGGCTTCATCGATCAAACCCATGGCATAGAGCGCGCCGGCATTAACCACGCGCTCCGGATGCTTCTCAACATCCCGAACGAGGTTCATCCGGTGGGCGAGTTGACGGCTTGCCGCGACGTTCGCGAAAACAACATTTCCGGTAAAGGAGAAGAGATTGTCCGCAAACTGATAGCGGTTTCGTACATCTCTGGAGATATGGAATTCCATCATCTGCGAATCGTCCTAAGCAAAGCCTGCCAACCATCATGCCAGATGCGAGGGATATCGGCATCCGCCAAAGCTTCCAGAGTAGTCTCTTGGGGGAGGAAAAGCTTGAAATGGTCGCCGGATTCGCCGCCGACGCAACGGAAGGCAGGACTTCCAGCCTCTGCACTGCCGTGGCGCGGGGGATTTTCCGGATAAAGTGCAAGGGCCGCTGCGCGATGGCGGCGGCCCTTGACGGCTATTCTTTGGGCTCTTTGCGAATCTTCTTCTGTGCCCGCTTGCGAGCCAGAGCTTGCTTTACGCGGAGCTTCGCGCCGGGCTTCAGATAATAGGAGTGACGCTTAACTTCCTTAATAATGTCTTCCGTCTGAACTTTGCGCTTGAAGCGACGCAGGGCGCTCTCAATGGACTCGCCTTCCTGCAATCGAATTTCTGCCAAACAAAATCACCACCCAACCCAGCCATAATCGGCCATGCGTAAAGTCTACCACGAAGCTTCGCGCAGCGCCGCCTGCGCTGGGGACGAGTGGAAGACGCTAGCGGGCGACTACCCGCGCAATCGCCGTCTCCAGAACTTCGCGGGTAAAAATGGCGCCGGTGGTTTGCCGGGTTCGCTTACGGTAGATTGCGGTGGTCTGGCAGAGCACGACGATGTCTTCGATCTCGGCGGGGTTCACAACACATTCGAGAATTCGCGAGCGAAATTCGTCTTCCGTCATTCCTGCCAGTTGAAAGCCCCGGTGCTGCGCCTCGGCCAGGTAGAAGTGGACCACATCGGATAACATACGCCCCGCCTCGGCGGGGATTTCCGGACGGTCTGCAGGATTGAGGCCGGCGCCGGGAAGAGCTAGCTTGATTCCAAACATGTTATCCAGATCGCTGTCCGCTGCAAAATCTACGGTTGTGGCAACGACGAGAACATTGGGGCGCTCCGAGGTGGTCTCAATCAGCGCGTCGAGTTCGGCGAGCAACTCAGGATCGCCCAACTGATAGGCGAGGTCGATGCGCGGCAGCAGCAACATTACTTTTTTGCGGCGGTATCCCCGCACGATGCCTTTGGCCTTGGCCAGGGCGTCACTGTCGCGCGGATTGTAGACGGTGACCAGGCGCTCCATTCCAGCCATCTGGGCGATGCGCTGCGCCAAGCTTTTTTTGCCACTCTGGTTGGGCCCGATGATGAGCACCTCGTTACCGATTTTCAAATCCTGATAGGCCGAGGGCGTACGCGCGCGATCGACCAGATCGGCAATGCCTTCGAGCAGATGGTCCAGCCCCGCCAGACGCGGGTTGAGGCTACTGACCGCAACATCTTCAAGGCTGAGATAGACCCGTTCACGCCGTTTGCGCCGATCCGAAATGAAGTCGATGAAGGCGGGAAGAGCCGCGATCGAGCCGACGATGGTTGCCAGTACGAGGATTTCTTCCGTCAGCAGAAGAGCAGCGTCGCTGCTTGAGGTAGGCTCAAACATACGCTGAGAATAACACTGGCATTTGGAATCGGGATGGGGTAACTATTGCGCTTCCGGGTTGGCAAGGGGCGGTTATTGCTCGTCAGCACATACGTTCTTGTGTACGATACGATCTCAACCGATTCTGATTTATGCCAGTGCAGTCCCGCTACTTGCGGCTGGTCGACATCGTGGAAGAGAAGAAGTTCAAAGCTTTACTTCGGCGGATGGTGGGGATTCCGGTGATTGCACTGGCGATCCTTGCGGCACTGCTCCTGGTGGAGATCCAGGCCCTGAGGAATTCCCTGCGCGGGGTGGAGCACGCCGATCAGGTGATCAACGCCGACCGCGAACTGATCAAGCTGACCGTCGACATGCAGACCGATGTCCGCGGCTTTCTGTATACCGGGAAAAGCGAATTTCTGCAGCCCTACAAAGAATCCGTACAGATCATTAACTCGGAATTCACCACTCTTAATCAGCTTGTTTCCGACGATCCGGGGCAACAGGCCCGTCTGGCAGCCATCCATCGGCGGTTTGACGAGTGGCAGCAGCAAGCCGAGCATTCGATTGAATTGCGCCATAGGAGCCTACCGCCCCTCGATATAGGAGAGGGTGGTTACGAGAGCAGCCTGCAACGCAACCAGATGCGGGCTTCGGTCCGTGCGGACCATGACGCCTTCACGGCTGCCGAAGCGCAGTTGCGCGCTGAGCGCAAGCGCATGGTTGAGCGCCGGTCTGGAATTTTGGTGATCACCATTTTGCTGGCCCCACTGGTGGGAGGCGGTTTGGCGATGTTCACGAGCCGCCAGATTCGCCTGTTGGCAGAACGCTTTAAGGAATCGTTGGACATCGCCGGGAAACGTGCCGAGGCGCTCCACGAGCAGGCGGAACTGTTAGACCTCGCGCACGACACGATCATGGTGCGTGACCTCCATGGGACGATTCGTTTCTGGAATCACGGGGCGGAGGAGATGTACGGATACTCCAAAGAGCAGGCCACCGGAAAAATCGCCCAGGAATTGCTCCACACGATATTTTTGAGACCGTCGGCCGAGATCGACGCTGAACTTCTGCGAAAAGGACGATGGGAAGGTGAGCTGACGCGCGCCACGAAGGACGGCAAACCTGCCGTGGTGAACACCCACTGGGTATTGCAACGGGATAAGGACGGCATGGCCTGTGGCGTGATGGAGATCTCCACCGACATCACCGAGTACAAGCGGGCGGAAGAGGAAAGTAAGAGGAGCAAGCATCTGCTGGAGATGTTCGTCGAGAATGCTCCCGCCGCCCTGGCCATGTTCAACCGCAATATGTGCTACGTGCGGGTCAGCAAGAAATGGGATGAGGTATGCCGCCTGGAGGGCGGTTCGATTCTGGGAAAATCTCACTACGAGCTGTTCCCTAACTTGCCCGAGCATTGGAAGGAGGCGCACCGGCGCGGTCTGGCGGGAGAATCGCTGGGCGCTGAAGAGGAATGGGTGGCAGGGGATGGCACAAAGCGAACCGTCCGATGGGCCATCCATCCCTGGGGAGACTCCGGTACGGAGACCGGCGGCATCATTATTTTCTCCGAGGACATCACCCAGCGCAAGCAGACGGAGTTGGCGCTTCTGCGCAGCGAAAAACTGGCCTCCGTGGGACGCATGGCAGCGGTCATCGCACATGAGATCAACAATCCACTGGCGGCGACGATGAACGCGGTCTACCTCGCTTTGAACATGAAAAACCTGCCGACCGAGGCACGCCGGTATCTGGAAATGGCGGACGCGGAACTGAAACGGATCGCGCACATTACGCGACAGTCGCTCGGCTTCTATCGCGAATCCAATGCGCCGGCGCGCATGACGGTGCAATCGGTGCTGAACTCAGCGGTGGACTTGTTATCCAGCCGGATTAAAGCCAAGCACGCGGCAATCGAGAGGCAATGGGAGGAAGATGTGGAGATCACCGCCGTCGCCGGTGAACTCCGGCAGGTGTTTTCCAATCTTCTGGCCAACAGTCTGGACGCTCTCGACGACCACGGCACGGTCAAATTGCGAGTATCCTCCGGCACCGGGCTCAAAGGCGGCCAACGTTGCGTTCGGGTGACCATCGCGGACAATGGCAAAGGCATCGCAGCGAATCTACGGCCGCACATTTTCGAACCGTTCTTCACCACCAAAGGTACGATCGGCACCGGCCTCGGCCTCTGGGTCACCAAAGAGATCATCGACAAACACGGAGGAACGATCCAGGTGCGTTCCAATACTCGCGAGGTGCGTCGGGGCACGGTGTTCTCGGTTGTTCTACCGGTGGAGCCCACGGCAGCGGCACGCGGCAAATCCGCCGGGGATTAAGCGGCTCGCCATCCAGTACCCCGTACTGACAAGCTTAGCTGAAGCCAAGTACAGGATGCGGCGTGTACGGCTCTTCGAGAGCAGCAATCTCTTCGGACCTGAGGTGCAGCGACAGCGCCGCCACGGCATCCTCAAGATGATGCGGCTTGGTAGCGCCGACGATCGGCGCGGTAACTCCCGGTTTGCTGAGCAGCCAGGCCAGCGCCACTTGCGCGCGGGGAACACCGCGTTGTTCGGCAACCTGACCCAGGCGGTCCACAACTTTCTTATCCGTCTCTTCGGTCTGCGCGTACATCTTCCTCCCGAACTGGTCGGTTTCGTAACGTTTGGTGCTTTCACTTTGCCAGGGGCGGGCGAGGCGTCCACGCGCGAGAGGGCTCCAGGGAATGACGCCGATGCCTTCGGCGCGGCAAAGCGGAAGCATCTCGCGCTCTTCTTCGCGATAGAGCAGGTTGTAATGATTCTGCATGGAGACGAAGCGGGTCCAGCCGTGGAGGTCTGCCAGATAAAGCGCTTTGGTGAATTGCCAGGCAAACATCGACGAGGCTCCGAGGTAACGCACCTTGCCGGATTTCACCAGGTCGTGCAGTGCTTCCAAGGTCTCTTCGATCGGCGTTTCATAGTCGAAGCGATGAATCTGGTATAGGTCCACATAGTCGGTCCCCAGGCGGCGGAGACTCTCGTCGAGTTCGAAGAAGATGGCTTTGCGGGAGAGACCGCGTCCGTTGGGTTCATCGCGCATGACCCCTTGCACTTTGGTGGCGATGACCACGGATTCACGGCGAGCGTTTGCTTTCAGGAATCGCCCGACCACCGCCTCGCTGGCACCGCTGGAGTAGACATTTGCAGTATCGAAGAAGTTGATGCCGAGATCGAGCGCCGCGCGGAGAAAGGGCTGACTCGCTTCTTCGTTCAGAGCCCACGCGTGCCGTCCGCCTTTCAGTTCTCCGGTGGCAGGCTCTCCGTAGGTCATGCAGCCGAGGCAGATGCGGGAGACCTTGAGGCCGGTTTTGCCGAGGTTGATGTAGTCCATGATTCCTCCTTTATAGTCCGCACAAGCCCTAAGTCCAATGTAGCTCATAAAAATGCGTTATTCCGTGGCCTGAGAAGCGTTCGGAGCCGCATTACAAGAGGATAAAGTATAAACCTGTCTGATGAGCATAATTCGCTTTTAAGTCAAGCCGAACATTGTTAGATTTCAGCATCCGACGTGATGTGTGTCACGGTGGACTCACAAATTGGCGACCGCCGATCAACTCGGCGCGCGGAGAGAATCGAATGGTGTTCATCGCGTGGAGACCGGAATTCAGTGTTGGAATCGTTGAATTAGATGACGACCATCGTCACTTGATTGCATTGTTGAACGAGTCGCATTCGGCTTTGGCGATGGACGAAGATAAGGGCAGACTAGCTCTGCGATCCATCTTGGAAAGTTTGATCTGGTACACGCGATCACACTTCAAGGCGGAAGAAGTGCTCATGCAGCACTATGCCTACCCAAAATCCGCTTCGCATAAGGCGGAGCACGACCGCCTCACAAAGCAGGTAACTCAGTTCGCTAACAGCTTTAAGTTGGGATCCAACGCGATTTCACTCGAAGTGGCCACGATGCTGGAAGAGGAATGGCTGGGGAAACACATATTACAGTGTGATGCGGCGTATGCCCACTTCTTCCGATCGAACGGTATGATGGACATGGTTATCAAGCACGTGAATGGGCAAAAAGCCGCGCGAGAGCGCCACCACACCCCCGTGCAGGATTGGCTCCGTCACGGAAGAGTTGCAGCGCCGCATTGGTAAGAACTGAATCAGGGTTTCCCCGGAGCAGATAAACAATTCAGCGAGCAGTGCAGGGCATCGATCGACAACTGGGCGGCGTGGACCGAGGTCTCGGGAATTCCTCCCAGCGATTCGATAATCGACTCGCGACGGATGGCAAGCGCGTCGGTCAGGTTCGTTCCCTGAATCATCTCGGTTAACCGCGATGCGCACGCGATGGTCGGGACACAGCCCTTGGCACGGAAGCGGGCTTCGAGAATGGTTTGATCTTCGACCCGAAGGCTCAATTCCAGCATGTCGCCGCACACGGGATTCTCAACTCGTGCCACAGCGTTGGCGTCCGGCAGCACGCCCGAGTTGCGCGTATTGGTGAAATGATCCATTACCAGCGTTGAATACATAGAAGCCTGAGTCCTTCAGATTGCGCGCTTGTCGTCTCCGGCAGCCGAGCCAATCCTAATCGTGTACTGAGGCGGAGGAGCCTTTTTTCTTGCGATTGCGGTTGCTCCAAACCGGACTCAGCTTCCGGAGCTTCGCGACTTCCGCAAAAAGACAGCTCTGCGCGTAATCCATCTCCTCTTGCGTTGTCTGTTTGCCGAGGCTGAAGCGAACGGTCGCATGCGCACGGTCGCGCTTTAGCCCCATCGCCAGTAGTACGTAGGGAGGGTGATTATCGCCGGAGGCGCACGCCGATCCGGTCGAAACCGATACTTCCCTTTGATCGAGCGCTACCATCAGCGAGCCTCCCGAGATCCCATCGAAAGAGATGTCCGAGGTATTAGGCGTGCGTGGGGCTCCAAGGCCATGAATATGAATGCACTCCAGCTGTTCGCTCACCACACGCTCGAAGTCATCGCGCAGTTTGGCCATCCGCTCTGCGCCGCCATCCGCCAGCCAGTGGCTCGCAATCTCGGCGGCCTTGCCCAGGCCCACGATTCCCGGTAGGTTTTCCGTGCCGCCGCGCCGGTTGTGTTCCTGTGGCCCTCCCACAATCAGGGGCTGCATCGGCGTCCCACGCCGCACGTAGAGGGCGCCGATGCCCTGCGGTGCGTTGAGTTTATGCCCGGAAATACTGAGCAGATCGCATTGGATACGGGCCACCTTCACAGCCAGTTTGCCGGCTGCCTGTACGGCGTCGGTGTGGAACCAGACGTCGGCTTCGGCGGCAATCTTGCCGATCTCCTCCAACGGCTGAACGACGCCGGTCTCGTTGTTGGCCATCATTACGGAAATCAGTTTTGTATTCTTCCGCAAGGCCGCCCGCACGTCCTCGGGATTGACCTGCCCCTGGCCGTCCACTGGGAGGTAGGTCACGGTTACGCCATCGGCCTCCAGCCGCTTGCAGACGTTGAGGATAGCAGGGTGCTCGATGACGCTGGTAATGACGTGATCGCCCGCTGAGACCAGGCCCAAGATTGCCTGGTTGTCGCCTTCGGTACCGCCGCTGTTGAAAACGATTTCCGCCGGATCGGCTCCCAGCAAAGCGGCGACCGCCTTGCGCGCAGCCTCAACCGCGGCACGTGCCTGCTGACCACGCTCGTAGAGTGACGAGGCGTTGCCGAACTTTTCCACGAAATACGGCCGCATGGCCTCGAAGACTTCCGGAAGAAGTTGGGTGGTCGCATTATTGTCAAGATAAACACTGGGCATTCAATTCCCTCCTTCGCCCGCACGGCCTCTGGGCAGTGCTTCTAACTGGCTGCCTGCGGCGCCTGCACCAACTTGCGTAACAGCCGCAGATGGGGCAGGGCGGCTTCGGAGTTGCGGCGGGCGGCAATGAGTTCGGCGACCACGGAGACGCCGATCTCTTCCGGCGTTCTGGCACCGATGTCGATCCCAATCGGAGCGCTGACGCGATTCAGTTTGTCGGGAGCGATGCCTTCTTTTTCCAACTCGCGGAAAATCGTAACCACTTTGCGCTTCGAACCGATCATGCCGACGTAGTGGGCGGGGGTATTGGCAGCCCAGCGTAGAACCCGCATATCGTCGCGGTGACCCCGCGTGGCAATGACCACGAATGCCGCCTCGGGCAACACCAGCTGTGCCATGACGCGATCGAATTCCTCCGCATGGACATCGCGGGCTTCCGGAAAGCGCTCCCGATTGGCGAAGGCCTCGCGATCGTCGATCACGACGACCTCAAATCCCGCGATGCGAGCCACACGATACACGTTGAACCCGACGTGGCCGGCGCCGAATACATAGACCGTCGAAACCGGAAGAAGCGGCTCAATAAAAGTTTCGAGCGAGCCGCCGCTGGCCAGACCGGTATCATATTGTGGATTCTTTTCCAGGTCGAAGGATAGCGTGCGCGGTTCTTCCCGCGCGATAACCTCGGCCGCCGCCTGCCTTACCTCGGCCTCGACCGGGCCACCACCGATGGCGCCTACGGTAATGCCGTCGTCACGCACCAGCAGTTTGGCCGCTTCCAGGGAGCCACCGGCGCTGATGATGGTCGCCAGGGCGGCACGGCGGCCTTCCCGGCGCCAGCGCACCAGCTCTTCGTAGATATCCATCACGGTCGAACCGGGGAGAAGAGGCTCAATGAAGATTTCAAGCGAACCGCCGCAGACCAGACCGGTGTCGTATTTGGGATTCTTATTCAGGTTGAAGGCCAGGGTGCGCGGCTTTTCCTGCTCAATGACTTCGCGGGCGGCCTGCCACACTTCGGCCTCGACGCAGCCGCCGCCGATGCTGCCTGCCATGGTGCCATCGTCGCGAACCAGCATTTTCGCGGCTTCAAAGGAAGGGATGGAGCCGCGCACGCCGATAATGGTCGCCAGCGCGGCGCGACGGCCCTCATGCCGCCAGCGCACAAGCTCTTCGTAAATATCCATAGCCCCTCAATGGCAGACCGGCGCCCCAGGTAAGGATCGTCCGCTGCAATGTTTTTGTGCCCCTATAACGTACCGTCATCACGTACAAATTACAACGTAATCTATCCAAGACCATCCCGACGCCAAGGCAGCTTTATGGCAACGCAATTGCGCGTCTGCTTGACGTAACTTATGCTTGACAATGTTGCGTCGCGGTGACAGTCTGGTTCCGTTCCGGTCAAATGCGGAAATCTAGTCCAGTTCCTCTTTCTGTGGGCGTGCAATGAAGGTTATCCCGGTATACGAAGCTGAAGGGGCGGTTTTGTGTCACGACATTACGGAAATTGTGCCCGGAAAATTCAAGGGCCGGGCCTTCAAAAAAGGGCATGTCGTACGCAAAGAAGACATTCTTAAGTTGCTGAATCTAGGGAAAGAACATGTATATGTGTGGGAGCTCACCGACACCCTGATGCATGAGGACGAGGCGGCCACAAGGCTCGCCAAAGCGGTCGCCGGCCCAGGGCTCTACTTGAGGGAACCGGCCGAGGGCAAGGTCGAACTCAAGGCGGCCATCAGCGGTCTTTTGAAGATTGATGTCGATGCCATGGAAGAGATCAACTGCATTGACCAGATCGTGCTGGCCTCCCTGCACTCCAATCAGCGAATCACCGAGGGAACCACGGTCGCGGGCAGCCGGGTTGTGCCGCTGGTAATCGAGGCGAACAAGATACTCGGGGTGGAGGACTTCTGCCGGCAGCGTGCCCCGATTATCGAAATCAAACCGTTCAAGAGCATGAAAGCAGGACTGGTTACGACCGGCAGCGAAGTCTATCACCACCGCATTAAGGATGAATTTGGGCCGGTAGTACAGAAGAAAATTATTGAGATGGGCAGCCAGGTCATCCGGCAGATCTACGTGCCCGACGATATCGCAATGATTCGGCAGGCGATTCGGACGTTGATCCAGGAAGGCGCCGAGTTGATCCTCACCACCGGGGGCATGTCGGTGGATCCGGACGACGTGACCCCGGCAGCAATTCGAGGAGTTGGAGGGCGGGTGGTTGTGTATGGAGCCCCGGTACTTCCTGGGTCCATGTTCATGCTCGCCTATCTTGGCGATGTCCCGATCTTAGGATTGCCGGGATGTGTGATGTATCACAAGACCACGATCTTTGATTTGATCCTGCCGAGAATATTGGCCGGCGACGAAGTCACGCGCAAGGATATTGCCCGGTTAGGCCATGGCGGGCTTTGTCTGGAATGTAGCGCTTGTCAGTTTCCAAACTGTGCGTTTGGGAAGTGTAATTAACCGAATCACTACTAACTGCGACAGCCGAACGCTGTCAATTACGTCCCACTCTTTAATACTCAAACAGAGGAGAGGCAGTCATGAAGAGGATGTTATTCAATATCAATGGTGTCGACCGCTGGTTAGTGGCCGACCCCGAAACCACCTTAGCCGACGTGCTAAGGAATAACCTGATGCTCACCGGATGCAAGGTCTGCTGCAATGAAGGCCACTGCGGCACTTGCACCGTTATCGTCGACGCCAAGCAGGTCAAGGCTTGCATGGTCAAGATGAAGAAGATTCCGGAACGGGCTGCGATCACCACGATCGAAGGCATCGGCGCTCCCGGGCATCTCCATCCTCTCCAGGTTGCCTGGATGGTTCATGGCGGCGCGCAGTGCG
Organism: uncultured Acidobacteriaceae bacterium; assembly: GCA_964563875.1. Taxonomy (GTDB): domain Bacteria; phylum Acidobacteriota; class Terriglobia; order Terriglobales; family Acidobacteriaceae; genus TOLSYN. Next base: position 30,340 of record CAZLZA010000016.1, read on the forward strand.
GCATTTGTACTCCCGGCTTCATCATGTCCGCCGTAGCCATGCTCGATAAGAACAACAATCCGACGCGGGAAGAAGTTCGTACCTGGTTCGACAAGAACCGCAACCTCTGCCGCTGCACCGGCTACAAGCCCCTCGTCGATGCCGTGATGGATGCCGCCAAGATTATGCGCGGCGAAATCAAGGCCGAAGACTTCCTGGCCAAATGCACCCCGGAAGATCCGAAGACCTTGGTCGGCAGCAACTTCATTCGTCCGTCCGCCATCGCGAAGGTCACCGGCACCTGGGATTTCGGCGCCGATGTCGCCTTGCGTATGCCCGAAGGCACCCTGCGTCTGGCTCTGACCCAGGCCGAAGTGTCGCACGCCAACATCAAGAGCATCGACACCTCGGAAGCCGAGAAGATGCCCGGCGTCGCCAAGGTCATCACCTGGAAGGATGTCAAAGGCAAGAACGCAATTACTGGTCTGATCACCTTCCCGACCAACAAGGGTGATGGCTGGGATCGCCCGATCCTTTGCCATGAGAAGGTCTTCCAGTACGGCGACGCGATCGCCATCGTAGCTGCGGACACCGAAGAACATGCCAAGGCTGCCGCCAAGATGGTCAAGGTGGACCTGGAAGTTCTGCCGGCTTACATGAGCGGTTATGAAGCCCTGGCTCCCGATGCCATGGAAATCCATCCCGGCGTGCCGAATGCTTATTATGAGCAGGGCGTCGTGAAGGGCGAAGACACTAAGCCGCTGATGGCGAAGGCAGCTCACACCGTCGAGTTGACAACCTACTGCAGCCGTCAACCCCACCTTCACCTGGAGCCGGATTGCGGCGAAGCATACATGGAAGAAGATGGCACCCTGACCATCCTCTCCAAGAGCATCGGCCTGCATCTGCACCATGCCATGATCTGCCCCGGCATCGGTATTGCTCCTGAAAAGCTGCGCATCATCCAAAACCCCACCGGCGGCACCTTCGGCTACAAGTTCAGCCCGACGATGGAAGCTCTGTTGGCCGTGGCTTGCATGGCAACGGATGGCAAACCGGTTTCCCTGGTTTATGACCAGTATCAGAACATCACCTACACCGGTAAGCGCTCACCGGCCGAAATTAAGGCCAAGTGGGGCTTCGACAAGGACGGCAACATCATCGCGCTGGAATATGACTGGTGGCTCGATCACGGTCCGTACTCCGAATTCGGTGACTTGGTAACGGTTCGTCAGGCCCAGTTCATGGGCGCTGGCTACAATGTCCCGAACATTCGCGCCAAGGGCTTCACGGTGGCCACCAACCACGGTTGGGGTTCGGCATTCCGTGGATACGGCTCTCCGCAGGCATTCCTCAATGGCGAAATTGCCATGGATATGGCTGCCGAAAAGATGGGCATCGATCCGCTCGAGTTGCGCTTGAGGAACTGCTACAAGGAGGGTAAGGACCACACCACTCCGACCGGGCAGGTTCCGGAAGTGTTCGTCATGGATAAGCTGCTCAAGATGATCCAGCCGAAGTGGGAAGAGGCGAAGAAGCGCAAGGCCGCCTACAATGTTCCGGGCAAGGCCTATGGTGTCGGCCTCTCGCTGGGCATCTACGGCAGCGGTCTGGACGGTCCGGATGCCTCTGAAGCCGCGGCGGAATTGCTCCCCAACGGTGACGTGAGGATCTACAACGCCTGGCAGGATCACGGCCAGGGCTCGGATCTCGGCACACTGACCTTTGCTCACGAGGCGCTGCGCCCGATGGGCATCAAACCGGGCCAGATTCAATTGGACATGAACGATACGCGCAACCCGAATTCCGGTCCTTCGGGCGGCAGCCGTTCCAACGTGTTCAGCGGCAACGCAATTTATGTATCGTGCCAAATGCTGGTCAACGCCATGAAGAAAGCTGACGGAACCTATCGCACTTACGACGAAATGAAGGCGGAAAATATTCCCCTGCGTTACGACGGCAAGTGGTGCGCAGCGGCTCAGACAGCTTGCAGTGAATCTACCGCCCAGGGCGCCCCGTTCCCGATCTATATGTACGGGACCTTCGTAGTCGAAGTGGTGGTAGACCTGAAGACCTACCATACCAAGTGCGTCGGGATTACCTCGGCGATGGACGTGGGCACGATCATCAACAAGGTGACCGTTGATGGTCAGAACTACGGCGGCATTACGCAGGCCATGGGCCTCGGGTTGACCGAGGACTTCGATGACCTGAAGGTGCACGTCAATCTGAACAAGTGCGGTATCCCATACCCGAACGATGTTCCCGATCACTTCGAACTTATGTACCTGGAGACCCCGCGTCCATTGGGTCTTTTGGGACAGGCCGGTACCGGCGAAGTGTCGCTCACCGCTCTTCACCCGGCGTGTTGCAACGCCATTTACAGCGCTGTCGGCGCTCGTGTGTTCCGGGTTCCCGCGATTCCTGAAAGAATCAAGGCGGCTCTGGAACTAGCGAAAGGTGCCAAGGCCTAAGTTAGGCTGCTAGCGCCATGCCATACCGGAGACCAGGGGCGACGATGATCACTTCGCTTGCTCCTGGTTTCCGGGTATTCTTCTGTTGTCTTTTCAAAATGACCCAAGTACCAGAGATGTGAGAGAGATCGATGGACCGTCAACGAGTACGGGAGCGCGAAAACCAGTGTATTCAGGAGCAACCGCCAACCTGCACGGCGGCCTGCCCGATTCATGTCGACGCGCGGGGCATGATCGAGGGTATAGGCAAGCAGGATTTTTCGGCGGCATTCGCCATCTTCAACCGCTTTGTTCCATTTCCGCGCATCATCAGCCGGATCTGCGACCACCCCTGTGAACCGGAGTGCTTGCGCCACGAACTTGGGGGCGCGATTCGCATCAACGCGCTGGAGCGGGCGTGCGTGGATTATTCCACCAAGAAGCCCGCGTGCGTCACCTACTCGGCCAAGAAGAGCACGCGAATTGCTGTGGTCGGCGGGGGATTGAGCGGGCTGACAGCCGCCTTCGACCTGATCACCAAGGGATACCAGGTGGTGCTGTTTGAGGCCACCGGCCAGCTCGCGGGACGGCTGCGCGAACTGGGCGAAGAGAGTCTGCCGCAGCAGTTGATTGACGAGGACCTTGCCGCCCTTCAGAGTTTGCCGGTCGAGGTGCGCCTCAATACCCGGGTCGGCGGCTATGCGCAAACCGGACCCAGCCTGAGCGCGGTGATCGAGGAGTTCGACGCCGTGTACCTCGGCGTGGGACCAGACAGTGCTGCCTATCTTGAAAACGAGCTGACGCTTGAGGCGGGCGAGCGCATTGCGATCGAGCCCCTGACCTTTGCCACCAGCCATCCCAAGGTGTTTGCCGGCGGCAGCCAGCGCTACTCTCGCGATAAAGACAACGACGGAGCCAATGGATTCTCGCCGATTACATCGGTGCATGACGGCCGTTATGCGGTGCTGTCGATTGAGCGTTTTCTGCAGAAGGCGTCGCTGTCGGCCAATCGCGATCAGCAGGGCCCATTTAAAACCAAGCTCTTCACCACCACCAAGGGAATCGAACCCGCGGCCACCGTCCCCATGACCGACCCATCGCAAGGTTACAGCCGGGAAGAGGCGGTCGGGGAGGCCAAGCGCTGCCTGCACTGCGAATGTCTGGAGTGCGTGAAGGTCTGCGAATACCTGGCCCACTTCAAGTCGTATCCCAAGCGCTACATCCGTGAGCTCTACAATAACTACTGCATCGTCCTGGGCATGCACCCGTCCAACCGGCTGATGAACTCCTGCGCCCTGTGCGAACTCTGTACCACCGTGTGTCCGGAGAATCTCAGCATGGGCGGCTTCGTCCTGGAGACCCGGCAGGCCATGGTCGAGATCGGCAAGATGCCGCCCTCGGTGCACGCGTTTGCCTTGCGCGACCTGGCGTTCAGCACCAGCGAGCAGTTCACCTTGGCGCGCCATCAGCCCGGACACCAGAGCAGCCGTTACCTGTTTTTTCCCGGCTGCCAGTTAAGCGCTTCCTCGCCCGGACAGGTCTTTGATATTTACCAACACCTGCAGCAAAGTATCGCCGGCGGCGTGGGACTAATGCTGGGCTGCTGCGGCGCTCCCGCCGACTGGGCCGGACGCAAGGATTTATTCGGTGAAACCCTCGCCGCTATTCAAAAGCAATGGGAGGAGCTGGGCTCACCGCAGGTGATTACCGCCTGTTCGAGCTGTTACCGGATGTTCAAGGATCATGCGCCATCCATGCCGGTCGAATCCTTGTGGACGGTGCTCGACCGGGTTGGTCTGCCAGCCTCGGCCGCCCCGGCCAGTTCCACTCTGGTGGCCATTCACGATGCCTGCACCACCCGGCACGAGAACGAGATCCAGGACAGCGTTCGCCACCTGCTCGGCAAACTTGGCGTCGAGATCTCCGAACTGAAAGACAACCGCAGCCTCACCACCTGCTGCGGCTACGGTGGCCTGATGTCATTGGCCAATCCGGAGGTTGCCGGCAAGGTCGTCCAGCGCCGAATTCACGATAGCGAAGCCGACTACCTGACGTATTGCGCGATGTGCCGCGACAATTTTGCGGCCAAGGGCAAACGTACGTTCCATCTGCTGGACCTGATCTGCGGCAGCAGCAACGGGGATGCGGCCCAGCGCAAAGGCCCCGGATACTCGCAGCGTCACGAAAACCGCGCCCGGTTGAAGAGCCGCGTGCGGCGTGAACTATGGGGAGAAAACGTGGTTGACGAAGCTGATCCCATCCAACTCATCCTCTCGCCGGAAGTACTCCAGATCATGGAAAAGAGAATGGTTCTGGCCGAGGACATCCGTAAGGTGATCGCTCACGCCGAGGCGACGGGCGAAAAGATGGAAGACACCGCCACCGGCCGATTGCTGGCCTCCTACCGCCCGATTGCGGTTACCTACTGGGTAGAGTATTCCGTGCGGGAGACCGGATTCGAGATTCACAACGTGTACAGCCACCGTATGGAAGTCAGCTAGCCATGACCGATAAACAGAAAGCGTCGGATACTCCCAGCCTCGTTTGCCAAAAGTGCCAGCAGCCAATGACGATGGGCAAGGTGGTCGTTTCCTATCTTGGGGCCAAGTTTCCCATCGAACTCTTGCGCTGCCCAAGCTGCGGATTAATCTATGTCCCCGAGTCGCTTGCCACCGGCAAAATGGAGCAAGTGGAGCAATCGCTCGAAGACAAATGACCACCGCCGGTAACAGTGCGTGCCAGCCATGTTACGAGAGCGGCTTGGTCGAAAAGGCTGGGGGCGGCGTGATGCGTCCCGGCGGCCTTGCCCTGACCGCAAGAGCCGTCGATTACTGCGCATTCGCACCCAGCGCAGATCTGGTCGATGTTGGATGCGGTACGGGTATTACGGTTGGGTTCCTGCGGGATACCTACGGCCTGAATGCAATCGGCATCGATCCTTCGACGGTAATTCTGGAGCGTGGGCGGCAGCGAAACCCCGATCTCCCGCTCCTCGAAGGTAGCGGAGAGCAACTGCCCTTGGCTGCCGGAACCATCGATGGCATAGTCGTGGAATGCGCGCTGTCCGTGATGGCCGACAAGCAGAAAGCATTGGCGGAGTTTAATCGCATCCTGGTTCCGGGGGGAAAGCTGATCGTGACCGACTTATACGCTCGCGCCGCAACCGGAACCGGCGCGATGGGTCTGCGGCCAACCTCATGCCTTGCCGGAATGATGACCCGGGAGGATTGGTTCAGTGAACTGGAGGACAGCGGTTTTACCACTGAACTGTGGGAAGATCACACGCCGAAGCTGCCCGAGTTTGTGATCCGCATGATTATGGAGCATGGATCGCTCGAGCCATTCTGGCAGGGTGAGTGTGAGAGCGGTAATCCGCGAATGATCCAAGACGCGGTGAAGGAAGCTCGACCGGGATATTTTTTGCTGGTTGGCAAAAAAATAAGAGAGTTGGCAGAGGGAGATAAGCATGAGTGACGAGTCCTTGCGCATGATGGAGCTGTCGCTGGAAGGCTTTGGCTGCAGCCAGATCACGCTGATTCTAGGACTGGAAGCCCAGGGAAAAAGTAACCCGGATCTGGTGAGGGCCATATCCGGATTGCATGGTGGACTGGGTTTTTCTGGAAAAATTTGTGGGGCTCTGGCGGGTGGCTGCTGCCTGCTGGCACTCTATGCCGGCAGAGGTACGCCTGAAGAAACTGAGGACAGCCGCTTGCCGCGGATGATTCAATCTCTTGTTGAATGGTTCGAAGAGGAATATAAGAGCCGGTATGGAGGCATTGACTGCGCGGTGATTCTGCAGGGTGACGCCCGCAATCAGATTGCGCGGTGCCCCATGATCGTGGCGGAGACTTTCAACAAGGCGAAGGAAATTCTGGCGGCGAATAACATCGACTTCTACCGGGACCCGCATGTGAGTGCATGAAGCAAAATATTACCGCAGTCGTTCTAGCCGGAGGATACTCATCCCGGATGCAGAGGTTTAAGCCGCTACTGCCCTTGAACGGCTCCCCTGTCATTGCGCATGTCGTAACCAATTTCCGCACGGCTGGGATCGAAGACATCACGATTGTTGCCGGCCATAACGCCGAAACCCTGAGGCAAGGGGTGGAGAGCCTGGGCGTACGAGTGGCATTCAATGCGCAGTACGCCGAGGGAATGTATTCGTCGGTGGTGGCTGGAATTCGCTCGCTTGAGGCGGGAGTGGATGGCTGCCTGCTGATCCCCGCCGACATGCCGCTGGTGCGCAGCAGTACGGTGAGGCGCGTCTGCAGCGCCTTTCGCCGCACCGGCGCGAGCGTGGTGTATCCCGTCTTCCAGAAACGGCGCGGACATCCTACATTAATCTCATCCCGCTTGTTCCCCGCGATCCTCTCCGGCGACGGAGTGGGAGGTCTGCGCGCACGGTTGGCCGAACATGACAGCGAATCGCACGAGGAGCGGGTTCCGGACGAAGGAATACTCATCGATCTCGACACCCACGCCGATTACGTGAAGGCGCAGGAGCGCGTCGGCCAGCTCGCGATTCCAACTCTGAATGAGTGTGCAGCCATTCTGGATGAGTTGGCGGTCTTCGAACACATTGTCTGCCACGGCCGAAGGGTGTCCGAGGTCGCCGAAAAGCTTACCGTCCAGTTGAACGATGCCGGCTTGCACCTCAACCTTGCCCTAGTGAAAGCCGCAGCGATTTTGCATGACGTCGCCAAGGGCAAACCGAATCACGCACGGGCAGGAGCGCAAATTCTGGAAGACATTGGGTTCCCCGAGGTGGCACGGGTAGTCGGCTTACACATGGATTGTGACTTCCAAAAGGGCGCGACGTTGGACGAGGCGGCAATCGTCTACTTGGCCGATAAATTCGTCCAAGGCGAGCGCATCGTATCGCTGGCCGTGCGTTTTCAACGGAAGTTCGCCGCCGCCAGGGGTAACGGAACCCTGCCATTCGTCCAAACACGATGGGAGACGGCCAAGCGCATGGTCGCGGCTGTCGAGCACATTCTCGGCACCGATGTACGGCGGATTATTTCGCCGGAAAGCGATGTTCCGGGCACGATGGTGGGTAATGTTCCCACACCCTGAAGTGCTTGCTTCGCAGCGTACGGAAAGCGTGTGCCCGGTATGCCTGCAGCGGATTCCGGCAGAGCGCATCGCGGATGGCGATGACGTGTATCTGGACAAAAACTGCCCGGAGCACGGCTCCTTCCGCACCATCATTTGGCGCGGTCCCCCGTCGTATGAATCGTGGACTGGTCCGGCGAAACTGCCATCTCCGCCGGAGCGGCCCTCCACATCCGTGAGCCAAGGGTGTCCATTCGATTGTGGCTTATGTCCGGAGCACCGTCAGCATACCTGCTGCGTGGTGCTCGAAGTTACGAAGCGCTGCAATCTGAACTGCCCTGTCTGTTTTGCCGAGTCTCGCGCGCAAGCCGCGGATCCGGACATGGCCACGATTGAGAGCTGGTTCAAACGACTGCTTTCGACCGGCGGACCATACAACATCCAGCTTTCTGGCGGCGAACCCACGCTGCGCGATGACCTGCCGGAAATCATTACGCTCGGACGGTCGTTGGGTTTCAGCTTTTTTCAACTGAATACGAATGGCCTGCGGCTTGCCTCCGATATCGCCTATGTGCGGCGATTGAAAGCGGCTGGACTCGGCTGCGTGTTCCTGCAATTTGACGGCACCAACGACGCAATCTACCGCACGATTCGCGGGGCAGCCTTGCTTGCCGACAAGACGAAAGCCATCTCGAACTGCGCCGCCGAACGCCTTGGCGTGGTGCTGGTGCCGACCCTTGTGCCCGGGGTAAATACCGGAGATATCGGCGGAATCATCGACTACGCTCTGGCACGGAGGCCGGCGGTCCGCGGAGTGCATTTTCAGCCCATCAGCTATTTCGGCAGATACCCCAAACCGCCCTGCGATGGCGACCGCATCACCATCCCCGAAGTCATGCACCAGATCGAGCGGCAAACCGAAGGACGAATCAGAGCCGCGGAGTTTCGTCCCCCGGCCGCCGAGAATGCCCATTGCTCTTTTCATGGCAATTTCGTCGTCACCTCCGATGGAACGCTCAAACCGGCGGCCAACCTGAGCGACTCCGGATGCTGTGGACCGGCCGCGCCGGAAACCAAGCCGCTGGTGCAACTGGGCTGCTGCGAATCCGAAGCCGCCGGGGCAGCCTCCCGGAAGGCGCAACAGTATGTAGCTCTCCGTTGGACTCTCCCTGGAGCCGACGCCGCGGGCAGTGCGGCAGAGTGCCCGGAGACCATGCGGGTGGACAGTCTGGATGCGTTCCTTGCGCAGTCCCGGCAGCAATCATTCTGCGTCTCCGGCATGGCCTTTCAGGATGCCTGGAACATTGATTTGGAGCGCTTGCGGGACTGCTTTATTCACGTTGTCGGCGCAGATGAAAGAATCGTGCCTTTTTGCGCCTATAACCTGACTGACGCGCTCGGCAATGCACTCTACCGGAAGTAATCATGGGCGAAAAGGCAATCAAGAGAACTCCGATGGAATCGGCAATCGCCAGCAAGATTGGCTCAGCCGTGGCGAATATCGGTCGCGAGCTCGCAGCATACCAGTTGCTAAAACTGCGTGAAACCATTGCTTACGCGTCTCTGCACAGCCCGTTTTATCGCCACAAGCTGAGCCCGCAAACTCACACCGAGCTGACATCTTTGTCCGATCTGGGGCGCTTTCCGTTGACTACTCCTGAGGAGTTGAGAGATGAGGGTCTGCGCTTTCTCTGCGTCTCCCAGGACGAAATCAGCCGGGTGGTTACCCTGAGCAGCTCTGGTACCACAGGCACTCCGAAGCGCGTCTTCTTCACCGCCGATGACCAGGATCTGGCGGTCGATTTCTTTCAGTGCGGCACCGCGAATCTGGCGGAGAAAGGTGATCGCGTTCTGGTTCTGCTGCCGGGGGAAACACCGGGCAGTGTCGGCGATCTGCTAGCCGCGGGGATCTGCCGTTTCGGAGCCGTGCCGGTCCGCCACGGAATGATTCGCAGCCTGGCCGAGACCCTCCGCCAAGTGACCGCCGAAGGCGTCAGCACGGTCATTGGCATTCCTGTGCAGGTTTTGGCGTTGGCCCGGTACGCGGAAACTAAAGGAATCGCTCTGCGCATCAAGAGCGTGGCGCTGGTCTCTGACCATGTGCCCTCCAGCATTGTTGCCGAACTCAAGCGGTTGTGGCAGTGTGCGGTCTTCGAGCACTACGGTGCCACCGAGATGGGCCTGGGCGGAGGCGTGGATTGCGAAGCTCATGCCGGCTACCATTTGCGTGAAGCGGACTTGTACTTTGAGATCGTCGATCCACGAAGCGGCGAAGTTGTCAGCGAAAACCAGCCCGGCGAAATTGTATTCACGACCCTGACCCGCCGCGGAATGCCGCTGATCCGTTATCGGACGGGCGACCTCTCCAGAATTTTTGCCGCGCGATGCGCGTGTGGTTCGGTGCTGCGCCGGTTGGATCGTATTAAATCGCGAGGAACCGCTATCGTTGTATCGCCTGGCCATCCGGATGGTCTTCTCAACATGGCCATGCTCGACGAAGCGTTGTTCAAGGTGCCGGGACTGATCGATTTCAAAGCCTCGATCCGTCGCCGTGGAGACCGCACCACGTTGACCATTGCAGCCCAGTCGGTCGATGACCCTGCCCACCCCGCGGAGCGAACGATTTCTGAGGCATTGGATAACGTTCCTGCGATATATTTGGCACAAAGCTCTGGGAATCTTCTCATCAATATCGATACTCGATACGGGGTTGACGTGTTAGAACCCCGGGCAGAAAAAAGAATAATCGAAGAACAGGACCGTAATGGAGAACAGGGTTGTCTATCTCATCCGGCACGGCAAAATTCAGCAAGAGGATGATCAGCGCCGCTACATCGGTCAAATCGACCTGCCGCTGGCCGAGGAAGGAATCAAACAGGCGCAGACTTTGCAAAAGAGATTTGAGCGCTCCGACATTGGCGCGATCTTTTGCAGCGACCTGTCGCGTTCCATTAAAACCGCAAGGATCATTGCCGGCTCACGAAGAGTACCGGTGGTGATTCGCCAGGATTTACGCGAAGTCAGCATGGGCGAATGGGAAGGCTGCGCGTTCGGCGATATCGCGCGGCGCTTTCCGGAGGAGTTCAAAGCCCGCGGCAGCGATATCGTTTCCTATCGCGTGCCTGGAGGAGAAAGTTTTGCCGATTGCCACCAGCGGATGGTTGCAGCCCTGGAGGACATCCTGGCATCTTCCTCCGGCAATCTCGTAATCGTCGGCCATGCCGGAGGGATTCGGTTGCTGTTGTGCCATATGCTCGGCATGCCGATCACGAACCTGTTCAGAATCGCGCAGGATTACGGATGCTTGAACGTGATTCAATGCGGCAGTACGGGCTACCAGGTCAAACTGATGAACGGTAGTGGCCGCAGCAATCGCCGTTAGAGAAAGCGAAGATTCATAAGGAAAACCAATGGTTGAGGATAACGAAAGCATTTCGGCGATCCGCGAATATTATGGAATAGTTCTTCAGGGCAAGCGCGATCTGAAAACCAACGCGTGCTGCTGCGCCGAATCGATTCCAGAATTGCACCGCGAAATATTGGCGGAGATCGACGGCGAAGTGCTGGAGAAATTTTACGGCTGCGGTTCTCCCATTCCACCGGCGCTCGCCGGATGCACCGTGCTCGACCTGGGCTGCGGCGCTGGACGAGATGTCTACCTAGTCTCACGCCTGGTAGGGCCGGACGGCTTTGTGATCGGCGTGGATATGACCGACGAGCAACTTGCGGTAGGCCGGCGGCACCAGACTGCACAGGCCAAACGCTTCGGATTCCCGCGCTCCAACGTGGATTTCCGCCAAGGCTATATCGAAGATCTGAGGACGGCGGGCATCGCCGATCATTCCATTGACGTTGTGATCTCCAACTGTGTCATCAACCTGTCGCCGCAAAAAGAGCGGGTGTTCGCCGAGATTTTCCGGGTGCTGAAACCTGGTGGCGAACTGTACTTCTCCGATGTCTTTGCCGGACGCCGCCTTCCAATTGAATTGCAGCACGATCCGCTCCTGCTCGGAGAGTGCATGGGCGGCGCAATGTACATCGAGGATTTCCGGCGGCTCCTGCGAGACATCGGATGCCCTGACTACCGAGTGGTTTCCACGACGCGGATCGCGATTGGGAACCCCGAGGTCGAGGCGCAAGTGGGCATGGTCGATTTCTATTCCATGACGATCCGCGCCTTCCAACTCGGCTCGCTCGAAGACATCTGCGAAGATTACGGTCAGGTTGCTTATTACCTCGGCACCATTCCCGATCATCCGTTCCGCTTTGCGCTCGATGACCATCACACGTTCATCACCGGCAAGCCGATGCTGGTTTGCGGCAATACTGCTGCCATGGTGAGTGACACACGGCTCTCCAGGCATTTCAAAGTAACGGGCGATAGGTCGGTGCACTACGGCCCGTTCGACTGCAAACCGGCAACCGGCACTCAGGCCGCCAGCGCCTGTGGCTCCTGCTGCTAAACCCAAATCGTGGAAGATTTCGCCTTTTACCGGGAGAGAAAAATATGACAATCGCAAATGAAACACTGACCGTTGATTCCGCATTCACTGACGAATACGTCCACGATGCACGGGAAATCGTAGCCGAATATAACTTTCGCGTTGGAGAACTCTCCACCCTCATCCGTATCCGGATCTCGCGGCGAATCGCGCAGCGTGACTTTGTTTTCGAGCAGAGCCATTTCATCAAGACGCCGGCGCAGTACACGGCATACGCTGCCAGCCAGCCCTTTGCCGGTGATCAAGCCAAGGCAACGTCTGACGCGGTTCGCTCGCTTACAAGCTTCTACGAATCGGCGATGAAGCGCGGACACAAACCGTCAGAAAGCTGGTTCGTGGCGAACGAAAGTTTCTGACGTCGATGTCGTTGAGCTGAAACTGGGCACCAAGCCCGGAAAGGTCATTATGGATGAGAATGCACCAAGGGTGGCCGGACAATTACGCGCCCTCGCCCCGGAGATTCAGCGCGCCATCTTAGCCAAAGCGTTTGCCTTTACCGCCTCCCGTCTCGGCGGGGTGGCAGCGGAAGTTTCCGAACTCCTCAACGCGATCCAGACCCACGGAAAGCTGTCGCCGGAGCAAGCGGCTAAAGCGACCGCCTTCGCCGCCGAAGCCGATAAACGATCTTTCCAGCTGGAGGAAGCGGACGCGCCTCGGTCGGAATGGCTGAAGCCATTATCCGAGGCCCGTCTCGCCACGGCTATCGCGATGGCGTTTGGACCCCACCCGGAAACCGCTTCCGGCGCGTACTATGAATTGCTCAGATCGCTGGACCATGGAGCAGGAATCGAGCGGCTGATCGAAGCTGAAATCAGCGCCTTGAAATGATGCTCCGCGGCTGGCCTTACCTGCTGCGAAGCAAAAGGCAGGAATGCGTCTTGATGATGACCCAGACCTGGCGTTCGGCATGCAACTGTAAAGATGTTTCCGCCGCCGGTGTCAGATGAACTTCAAAGAGTACACCGCAATCAACTTGCGCGACGACCGTGATATCGCGACGGGTCAGCGCGACCAGCCGTCCGCTCAGCACGTTCCGGGCACTGATATCCTTCGGGGCCGACGTCGCCAAAATGATATCGCCAGCCCGGATGCCGATCCGCACCCGGGCTCCCGGCTTGACCGTCGCCAGCGGTACCTCCAGATGCAACTGACCTTCGCAGACCGCACCCGATAGCTCGCAGGTCATGGTTCCCTGGCTCTCGTGGAGTGCGAGCACGACTCCGTCAAACAGATTCTCAACCCCGGTAAGCTCTGCGATGGCCTCCTGCCGGGGCGCTTGCAGAACCTCGTAGGGTGAGCCCTGCGCCAGCAGTTTGCCGGCCTCGAAGACCATAACCCGTTCGCTGAGCGCAAAGACCTCCTCGCGCGCATGGGTAACGTACATCATAGGAATCCGGTGCTCGTCGTTCCAGGCGCGAAGATCGTCGATCAACCGCGAGCGCGTCGGCGCATCCAGCCCTGAGAGCGGCTCATCCAGCAGCAGGATAGACGGATTCATTACCAACGAGCGAGCCAGCGCCACCCGCTGACGCTGCCCACCGGAAATCTCCCGTGGCTTGCGGTCGCGCAAATCCGCAATGCGAAAGCCTTCCAGTATCGCCTGAGAGCGCTCGCGCCGGGTGCGAACGGGTAAACGAAATAGTCCATATTCAACGTTGGCCCCGACGCTGAGGTGAGGAAACAAGGCCAGATCCTGAAACACGTACCCGGCGTTACGCTGCTCCGCGGGAATGTCGATCCGCCGTTCCGAGTCGAAGAGCACGCGATCGCCGATGGCGATGCGCCCGCTATCCGGCCTAGATAATCCGGCAAGGCAATTGAGCAGCGTTGTCTTTCCCGAACCGGATGCACCAAACAGGATGGTGATCCCAGCGGGAGCGGTAAATTCACTGTCGAGCGTGAACTCGCCTAACGATTTTCGAATGGCGACCGCGAGTGACGCACTGGGGCCTGCATCCTTTTCCATAAAGTTTGTCGTCACGATTGCCATGGATAATAACCGCTGCTCATTTGAACAGAGATACCAGCGAAGCTTTGCGATTCAATGCAAATACCGTCGACAGGGTCAGGAATGAGATCGCCATTAGCAGCAGCGCCGTCTGGTTCGCCGCAGCGTAGTCGCCGGACTGAGTGAAATCGTATATCTGGATGGAAACCGTTGTGGTCACGCCCGGAATGTTGCCGCCAATCATCAGCACCACACCGAACTCGCCGAGGGTGTGAGCGAAGGTCAGAACCATACCAGTCACAATTCCCGGCAGCGAAAGCGGCAGCACAATGCGCAGGAAGGTTTTGAATCGGGAGACGCCAAGGATGACCGAAGCGGAGATTAATCTGGTATCCACTGCCGCAAAGGACGCCGCGAAGGGCTGTACGGCAAATGGCAAGCTGAAGAGGATGGAACCGATAACCAAACCCTCGAAGGTAAAGGCCAGAGTGTGTCCGGTAATCGACTGCCACCAGCGGCCAAGCGGACTGCGTGAACCCAGCGCAACCAGCAGGAAGTAGCCCAGCACGGTGGGCGGCAGCACCAGGGGCATTGCCACCAGCGCCTCCACCAGGAACTTCCAGCGCCAGCGCGAGTAGGTGATCCAGTAGGCGATCGGCATCCCAATGATCAAAAGCACGCCGGCGACGATCATCGCCAGGCGCAATGTCAGGAGGAGCGGATTCCAGTCCATGGCCCAATCTTTCTATAGAGAGTTCAGTATGAGATAGTTCAGTATGTCTTACACAATTCGCACTTGTATTGTATCAATGAACTAAGGTCCTGTATAAATGACAACCGGGACCAATTTCTTCGCATCGCACGTGTTCAGAGCCTGCGGAGCTGGACTGCACTTCTAATAATAAAGGAGCTCATGTGAAATTCCGCCTAGCCGGACTATTCTTGCTGTTTGCTTCTATCGCCTGCACTGCCCAGGAGATCACGGTCGCCGCCGCCGCCGACCTCAACTACGCACTCAGGGAGATTGCTCAGAAGTTTGAGTCGCAAACCGGCAAGAAGGTGCAGATCACCTTCGGTTCCTCGGGCAACTTCTTCACCGGAATTCAGAATGGCGCACCCTATGATGTCTTTTTTTCCGCCGACATCGCCTACCCGAGAAAGCTTGAGGCGGCGGGTCTAACCGTGCCCGGCACGCTCTACGAATACGCCGTCGGCAGGATTGTGCTGTGGGTGCCGAACGAGTCGAAATTGAACCTGACACGCGGACTCGCGATCCTGACCGATCCATCGGTCAGAAAGATTGCCATTGCGAATCCACAGCACGCGCCCTACGGACGGGCCGCGGTAGCAGCGTTGCAGTCCACCAAGCTTTATGACCGAGTGTCGCCCAAGTTTGTACTGGGAGAAAACATCTCCCAGACAGCTCAATTCGTCCAGTCGGGCAACGCCGACATCGGAATCATCGCGCTTTCGCTTGCCAAGGGACCGGCGATGAGTAGCGTCGGCCGGTACTACATAATCCCCGCTGACACCTATCCGCCCATCGAGCAGGCCGCCGTCGTTCTGAAGTCCGCCAAGGACCAAGCGGCATCTCGCCAGTTCCTCGACTTCGTCAAATCACGTACCGGGTCTGAAGTGCTAGCCCGCTATGGATTCGGCGACGAAGCGGTTGCAAAAAAGTAAGGCAATCGGTTCGCAGGCGTTACATCCTGAACCTGTCGGCGCGTTCGCTTCTTCTCGCCGGTGAGAGACAAGGCACAAGTCTCTCACCGATTCTCGTCCGACCGTAAACTGCCATCCATCTCTCCCGTCAGGGAGATTTCCTGTATCAATTCCATAAACCTGTCCGTTAAAATCGATTTCCGGCCCCCGATTAGGATCAACCTGCATGCCCGGTAACGAGGAACGAACTCAGCGAGAGCAGATGGCAGACATTCGCGAGCGTGGTTTTTCTGACCGCGCCCCGTTCGATAAAGCTACGAGCTGGATAGACGCCCACGGCGCCAAGCTGCTGGCGGAAGAAATCGCCGTCTCCGAAGCTGCCGGCCGCGTTCTCGCCGAGCCCATCGCAGCGGCCTGCGCGATTCCGCCCGCCGACCGCGCCTCCTCCGACGGCTATGCCGTTCGTTCCGACGACACGGTAGGGGCCGGGGATTACAACCCGCTCGCCCTCGCCCTTTGCGATTGCGACAATGAGTTACCTCCGGCTGCCGCCGCCCCGATCGCGACTGGAGCGTCTCTGCCCCGAGGGGCCGATGCCATTCTGCCCTTCGAATCGGCGCGTGCGAATAACTCCGTCCTCGAGGTCTTCAGCGCGGTCGCTCAGGGCCGGGGAGTCGAACGCAAGGGACAGCAACTCCAGGCAGGCGCAGCGCTTCTCGATCGTGCAAGAACGCTTCTGCCACAGGATATTGGCCTTATCGCCTCGCTCGGAATCGAGCGTGTGCAGGTGATTCGTCGTCCCCGCGTCCGGCTGATCGTCAGCCGTCCCAAATCTTCTGGCAAACTCGGTCCGCTGGAGGATGCCAACAGCCCCATGCTGAGCGCGCTGGTGGCCCGAGACGGTGGAATCGTCGAGTCGATGATCCTGGGTACAGGCCAGCGTGCCGCGATTACCCAGGCACTGGCCGCTCCCGGAGCGGATTTGATTCTCGTCGCTGGCCGCACCGGAACCGGCTGGGACGACGAAGCCCCGCTGGCCGTTGCTGAATCCGGCGAGCTGGCAATTCACGGCATCGCTCTCCGGCCGGGTGGCTCTGCCGGAATGGGCATGGTAGGTACCGCGCCGGTGCTTCTACTGCCGGGCGATCCGCTCGACTGCTTTTGCGCTTATGAGGTGCTCGCAGGCCGAATGGTCCGGCGGCTGGCTGGCCGCAGCCCTGAGCTCCCTTATGCGGTGCGGGAGGCCGAGGTCGGACGCAAGATCGTCTCCGCCATCGGTATTGTCGACCTCTACCGGGTCTCTCTGGTCAACGGACGCGCCGAAGCCATCGGGTCGGCGGAATCCGGCGGTCTCGCGTCGACTCTCCGGGCTGACGGCTTCGTGATCGTGCCGGCTCCTCTTGAGGGATATGCCCCCGGAGTCCGCATTCCCGTACACATTTACAGAACCGCTGGTACCGACTAAATACGACAAGTGGAATGCTCGCAGTGGGGTTGAGGAGTTCAGCATGGCAACCGGAGAGTTGATAAAAGCAACGCTGCTCAGGGCGGCAAAACAGCGGCAGTTCCTTGAAGTGATCGACCGCGACGAGGCGGAAATGCGCTTCCGCCGCCACCTCCGTTTAGCGCCGCTCGGTGAGGAAACCATCCCCTTGTCGCAGGCTCTGGGACGCGTCCTGGCCCAGGACATTCTCGCCAATGTCGATGTCCCTGGCTTCGACCGGTCGAGCGTCGACGGATTTGCCGTGCGTGCCGCCGATACTGCTGGGGCCTCCGACGATCTGCCGCGCTTGCTGCGGCTCAATTCTGAAATCCTGACCCCCGGTGTGCAGCCGAAAGTTGCCGTCGTCGACGGTACTGCCACCATCGTTGCCACCGGAGGAATGGTGCCGCGCGGAGCCGACGCCGTCCTCATGATTGAATATACCGACGTGCGCGACGAGGGCGGCGAATTGCTCATCGAAGTGCATCGTCCGGTAGCGCCCGGGGAAGCCGTAGCCGCCGCCGGTGGAGACATCGCGCGCGGCGAAACCGTGCTGCGCGTGGGACAAGTGCTGACTTCGCGGGAGATTGGCTCGCTGGCGGCCATCGGCATGGCGGAGATTTCCGTATGGCGCAAGCCGCGCGTCGCCATCTTCTCCACCGGAGACGAACTGGTCGCTCCCGGTCAGCCTGCCCGTGCTGGATCTGTCTTCGACTCCAACGGCGCAATCCTGGCCGCCGCGGTGGAGGAGTTGGGCGGCGTTCCAGTTCCGCTCGGCATCGGCCGCGACAACGAAGAAACCCTGTCGGCCCTCCTCCGCCAAGGGCTGGAAAGCGACATGGTATTGCTCTCCGGCGGAACTTCCAAGGGCGCTGGCGATCTGGCTTATCAGGTGGTGAGCCACCTTTCCAACCCCGGCATTCTGGTGCACGGAGTCGCCCTCAAACCCGGCAAGCCAATCTGCCTGGCGGTCACGGACGGCAAGCCTGTGGTCATTCTGCCGGGTTTCCCCACCTCCGCGATCTTTACTTTTCACGAATTCGTCGCGCCGGTGATCCGTGCCTTTGCCGGG
The DNA here is from genome assembly GCA_964563875.1 of uncultured Acidobacteriaceae bacterium. Taxonomy (GTDB): domain Bacteria; phylum Acidobacteriota; class Terriglobia; order Terriglobales; family Acidobacteriaceae; genus TOLSYN. Next base: position 48,494 of record CAZLZA010000016.1, read on the forward strand.
CTGCCCGCCGAGCGCCGTGAAACCGTGCCGGCAACTCTACCGATGCGCATTGGCTCCGACCGTGGACGAACCGAATACGTCATGGTTTCGCTGGTGCAGAACGGAGACGGCGGACTCACCGCTTACCCTACGCCCAAGGGCTCCGGTTCGGTAACCGCGTTCAGTCACGCGGATGGCTTCTTCTCCATCGCCGCGCAGACCGAAACCGTCCCGGCGGGAAGCGGCGTCGATGTTTCCATCATCGGCGCAAAACACAAGATCGCGGATCTGGTCTTCGTGGGCAGCCATTGTGCCGGTTTGGACATGCTGATCGGCCGCCTCACCCGGGAAGGCATTTCCGTAAAAGCGCTCAATGTCGGGAGCACCGGGGGCTTTGTGGCCGCGAAGCGGGGCGAGTGCGACATCGCGGGAGTTCATCTGATGGAGCCTTCCAGCGGCGAGTACAATCGGCCATTCTTGACCGAAGACCTTGTCCTCATCCCCGGCTATGGCCGCCTGCAAGGAATCCTTTTCCGTCCGGGCGACAAGCGTTTCGAGGGCCGCTCCGCCGAAGCGGCGGTCGCCGAAGTCCTAAAGGATCCTACCTGCCTGATGATTAATCGCAACGCCGGAAGCGGAACCCGGATTCTGATCGACCGCCTGCTTGAGGGAGACCGTCCCGCCGGTTATGCCAACCAGGCGAAGACCCATAATGCCGTTGCCGCCGCCATCGTGCAGGAACGGGCCGACTGGGGCGTAGCCATCGTGACCGTGGCCCGGCAATACGGTCTCGGCTTCCTTCCGCTGCAGGCCGAACAGTATGACTTTGTGGTGCCGAAGAATCGTCTCGCCCGGCCGCCTGTCCAGCGCTTCGCAGAACTCCTGAGGGAGCCGTCGGTTAGAGCTTCATTGGAGCAGCTCGGCTTCACCCCCGCGGAAGATCCCGGCCGTCGCTGAGTCGCTATCGGTTCAGCTTGCTTTGCGACGCGCCGCCTGGGTCTTCTTGTCCTGCTTTTGGTCTTCGTGCGCGATCAGCAAGGCTTCCACCTGCCGTAGTAGATCTTCCGTCCCTACGGGCTTCACCAGCAGTGACTGTGCCCCGGCGGCACGCCAGTCGCTGCCCAGCGCCGGGTAGGCGGTCAAGATGGCAGTCGCCGGATCATATTCCTGAAGCCTCGCCGCCCGAAGAACGTCGTATCCCGCCCTGTCCGTCTCCATCTTCATGTCGGTGATGACCATGTGATACGGGCCATCCGCAAGTTTCGCAATACCCTCACGGGCTGATCCGGCAGTGTCTACATCAAAATCATGCATTTCGAGAATTGCCTTCAACGTGAGCAGGATTCTAATCTCGTCATCGACCAACAATATGCGCCGCTTCATGCTTCCCTCCCAACGATCCGCCGCAACTGGCGCGGCTGCGTTTCAACCTCGCGTTGAGTGTTCGTACTTAATCGCAACCTTGCTGTCACCTGCCGGCAAAGACAAAGTTTTGCTGCTGCCTGACATCGTCTTGGAGGCTTGGATGTCGAACTTTACGTCGCGGATTTCTCCTAAATGCGGCTCAGGCCGGGTGCCCACAGGACAACCGGTCGATCCCAGAACTGCATCTCACTTGCAACAAGTAATTCACGCCTCTCAACTAGCAGCCGCGATTCTATGAACAACCGGCACAATCGACATATTCCCCACTCCATCAATCGCGAAGAAGACGCCCGTCGGCTGTTGGAGAGCAGCTTCGATGGAATCTGGGCCATCGACTCCGAACTGCGCACCAGCTTCGTGAATACTCGCATGGCTGAGATGCTCGGCTACTCTCCGCAGGAGATGCTCGGCCGCAGTCTATATGATTTTCTCTTTCCCGAGGATATTCCGGCAGAACGGGATGCGATTAACCGGCGAAGGAGCGGGGTCGCCGAGGAATTTGAACTCAGGTATCGCCGCAAGGATGGTTCCGCGCTCTGGGCGCGGATTGCCACTGCACCGATCCTCGCCGCTGATGGAACCTTCCAGGGAGCAGTCGCGATTCACAGCGACACCGCGCGCCGCCAGCACATGGAACATGCGCTCCGGGATCGCGAGCGGGAATTGCGCGAGGCAGAGCGCCTTGCGGGCATCGGAAGTTGGCAGTGGATTTCCGACACCGATACCGTCGTCTGGTCCGAGGGGCTTTACCGTATCGCAGGTCGCGAGGCAGATTTGCGCCCTATTCGCTACCGCGAGTATCCCCGGCTATTCACTCCCGGAAGTTGGTCGCGGTTGGATGTCGCGGTCCAGCAGGCGCGCTCCGACGGTGCCCCGTTCGAACTCGACCTGGAATTGCTCCGCCCCGATGGCAGCACCCGCTGGGTTATCGCCCGGGCCGAAACCTTGCACGACCACGACGGCGACATCGTCGGTTTGCGCGGCACGGTGCAAGACATCACCGAGCGCAAGCACGCCGAGGCAGCAACATCGCACCTCGCCGCGATCGTTGAATCCTCTGACGACGCGATTGTTTCGAAAGATCTCAGCGGCATCATTAAAAGCTGGAACACGGCCGCCACACGGATGTTTGGCTACGCTCCTGAGGAGGTCATCGGCCGCTCCATTTTGGTTTTGATTCCCCCTGAACTGTATGCCGAAGAGGAGACGATTCTCAGGCGGTTACGCGCCGGAGAGCGCATCGATCACTTCGAAACCGAGCGGCTCCGCAAGGACGGCCAGCGGCTTCAAGTGTCCGTCACAATTTCGCCGGTTAGGGATTCGAAGGGAAAAATTATCGGCGCCTCCAAGATCGCCCGCGACATTCGCGACCGTAAACGTGCCGAACAGGCGCTGCTCACCAGCGAGAAGCTGGCAACCGCCGGCCGTCTGGCCGCCACCGTGGCGCATGAGATCAACAATCCCCTGGAGTCAGTCATTAACCTGGTGTATCTCGCCAAGCGCGCCGAAACCGATGCCGTGATTCAGACCTACCTCGTCACGGCCGAGGAGGAGTTGAATCGCATCGCCCATCTCGCCAAACAAACCCTCGGCTTTTATCGCGAGCGGTCGGAGAAGACCCGGGTGCATGTTGGCGACCTCCTGCGTCAGTTGGTCGCGGTCTTTTCGTCGCGGGCACAGAACAAGGGATTGCGTATCGACCTTAAAATAGTAAGCAATGCAGAGATTGTGGTGGACTGTACCGAGTTCCGGCAACTGTTCGCCAATCTAATCAGCAATGCCATCGACGCGTGCGAACGCGGAGGCCTTATCCGGGTGCGCGCCGCAGTCACGGGAAGCGCCCCGGGGTCGACTGAAGGATTGCGCGTTACGGTGGCCGACAACGGTTCGGGAATCAAACCTGCCGACCGGCCGCACATCTTCGATGCATTCTTCACTACCAAGCAGGATGTCGGAACCGGGCTCGGACTCTGGATATGCAAACAGATCGCGGAAAAGTCCGGCGGCACGATCCGCGTCCGTAGTGTTGCCGAGCCAGGGCGAAGTTGGACCGCGGTATCGGTATTCTTGCCCGTGACGGTCTCAGTGCGTCCACCCGGCGTGCTCCGGTCACTCAAAAAAGTTGTGTAGTCACCCTCTCGGAAACATTCGCTGGCTCGCTTTCAGTGACCCACCCCGATCGCCCCTAACGCCTGCCTGACCCTGGAGGTGCTTTCGGCGCGCGGAGATTTCGCCGGAGCCTTAGGCCCAACCGCCAGAGGGCGCAGAACGATGATCAGGAGCACGAAACCTAAGAAGCCCAACATGCTGGTTAGACGAGCAGCATACGAGAACGTTATCAGGCGCACAGAAGAAAGTTGCTGAGGTTGGCTGGAACCTCGTATCCTGGCTGCGGTAATCGGAACGCGGGAGGTGTATCCGCCGGGCATTTTCCCGGCGAAGATAACGACGGACTCACCAGTCCTCAAAGTGCTCTGCCAGCACGAAAGTCGCCCGCGTTTCAAATGTTCAACTCTGGGACTCTCTCATCCGGCGGGCTTCGTAGGCCTTTAGGTTCGCATAGACCACGCGCAGCAGTGGGCTGGCGAGTGCCTGCCCCTCCCCTCGGCGCAATAGATCGCCAATCATGTGTTCGGCTTCAATCGGTGCGTGGCGCTCCATGTCACGAAACATCGATGCCACCAGCGGCGAGTTCGCCGCCGTCAGCACGGCGCGACTCTGCTGCATAGAGGCCGCACGGGGCGGGAAGCCCTCGCCTGCCGCGATTGCGGCACACTCGTCCAGCAGGGTCGCGGCAAGGTCGGCGGCGCCCGCCGTCACGATGTCGCCGATGCTGGCGCGCATCAGGCAGGTAATTCCCGCGCAGGCCGCGATGAACACCCACTTCTCCCACATCTCCTGCAGAATTATTTCGCTCAGGTGCGACTCGAAGCGGGCGCCGGCAAACGCCGCTTCAATGGCCTCGGCCCGCGCGCTGCGTGAACCATCGCGCTCGCCGAAGACAAGGCTGTCGAGCCGGTTGAGGTGCAGCACCCGGCCGCCCGGTGCGAGCACGCTCGAAATCATGCACAGTCCGCCAAGCACCCGTGCCGCCCCAAAGCGCTGGTCGAGAACATCCAGATGCCTCATCCCGTTCAGCAACGGGAGGATCGCCGTGCTGGCTCTCACAGCGGGCGCAAACGAAGTGATCGCGCTCTCCAGGTCATAGGCCTTGCAGCTCAGCATGATGAGATCGAAGCTGGCGTGGAGATCTTCCGCCAGAACCGTGGGCGGTTGCGGAATCCTCACATCGCCGTTGGGGCTCTGCACTTCCAGCCCCGAGTTCGCCAATTCCGCAGCGCGCCGGGGACGCACCAGGAAGGTCACATCCTGCTTCGCCTCCAGTAATCGGCCGCCGAAATAGCCGCCGATAGCTCCCGCCCCGACCACGAGAATGCGCATCTCCACTCCTTGCGTCCCAGCCAAACTTTTATGATGGCCCGCAAATCAGTAAAGTTTCATCCTTCACCGCAGGCCCAATCAGCTAGACCTGCACGTGAAACAATTTGTCCAGCACAAAGAGCATGGCAACTCCGACGAACAGCAGCAGCGGCATGCGGATGCCACGTTCGCGATTGACTTCCGGCACAATGTCGGAGGCGGCGACATAGATTGTGACTCCGGCGGAGACGGGCAGGCCGATGGCTACGCCGTGCCGAATCACCACCATCGTGAGCACCCCCAGCAGAGTTCCGAAGCCGAGCACGATCGACGCGCCAAAGGCCTTTGCAGCGCTGCGTCCGCCCGCCAGCATCACCGACGAAACCGTGAAGCCCTCGGGAATCTTATGCAGGAAGATCGCCAGGAAGACGATCCATCCCAGCCAGTTTGAGACCATGAAGCCGGACGCGATTGCGATGCCATCAAAAAACGCATGAATCGCCAACCCGAGCAGCACGGTCGTGCTCCGGTGATGATCCACAAACTCGTCATGGTGCGTTTCCTCACCAAAATGGAAATGGCCGGTCACCACGTGCTCGCAGAAGTGAATGATCAGATAACCGAGCAGCACCAGGAAGCCCGCGTGCTCTCCGCCTTCCATGGTGACGCTGGCGGGCACCATCTCGGTGATCGACGTGGCGAGCATAAAGCCCGCGCCCAGGGCCATGAAGTACTTGAGATAGCGCTGCTCCCACTCGCGACGGGCCAGCAGCGCACCACCGGCGATATTGGCCGCTCCGGCGGTAAAGCCGAGAAGAACGCTCAGTGTGATCGGAGTCATCACTTAGCCGCTGTGCCGGATGTGGAGAATGTCGCCGTCCTGCACGATGTATTCCTTGCCCTCCAGCCGCAACTTACCGGCAGCCCGCGCGGCCGCCTCTGAGCCGAGTTCGAGCAACGCATCCCAGCGAATCGTCTCGGCGCGGATGAAGTGCTTCTGCAGATCGGTGTGAATCGCTCCGGCGGCGTCCTGCGCCCGGGTGTTCTTTTCGATGGTCCAGGCACGGCACTCGTCTTCGCCCACGGTGAAAAACGAGATCAGTCCGAGTAGTTCGTAGCTCTTGCGGATGAGCCGCGTCAGGCCGCTCTCGGTCAGTCCATAGCTGCCTAAAAATTCGGCGGCTTCTTCGTCGCTCATGTCCGCCAGTTCCGCTTCCACCTTGCCGCAGATCGCGCTAACGCCCGTGTTCGGCTTGTTAGCGTAGGCGGTGAGGCCATACTTTTCCACCGCTGCATCCAGGTCGACGCCCAGCGTCGTGCTCTCGCTGATGTTGAGAACGTAGAGGATCGGCTTCTCCGAGAGGAACATGAAGCCGCGAATGACCTTTTTCTCCTCCTTCGTCATCTCCATCTCGCGCAGCGGGCGTTCGCTTTCCAGGAAAATTTTAGTGCGCTGCAGCAGTTCATTTTCCTTTTCCAGCTCAGGAGTTTTCTTCTTGAGCAGATCCTTCTTCATGCGCTCCAGACGTGCTTCCACTTGTCCAAGGTCGCTCACCATCAAGTCGAACTCGACGTTGGAAATATCGCGGATCGCATCCAGCGTACCGCCAACGTGCGGAATGGAGTCGTCTTCAAAGACGCGCAGTACATGCACCAGCGCATCCACTCCGCGCAGGTTCGCCAGATATGCGGTCTCCTTCAGCGCCTCCTGCCCAATCGCGCCCACATCGGCGTACTCCACCTGAGCATGCACGAGTTTGCGCGGGTTGCATTGCGCTGCGAGCCGGTCCAGACGATCGTCGGGAACCGTGGCGATACCGATGTGCGCCTCGCGCGGATTAGAGCTGCGGTTAGAAATATCCGCTCGGGTAAGGATCTTGAACAGAGAGGTTTTGCCCACCTGCGGCAGGCCAATAATTCCAGTCTTCATATTGATATTTATCGATTCCGTTTCACGCATCAGCGCCGGACTATTCCCGGCATAGACTCGCGCGACTACGACATGTCCTCATCCATGATAAACGAGAGCAGCGATTGAGGAGCGCAGGTGAGAAAAACCCGGTACCGGATCGTCGCAGTCCAGGATAGTGCCAAGGCATTGCCCCCTAGCTCCGGTAATATCGTCGCTCGCTCGACTCCTGCTCCCGCACAACCAGATAGAGCAGCACCAGGCCGCAGAAGAACACCGATCCTTCCAGCCGCTCGGACCAGACATGCAAACGATTGAACTCGACCCGCCGTGTATCCTGCGGGGGAATCACGTCGATCACACCCATCTCGGTTTTCAGATTATTCATGCGGCGCTCAATTCCAAAGTGCGCGGTCAGCGTGATTGCCATCATCAGCACCAGCAGAAGATCGCGGCCATGAAACGGCGATGGCCCTCCTTCGATCATCGCCAGCAGAACCGAACACAGTAGAAAAATCAACCCGCAGACAATCCCGATCCAGTGCAAATTAGCCAGTGAACGGCTGACCACCATTCCAGCAAGGGTGCGCGACGGCAGCACGGCAAACGCCGTCGGCGCCACCACGGCTGCAAAATAAAAGATCGAACCGATCCACAGAGCGAGCACAAGCATCTTGATGAAGCGCAGAATCGACAAAATCGGACCTCCTGAAAACGGCAGGATTGCTATACAGGTACCGGCACGCTCTCCACAACTTCCCGCAGGATCTGCTCGGACTGCTCGGCGCGCTTGAGCGTGGAGGTGTAGCGCGCGCTGATCACCAGCCGGTGCGCAAACGTCGGCACCGTCAGTTTCTTGAAGTCATCTGGAATACAATAGTTCCGGCCTTCGAGGAATGCCATGGCCTGCGCCGCGTGATAGAGCATCAACGATCCGCGGGGCGAAACTCCGAGTGAGAGTTGCTCGTGCTGCCGCGTGCGCTCCACAATGGCCAGCGAGTAGTCGATCAGCGAATCCTCCACCCGCACGGTGGAAACCTCATTCTGCAGCGCGATGACATCCTCGGCGTTGAGCACTGGGCGAATATCTTCCAGCACTGCCGCCCCCGCCTGACCGCGTAAAATCTCGCGTTCGCTGCCCGGCTCCGGATATCCCATGCGGGCGCGAATCAGAAAGCGGTCGAGTTGCGACTCCGGCAAAGGATAGGTGCCGTGGTGCTCCACTGGATTTTGCGTGGCAATCACCAGAAATGGATTGGGCAGCGGATGCGGATGACCATCTACCGTGACCTGGCGTTCGTTCATCGCCTCCAGCAGCGCCGACTGAGTCTTCGGCGTTGTGCGGTTGATCTCGTCGGCCAGCAGAATATTGGTAAAGATCGGCCCGCGCTTGAACTCGAAGCGCTCCTCCACCGTAGAGTACACGGAGATGCCGAGCACGTCGCTGGGCAGCATGTCACTGGTAAACTGCACCCGCCGGAAGTCGCAGTCGATAGCGCGCGCCAGCGCATGAGCCAGCGTGGTTTTGCCAACTCCCGGAACGCCTTCGATGAGCAGGTGTCCGCGAGCAAGAATGGCCACCAGGGCCAGCCGCACCACGTCGTCCTTGCCACGGATGATCGAGCGCAGGGCGCGCTCCAGTTCAGCAGCGTGTTGAAGGGTCGAGCCCGGTGCTTGCGACATTAGGTTGATTGTATCCGCTGCGCCCCGCGAGACAAAGCTCAAAACCCGGCTGCCGATCGCACCTCAGTAACTGCCCGGACGCATCCCGGTTAGCCGCGCAATGCGCTCGGCCGTCGGCGGATGGGTAGAGAACAGGTTGCCGAAGCTGATGCCGCCAAGCAGCGGTTGAATAATATACATGTGCGCCGTCGCCGGCGACGCTTGCATCGGAACCCGCACCGCGTACGTCTCCATCTTGCGCAGCGCGCTGGCCAACGCCCCAGGATTGCCCGTAAAGCGCGCGCCGGTTGCGTCCGCCTGATATTCGCGCGAGCGCGAAACCGCCATCTGGATGAGCATCGCCGCAATCGGAGCCAGGATCATCATGGCAATCGCGGAAATCACGCCGCCTCCGCCATCGCGGTCCCGGTCGCGTCCGCCACCGCCGCCGAACATCGCCGCCCATCCCGCCATGCGCGCCAGGATGGTGACAGCTCCAGCGAAGGTCGCGGCAATTGAGCTGATGAGAATGTCGCGATTGCGGACATGTCCCAGCTCGTGTGCCAGTACCCCTTCCAGTTCGTCGTCATTCAGCAGATCGAGAATGCCCGCGGTCACCGCGACCGACGCATGACTCGGATTTCTCCCGGTGGCAAACGCATTGGGCGAACCGGTAGGAATAACGAAAATTTTCGGCATCGGCAAGCCGGTCTTAGCGCACAACCGCTCCACAATCTGATACACCCGGGGCAGTTCCTCGCGCGTCACCGGCTTCGCGCCGCTGGACATGATCGCCAGTTTGTCGCTGAAGAAGTAAGAGAAGAAATTCATCGCCCCGGCGATGAAAAAGGCCATCACCGCACCATTGCGGCCGCCTAGCGCCTGTCCGACCAGTACCAGAAAGACGGTCATCGCCGTCAACAAGAATGCGGTTTTCAGATTATTTCCCATGGCTATCTATGTAGATGCTAAACCACGGCGGCTGGTCGCGCCAATCAGCTTTGGTCCACAGCTCTGGCGAGCCGCGCAGAAGGAACAATCAGCAGTCAAAGATAAGCGAATCAAAGATAAGCAGCGGTCTCACGCAATGTGATCCCGCGCCCAACTAGGCTCTTCCCTCTTCGTCTCGGTACCATAGTCGGTGAACCCTGCGGCCAGGGTTTCCGCCACCGCGGTAGCCTCAAAAAAGCGTGCCTGCGGGTCGTCTCCAAAACCCATCAAGCGAGGAATGGTAGCGCTGATTCCGGCAAGGCCAACGTCGATTTTGCCATGAGTTTCAAAGTTGACCGCCCGAACCACTCCGCCCGGATAATCGGTGAACAGCGTATTGAGCATCACTCCGGCCCCACATAGAAGCGCGCTCACCGAGGCACTCTTGTGGCGACTCCAGAACATCGCGCCCGCGCTAAAGAAGAGTGCGGCAATCGAATAATCAATAATGCAATGTGCCCCAGGGCCGAGCACCTTCGGCAGACGGTTGGAAAAAGCGGTCACACTCTTCTGCAGCAAGGCCATGGCAGACATATCCTCCGTAAATCAAGATGCAAGGAGAGGATGCGACGTTGCGGTAACCCTCTTGACTATCCAGAGTTGATATGACCGCCTTGGTCGATATTTGTGAAATAAATATGCTTTTGTTTGTTTGTTTTTGAGAGTTGCCATCCTGGACGACGTGAAAGATCCCAGCACCGCCCAATCTCCCCGTGCCGTCTCAAGCTTTTCAACCACCAATCGATCCTTCTTTTTGTCCTGCCCCGGTTTCTCTCGCGAAAATAAGTGGACCGCCCGAAGGCGGCCCAGCATTGCAAAACGCGATTCGCAACTAGCCCTGGCTTCTCGCCAGCGCACGCTTCAAGGTCTGCTCCAGAGCAGCGCGCGCCGAATCATACTCCTCCGGTGTAAGCTTTCCCTGCTGGCGTTCAATCTCCAACTGGAACAGTTCTTCCTTCAGCGCCGCCAGTAAAAGATTGCTCGGAGCTGGCTGCTGCGCACCGTCGTATACCGGTGGCGTGGCGCTAACCGGCGTTGCGTTTCGCGGTGTAGGCTGCAGCGCAACCGCCGACGAAGCTGGTACGACCGGCCCATTCTCCGCCTCTTCCTGCTTCGTGCGCTCATGAGTCCAAATGCCGCCGCCAACCAAACACGTGAGCAGCGCTCCGAGAATGTACCAACGATATTTGGCGAGCCCATCCGGCGCGTCAATCGGTTTGCCCAGCCCGCCGCCGGGGCGGTTACTGTCGTCGGTTGCCTGGCCGCCCATGGCTCCTCCGCTGTCACCACCACCAGGCGCTGCCTGGGCCTGCTCATCCCGAATCGTGCCCGTACCGGAGATGGCATAGCTCAAATCCTGACCGGCCTGCGCCCGCAGGCTCACCTGCACATTGCTCCCCGGCTCATTCGTCATCGCCTGGAATAACTTCGCGTCCTTCGGAGCAAAGCTCATCGTGGAAGGAATGACCAGCACGTAATGCTCGAAATTACGCGTCAGTTGCGGAGACAGCGACGCGCTGCCGCTGTACGGAAAATGATAGGCAATCTGGAAGCGAGTCTCGCCGGGCTTCAGCGCAAACGAAAAAGTATAGTGATTCTTCTCCTTCGCCGGCTTCGCCGTGGCGCTGATGGGCTGCCCATTCGGAGCCTGCGCATCGGCGCCTTCAATCTGCGCACCGTCCGGCAACACAAATTCAAACGTCGTCCCGGAAGCCAACGTGCGCGGCGGTTTGCTGTCGTTCTTGATGGCGAACAACTCAACCGCCTGGATCGCCGAACCTTCTGTCTGCATGCGAACCACGTCCGCCGAACCACTGATGCCTTCCACCGAACCGGCAGCGTCATACACGCTTAGATCGATACTTGTCGATCCCGGCGTAAGCATCTTGAAGTAGTTGACGCCGTTCTTCTCGGCCCGCACCAGTCGAGGCCCTTGCGCGGCCGGAGCCGCGAACGTAAAGTGCCCTTGCGCATCCGACTTCGCGGTGGCAATTTCCGCCATGCCTCCCATGGGATCGACCAGTGTAACGGCCACTCCGGCCGCAGGCTTGCCCGTCGTGCCATTGGTCACCACCCCGGCGATGTTGTCGGCGACGGCCGCTCCAGCGCAGAGTAGCAGGAGCAGCAGGATTGAAGCCATATGAGTTCTACGCATCAGGCGATTCCCTCGCGGACCTTGCCGGTTGCCCGCTCAATCTCTTCAATCTCGGCGAGAATGTTCGCTGCCTCCTGCTCCATGGCATCGCGCATGGTGCTGAAATCGGCATCGCTCAGTTTGCCCGCCTTGTATTCGAAATTCAGATCGCGCAGGTTTTCAAAGGTCTGCTCCTTGCGTTCGTAGAGGAACGCCAGCCGCGTCTTCTCCAGTGCATGTTCGGCGCGCGCTGGTTTGAAGATGTAGAAGAACACGGCGACGGTAAGCAGCACGGTGGCAAAGAGCAGAAAACTGTTTCCGGTGCCGTCCGGCTGACTGGCTGGCATTTGCAATATTGCAATCACAGGGTTGACGTCTCCTCGCGGGCGCGGCGCCGGAATTCATCCAGTTCGCCGGGTCCGGAACCTCCCGGGTTCGACGGCGGATTTGGCGTACGGCGCTTCCACGCTCGCACCACCAGAACCACCGCCGTCAATGCGGCGATGAAGATGACAACGGGCATAATCCACGCCACCCGGTTGAAACCCGTAGTGGTGGGTGCCGAGAGCACGGCGGGTCCGTACCTGGCAACAAACCCCGCCAGAATCACGTCGTCCGAGTCGCCCCGATCCATGGCGAGTTTCAGTTCCTTGCGCATCTGCTCGGAGGTCGTGCAGCCTACGTGGTTGCACTCCATCAGCACCTGACCGCAGCCGCACTCGCACATCAGGTTGTGCCCCAGGCGATCAAAGCGCTGGCCCGTGCGATCGCCCGAGGCTCCCATCAACAGCAAAGCACTGGCCAGCAGCAGCCCCAACGCCCAGCGGTGATGCATCTTGAGAACGATCCCCATCAATCAGTTTCTCGCCTCCACCGGCGAAACCTCATCTGCCAGCGCCGAACGAATTCGCTCCTGCGGCGAACGCTTCTTGCGCTTGGCTTGCATGTTCGGCAGCAACGCCACAAGGGTGCCCACCAGGATCAGATGCGCGCCCGCCCAGATCCACCAGACCAGCGGATTCAAGTGCGCCTTGATGATGGGACGGCCGTTCTCCGGATTCTTGCCCGTGTACACCAGGTACAAATCCTCCATCACCGTCGAGCGATTGGCGACGATCGTGGCCGGCTGCCCGCTCGCCTTGTAAAAGCGTTGCTCCGGATACATGGTCGTAATCTGCTTGCCATTCTTGTAGATGTCGAGAATGGCCCATTCGCTGGAATAATTCGGCTGATCGTTCTGCGTGTAAGACCGGCATACCAGCGTGTAGGGACCGATCGCCATCTTGTCGCCGAAGCCCAGCTCCTGCTCGGTGTTCTGATAGAAGGCCACCCCGGCAAAGCCGATCATCGTCACGATCACCCCGAGGTGCACGATGTAGCCGCCGTAACGCCGTGTGTTGCGCCGCGTCAGCAGATACATTCCGTGAAAGATGTTGCTGTGATGATGGCGCGAAATCACCAGCCCGCCGCGAATGAACTCGCTGCCAACCGTGGACGCGACCAGAACTGAAAGCATGATCGTCATCAACGCGTAGAAATAGCTGATGTCCACCCACGGCTTCATTCCCCGCATCATCAGCACCACGCCGGTCGAGAGCGCAATCAACGCTGGAATCAGGAAATTTTTGCGAATGCTCTCCGCGGATGTTCTTCCCCATGCCAGCAGAGGCCCCACTGCGGTCAGCAGTAGCAGGCAGAGCGCGATCGGGATGTTGACCTTGTTGAAGAACGGCGGTCCCACCGTCACCTTGTGTCCGGTAACCCATTCGCTCAGCACCGGGAACAGCGTACCCCAGAGCACGGCGAATGCCGCCACCAGCAGCAGCACGTTATTGAACAGGAAACTCGACTCGCGTGAAACCAGCGACTCCAGCTTGTGCTCGCTTTCCAGATGCGAGCGGTTGCGCACAAAAAAGAAGACGCAGGTTGCAAAGGTGAGCGCCATGAAAACAACGAAGTAGGGACCAATGTCCGACTCGGCAAACGCATGCACCGAACTCACCACCCCGGAGCGCGTCAGGAAGGTTCCGAATATCGCCAGCAGGAATGTGGAGAAGATCAGCCACATGTTCCAGACCTTCATCATGCCGCGCTTTTCCTGCATCATCACAGAGTGCAGAAACGCCGTCCCGGTCAGCCACGGCAGCAGCGATGCATTCTCCACCGGGTCCCATCCCCACCATCCGCCCCAGCCTAAAACGCGGTATGCCCAGTAGGAGCCCAGGAAGATGCCGCAGGTCAGGAACAGCCAGCCCACCATGGTCCAGCGCCGCGTAATGTGGATCCACTTCTCGCCCGGATATTTCATGATGAGCGCGGCCAGAGCGAAGCAGAACGGCACGGTCATGCCGACATATCCCAGGTACAGCATCGGCGGATGGATCACCATCTCCGGATACTGCAGCAGCGGATTGAGACCATTGCCATCGGCGGGAATCGTTCCCGCCACCAGCGCAAACGGATGCGCCGCGAAATTCACCAGCGCCAGGAAAAATATCTGCACCGCGCTGATCACCACCGACGCATGCGCCACTAATCGCGTGTCCACCTTGTGCCGCAGACGCAACACCAGTCCGTAGGTAGCCAGCAGCCAACACCAGAACAGCAGCGAGCCCTCTTGTCCCGACCAGAGCGCAGCAAACTTGTAAGGTGCAGGCAAAGCGCGATTGGAGTGGTGCAGGATGTAGGCGACCGAGAAGTCGTTGTGGAACGCGGCCCAGACCAGTACCGCCGAAGCAGCGGTCACAGCGATAAAAACCGCGATTCCGGCACGACGCGCCGTCTCGCTCAATCGATCGTCATTGCGGACCAATGCGAATAGTCCGGCGGCGAACGCATAGACGCTCAAAGCAAGCCCGAGCAGTAGAGTGAAGCTTCCGATTTGTGGCATTTGAGTCAGGCAGTGCAAATCTGGAGTGATTATGCACGATAACCAAGAAATGCCGCAACTCTAAGTACCAATTCCCGGATAAATTATAAGTGCTGATTTGAAAACAACCCGGCAGTACTAAGTAAATTGGCCTGCTGGAACTAAGACGCACAACCGTAAGCTCAAGCAGTCATCAATCCGGCTTCCTTATGGAATCCGCTCATTGAGGCCTCCCGATACAGCTAAATGAGTTCGCCCGGTGCGAACTCATTTTTTTCCGTTGAGAGAATTTTGGACGACGCTGATCAGTTCATCGGGAGGAAAGGGTTTCAGCCGGATGCTCACGTTCAGCCCGTCGTATTCTTCCTCGATTCCGGGCATGCCGCTCAGCACCACCACCGGCATAGCGGGCAGGATGAAGCGCAACTGGCGCACCAGTTCGGACCCCGTGTGTCCGGCCAGATAGTGGTCCGTAACCACCACCCCGACTTTATCTCCCGTGGAGCGCAGAAGGGCTAGAGCACTTTCCACGCCGGTCGCGCTGTGAACGACCAACCCCGCGTTGCGCAAAATAATCTCTCTTATGCGCAACTGACTGGGGTCGTCGTCGACCATTAGTACTTGGAGCATGTATGCCTGACGATCTTATAAAGTCTTTTTTGTTTGAACTTATCTGTATTTCGAACGTACTTCCGACTCGGCGCGATGCCAGTCCGCCTCGTGCGACCCGTGCTGACCACCGCGCTGGCAAAAAAATTCGTATGCACGTCGGCGGATTTCCTCATAAAGTTCCGCGGTCGCAGGTGGTGCCGTAATCACGTCAGGCGGAAAGACCGGAGCTGCGGTGACGATCTCCTCAGCAGCCGAACCGTTCGGAGCAGCCTTGTTCGGCGCAGCGCTCTTCTTAGTTTTCTTGGCAGTGGATTTGTCCGAAGACTTTTTCTCTTTGGCCATTCGTCTTCACAATCTCCTGAATTCAATTTAGGCCGTGCGGAAACCATTCGCCCGTCCTCCCTACTACTATAGCGCGGGCTTGCCCCCACTGTTAAGACTCGCCATTGAATTCGCCGTCGATTCACACGGGACAAATGACGTGGGTAACAGAAATCTCTGAGTCCACAGCCATGTGAGCTGCTCTGGTCGTCGTCTCTGCCTTTTTATTCCATCCGTGCGACATTCCACGAATCTAACGCTTCTAATCGCGCAGCGTTGTTTGTGCGAGCGTACTCCGTGGAGAGATAGGGCCTTATAGCAAGGTATTCACCTGAGGCAATTTAGTTCTGGTCCCGATTAGCCCAGGACTGTCGGTAAGACATGCTTTGGAATAGGAAGGAGTCTGTTGTATGAAGCGTACGCTTGGAGCGCTCGCAGTGCTGCTGTTTGTCGCCACATTGGCGATAGGTCAGCAATCGCAATTCCCCATGGCCGCCAATCCATCACTGGAGGCCAACACGAACGATGAGACAGTATTGTTCTATCAGCCTCATGTCGGTTTACCGTCATCGATGGCTGCCAACGCGGACACATCGTCTTCCCTCGCAGACTGGCGCTATGAGGATTGGCGCCACGATGTTCAGAACAACTTTGAATCGACCTTCCCAGTCGCCGCGGACCCATCGATTGGCGCGATCGCTGAAATGGCTCCACTCACCGAGCACCATCGGATCAGCGGTGAATCGCCGTTTCCAGCAGGGGTGAACCCAAACGCGAATTGGTGATTCGGCAGCGATGCCCCGTGTAACCGCCTAGAAAGTTACAGCCTTCGGCGCGCGGCAAACGTCAACCGCCTGACGAACGGCCTGTTCCAATCGTGAAGCCGAGGCGGCATCGCCATCGAATTCCAACCTGAAGGACGGGAGTCGCTTCGGACTCGCACTCGCGCAGTCGGTAACGATTCCGTCCTTGTTCTTCGTACACGTGGAAGTGGAGTAAACGCAATTCTCTTTGCTGTTGCAGTTCAATAGCAGATAGGACTTCTGCAGAGCAATGCTGTAGGGGTCAAGCGCTCCCATCGAAAATTGAACCGTCTCTGTGCGGGTGGTGTCCTCGGCAAAATTATCGATCACTCGAACGGAAAACTCAGCCCGGCAATCTTCCATCTTCTCCAGCCGTGTACTCCAGTGATATGCGTCCCGTCCCAGTACGCGCTCGCCATGGCTTGCGAGCTCTGTCTGAATCGCCGACGCCAGTTGCGTGAACGAGCGGGAACTTGCTTCTTCGGCCGGTTGAGCGAACAGCAGCGCAGTTAAGAAAGGCAGTCCAAGGGCGAGCCAGTACGATTGCTTCATGCAAGTGTCCGTGAATGATCCGGGAGATAAATTGGGGCGAGCACCCCAATTATCCGGCTTCGCGCATCAATCAGCAAGCAAGCTTCCGGGCAAAATCACGAGTTGGATGTGCCTCTCACGGAGCGGTGACCGCGCTCACTGCGGAAAATTCCGTGGCGACGTATGATAGACGCAGACCGAATAATCGAACCAAACACTACCGCGCCCCCCAACGCGTGGTAACTGCACGGATCAAGAAGCGAGCGTTATCAATGGAACAAGGAACGCGGCAATACGTGGTTTCAATTCAGGCGCAGTCTTTCCGCAAGAAGACACGCTATCACTGGATGATTTGCTGGGAAAACAATCCCGACGAATTAGTTTCCTGGGGCCACGCCCCAACCATGGAGTTGGCCGAAACCGAAGCCCGCAATGAGGTCAAGGACTTGACCTCTGGGCTGACGCAGGGCGGACGCGTGGCCAGCACCAGCTACTCGGCCATTCACCACTGCTAATCAGCATCCGGCGCGCGAGACAACCAAGCCTTTCGCGGGTGCATCGGCACCTGCGGCATACCGGCAAGGGGCCAGGGATTCTCAGTCAGAAATTCTAGTCAACCTCATGCTTGGCCGTGTAGCCATCGCGCGTCAGCACTTGGTACTTGAGCTCTTTGCCTTTCTGATCTTTCACAATCAGCGGCTTGTCCGTGCCCGGTTGCACCACCTGCACTTTCAGTTTGCGGTAGGTGCCGTCCCGTTTGGAGTTGGTCGGGCGATAGGTAATGGTGTACTGGTTGCGCACGGCGGATGCAATCTCGCGGAAGTCATCCGGCAACTCGCCCTCGAAGCGCGGACTGAACCAGCGTCCGCCGGTCATCTTGGCGAACGTACTCATCTCATTATCGGCCTGCAGAAAATCCATATTGCGCAGGGCTGCCGACATTCCCCCGCGGGCCTCCATGTAATTCCGCCACAGGAAGCCGGTGCTGATCGTGTAGATCGTCACATTGGGCGTGGCCTTGATTTTTTTCAGAACTTTGTCGTAAGTAATTCTGCTGAACGTATCCAGCCCGCTGCTGATCAGAATCACTTCCTTGCGGCCATCAATCCGGTCCAATCGGTCCAGGGTGTCGTAAAGCGCGTCGAACAAGTTGGTGTCGCTGAAGCCGGGGATGCGCAGAGTGTTCAGCGCACCATAAATCGCCTGCTTGTCAGAGGTGAAGTCCACCAGAATGCTCGGCTTCAAGTCGTAACTGATGACCGAAACATAATCGTTCTTCTGCATCTGATCGGTAAACGCATACGACGCCCGCAGCGCGTCATAAAGGAATTGCCTGCGGCTGACCTGGAAGGCCGGAGTGGAGGCGAACTCTACCAGCAGCACTGCCGTATAGCCCCCCTTGGTCAGGCCAAAGCTCTGGATCGGCTGCTCGACATTGTCTTCCAGTACGCGGAAGTGTTCTTTCTGCAGTCCCGGAATAAACTGACCATCTTTGCTCAACACCAGGGCGTCCACTGAAACCAGCGGAACATCCACGTTGATCGAGTAGCTCGGCATTCCCTCGGTCGGCTTGGGCGCGGGAGGCGGGGCAGGTTTCGCCGGTTGCCGGTCAGGATTCATCTTCGGGATGGCATAGGGTCCACTATCGCTCTCCGGACCACCGGCCTCGGGAGGCGCCTGCTGCTTCTGGCCACTCGCCTGGCCGTTAGAATCCTGCGTGGACGACGCCCCCGTCTGAGCAGGCAACCCTTGCGACGCAAAGGTCAGGCAAAAGACGATCAGGGTCAGCCATCGGATCAGGCTAGCGCGTGTGGCTCCGGACGCAAGACTTCGTTCTGACATGAGGATAATGCCCCGCAGACTCCGGCAGAGTCTTTGTAAGTATAGATGCATGTTCTCCAATTTCGCGCTTTCTGTCGAGCCGCCACGGCCGGCCATCGTGACTCAAATTAAGTACGAACAAATCGCCGGGATGATAACTCCACACCTGCGACCCTTCACGGGAATCAGCCCACGCCAGCAGAATCGCCGCCTTCCTGCCGCGCCCACATTCGTTCTCCGGCAATCTCCGTTGCCAACCCGACGCATCCTATCGTATGTGGACCGTGAACTCTGAAATTTTACCGGTTCGCAGTAAGGAGCAACTATGAAGGTTCGTTGGATGTTGGTTGCACTTCTCACCGTGGCGTTGCTGCCCACCATAGCCAACACTTATTTCCGCGCCGCGGCTGCCGCGGCACCCCCGTCCGCGGCAGCGCTCCCGCAGGATCACGATTGGGAACACCACGATTGGGAGCACGATCAGCGCTTCCAAGGACGCACCCCCGGATACCGGCAGGGCTTCCGCGACGGCTCCGACGATGGCCACAGAGATCGCGATGCCGGCCGCAAGTTTCACTTCGGCCCTGGCTGGAAGCATCCGGATCGCGGCTACCGTCCTGAGTTCGGCGACAAGCACGATTACGAACACGAGTATCGGCATGGCTACGAAGACGGCTACAAGGAAGGCTACCACTGACCTCGACCGTCGATCTCATGAGGAGCCAGCCCGGATTCCGCTCGGGCTGGCGCTTTCGGCTTTTGCTACTCCCCCGTCCTGACAGCCGTCTACCATTACCTCTTCTGCCACTGCCGCCGTAGCTGAAATGATCGGTTAAGCAACCCCTTGCAACCATTGCCGATTAAGTAACTACCGGGTGGCCAACGATTATCTGACAAGTTAATCGTTGCACTAATCCTCTGCCGGTCTTCTGTCGGCCAGCGGGTGCGCTCGCCATCCGCGCTTTCCCAAGTTCCACTACTCTGCTACTGTTTCCTCAACGTAGGCACTGCAAAGGGAGTCGTCCGCACCGGAGCCCAATGATGCAAACAGTTCGCACTCTCTCCTGGATTGCCTGCGGCATCTACGCCACCATCCCGGCCTATTGGATGATGGTGCATCCCTTCGCCGGGCGCTGGCGCACCACACGTTACAAACTCACACTGCTGGGCCCGCTGTGGGCAGTGATGTGGTGCGTTACCTGGGCCGCTTCCTATCCCTGGCGCAACGTTCTGCTCTACCACGACGCCAGGACCTGGGTCGTTGCGCCGTTGCTCTGGAGCGTCTCTGTGTTCATGTATGTCCACGCCACCCGCGAGCTCTCCTTCATGCGCCTCATCGGACAGCATGAGTTGGAGCCGGACCGTCATCCGAAGATCCTCGTCACCTTCGGAGCTCATCGCATGGTACGGCATCCCATGTACCTCGGCCACATCTGCACGATGCTCGGTTTTGCGCTCGGCTCCGGTACCCTGGCCTGCTACGGACTGTTCGCCTTCACCGTCGTCACGGGAATTATTATGGTCGTCTTCGAGGAGCGTGAACTACACACCCGCTTCGGTCTTGCATGGGAAGAGTATTGCGAACACACGCCCGCCATCTTTCCAGTTCCAAAGAGCTAGGAGAAGTTTGATCCGGTCTTTGGCGCGGTGCTTCTATAATCCATGCATGCGCTTTGAGCTTTTCGTCGCCGCCCGCTACCTTCGCGCCAAGCGCCGCCAGGCGGTCATTGGAGTTATCACCGCAATCTCCGTGCTGGGAGTTGCCGCCGGAGTCGCCTCGCTGATTATTGCGCTCGCCATCAACAACGGCTTTCGCCAGGATCTGCAGGAACGCCTGCTCGGCACCACTTCGCACGTCAACCTGATGCGCGTGGAAAACGATGGCATTCACGACTGGCCGGCACTGCAACAACGGCTGGAAAAGCTTCCCCATGTGCAGGCTGCCGCGCCTGCCATCTACGAGCAAGTGCTGATTTCACGGGGCGCGCGAGCCGGAGGCGCGGTTCTGAAGGGCATCGTTCCGTCCGATGAGCGCCGCGTCACCGCCTTGTTAGACACGGTTCATGAAGGCAGCGCGCAGGCCCTGACGGACGCGCAACAACGTGCGGCAAATCAATCCACGGCGCAATCAGAAAGCCAAGCCGGTGCGCAGGATTCCGATCCATCTTCGCTGCAAGGCGCGGCCGACCGCATCGCGGCGATGCCGCCCATCGTGCTCGGCAAGGATCTGGCGCAGACCCTTGGAGCCACCGTGGGCTCAGTGGTTCTGGTCACCAGCCCACAGGGTGAGTTGACGCCGTTCGGCATGGTGCCGCGCTATATGCGATTCAAGGTTGCCGGAATCTTTCAGTCGGGATTCTACGATTACGATTCGACGTGGGCTCTCTGTTCGTTAGGCGATGCGCAACGGCTGTTCAGCCTCGGCGACATTGCCAGCGTTCTCGAATTCAAGGTGGATGACATTTACAATGCTCCCGCCATCGGCAGCCAGATCGAAGCCGCTGCCGGCAAAGGTTTCCAGACCACGAACTGGATGGAGCAGAACCGCGCGCTGTTTCGCGCGCTGCGCCTGGAGCGGGTGGTTACGTTCATCACCATCGGGCTGATTGTCTTCGTCGCCGCGCTGAACATCCTGATCTCGCTGATCATGATGGTGATGGAAAAAACGCGTGACATCGCGGTGCTGGTTTCGATGGGGGCGCGCCGCGAGCAGGTACGCCGGATCTTCATCTGGCAGGGGCTGCTGATCGGCATCATTGGCACATCGCTCGGGCTGATCGTGGGCTACACGGTAGCCATTCTCGCCGGGCACTACCACTGGATTTCGCTCTCGGCGGAGGTTTACGCCATCGACTACGTTCCGTTCGCCCCGCGGGCCATCGATGCGGCGCTGGTGGCGGTGGTTTCGCTGGCGGTCAGCTTCATCGCAACGGTTTATCCGTCGCAATCGGCGGCACGCGTGTTGCCGGCCGAGGCCCTACGCTACGAGTAGGCTTGGGCTCCTCAAGTGAACTGGTACGGCTTTTCGGGAGAGAGCAGCCCGAACACCGCGCCACCCGACAGCCGCGTTGTGATCTAATCGAGGGTGTAAACTGCCGTCTACGCGCGCAAGCGCGCTCGACCGGAGAACATCCTCTGGTAAGCGCGTGAATTTGCACCAGGGAGAACACGGGTTGCATCCAATAAAGAACGACGAGATCCTCCGAGTTGAGGCTCTCCGCAAGGTCTATCGGTCTGGCACTACGGACCTTGTGCTCTTTGACAACCTGTCTTTTCAGGTGCGCGCGGGTGAAATGCTGGCGATTGTAGGCCAGAGTGGCGCGGGAAAGTCTTCCCTGCTCCACATTTTGGCGGCATTGGATACGGCGACCTCGGGTGAGGTTTACTTTTCCGACACGCGTTTGACTTCGCTTTCAGAGGAGGCGGCGGCCGAGTTCCGCAACCGCCAGATTGGGTACGTATGGCAGTTTCACTATTTACTTCCTGAGTTTACGGCGTTGGAGAACGTGGCGATGCCCTTGTATTTACGAGGCGAAAACCGGAGCAAGGCGGAGGCCATGGCGGCCAAGTGGTTGAGCGAGGTCGGACTTGCCGACCGCGGGCATCATCGCTCGGGCGAGCTTTCCGGGGGTGAGCAGCAGCGGGTCTCCCTGGCGAGGGCGCTGGTGACGGCGCCGCGAATGTTGCTGGCCGATGAGCCGACCGGAGATCTGGATAACCGCACGGCGGAATCGGTCTTCGAGCTAATCTCCAGACTTCATGATAGTTACCGGCTGACGTCGATCATCGTAACCCACAATCTTGCATTTGCGCGCCGCTGCAGCCGCATTCTCTCTTTGGAATCAGGCGCGGTGAGGGAGATATCACCGGAGTCTTTATCATCTTCTTAGGGTTATTTATCTTAGCTACATCGGCGGTTTAGTGGCATAGTGGCGTAACACGCAGGCAGCACCGAAAGCAACATTCGCCGCAATTTTGGCGGCAGGTGAAGACAGGTAGGCAATTTTTACTCCGGTTGGCGTTGAAGCCAACTGGTCGGGGTCCGGATTCGGATCCTATCATGGTCCACGGGAGAACAGTTCTTCTGGTGGAACCAGGGGCGACGCAGGGAGAAGGTTTCCCGTCACCGGTAATGGCCGGGGCGGAGGGGCTTGGAGACACACAATGTTTGAACGGTACACCGAAAAAGCAAGGCGCGTGATCTTCTTTGCACGTTATGAAGCCAGTCAGTTTGGCTCTCCGTATATTGAAACGGAGCACCTTCTGCTCGGTCTGCTGCGCGAAGACAAGGCGCTGACCAACCGCTTCCTTCGCCAGCATTCGTCGGTGGACTCGATTCGCAAGCAGATTGAAGCCCACACGACAATTCGCGAAAAGGTTTCGACCAGTGTGGACCTGCCGCTCAGCAATGAGTGCAAGCGGGTGCTGGCCTATGCCTCGGAGGAAGCCGAGCGGCTCAGCCACAAGCACATTGGCACCGAGCATCTGCTGCTCGGACTGCTGCGCGAAGAAAAATGTTTTGCCGCCGAGATTCTCGCCGAGCGTGGGCTGAAGCTCGCCGCCATTCGCGAGGAGTTGCAGCGCACCACGCAGGAGAAGGTGCAACAGCAGC
>CAZLZA010000017.1:0-67838 GCA_964563875.1 uncultured Acidobacteriaceae bacterium
GGACACGGCATTGGAACCAAGCTGCACGAGGATCCGCAAGTGCCGAACTACGGCACTCGCGACCATGGGCTCAAGCTCCGCGAAGGAATGGTGATCGCGATTGAGCCGATGGTGAACGCGGGCGGAGCATCGGTTCGCGTGTTGGACGATAAGTGGACGGCGGTAACCGAGGATGGCAGGCCCAGCGCACACTTTGAGCACTGCGTGGCCATCACCAAAGACGGTCCTGTGATTTTGACCGATTAGCTCCGGGTTTCAGGCGTAGCGGCTGAAAGCTGGAAATTGAAATTGAGGTTGGATGAGTAAGGAAGACGCGATTGAAGTAATGGCAATGGTCATCGAACCACTGCCCAATGCGATGTTCCGGGTTAAGCTTGAGAATGACCACGAGGTACTGGCGCACGTTTCCGGCAAGATGCGCAAGAACTTCATTCGAATTCTGCCAGGTGACCGCGTGGCCGTAGAACTGTCTCCCTACGACCTGAACCGCGGACGCATTGTGTACCGCTACAAGTAGCGGCCAAAAGTTCGCGCAACCCGCAAAGGCCTGAAAATGGCTGGGCGGGCATTTGCGTGTTTGCAGCAAAGGGGTCGCAAGACCCTGTTGAATGCTCTTTCATTCGTGAAGTTTGCGGCGGAAAAGGCAATTGCGTCCGAGCGTTGATTTGACGCTGGACGAGTTGAGGAAGTGGGAAATGAAGGTTCGTGCTTCAGTAAAGAAGATTTGCGACAAGTGCAAGGTCATTCACCGCCATGGTGTGGTGCGCGTGATCTGCGAAAACTCGAAACATAAGCAGCGTCAGGGCTAATCCCCGGCCTGCCCAACCAGGAGTAGGACACACACATGGCACGTATTGCAGGCGTCGATCTGCCCCGCAACAAACAGGCACGGATTGCGCTCACTTACATCTACGGCATCGGCCAGCCCCGGGCAATCAAGATTCTGGGTGCGGCAACGGTCGATCCGCTCAAGAAGATCCAGGACCTGAGCGAAGAGGAAGTGAATCGCATTCGTCAGGTGATCGAGAACGAAGGCCAGGTCGAAGGCGACCTGCGCAAGGAAATCTCGCTTCACATCAAGCGGCTCATTGAAATCGGCTCTTATCGCGGCAACCGTCACCGTCGCAGCCTGCCTGTCCGCGGACAGCGCACGCATACCAATGCTCGTACCCGCAAAGGTCCGCGCAAGGGAACGGTGGCCGGCAAGAAGAAGGCGACCAAGTAGGATCGCCTGGCCGCAAGGTCGCGTCTTTCCGCAGGCCGCCTCCGTCGGCACGTATGGAAAGCGCTTACTGGTAAACCCAGAACAGGAATAGAGAACGGAATATGGCAAAAGCAGCTGGCAGCGCCGCCGCATCGGATAAGAAAAGCAAGAATAAGAAGTTCAAGAAGAAAGAGCGCAAGCACATTCCCCATGGGGTTGTGATGATCAGCGCGTCTTTCAATAACACTATCGTCACCATCAGCGACCCGCTGGGTAACGTGATTTCCTGGAAGAGCTCCGGCTCGCTGGGATTCCGCGGCTCCCGCAAGGGTACGCCATTTGCCGCGCAGCAAGCCGCGATGAACGCCGCCAACACGGCGCGCGATCACGGTCTACGCTCCGTGGATGTCCGCGTTTCGGGCCCTGGTTCGGGTCGCGAATCCGCGATTCGCGCACTGGCCGCAGCTGGAATCGAAGTCCGTACCATCAAGGACGTTACCCCGGTTCCGCACAACGGCTGCCGTCCGCCGAAGAAGCGCCGCGTTTGATTGCAGTACCGTAGCCGCCCCTGTATGGCGGCGCCCCGGCATGGCTCGCCTATTTGGCCGAGGCCAGTGGCGGACGACAAAGATTCGAGCGGGATCGAAGGGATTCCAACTCCTGTAAACCGCTCCCAGACCGAAGGAGATATAAGTTGGCTCGCTATAAAGACGCAGTATGCCGCCTTTGCCGCCGAGAGGGAACCAAGCTGTTCCTCAAGGGCGCAAAGTGCTTTATGGAAAAGTGTCCGGTCGAGAAGCGCAATTTTGCCCCTGGCCAGCACGGCAAGGATCGCAAGGCGAAGATCGTCGGTTACGGTCTCCAACTCCGCGAAAAGCAGAAGGCCAAGCGCATGTACTTTGCGCAGGAAAGCCAATTCCGCAATTATTTCGAGAAGGCCGCTCGCGCTAAGGGCGTTACGGGCGAAATTCTGCTCCAGCAGCTTGAGCGCCGTCTCGACTCGGTGGTTTACCGCCTTGGCTTCGCCGTGGCGCGCCGTCAGGCCCGCCAACTCGTGCGCCACGGTCACATTGCGGTCAATGGCCGCAAGGTGAACATCCCCTCGTTCCAGGTCAATGTGGGCGAAGAGATCGCGGTTCGCGAGAGCAGCCGTAAACTTGTCATTCTGGAAGGGGCGAAGGAGTTTGCTTCGCATCAGACTTCCCCAACCTGGCTGGAGATTGACCGCGAGAATTTCAAGGGTCGCGTTCTCTCCCTGCCGAGGCGCGAAGACATCAACCTGCCCGTCAACGAGCAGCTCATCGTCGAACTGTACAGCAAGTAACGGGGTGGGCGCTTGCGCCCTCCCTGCACCGCTTTCTGCATTGTTCTGCGAGGGCCGACGCCGCTGACGCTGTCGAGCAACCTACTTACCGCGGCACGGCCCTTAACCCCGTGCCGCATCACCCTGTCTCGGACCAGATCCGCCTGCGGGCAGCTTCGCCGCAGTGCCAAACGGCCGAAGAAAGAGGAGAAACGAATGCTCTGGAAGGGATTTCAAAAGCCGAAGCGCCTGGCGATGGATTCTGAATCGCTGACTGATAAGTATGGTCACTTTTGGGCGCAGCCGTTCGAGCGCGGATTCGGTACCACCATCGGAAACGCGCTACGCCGGGTCCTGCTTTCCTCGATTGAGGGAGCGGCCATCACCGCCGTCAAAATCGAAGGCGTACTGCACGAATTCCAATCGATCCCCGGTGTCGTCGAGGACGCTACCGACATTATTCTTAACCTCAAACAGATCCCGTTCAAGCTTTCCGGGGATGCGCCAAAGATGATCTACCTGCGTGCCGATCAGCCCGGAGTTATCACCAGCGGCATGATCGAAGCGGATGGCGATGTCGAGGTCCTGGATAAGGACGTTTATATCGCGACCGTCAGCGAAGGCGGCAAGGTTGAGATGGAGCTTCGCCTGAAGAAGGGTCGCGGCTACGTTTCGGCGGACAAGAATTTCGACGAAGACCTCGGGCTCGGGTTCATTCCCATTGACTCCGTGCACTCGCCGGTACGCAAGGTCAACTACGCGGTCGAGGCGGCTCGTCTGGGTCAGATCACCGACTATGACAAACTCGCCCTGGAAGTGTGGACTAACGGTTCGGTGACGCCTGCGGATGCCATCGGGTTGGCGGCCAAACTGCTCAAAGACCATATGAACATCTTCATCAACTTCGAGGAAGAAGTTGAAGCCGCTGGAATTTCGGCTGACAACAAGCCGGAGATCCGCAACGAGAATCTCAACCGCTCGGTCGAAGAGCTGGAGTTAAGCGTTCGCAGCTACAACTGCCTGAAGAACGCCAACATTCAGACCATCGGCGAGCTGGTGTGCAAGACCGAAGCCGAAATGCTGAAAACCAAGAATTTCGGCCGCAAGTCACTCAACGAAATCAAGGAAATCCTTGCCTCGATGGGTCTCGGCCTTGGCATGAAGATCGACGAGCACGGCAACGCCGTCGCTACCAGTCAGTCGACGATGGGCAGCAGTTTGCCGCCCGCCTACGGCTCTGGAGACGGTACTCCGAGCTACTAATTTTCTTTGAGGGGGCGCTGCGAAGCGCCTTCTGCAATCCTCCCGGCCCTGCCGAGGAGTCAAGTTCAGCCGGATCGTCAGTGGCTCCGGCGATATCAAGGATTCAGTCATGCGTCATCGTGTAGCAGGTTGGAAGCTAGGCCGGAACACCTCCCACCGGCGCGCTTTGCTGCGGAATCTCGTTACCTCCTTAATCATCGAGGAGCGTATCGAGACCACCGTCACCAAGGCCAAGTTCATGAAGTCCCACGTCGAGAAGATGATCACCCTCGGCAAAAAAGGTGGCGTCGCCCACCGTCGTCTCGCAGCATCGTTCCTGATGACCCCGGAAGCTGTCGATAAGCTGTTCGGCACCATCGGCCCGCGCTTCGGCGACCGGAACGGCGGTTACACGCGCATCATACTGACCGGCTTCCGCAAGGGCGATGGCGGCGAAAAGGCTTTCATCGAGATTCTCGGCAGCGAGAAGGTCGTGGATGAGAAGCGCGAGAAGCGTGCCGAACTCCGCGCCAAGCGCGCCGAAGAGACACGCAAGGCCATGGAAGAATCGCAGGCCCAAGCGGGCGATGGCGGCGAAGAGCCAACCGCATAATTCTCACATTTACAGCGTCTGCCTCTCCGGCTCAGAGCCAGGGGAGGCGGACACGTTCAGTCCTGCGCGCCTTCGGGCGCGCATTTCTTTTGGGCTGTTCGCATGAAGTTGTGAGTGATAAGGCGATTATCCAGCAGGTATCTATTTCGGGCGCACTGACTACTTGAAGATGTACCAGACGCAGACCACAGAGAAAGCGTATCCCGCTGCGAATAACGGAATGCTCGTGCCCACCTGCACGAGCGCAGATCGTTTGGAGGGTCCAGGGCTAGAGCGCACCGAAAGTAACTGCACTGAAGCCATGACGACATACCACGACACGCCTATTGCGATCACGTAGCCACTGTTATGAACAAGGGCACCAGCGACAGCTCCTAACCAGAGATTCGACGTTCCAAGCAGAATCGTCAACAACTTGCGGTTTCGTGGTTTCGGGGCGCCTTCTGTGAACCGCGAGGTGATATCGGTCTCCGTATGCTCGCCATCCTGACCGGAGTAAAAATTGATGATCCTGAATGGAATACCAGCATTTCGCAGGTTAGCCGCCATCACCCTGTGGCAGACATCGGCCCAGTAGTCAAATAGCTTCTGCTTTGTTCCGGTCGGCTCCACAATCCATAAAGATCCTTTAATAAAGCTTCCGTGATCCCCAGTAAAGTACATGTCGCCAGTATCTATGTGACATTCCAGCCGCGAGCCAACCGGAAATGGCGCTTGTGCCTTTTCATAGCCGAGCAGGCTCATCCTGCGGCTTGGTACAAGTGTGATTCTCCCATCCTGAAGTTCGAGATAGCTAAGCTGATCCCATTTGTTCCTACCCCGGATATCTCTCCAACGCACGTAAGCTCCCAGCGCAAGCATGAGACCCGAGCCGATCCACGCAACCGCTGTGGGGCGCGTGATCGCAGCTATTCCGAAGGGGAAAACGGCTAAAGCAACACAGGCAATCGAGGCGATCACGGAGGCAAAGTGAAGCGACCATTCCTTGTAGATCACGATGCGCGAGAAGCTCTCGTCCAAGCGGGTTTCCTTTCAGTGTCGATTCCTTCGTGAATGACGGCACGGGGAGAGTGTACTCCCGATGCTCGTTCTTGGCGATAACAGCCAAATAACTCACAACCGCAGAGCGCGACTGTGAGGACACGGCGACCTCGGATGCCGTCAAAATCTCTGGCTTCCCCAACCGCTGGGTGTACCATTACCTCTCATGAGCCGCAACGATTCCGACAAGAGCACTCTCGAACCGGGTTCCGCCTCTGCCACGGGCGTTTATTCGTTCTACCTTGCAGGGCAGTGGCTTACCTCGCCGCAAGTGATGGATGTAACTTCGCCCTTCGATCAGCGCGTGGTGGGGCGGGTTTCGCTGGCCACCCCGGAGCATCTCGAACAGGCTATCGAGGCCGCGCACAAAGCATTTGCGGTCACCCGCAAACTCGCTGCGTATGAGCGCCAGAAGGCCCTCGCGAAGATCGCGGCGGAGTTGACCGGGCGCACCGAAGAGTTCGCGCAATGTATCTCGGCAGAGGCGGGCAAGCCGATTCGCACCGCGCGTGGCGAGGTCGCACGAGCCGCCTTCTGCTTCCAGTATGCCGCCGAGGAAACGACCCGCCTGAATGGCGACCTGCTGCCGCTGGACGCGCAAGCGGTCAGTGCCAATCGCCTGGGTCTGCTGCGACGCGTGCCGCTGGGACCGGTCGCGGCCATTACTCCTTTTAATTTTCCGCTGAACCTGGTGGCGCACAAGATCGCTCCAGCGCTTGCCGCCGGGTGTTCGATCGTGTTGAAGCCCGCGAGCAAGACTCCAATGGTGGCGCTGATGCTGGCCGATGTGGTGGCGCGTTCGGGCTATCCCAAGGAAGCCGTCAGCATTTTGCCCATGCGCGCTGAGACAGCCGCGCCGTTGGTTGAAGACCCTCGTTTCAAGCTGTTCACCTTTACCGGATCGGCCGCCGCGGGCTGGGCGCTGAAGGCGCGAGCCGGGAAGAAGCGGGTGGCGCTGGAACTCGGCGGGAACGCCGGATGCATCATTCACTCCGACGCCGACGTGGACAACGCGGTGGAACGCTGTGCAAGCGGCGGCTTTGCCTTCGCCGGACAAAGCTGCATCAGCGTGCAGCGGATCTTCGTGGAACGCAGTATCTTTGAAACCTTCACCGTGAAACTGGCTGCGGCGGTGCAAAAGCTCAGGCTGGGCGATCCCTCCGACGAACGGACTGACGTGGGCCCGATGATTCGGCTCGCCGACGCAGAGCGCGCTGATCAATGGATTGCCGAGGCGGTTGCCGAAGGCGCACGAGTGGTCTGCGGAGGTACGCGTAGCGGAGCGTTGCTGGCACCTACCGTTCTTACCGGCACGGCCGAGACGCAACGGGTCAACTGCCAGGAGATTTTTGCGCCGGTGGTCACCGTGGAAGCCTATGACGATTTCGATGAGGCGATCGACCGCGTGAACCGGTCACCTTACGGATTGCAGGCGGGCGTATTTACGCGCGACATTCAACGTCTCATGCGCGCCTATGACGAACTCGAGGTCGGGGCCGTAATCGCCGGCGACGTGCCGACCTTCCGCATCGATCACATGCCCTACGGCGGCGTGAAGGATTCCGGGAGCGGACGCGAAGGCATTCGCTACGCTATCGAGGAGATGACGGAGCCGAAGCTGCTGGTGCTGTCCTAGGAGTCTGCCTCGCGCACTGCACGGGCCAAGCGCTGTGCGCTGTATCACTGCACGGATTGCCGAAGAGGATTAAATATCCTGAGCAAGAACGGTTGTCGTGCGGTACGGAGGCGTCCCATGAAACGCATTCTCTTGGTTGCATGCACTACTCTGCTCATGATGTGCGTGGTGCCTTGGAGCGCGGCCCAGAATAAAGCTTCCGGCAAGACGCCGGTGATTGAAGCGGTTGCCATTACCGACGACATCACTCCGCCGCGGCTCAGCGAGGTCGCCAACCCGTATTACACGCCTGAGGCCAGGAAGAAGAAGATTGAAGGCACGGTCACGCTGGCAATCGTCGTCAATCAGAAGGGCGATGTGGCCGATGCGAAGGTCGTCAAAGGTCTCGGCTACGGACTTGACGAAAATGCGATCCTCGCCGTAAAAGAGTGGAAATACAAGCCAGCCGAGAAAGACGGCGAACCGATCGCGGTGAAGATGGAAGTCACGGCGGATTTCTACCTGCGCGACTGACGGAAACGGGGTCCGGCTAAGAGAGAGCGTTGTCTGCCCGACGGCGTTTCAGTGCCATTTTCCCCCGGTAGTCAGCCATTGGCGGGAGATGCGTCGGCAACTCTGATTTCTGTTTCGAATCGGGACAATGGCCAATAACTGTTTTTACAACCCGTGAAAAAATCGCACTCCAATTCCTTGTAGAAGCATCTCACCTTTAGTTGCCGTGGGCGGCCTCGAAGTACCGGTACGTGAGGATGCCAAAGCGGCGGAGGAAAGGTGCGGAGTGTCAGGATTGCTGGGTGCATTGAGCGGAAAGAGAACCTTAATGCGGGTGGCTCTCCGCAGTTTTCGACATCTATCCAAACAAAATTTCATGAACTGCCGTCCCGCCATTTTGCAGGTTTCTCGCGCCATGGTTGGCGGTTTCAATGCTCCTGCTATAATCCTTTGTTCTCGTGATGCGCATCACAAACCATTCAATGGGCAGTCACACTAGCGATGAAACGGAAATGACTTTGGAGAACCGAGAACGCCTCCAGCGCAGTTTCCTGATGCCGTCGCTTCAGCACGGGTTGCAAGACCCTGCAAGACATAACGGATAGCTTCCATCCATGGCGCAGATCTTTCATCGCAGTGCCAACACGATCGCAAAGGCATCGATTCTAGGCGGGCTGATCCTGGTGGTTGGCCTCCTGTGGATGGCGTTGCAGTTGCAACGCTCTCCCTACTTCACCTATGCGGGGGTTGCGCGTCCGCAGCCGGTTCCATTTCCCCACCAGCATCACGTAGCTGGACTGGGCATCGATTGCCGCTACTGCCACACCTCGGTGGAGGTTTCCAGCTTTGCAGGAATTCCGCCCACCAGGACGTGCATGAACTGCCACTCGCAGATCTGGACGGCGGCTCCGATGCTGGAACCGGTTCGTGACAGCTACCGCACCGGGCGCAGTTTGATATGGACGCGGGCCAACGATCTGCCGGACTTTGCCTATTTCGATCACAGCATTCACATAAACAAAGGCGTTGGCTGCAACACCTGCCACGGCCGCGTGGACAAGATGGGGCTGATGTACAACCAGGCTTCGCTGCAGATGGAGTGGTGCCTGAATTGCCATCGCGCGCCGGAGAAGAATCTCCGTCCGCACTACGTGAAGCAGGACCCCATGGATCCCGCGACGATGAGCGACCAGGTCTTCAATATGGCGTACGAAGAGCCTTCGTCCGCGCATCCGGTCACAATCCGCGAGGGTGAGACGTACAAGACGTTTACCAGCCAGACGGGGCCGGACGGACTTGGCACCTACTTGGTGAAGGCGAACAACGTACGTTCCCCGCGCGATATTACCAGTTGCAGTACCTGCCACCGCTGACCGGATTGAACGGTTCGCCAAGTGGGTGTGCTCCGGGGGCAGCGGTGGAAACGGAAGCAGAGGATCTGACGAGTGGACGCGACGCGAATGGATAACGGGCAGAAGAGTGAAATTGGGGATGTGTGTCCCAGCAAGAAGAACAAGCTGGAACTGGCCGAGGTGCGCGAGAAACTGAGCGACGCTCGCGGACCGCAATACTGGCGCACCCTGGACGAGCTGGCGCAGACTCCAGAGTTCACCGAGATGCTGCATCGCGAGTTCCCGAAGCACGCTTCGGAGTGGGACAGCAAGAGTTCGCGGCGCGACTTCCTGAAGATCATGGGAGCATCGCTGGCGTTGGCAGGATTGAGCGCCTGCACCAAGCAGCCGCTGGAGCCAATTGTGCCCTACGTGAAGCAGCCGAATAATCTGCTGCTCGGCAAGCCTCTGTTCTACGCTACGGCAATGCCCCTGGCAGCCTATGGCACGGGCTTATTGGCGGAGAGCCACGAAGGTCGTCCGACAAAGATCGAGGGCAACCCGCAGCACCCATCCTCGCTCGGCGGCACCGACGTCTTCAATCAGGCGAGTGTGCTGACGATGTACGATCCGGACCGCTCGCAGACCAACACTTATGTGGGCGAGTTGCAAACCTGGCCGCAGGTCATGTCCGGCTTGCGCGGCTCGATCGAACTGCAAAAGTCTAAGGGCGGAGCCGGTTTGCGAGTGCTCAGTGGAGCGACCTCATCGCCATCCTTCGTGGCGCAGATGCAGGAGTTCCTGAAGGCTTATCCGCAGGCCAAGTGGTACCAGTGGGAGGCCGTCAATCGCGACACCGTGTACGCCGGCGCCGCGCTGGCTTTTGGCCAGCCGGTCGAGACCCTGTACGACTTCTCGAAGGCGAAGATTGTGCTCTCGCTGGATGGAGATTTTCTCTCCGCGGGCTTTCCCGGATTCCAGAAATACACGCGTGCATTTTCGCAGCGGCGCCGTCCTGAACTGAAGGAGGAGATGCTGCGCTTCTATGCCGTGGAGAGTGCGCCCACCAACACGGCTGCCAAAGCCGACCATCGGCTGCACGTAAAGGCCAGCGAGATCGAGCCGTTTGCGCGTGCGTTGGCCACTGCTTTGGGCGTGGGCCAGGCAGGTGGTGAGTTCAAGTCCGGGCAGAAGAAGTTTGCCGCCACGCTGATCAAGGATCTGCAGGCTAACCGGGGCGGAGCCGTCGTGGTGGTGGGTGATGCCCAGACGCCGGCAACGCACGCGCTTGCCCATGCGATCAACTCTGCGCTGGGTGCGGTGGGAAAGACCGTGAGTTATAGCGATCCGGTCGATCCCTTCGCGGCGGCTCCGAAGATGGAGCAGCTTCGCCAGCTTACGGCCGAGATGAACAGCGGCAAGGTGGAGATGCTGCTGGTGCTGAACACCAACCCGGTGTATGACGCACCGCCGGATCTGGACTTCCTGGACGCGCTGAATAAGGTTGGATTGCGGTTGCATCTCGGCCTCTATCAGGACGAGACCGCCAAGTATTGCCACTGGCACGTAAGCGGAACTCACTTCCTTGAGCAGTGGGGCGATACGCGCACCTTCGACGGAACCGTAAGTTTTATTCAGCCGCTGATTGCTCCCCTCTACAGCGGACACAGCGAGAGCGAGCTGATCGAGTTCCTGACCAATGAAAACGAGGCAACCAGCTACGAATTGACCCAGCGTTACTGGCAGACGCAGCACTCCGACCTGGAGTTCAAGAGCTGGTGGGAGCGTTCGCTGCATGATGGATTCGTGGCGAACTCAGCCTTTGCACCGAAAGCGGTGACCGCCAAACTCGCGCTGCCGGCGGCCTCGCCCGCCACCAGCGGGCTGGAGATCATCTTCCGCCGCGATCCCACGGTCTACGACGGCCGCTTTGCCAACAATGGCTGGCTACAAGAGGTCCCGAAGCCGATGATTCAGATCTGCTGGGACAATCCCGTCCTGATGAGCGTGGCCACGGCCAAGAAGCTGAATTTGAAGAGCGAAGACGAAGTGGAGTTGGAACTGAATGGCCGCAAGGTGCTGGGCGCGATCTGGCTTACACCGGGACATCCCGACGGCGCGGTCACGGTTTCGTTGGGCTATGGCCGGGAAAATTCCGGTAGGGTTGGATCGGGCCTCGGATTCAGCGCTTACAAATTGCGCACTTCAAATGCGCTCTGGTATGCGGGCGGCCTGCACTTGCGCGCCACCGGCAGTCACTACGGGCTGGCTGCTCCGCAAGGCCATCAATCCATGGAAGGGCGCGCCATTGTGCGGGCGGCCACTCTGGAAGAGTTCATCAAGAACCCGGGCTTCGCGCATGAAATGGTCGAGGCACCGACGCCGGGGCTGACCCTCTACGAGCCTTATGAGTACAAGGAGCACAAGTGGGGTATGGCCATCGACTTGAACTCCTGCGTAGGATGCAAGGCCTGCGAGGTGGCGTGCCAGGCGGAAAACAATATTGCGGTGGTCGGCAAGGACCAGGTGAAACGCGGCCGCATCATGCACTGGCTGCGCATCGATAACTACCATGAGGGTTCGCCGGAGAATCCGAATACGTACTTCCAGCCGGTGCCATGCATGCAATGCGAGAACGCTCCCTGCGAACTGGTCTGTCCGGTGGCTGCCACCGTGCATTCCTCCGAAGGCCTCAATGACATGGTTTACAACCGTTGCGTGGGCACCCGCTACTGCTCCAACAACTGTCCTTACAAAGTCCGGCGCTTCAACTTCCTGCTGTTCTCCGACTTTGATACCCCGCAGTTGAAGTTCCAGCGCAATCCGGAGGTGACCGTACGAAGCCGTGGCGTGATGGAGAAGTGCACGTACTGCATCCAGCGCATCACTCACGCCAGAATTGATGCCGAGGAGCAGGGCCGGAAGGTGCGCGACGGAGAGGTTCTTACGGCCTGCCAGCAGGCGTGTCCCGCCGACGCAATCTCCTTCGGCGATCTGAATGATCCGGCCAGCCGGGTTTCGAAGCTGAAGGCCTCGCAGCGCAATTACGGATTGCTCGAAGAGCTCAACACGCGTCCGCGGACCACTTACCTGGCCGCCGTGCGCAACCCGAATCCTGAGTTGGAGTCGTAAGGGACTATGGAACAAGTTCCGGAGAGCAAGGCTTCCACGACGCTAGAACGGCTCCTGCCTGGGCAGGTACCGGTTCTCACGCCCGGCCATACGCTGGAGACGGTCACCGACAAAATCGTCTCCATCGTGCTTCGGCGACCGGTCACGCTGGGCTGGCTGGGGGGCTTCGCCCTCTTCTTTGGCCTGATGAATCTGCTGCTGTTTGCTGCTGCGTATTTGTTCTACCGCGGCGTCGGCATCTGGGGCATTAACATTCCGGTGGGCTGGGGCTTCGCCATCATAAACTTTGTATGGTGGATCGGTATCGGCCACGCTGGAACCCTGATTTCGGCGATTCTGCTGCTGCTCAAGCAGGGTTGGCGCAACTCGATCAACCGCTTTGCCGAGGCGATGACGCTGTTCGCCGTCGCCTGTGCCGGTATGTTCCCGATCCTGCACACCGGCCGTCCGTGGCTGGCTTACTGGCTCTTCCCTTATCCCAATACCATGGGTGTGTGGCCGCAGTTTCGCAGCCCTCTGCTGTGGGATGTCTTCGCCGTCTCCACCTATGCGACGATTTCAGCGCTGTTCTGGTTTATTGGACTGATTCCCGACTTGGCGACCTTCCGCGATACGGCGACGAATCCGGTCGCCAAGACCATCTACGGATTGCTGGCCATGGGATGGCGCGGCTCGGCCCGGCACTGGAAACGCTACGAGAGCGCCTACCTGTTGCTGGCTGGACTGGCCACGCCACTGGTTCTTTCCGTGCACACGGTAGTGTCCTTCGACTTCGCAATTTCAATTCTGCCAGGCTGGCATACCACGGTCTTCCCGCCCTATTTCGTCGCCGGAGCGATCTATTCGGGCTTTGCCATGGTGCTGGTGCTGGCGATTCCGATCCGCAGGTTTTACGGCGTGCAGGACATGATCACGTTACGCCACCTGGATAACGCGGCCAAGATCATGCTGGGCACCGGTTTGATCGTCGCCTATGGTTACACCATGGAAGCGTTTTACGCCTACTACTCGGGCAACACCTACGAGTGGTTTATGTTCAAGAACCGCCTGCTCGGTCCCATGGCTTGGGCCTACTGGTGTCTGATCCTGTTCAACATTCTGATTCCGCAAGTGCTCTGGATTCGCAAGGTGCGACTGAATCCAGCCATGCTGTTCTCAGCCTCAGTGGTCATTCTGCTGGGTATGTGGCTGGAGCGCTTCGTCATCATTGTCACCAGCCTGTATCGCGACTTCCTGCCATCTTCGTGGGGCAGTTACGTGGCCACGCGTTGGGATTACGCGGTCTTTATCGGAACCGTCGGACTGTTCTTCTCCGCGATGTTCCTGTTTATACGGCTGATGCCGATGATCACCATCTTTGAAATGCGCATGTTATTGCCGCAGGCAAAGGTCAGCGAGGAGGTGGCTGCCCATGACTGATTCGGAACTGTATGGAGTCGTGGCTGAATTTACCACCCCGGATGGCCTAGTCATCGCCTGCAAGAAAGCACACGCGGCTGGATACCGCCGCATGGACGCCTACACTCCGTATCCGTTGGAAGAAGCGGCGGATGCCATCGGCTTCGAGAAAACTCGGGTACCTCTGTTGACCTTGATCGGCGGCATTCTG
Organism: uncultured Acidobacteriaceae bacterium; assembly: GCA_964563875.1. GTDB lineage: Bacteria > Acidobacteriota > Terriglobia > Terriglobales > Acidobacteriaceae > TOLSYN. Next base: position 13,604 of record CAZLZA010000017.1, read on the forward strand.
GGCGGATTGAGCGGATTTCTAATGCAATACTGGATTCACGTCTGGGCTTTTCCGCTCAACGTCGGTGGCCGTCCGCTGAATTCCTGGCCTTCGTTCATCGTCATCACGTTTGAGATGACCATTCTGTTTGCCGGGATCACGGCGGTGGTGGGCATGTTGACTTTGAACGGTCTGCCTCAGCCCTATCACCCGATCTTCAATCATCCGCGTTTCAGCGCCGCCAGCCGCGACCGCTTCTTCCTCTGCATCGAGGCTGCCGATCCGAAATTCGACCGGGCGGAGACCACCCGATTTTTGCAGGCGACGGATGCAATCGACGTTGCGGAGGTCGCCGACTAGCTCATGGCCTACGTACTCATGGAACGGATTAACGATTTTAAAACCAGGGTCTACAAACCCACCCTCCGTCGCGCGGCGATCCTGCTAGGTGCGCTGAGCCTGTGCCTGCTGGCTGGCTGCCGCGAGGACATGCAAAACCAGCCCAAGTTCATTCCCCTGCGGGAAAACGATTTTTATCGCGATAACCGTTCGGCGCGCCCCACCATTGAAGGCACCATCGCCCGCGGCCAGCTAGAGGATGATCCACTGCTATACACCGGCAAGGTGAATGGCCAGGAGGCTGACCAGTTTCCCTTTCCGATCACCGAAAAGGATTTCGCGCGCGGTCGTGAACGCTTCAACATTTACTGCTCGCCCTGCCATTCTCAGTTGGGAGACGGCAACGGAATGATCGTGCAGCGCGGCTTCAAAAAGCCTCCTTCCTACTTCGATCCGCGGCTGATGAAGGCTCCCGTGGGACATTTCTTCAACGTGATCACCAATGGTCGCGGCGCCATGGCCGATTACTCGGCGCAGGTTCCGGTGGCCGACCGCTGGCGTATTGCCGCCTACATCCGCGCCCTGCAGCTCTCACAGACAGCCACCAGCGGAGACGTTCCTGCCGGGCAACCGGTGATGAGCCACGCGCCAGAGCAAACCTTTGGCGAAGTGAAGTTGGCGGAACGTGCGACTGAACCCACGGAGGCGAAGTAGATGAGCACAACGATCTATCCCGCTTCCTATCGCTTCGAGCCTCCCGCGGCGACCGCATCGCTGTCGCGGCGTTGGCTTGTGATCGGCCTGCTAGCGGCCCTGGTGTCCATCGCCGGATGGTTTGTCTCGAGCCAGCAATTCTTCCGTGGCTATCTGATCGGCTACATGCTGGTGCTCGGATTTTCGCTGGGCGCGATGGCGCTGCTGATGTTGGGGCATCTGACCGGCGGCAACTGGTGGATGATCGGCCGCCGGGTGATGGAAGCCAGCGTGGGCAATATTCCCCTGCTCACAATTCTGTTCCTGCCGATCTGGCTGGGACGGCACAGCCTGTACATCTGGCTGGACCCGGCCTACGTCGCAACCCACCACGCTGTAGCGGCCAAGGGCGGCTACCTGAACGACCACTTCTGGACGCTGCGGGCGGTGATTTACTTCGCGATCTGGAATCTGTGGGCGCTGGCACTGCGCAAGGGATCGCTGCGGCAGGATACCGACAATGCACCGCGCGTCTGGGAGCGACTGAAGGTCTGGGCGGCGCCGGGCATGCTGGTCTATGCCCTTACCATCACCCTGGCCTGCACGGACTGGATCATGTCTCTGGATCCGGCGTGGTACTCAACAATTTTCGGCATGTTTTTCATGATCAGCGAAATGCTCTCGTTCATGGCGCTGATGATCGTCATCCTGTGTTCGTTGCGCGACTTTGCTCCGTACGACACAATCCTCGGCGCGGAGAAACTGCACGACTACGGCAAACTAATGCTGACCTTCACCATGGTCTGGGCGTATTTCAGCTTCTCCCAGTGGCTGATCATCTGGGCGGGCAATCTTCCGGAAGAGATCACCTGGTATCTCGACCGTATCCACGGCGGCTGGCAGATTGTGGCGTTGGCGCTGGTCTTCCTGCAATTTTCGTTACCCTTCGTGCTGCTGCTCTCGCGCGAACTCAAGCGTGACGCACGCAAGCTGGTCCCGGTTGCGCTGCTGGTGCTGGTGATGCGCTATGTCGATCTTTATTGGCTGGTGGCGCCCAATCCATTTCCGGGAACCGTGGCGGATGCCCGCCACCTTACCTATCACTGGACATATTTTGTAGCACCCCTCGCGCTGGTCAGCATCTGGCTGGGGATGTTCTTCTGGCAACTCGGCAAACGGCCTCTACTGGTAGTAACCGAGCCGATGCTGCCGCGCCTCTGGGAGCCAAGCCATGGCCATTAACCACGGACATGAAAGCGCCGACGAGCGCAATCCTAGCGTTGAATTCGACAAAAGCGACCTCAGTGCCCGCGGCATTCTCATCTTCTTTATTGTGCTTGGTGTGTTCGCCGTCCTCCTCAACCTGGCCGTGGTTGGCATGTACCTGGGCATGACAAAGTTCGCCGATAAGCACGATAAGGAGTTGAGTCCGCTGGCGTCGAAGACGGTTATGCCGCGCGCCGGAATTTTGACGAACACGGCGAACATCAACATGCAGAAATTTCCCGAGCCGCGGTTGCAGGACGACGACACCGACGACATGAAGAGGTTTTTACTGAAGGAAACCGAAGCGCAGACCGCCCCGCCATGGCAGGATGCGCAAGGCAGCGTGCATCTGCCGATTGACCAGGCGATGAAGATAGTCGGAAGCCGCCTGCCGGTACGTCCCGGCGCGACGGCTTTGCCAAACTATCCCGGCGCGGGACTGCAATATTCCTACCCACCCGAATCGGCCGACACCGCCACGCAGCCGCAAGCGGGCGAAGTCGAGAATTCTCCCCCAGCCAGATAGGTGGAGCAGCAACCGCGACAACTTCGCGGGGACAGAACACAATGTTGGGCAACGGAATACGCTACGGAATCATTCGAAGAATGGCCATCAGCCTGGCGCTGAGCGCCGTGCTGTGCGCGGTTGCCAGTGCGCAGTACTTTACCCCGCCAGAGACCAAGACGATCTCTCCTCCCGGATTGGCCGGCGTCGGCATCGACCAGCGCCTGAATGAACAGGTACCGCTGGATCTCACCTTCAAGGACGAGCAGGGAAGGACGGTGAAGCTGGGCGATTACTTTCACGAGGGCCGTCCAGTCATTCTCAACCTGGTTTATTTCCGGTGTCCCATGCTCTGCACGGAAGTTTTGAATGGGCTCACCTCGGCGCTGAAGGTCATCCGGTTTGTACCGGGCAATCAATTTGAAGTGCTCACCGTGAGCATCGATCCGCGCGAGACCCCGCAGTTGGCGGCCAACAAGAAAGCGATGTATCTGAAGAAGCTGGGGAATCCCGATGCCTCCAAGGGCTGGCACTTTCTCACCGGCGAGCAGACGCAGATTTCGGCGCTGGCAGCGGCGGTTGGATTCCGCTATCGCTTCGACGCGAAGCTAGACCAATTCGTGCATGCCGCCGGGATCATGCTGATCACGCCCGAGGGCAAGATTGCGCAGTACTACTACGGCGTGGAGTTTTCGGCCAAGGATATGCGCCTCGGCATCGTCGAGGCTTCGCAGAACAGGATCGGTTCGCTGGCCGATGAGGTGTTGTTGTACTGCTATCACTACGATCCGCGCACCGGAAGGTACGGCGCGACGATCACCAATATCATCCGCCTGGCCGGCGTGGCAACGGTCCTGGTGATGGGCAGCGCTATCTTCCTGCTGTTTCGTAAAGACAAGCACGATCAAAGTATCGGAACAGGACGGGCATAGATCGATATGTGGCCAAATCTGCCCCTATTTCCGGCGCGTGCCAGCAGCATGGCCGGACACGTTGACGCACTGTACTTCGCCCTGGTGGCGATCACCGCATTTTTCACGATTCTGATCTCCGCGCTGATCCTGTACTTCGCCTTGCGCTACCGCAAGTCGCGCAGTCCGCTGGCAACGCAGGTCCACGGCTCGACGGCTCTGGAACTTCTCTGGACCGCAATTCCGCTCGGCATCGTGATGATCATCTTCGTCTGGTCGTCGGTGATCTTCTTCATTCAAACCCGTCCGCCTGCCGGGGCGATGGAGATATACGTGGTTGGCAAGCAGTGGATGTGGAAGTTTCAGCACACCGAGGGGCAGCGCGAAATCAATGAGTTGCACGTTCCGGCAGGCCGCGATGTGCGCATGATCATGACCTCGCAGGACGTGATTCATAGCTTCTATGTTCCCGCCTTCCGCATCAAAGCTGATGTGTTGCCGGGACGCTACACTTCGACCTGGTTCCATGCCACCGAGCCCGGACGCTATCACTTGTTCTGCGCGCAGTATTGCGGAACCCAGCACTCGGGAATGATCGGCGAAGTGGTCGTGATGGATCCGACCCAGTATGACCGTTGGGCCTCCGGCGCGGTCGACGGTTCGCTGGCCTCGGCGGGCGAGAAGAGCTTCCAGCAATACGGCTGCTCCATGTGCCATCGCGCCGACATGGCCGGACGCGGACCCAATCTGATCGGGCTGTTCGGCAGGCAGGTGCTGCTGGATGACGGGCGCACGATAACCGCCGACGAAAGCTATGTACGCGAGTCGATTCTGAATCCGGGCGCCAAGATCGTAAGCGGCTTTAAGAACATCATGCCAACCTTCCAGGGGCAGTTGAGCGAAGAGGAAGTGATTGGATTGGTGGCCTACGTGAAGGCGCTGGGTAATGGCTCGGCAGGCCTGCCCATCCCGGTCAGCGATCCGAATTCTTTCAACTATCCGGTCGCGCCCAAACCTGAAACATCGGCCGCCAAGAGCGATTTGCCGGCAACTCCGCCAGCCAAGGCCAAACCGGCGAAGCCAGCGGCAAAGCAGTAGGGGATAAATCAATGGAGACAGCTACCCATCCCGTCGAACCGAAGGCGAATTACCTGAACGTGGACTACACGGTCAAGTCGTGGTTGCTGACCACTGACCACAAGCGGATTGCGCTCTTATTCCTGGGCTCGATCACGCTGTTCTTCTTCATTGGCGGTTTTTTTGCCATGCTCATCCGCCTCAACTTGCTCACCCCGGCGGGCGATTTGGTCTTGGCCGATACCTATAACAAGTTATTTACCATGCACGGCATCGTAATGATCTTTCTGTTCCTGATCCCATCGGTGCCGGCGGTGTTTGGCAACTTCGTGCTTCCGATGATGATCGGCGCCAAGGATCTGGCTTTCCCAAGATTGAACCTGGCAAGCTGGTACATATTCATGCTCGGAGCGAGTTTCGTTCTTTACGCCATCCTTACCGGCGGCATGGATACCGGTTGGACCTTCTACACGCCGTACGCCACTACGTATTCGAACACCAACGTGATCACGGCGGCGCTCGGTGTATTCATCATCGGATTCTCGTCGATCTTTACCGGCTTGAACTTCATTGTCACGGTGCACCGAATGCGTGCGCCGGGAATGACCTGGGGGCGCCTGCCGCTGTTTATCTGGGCCCACTATGCAACCTCTGTAATCATGGTGCTCGGCACGCCGGTGCTGGCGATCACGTTGGTGCTGGTGGCGCTGGAGCGAGCCTTTCACATCGGCATTTTCGATGCCCGGCTGGGCGGCGATCCCCTCCTGTTCCAGCATCTGTTTTGGTTTTATTCGCATCCCGCCGTCTACATCATGATTCTTCCGAGCATGGGCGTGATCAGTGAAGTGGTCGCCTGCTTCGCTCGCAAACGCCCGTTCGGATATGAGTTCATCGCCATGTCATCGGTTGCCATCGCTGTGCTCGGATTCCTGGTGTGGGCCCACCATATGTTTGTGGCCGGGATCTCCATCTACGCCGCGTTGATCTTTTCGCTGCTGAGTTTTTTCGTGGCGATTCCTTCCGCGGTCAAGGTGTTCAACTGGACCGCAACACTCTACAAGGGGTCGATCACCCTTGATACGCCGATGCTTTACGTTTTTGCCTTTATCGGCCTGTTCACCATCGGCGGGCTTACCGGCCTCTTCCTGGCGGCGGTTGGTTTGGACCTGCATGTGCACGACACCTACTTTGTGGTGGCGCACTTCCACTACATTATGGTCGGCGGCGCCGTCACGGGGTTCCTGTGCGCCCTGCATTTCTGGTGGCCGAAGATGACCGGCAAAATGTATCCCGAGTCGTTTGCAAGATTGAGCGCCGTGCTGGTCTTCCTCGGATTCAATCTCACGTTCTTCCCGCAGTTTCTGCTTGGCTACTTGGGTATGCCGCGGCGCTACCACGCTTACCCGCCGGAGTTCCAGGTGCTGAATGTCTTGTCAACCGCGGGCGCCTCGATTCTGGCCGTGGGCTTCCTGTTGCCGATGATCTATTTCGTCTGGAGTCTGCAATACGGTAAGGATGCGGGACCCAATCCCTTCCGCGCCGCCGGACTGGAATGGATGACTCCCTCGCCACCGCCGACATTTAATTTCGACGAAACGCCGGTTGTGACTTGGGAAGCCTATAACTATGACGAGATCGATGCGCCCAAAAAGGGGGTTGAAGTTGCCGGATAGCGAGCTTGCGGTACACAACCTGAGGCATCACTTCGCCGACCTGGAACAGCAGTCAGCAACCGCCAAGTTTGGCATGTGGATCTTCCTGGTCACGGAGATCATGTTCTTTGGCGGCTTGTTCGCCTCGTACTTGATTTACCGGCTCTCCTACTACAACGCCTGGGTCGCAGGCAGCCAGACGATGGAGATCAAGTACGGCACGGCCAACACGGCGGTCCTGATTTGCTCGTCTCTGACCATGGTCATGGCCGTGCACTGGTCGAAGCTGGGAAGTCGCAAACTGACTGCGCTTTTCCTGATCCTGACGCTGGTTCTGGGGATCGTCTTCCTCGGCGTGAAAGCCGTCGAGTACCACGAACACTGGGTACACCATGAGGTTCCCGGCCCGAATTTTCACTTCGAGCACACCGGGAACTACGATCCGCGTCACGTCTCGATCTTCTTTTCCCTGTACTTTGCCATGACCGGAATGCACGCCTTGCACATGGTCATCGGTGCCGGATTGCTGACTTGGCTGCTGATTGCAAATGGGCTCGGCCGCTTCAGTCCGGAGTACAATTCACCGGTCGAACTGGTGGGGCTGTACTGGCATTTTGTCGACATAATCTGGATCTACCTCTTTCCGCTGCTCTATTTGATCAGCCACCACCACCCTGGAGGGTAGGAGAGACATGAACGAACACGCACACCCTTCCGTCAAGACCTTTGTAGCCGTATGGGCCACGCTGCTGGTGCTGACCGCGTTGACTGTCTTCGCCGCGACCCTGGAACTTGGTCCTTTCAACGCCATCGTCGCGCTCAGCATCGCCACCATAAAAGCAGTGCTGGTGCTGTTGTTCTTCATGGAACTGCGCTACTCCACCGCTCTCACCAAGGTTGCAGTGGTCTCGGCCATTTTCTTCCTGATGCTGCTGGTGGGGCTCAGCCTTGCCGACTACCTGACCCGCGGCTGGAGCTCGTACATCAATCCTTTCCGCTAGCAATGCCTGGCTAACAACCTCGCGGGAGAGCTCAGGCTCTCCCCATTTATTGCGGAAAAGCAAGCTTCCCCTCGGTTGCATTTCGTCTCCGAACGGCGTGATATGTTACAGCTGCGTGAAAACAACTCTCCGGCAGTTCCCGCGGGTGCCGCACCTGAATACAATGGAGGCGATGAAACCCCTTATATTTGTAGTGGAAGATGAAGCAGACATCGCCCGGTTGGTGAAACATCATATCGAGGCTGCCGGTTTCAACGTCCGTATTTTCGCCACCGCGACCTCGGTCATTGCCGAGGCGGAGCGGGAAAAGCCCGCCCTGTTTATGCTCGACATCATGATCCCTGGCGGAGACGGTTTCGAGCTCTGCCGCCGCATCCGGCAGAACCCGGCAATTGCCATGACGCCGGTCATCTTTCTCACCGCCAAAACCAGCGAAAGCGATCGTGTCCTGGGCTTGGAACTGGGCGCTGACGACTACGTCGGCAAGCCGTTCAGTCCGCGCGAGTTGATTGCGCGAATCAAGGCGGTGCTGCGCCGCTTCGAGCGCCCCTTGTCCCCGGAGATCATCACCACCGGCGACATTGAGATCGACAGCGGTGCGATGATCTTGAAGGTCGAGGGCAAGCCCGTGGCAACCACCGCCACTGAGTTCCGGCTGTTGGAGTACATGGCGCGTCATCCGGGCCGGGTCTTCACCCGCGATCAATTACTCGACGCAGTCTGGCGCGACACCGCCTATGTCACCCCGCGTTCGGTGGACGTTTATGTGCGGCGCATCCGGGAAAAGATCGAGAAGGATGCCGAAGAGCCGCAGTATCTGCGCACTGTGCGCGGAGCTGGATACCGGTTTGAGGCCATGAAGTGAAGAATCGCATTTTCTTCAAGCTGGTTGTGGTCTTTGCCCTGGTCATTGCCGCCGCCACCTTGACGTTGGATGTCGCCGTTACTCATGCCTGGAGAAGCTCTCTCCGGCAGCAGATCGAAAGTAATCTGCGGCAGAAGACGGCGATGTTTGCCTCGAGCGTCGCGGCCGCTCCGCTTTCTAGTGCCGACCTGAAACCAATCGTACAGTCCGTCGCCGAAGCATCCGGCGCGCGCGCCACGGTGATTGACCGCCGCGGACAAGTGTTGGCGGACAGTGGCGCGACTGCCGAAAAAATGGAGAACCACGCCCGCCGTCCGGAATTTCAGGCTGCCCTGGCCGGGCACATTGGAATGGACACCCGGAACAGCCACACCCTGGGAGTCGATCTCCTTTACATTGCGCAGCCGGTTCCCGGAGGTGCCGTTCGCCTCGCGGTTCCGCTAAACGCCATCGCCGAGGCCAATCAAAAGGTTTTTCGCTCGCTGGTGTTTGCTTCCGCGCTCGCCTGCTTCATCGCAATTTTGCTGTCGGCCTGGGCGTCAAGAAGTGTCAGCGGACGCCTCGGACGAATCCTCTCCTTTGCCGGAAAGATCGCGGAAGGTGACTTCTCGGCCCGCTTGGCCGAAGATCAGAATGACGAGATCGGCCGCGTCGCCAGCGCCCTGGATGCCACCGCCCGCAAGCTCCAAACCAGCTTCCAGGAGGTGGAGGACAGCCGTAGTGAGCTGGAAGCCGTTCTGAACAGTATGCAGGAGCCGGTGATTGCCATCTCCCGTGACTGTCGTGCGCAGTGGGCCAACCGGCGCATGGAGATGCTCACGCCAACCGGCGTCCGCATCGGTCTGCCGATCGTCCAGACCGTGCGCGACCCGAATTTTCTTGCCTCCGTTCAGGAGGCGGCGCAGCACCGTAAGCCGGTCACCGCGCGGGTCAATAGCTTTGTCCCGGGACGAGTGTTTGCGGCCACCGTTGCGCCCATGCCTTCCGGTGGACTGGTCGCCGTCCTGCATGACCTCACCGACGCTGAAAGCATTGAGACCACACGCCGTGATTTCATCGCCAATGTTTCGCACGAGCTGCGCACTCCCCTGACCTCGATCCAGGGTTACGCCGAGACCCTGCTGGACGGCGTAGCTTCCGAGGAGACGCAGTGTGATTTCCTGGAAATCATTCGCAAGAATGCCGCCCGCATGACCCGCCTTACCGAGGACCTGCTGATCCTGGCGCGGGTGGAATCCGGCGACAAGAAACTGCAGCGGTGCCCACTTTCCGCTTCGGAACTTTTGCGCGACGCTGCCGACTATTTTCGCGATCATTGTTCTGATTGCGGCATGACCTTCGACGTGGTAAACGAAGCCCTGAAAATGGTTTCGGCTGACCGCGATGCGGTGTTTCAGGTGTTTTCCAATCTGATCGACAACGCTTGTAAGTATGCGTCACAAGGTGGACGGATTTTGATCGGAGCCCACGATGTGGAAGGCTTCGTGCAATTCTACGTGCGGGATTTCGGTCCTGGGGTTGCCAGTGAACATCTGCCACGACTCTTCCAGCGCTTTTACCGCGTCGACAAAGCCCGCTCGCGCGACAGCGGAGGCACCGGCCTGGGATTGGCGATTGCCAAGCACATTATTCTGGCCCACGGCGGCATCATAACGGCCGAGAGCGAACTGAATCACGGTTGCACCTTCATCTTCTCCCTTCCGGAGGCGCGCACCACTCCCGACTGACCGTCGCTTACGAAATTTACGCGATATTTACCCGGCACTCATCCGACTGAAAACCATTCCTCATAAGGTAAAACCAATGTAGTTGGGGGCTTGAGAGGCCACCAGAAGTGGGCTTTAGAAGGTGGTCTCTCAAATTTTTTGCGTCCCCGCCTACCTCAGGAGCAGTCACCATGGGCGAGCCGAACGCACAGCTAAATGCCGAGTCGCATCTTCTGAATGTGAAGGCCGAGTCGCATCTTCTCGAACTCACATTCGACGCATTCCGCGTGGCTCACCGGGCATCCTCCGCTGCGGCGGAAGGCCTCGCCACCTCATCCAAGGCGCTATTCGACGAAGTCCGGGACCATGAGCGCGAGTTGGACTCGCTAGATCGCGATATCGACGACCTTGTCACCACCACCGTCACCCGCGTCGCCGACGATGAAGCCAGAACCTTACTTGCCTGCATGAAATTCGGAATCTCCCTCGAGCGCATCGGCGATCTTCTGCTGAGCTTTGTCAATCGCGCCGAAGCCGTTGCCGCTCAAATGGATTACGACGACCTCCGCGATTTCATCCAGATTACGTCGCAGTTGGAAAAGATGCTGGCTGACGTCGAAGTCGCCTTCCGCACCCGTTCGCTGGACAAAGCGGTGAATGTCTTGCGGGCCGATACGGAAATCGACCGTCTGCGCAACGTGATTACCTTCCGCCATCTTGAACCGGCAGAGGGTCTGCGGAAGCTGGACAGCTTTCATGTCCTGTTTATGGCTCAGGAGATCGAGCGCGCCGGCGACCATGTGAAAAACATGGCGGAGGAAGTCTGCCATCTGGTCAGCGGGCGAACCGTCCGCCACGTGCTGCGCTCCTATGATCGTCCGGTCGAGCAGCTCTTTCTGGATCATCTCAAGAGCAAGCTGTAACCAGTCTTCGGCCTTACCGCCGGAGATCATTCGCCTATTCATCTCCTGTTAACAATCCTCTGGTAGCGTCAGTAAGTGAGCTTTAGCCAAAAAACTGAGTTCCGTCCCCTGCTGCGCTTCCAGACGCCTGTCCGCGAAACGGCGGCTGGCCAACAGCCTGCTCTGGTGACGCCCCCGGCGGCTCCGCGCATTGAGCTGCACACCAGCCGGATCAGCAAGTACCTGGATGGAATATTTCGCTACTCACTCCTGATCTGTTCGTTCTCCGTCATTGCCGTGATGGCATTGTTTTTCTTTGAGCTGACTTCGCGCTCGAAGCTCTCCATCGCGCGCTTCGGTTTCGGTTTCTTTACCGGCAACACCTGGGACCCGGTCTCCGGCGACTTCGGCGCGATGCCGTTCATCTATGGAACTCTGGTATCTTCCCTGGTGGCGCTGGTGCTGGCCGTTCCTTTGGCCGTGGGAGTCGCCGTCTTTGTGACCGAACTGTGCCCGCGACATTTGCGTGGCATCGTCTCCTTTACCGTGGAGTTGCTGGCCGCCATTCCTTCGGTCATCTACGGTCTCTGGGGAATCTTCGTACTGGCTCCCCTGCTGCGCAATTATGTGCAGCCGTGGCTGGCCAAGTACTTCGGTTGGACCGATATTTTTTCCGGACCTGCCTACGGTATTGGCATGCTGGCTGCCGGAATCATCCTCGCCATCATGATTATCCCCATCATCGCTTCCATCACGCGCGAGGTGCTGGTAGCGGTCCCGCAGAGTCAGCGCGAAGCCGTACTGGCACTCGGCGCCACGCGTTGGGAGATGGTGCGGGTGGCAGTACTGCGCAACGCCCGTGTCGGCATCATGGGCGGTATCATCCTCGGCCTCGGCCGCGCCCTGGGTGAAACCATGGCAGTGACTATGCTCATCGGCAATCGACCGGAGGTAGCCAAGTCGCTGTTTGCCCCCGGCTACACCATGGCCTCGGTCATCGCCAATGAATTTTCCGAAGCCACCGACGACCTCTACTTGAGCGCGCTCGTGGAAATCGGTCTCGTGCTCCTCATTGTCACCGTAATCGTGAATGCCTGTGCCCGTCTTCTAATCTGGTCCATCACCCGAGGACAAGCTGCGAGGAACAATGCCTAGCGCCTCTCGTCCGCTCGGCATAAGGCGCCGCCTCGCCAATTTCTGTTTCATCGGCCTGTCCGGGGTGGCCGCCATCCTGGTGCTGGCTCCCTTAGGCGCTATCTTTGGCTATTTGGTGTACAAAGGAATCGGCTCGCTGAACTGGGCCTTCCTGACGAATACTCCGCGCCCGGTGGGTGAGGCCGGTGGCGGCATGGCGAATGCCATCGTCGGTTCCACCATGATCCTCGGCATCGCCTCCTGCATCGGCATACCGCTCGGAATTGGTGCAGGCGTCTACATGGCAGAGTTCGGACGCGGGCGCTACGTCAACATCGTTCGCTTCACCGCCGATGTTCTGAATGGCGTTCCCTCAATCGTTGTCGGCATCGCGGTCTATGCCCTGGTGGTGCTGCCGCAACAGCATTTTTCCGCCCTCTCTGGCGGCGTAGCGCTGGGCATCATGATGATTCCCACCGTCGCCCGTACCACCGAGGAGATGCTCCGGATGGTGCCGAACACGATTCGCGAAGCTGCCCTCGGCCTCGGCATTCCGCAGTGGCGAGCCACCTTGCAGGTGACCTTGCGTACCGCGTCCAAAGGCGTGATTACCGGAATCATGTTGGCCTTTGCCCGGGTCGCGGGAGAAACCGCTCCTTTGCTCTTCACCGCTTTCGGAAATCAGTTCTGGAATCTGAACCCCAACCAGCCCACTGCGGCCCTGCCCATCCAGATCTTCGCCTACGCCATTTCGCCCTTTGATGAATGGCATCGCCAGGCTTGGGCAGGAGCTTTAATTCTGATCGTCTTGATCGTCGTCGCGGTTGCCGCCGTGCGTGTCGTGACCAGTCGCGGCACCATGCAGGGCAACGCTTAGCTTGCAAGGAGCCTTCATCCGATGGGTGTTGGAATTGAAGTAAAGGAGCTGAACGCCTGGTTTGGAAAGGCGCAGGTTCTCAAGGATATCAATATCAAGGTCGGTGCCAATGCCGTGACCGCCGTCATCGGTCCCTCGGGCTGTGGCAAGTCCACCTTCATTCGCTGCCTGAACCGGATGCATGAGACCATCCCCGAAGCCCGGGTCAGCGGCTCCGTGCAGGTCGGCGATACCGATGTCTATAAGCCAGGCACCGATGCCGTCGATGTGCGCCGCCGCATCGGCATGGTCTTCCAGAAGCCCAACCCCTTTCCGACCATGTCGATTTACGACAATGTCGCCGCCGGACTCCGGCTTAATGGGTATAATAAGCGCCGCGAACTGGACCAGATTGTGGAACATTCGCTTCGTATGGCCGCCCTGTGGGATGAAGTAAAAGACGTGCTCAAGAAGAAATCCGGTGCTTCGCTCTCCGGCGGACAGCAGCAGCGGCTCTGCATTGCGCGCGCCTTGGCCGTGCAGCCTGAGTTGCTTCTGATGGATGAGCCGGCCAGCGCTCTGGATCCGATTTCCACCGGCAAGATCGAGGAACTGATCTTTCAACTCAAGGCCCAGTACACGGTAGTGATTGTGACCCACAACATGCAGCAGGCCGCCCGCGTCGCCGATCACACCGGCTTCTTTCTCATGGGCAAGCTGATTGAGTATGACAAGACGGAGCGGATTTTCACCACGCCTTGTGACAAACGTACGGAAGATTACATTACAGGCAGGTTTGGATAATGCGAACGCGGTTTCAGCAGGGCTTGGACGAACTGAAAGAACGGTTGCTCGAGATGGGCGGAATGGCCGAAGCCGCCATCGAGTTGGCCTCTGACTCGTATCGCAAACGCGATGCGCGAATGGCCCAGCAGGTCTTTGAGCGCGAAAAGATGATCAACGCCAGCCAGCGGACCATTGATGAAATGGCGGTCGATCTGCTCGCCATGCAGCAGCCCATGGCAACCGATCTGCGCTTCGTGCTCGCCGTTCTCAAAATTAACTCCGACCTCGAGCGCGTGGGCGATCTGGCGGTCAATATCGCGCAGCGCTCACTCGATCTTCTCCAGGAGCCAGAGGTCGAAATCCCGGTCGATGTCGCCCGCATGACCACGGCGGTATCTACCATGGTGCGGCGCGCCTTGGAAGCCTTCCTCTCGGCCAAAGGCGATGTCGCCCAAGCCGTGCTGGAGATGGATTCCATCGTGGATCGCATGAAGGATGAAGCCTTCGTCAACCTTGTCGCGAAGATGAAATGCACTCCCGACCGCGTCCGTTCCTACCTCGACGTTCTGCTGATTACCCGCAGCCTCGAACGCATCGCCGACCATGCCACCAACATTGCCGAGGATGTAATCTTCTGGGTCAGTGGCGCGGACGTGCGCCACAATGTACGCTTTAGCCAGGAACCAGATTCGGACGCCCCGCGGCGTCAATGATATAAGGCTTCAAACTTTTTCTCCTACCCACTCACCACAAAGGCCTTCAGATTTTCGCACTGGCAAGCCGAGCGGTAAACATCGCAAGCGTAACAATGGTCCGGGTTGCAACAGTTCTGATTCATCCAGCAGGGTGCGGACGCGCCGATAACACCACAGTCGTGCTTGCGGCTGGTTTCGCATTTGCGGATCTCCCAGCAGGGAAGTAGTGCCAGGAGGCGTCGGATGCCAGCGAAATTCAGGCGTCCTTCGCGGACCAGGCGGAGCACGGTGGCAATCCATGGGTAATCGCGTTCGGTGAAATATCGCGTGCCCTTTGCCGACTTCAAGGGAATCAGAAGTCCCTCGCGTTCGTAGAGTCGAAGCAGGTCAACCGAGATGTCGAAGTGTCGCGCAACCGCTCCGATCTTAATCTTCTTGAGGGTTCCGGTATTCAGTTGCGGCACATCTCTATCTCCGGAAGCGGTCGTTATCGCTCCTAAGTGATTCATCCTGCAAACTCCCCCTGAAATTGCGGCACAGTTAGCCTATGTAGCTGTATTTGCAACCTGGGGGCCAATCTATTCTGGATTGGGAAAGTTCGTGACAAACATCGTATAATCAGTAGCTTCCAAACTCGTCGTGAAAACAATTATCTGGAGCGCAACGGCGAGAAACAGAAATATCCCCCACCTTACGTGAGTTATGCCTCACCCTCCGCCACTCCCCTTCCTTACGGGTGCGGCAGATTCAGCGTCCAGCCGTGCGGCTCGAATCTATGCCGGAGAAGACCAATTGCGGGGCCGGGAATCGGATCCGGGCCCCGCATTCCAGCAGTTATCTTGCTTCCAGCACCAGCATTTCAAACGAGCCCGGAACCATCGCCGGACGGCCATGTGGCTGCTCTGCGGTCGCTGCCGGAGCAGCGCCGAACTTCGCCGTGACCAGATAAATCCTGTGCGACTTCGGGTCCAGGGCCAGCGTGCGGGCTCCCATAGCCGTCGCCACCGTCTGTACCACCGTGTATTTGTCCGCCGAATCCTGGTGAACCACGGTCAGTGTACCGTCGCCGTTTGAGCTGAAGGCCAGCCGGGTCTCGGGATCGAAGGCGGCAGCGTCCGGTCGCTTTCCGATCGGCACGGTCGCAACCAACTTTCCGCTCACGCCGTCGAGCACGGTCATCACCTGGTTGGAGCAGACCGAGAACAGGCGGTGATTCTTGCGGTCGATGGCCAGTCCGCTCGGGCCGTCGCAGCCGGTCAGTGGCCAGTGCGCCAGCACGGTGTTCTTCTGCGCGTCGATCTCCGCAATCTCATTCTTATCCTCAAGGTTCACGAAGACGTGGCCTTCGCGATCGCTGGCGGCAAACTCCGGTGCTCCGTCCAGCGCAATCGTCGCCACCGCTGTGGCCTTCGCGGGGTCGACGACCGTGGCATCGTGGCTGTTGCCGTTGAAGGCGAAGACATGGCGGGTGAAGGGATCGTAAATAATGGCATCGGGCTTGGTTCCGGCCTTCACTTCGCCGGTCTTCTTCAGGCTGGCGAGGTCGAACACCGTGAGGCTTCCCGCCTTGCCGTTGCTGGTGACGCCTACGCCGAGATCGCTGGCGACCGCAATGCCGTGTACCCCGAGTGTGTCCGGAATGTCGCCGAGCAACTTGCCTGTGGCCGTGTCCACCACCTGCACATGCGTGCCGCGGCTGATGAAGAGGCGAGCACCGTCTGCGTCCAGCGACAGATAGTCCCAGCCGCCCTCGCCGGTCACGGCAAAGTGCCCGGTGACCTGGTACTTCGGGGCTTCGGCTGCCAGCAAAGCTGGGGTAAGCGTCAACAATAGGGAAAATGCGAGAAGAACATTCAGCTTCGATTTCATGAGTGGCTCCGGTTTGCGTGATACGTTGCGTGGTAATGAATCGTTGGAGTGATGAGCAGTGAGAGAACCATCGAGACCAGGATTCCTCCAATGACTGCGATGGCCAGTGGTTGCAGCATCTGTGAGCCTGCACCGAGGGCGAGAGAGAGTGGCAGCATTCCGGCGATCGCCGCCAGCGCGGTCATCACGATGGGCCGCAGGCGACGCCGTCCCGCCTGCACAATGGCGTCTTCCGCCTTCATTCCCATGGCCCGGAAGCGCTGGTCGGCATCGAGCAGCAGGATTCCGTTCTTGGCGACGATCCCAACCACCATGATCAGTCCCATGAAGGAAGCGATATTGAACGCGGTTCGGGTGATGAGCAACGCAAAGAAAACGCCGGAAGTCGACAGCAGCGCGGAAGCTAGAATCGAGATGGGAGCCGCGAATGTCCGGAATTCAAACAGCAGCACCACGAACACCAGAACGATCGCCAGCAGCAGCACCAACAGAAGATCGCGGAACGATTGCTGCTGTTGCTCAAAGGTTCCGCCGTAAACAATGCGAATCGCCGGAGGCGGATGCAGCGCCGCAACCGCTTTCTGCACCTCACGGACGCCGCTCCCCATATCGCGGTTCTCCAGCCGTGCCGTCACCGCAACATCGCGCTGCAGGTCCTCGCGCCGGATTTCGATCTGTCCGGGGTCCTCGGTGATCGCCGACAATCCTCCCAGGGTCGCGGTTTTACCCGAGGCGCTGTTAAGGATCGTGTTGCTCATCGCCTCCAGCGACGCCCGATTTTCCTCCGGGTAGCGCACCCGAATGTTGTACGCCCGGTCGTTTGCCACCAGCGGCACCGCGGCCGGCTCGCCTTCAAGCATTGCCGACGCATCCACCGCAACTTCCTCCGGGGTAAATCCGCTACGTGCGGCAATCGCCGGATTTACATGGAAGGTGGTCGCCGGTCCACTCGTCGTGCTCTCGATTCCATCCTTCAAGTCCACCACGCCCGGCACATTCTTGATCGCATCGGCCACCCGCGGAGCCCACTGCCGCAGCAGCTCCGGATCGCGCGCAAAGAGTTTGATCTCGATGGGCTCAGGCGCACCGGTCAGATCGCCGATCATGTCCTGCAAACTCTGCGCGAACTCCACATCCACCGCCGGTTCGCTTTTCGCAAATTGCTCGCGCAGGTCGGCAATCACCTCGTCCACGCCACGGCTGCGCTTGGCTTTCAGCTTCACCGAGATGTCTCCCCGGTTCGCCTCCGTCACCGCCGCCAGCCCCAGTTGCAGACCGGTGCGGCGAGCGATGCTCTCCACCTCCGGCGTGGCAAGCAGGATTTTCTCCATGTGGCTGACCACGCGATTGGTCTCCGCCAACGAACTGCCCGGCGGCATCAGGTAGTCCACCACCAGCGCCCCTTCATCCATCTCCGGCAGCAGATCGGAGCCAATAAATCGATAGCACACCGCCGAGGCCGCAATCAGCAGAACGCTTGCCGCCAGCAGCCAGAGCGGCCGTCGCAGCGCGACCCGCAGGCATCTCTCGTAAAAGCTGATGATGCGCCCGAAGCTGCCTTCAAGGTTCTTCTCCTCTGCCGACAGCAAACGCTCGCTCTGTTCCTCTTCATTTTCAGCCGCCTCGTTTCCAGCCGCGCCCGTCCGATCGGAGATAAAGAAGTAGCTCAGTGTGGGCGTCCACGTCAGCGCCAGCGCCAGCGAGGTAAACAGCGACACCGCCACCGTAATCGCCAGCGCCCGGAAGAACGTGCCGGTCACGCCGCTGATCGCGACCAGTGGAAGAAACACCACCACTGGAGTGACGGTCGAGCCGATCAGCGGAACCGTGATCTCGTGCAATGCGCTGCGGATGGCCTTCGCCCGTGTCTGTCCCGCGTCGCGATGCAGCACGATGTTTTCCACCACCACAATCGCATCGTCGATGACCAACCCTACCGCCGCTGCCAATCCACCCAAGGTCATCAGGTTGAAGCTCTGTCCCAGCAGCTTCAACGCAATCACCGTAACCAGCACCGTCACCGGAATCACCAGCGCCGCCACCATCGAGGTGCCCCAGTCGCGCAGGAAAAAGACCATGATGATCGACGCCAGAATGATGCCGGCCAGGATCGCGTCGCCCACGCTGCGGATCGACTCGCCCACGATCAGCGACTGATCGTAGAAAGGTTCCAGCCGCACTCCCGGCGGCAGAGTCTTGCGCAACTCCTCCACCGACCGATGAACCTCGGTGGCTACCCGCATAGTGTTGCTGTCCGGCTGACGATTGATGTTCAGCAGAACCGCCGGCTTTCCGTTGGCCGTCACAATCGTGTACACCGGCTTGATTCCCGCCACCACCCGCGCCACGTCCGCGATGCTAACCGGAATCCCCGCCGCCGTGCTCTTCACCACCACCTGCGACAACTGCTCCGGATTCTGCGCCTGGCCGCTGACCAACCCCAACACTAGCTGATGATCGCTCTGGATCAATCCCGGAGAGTCAATCAGGTTGGAGCGCCGCACCGCATCCAACAAGTCCGTCACGGTCACACCGGCGGCGGCCAGTTTCGCCGGATCGGGAACGATATGGTATTCCGGTTCCTCTCCGCCCTGCACCACAATGGTGGAAACTCCATCCAGACGATTCAGCCGCGGCTTCAACTCGTAGGTCGCCAACTCCCATAATTGCGTCTGCGATATCGCATCCCCCGAGTCCGATGTCAGGCTGTAGCCCATCACCGGAAACGAAGCAAACGTCAGCCTGTCGCTCGTAATCCGCACCGTCGGCGGCAGCGTCGGCTGCACCCGGGAGAGCGCTGCATTCACGTACTGCAGCGTCTGGAACATATCCACATTCCAGTCGAAAAACAAGTTGATCTCCGCCGAACCGCGGCTGGTAACCGAGCGCACACTGTGCAGTCCCGGAACGCTGTTCACCGCCTCTTCCAGCGGACGCGTTACCGCAATCTGCATCTGCTCGATGGGCATTACCCCGTTGTCCACCCCGATGATGATGCGCGGGAAATCCGTCGTCGGAAACACCGAGATCGGAACCGAGAACGCGAGGTATGCGCCCAGCGAAGCCAGCACCAGGATGACAAAGATCGTCGGCTTGGCGTTGCGCGTCAGCCAATGCGCGTCTGCTTCGTGGTCGGAGCGCATGCGCTCCGTGAACTCCGCCCAGCGCCCCATCAGTCGGCCTTCCCCGCGCTTTTGCCAATTTTCTCAGCAGGTTCTTGCGCCGTCTGGACCTGGGTTCCGTCGGGCAATCCGTACGCCCCGGAGGTCACAACCGTATCGCCCGCCGTTAATCCCCCCACGATCTGCGTCAACTCGCCTTCGCGGATTCCAACCTTCACTTCCCGCGCGTGCGCGATGCTGTCTTTCCCCACCACCATCACGCTGGACTTACCTTCGCCGGAGCTAAGCACGGAGTCGCTCGGAACCACCACCGCGTCCGGAATCTTCGCTACCGCAATCGACAGATGCGCACTGCTTCCCGGATGCAGCTTTCCTTCCGCATTGTCGGCCTCCGCCCACACTTCGATGGTGGTGCTGTTGGCATCCACCGTGGGACTCACCACGGTGATCCTTGCCGCGACCGCTTTGGCTTCCCCGGCAACCGTGATCGTGGCGTCGTCCCCCACCTTCACCAGCGCCGCCTGCTCCTGTGCCAGATGAGCCTTTACCCAGATCTTCGACGCGTCCACCACCGTCAGCAGGGGAACTCCCGCGGCTGCGGTTTCCCCCGCATAAATCGAGACTTCGGCGACCGTTCCGCTGATCGGGCTGCGGATCTCCGAGTAGTGCAACTGCGCTTCGGCTCCCATGAACTTTCCGCGCGCTGCCTCCAGTTGTCCCTTCGCCGATTTCAGTTGGTCCTGCTTTCCCACCGCGTGCAGCACTTCCAAATGCTGCTGCGCAATCGCGTTCTGATTGCGCGCCTGCGTCAGCGCCACGCCTGCCTGATCCAACTCCTTGCGCGGCAGCGCGCCTTGCCGGTAGAGCTCTTCGCGGCTCGAGTAAAGCTTCTGCTCGGCTTCCAGCATCTGTCGCGAAGCCGTCGCCTCCAGCTCCGCTTTCTTCCATTCCTCCGGAAGCGTGGCGCGCGTGGCGCTGGAGTACGCCGCCTGGGCCTGTTGCAGTGCGCCCCGGTTCTCAATGGCCGCCGCCGACAGATCTTTGTTTTCCAGCACTGCCAGTAACTGCCCTTGTCGTACCCGGTTGCCACGCATCACATAAAACTGCCTTACCGGAGCACTCACCTTCGGAGTAATGGCTGCCTGGTTGATCGGATAGAGCGTCGCCTCGATCTCCACGGTCTCGACCAGTCCGGTCTGCCGCGCCATCGCAGTCTGCACCGTGACGATTGGTTTGCTTTCGCCTGCCTCTTTCTTGCACCCGGCTGAAAATAAAACGCCCAGCACCAGCGGCCAGCAAACCGCGGCGCGTCGTACGGCCAAGGGAAATCGCAAAGTTTTCATCGATCCGGCAATCCTCATATCAGAGCGTTCCCGTCAGGGTTTCGAGATTCGCCAGCGCCATCCGGTAGCGCAGACTTCCATCCACGTAAGTGCTGCGCGCTGCGTTCAGTGTGTTCTGTGCGTCCACCACTTCCAGCACCGTCGATTCCCCCGCTTGGTAGCGAAGCCCGGTCAGTCGCAGGCTTTCCCCGGCAATCGCCACCGACTCCTGCAACGTGGTCAGCGCCGAGGCCGCAACTTCTGCTTCGCCGTAAAACTTTTCAAGGTTGGCCAGCACCTGCTTTTGCGCCACCGTCAGCTCCAGCTTTGCCTGGTCCTTGCGGATCAGCGATTGCCGCACCTTGCTCTCGATCGCTCCCCAACTGAAGACCGGAATGTTCAGCGTGGCCACTGCCGCATAGCCCAGGTTGTGCACGCCATCCGTGTGGGTAGCAAAATGGTTGGCGTCGATGCCGTAGTAATAGTCCAGCGCAAGGCTCGGCAAGTGCCCCGCCCTTGCCGATGTCACCTCGTCCTCACTGGCGTTCACCGCCGCCAGCGCCGCACGCAACTCGGGATTCTGTTTTGCGGCTGCATCGCGCACCTCGGCCAGCGGAGCCAGTGCGGGCCTCTCGTCCAGATCGTCCGCAACTTTGAATCGGCCGCTCAGGAATTGACCGGTCATATCCGGCAGAATCAGCACCGCAAGTTCCAGCCGCGAATTCATCAGCTCGACTGCCGAATCATCCAACCCGCGCTTGCGATCGTTCGCTTGCAGTTGTGCCTTGAGCACATCCGCGTGTGCTACCTCTCCGCCGCGTTCGAGCTTTTCCGTCAGGCTCAGGAACTTTGCGGCCTCATCTGCGGCGGTCTGCGCGTTCGCCTGTTTCCGTTCCGCTCCCAGCACGGCGTAGTAGTCCTCGACCACGGTCACCACCAGTCCACGCCTTGCTACCTCTGCCCGTGCCCGCGCCAGCGCCGCCACGGCTCCGGCCTTGCGGTAGTCGGCCACTTGCTGCAGGCTGAGAACCTCGTGGGCGTTCCCCTGGCTGACGTACTCGTGCACCCCGTTGTTGGCGATAAAGCGGCCCGAACCGGTCCGGTCGCCTTCGGTATAAAGAAACTGATTGTTGTAGGTAATGCCCGGCAGCAGGGTTGAGCGTGCCTGCACCCGGTCTTCTTTCGCCAGTGCGGCATCGGCCTGCGCTACGCGGAATTGCACACTGTTCGCCTGCGCCATTTTTAGCGCCATATCCAGCGTAATGCCAGGCTGCGCAGCCGCCTGCGGCTGTGCCCAGAGTCCTGCACCGGCGAAGATGATGAAAACGAATACGGGTGAAATCCCGCCGCGCCTCATCGCTCTTTCTCCATGGATTTCAACGTCATAAATTTCAGCTCCATGAGTCTCCAGAGTCGATGCAATCCCGTCGCTCCGGTATGGCATGATTATCAGCGGCGTACCTGAAGAGTTTCTGAAAGCCAACGTCTTCAGCTTGCATTAAGCTTGCTGCGGTACCATTCATTCACCATGCGTATTCTGGTCGTCGAAGATGAACGCACGATGGCGGAGCTTCTCAAGAAGGGATTAGAGGAGGAGCAACACTCCGTCTGCGTTGCCACCAACGGTCTGTGCGCACTCGATGAGGCCGAGGGTGCGGACTTCGATGTCATCGTGCTCGACGTCATGCTGCCGGGCATCGACGGCTTCGAATTCGCCCGCCGTCTGCGCGCCGCCGGCAATCACACCCCAATTCTCATGCTCACCGCTCGCGATGCCGTCTCCGACATTGCCCGCGGCCTGGACATCGGCGTCGATGATTACCTCACCAAGCCATTCTCATTCGTGGAGTTGCTGGCCCGTCTGCGTGCCGTCGCCCGCCGCGGCAATGCTCCGCGCCCGCTCACCTTGCAGGTGGCCGATCTCATTCTCGATCCGCTCTCCCGCCAGGTGGCTCGCGACGGTTCGGAACTTCACCTCACCGCCACCGAATTCAAGCTGCTCGAATTGCTGATGCGCCGCGCCGGACGCGTCGTGCCGCGCGACGCCATTGTCGATGCCGTCTGGGGCAACCTCGATGACATCGGCGAAAACACGCTGGACGTGTTCATCTCAATGCTGCGCAACAAGGTCGATAAAAATCCTCAGAGCAAGCTGATTCACACCATCCGCGGCGTCGGCTACATGGTGCGTGAACGCCAATGAAAACGCGCTCCAACCCGCTCCGCTCCGCTCCCATCAAGGTCCGGCTCACCGCTTGGTACTTTGTCGTCATGGCGGTCGCCATGTCGGCCCTCGGAGCCCTGGCGCTGGCGGGCATGAAGCACAGCATCCGCACCACGGTCGATGAGCAATTAGCGGATCGCATCAAAGTGGTCGAGAAACTCATCGTGGATTTTCCGCCCACCGACTCGCCCGCCAAACTTACCGCCGCCCTCCGCGAAAACCTCTGGCAGGATAGCGAGGAGCAACTCGTCCAAATCTCTGGCGAAGATGGAAACAGCATCTTTCATTCCACCTGGCTCCAGAGCCGCACCCTGCTCTCGCCCGCCCGGGCCGTGCAAGTGCAAAACAAACGGCATCCTTTTTTTGACGCCGAGATCGCCGGGGAGCCGTTTCGCGGCATGAGCGAAACCGTCGCCCTCGGCCCTCATACCTACAGCGTCCAGGTCGCGCAGAACATGGACGATTTCAACGAAGCCACCGCGCGCTTCCGTCACCTGCTTCTCGCTATCATTCCCGCCTCGCTCCTCGCCGCCTCTCTCGCCGGCTACTGGATCAGCAAACGCGCCTTGGCTCCCGTCGATCAGATCACCAGGGCGGCGCAGGAGATCAGTGGCGCAAACCTTTCCGCCCGCCTCGCCGTCCCCAATTCCGGCGACGAACTCGAGCGTTTGGCTGAGACCCTGAATGCGATGCTCGAGCGCATCGACCTCGCGTTGAAGCAGATCGCGCAGTTTACGGCTGACGCCTCGCACGAATTGCGCACTCCGATTGCGCTCATGCGTACCCGCGCCGAACTCGCGCTCCGCCGTCCCCGTTCCGCTGCCGAAAATCAGGAAACCATCGAGCAACTCCACGCCGAGATCGTGCGCACCTCCGACTTGGTGGAACGCCTGATGCTGCTGGCCCGCGCCGATTCCGGAGCCTCCCTGTTGCGCTTCGAGCCCGTCGAACTGGTGCCACTGGTCGAGGACGTGCTCGCTCAAACCTCCGTGCTGGCCGAGCACCAGCAACTCGAACTAGAAGCAGAGCTCACCCGCGCTCCTATCTGCGTGCAGGGCGATTCCCAATTCCTCCGCCAGCTCTTTGTCATCCTCATCGATAACGCCGTGAAGTACACTCCCGCCCCCGGCAAGATCAGGGTGACCCTCGCCTCCTCGAACGGCTCTGCCACCTTCTCGGTTGCCGACACCGGAATCGGCATCGAGGCCGCCGATCTCGAAAACATCTTCGAGCGCTTCTATCGTGCCGACAAAGCCCGCTCGCGCGAGACCGGAGGCACCGGTTTAGGTCTTGCCATTGGACGCTGGATCGCCGAATCGCACCGCGGAACCCTCTCCGCCGAAAGCCATCCCGGCGCGGGATCGACCTTCTCGGTTCGCTTGCCGCTGCTGTAGCTCCGGCCGTTGCTCTTGCTTTAGACCATGCTGCGACCTTAGCTCTCTCAGGCTCACTCGCTCAGCAAATACGGCTTCCGCCGCATGGCTCTTCGCCTCCGGACGGTGCACACTAGAGTCCAAGTATGTTCCATCTGGATTACATTTCCTGTCTACTGACTGTCGTTTCCACCGTCCTGGTGGGCCGCCGCATGTGGCAGGGCTGGATTTTTGCCGGCGCCAACAGCCTCATCATCTGCTGGATCGGCCTGCGTACCGCGCAACTCGGATTCATCCCGGCAAACCTGTTCTGTCTCGCCATTTACATGTACAACATTTTGCAGTGGCGCAATCCTCTGCCATCGTCCACGCCTGCGTGCATCGCCCCGCCAGAGCGCGACGGCAACAGTGTGGTAAGACTTAGTCATGTGCTCTCCACCGCCGAAGAATCTCCCGAACTACTTCACCAGTGCTGAAGTCGCGGCACGATACACCAAGGTGCGCCCGTTCTTCCACGATGAGGTCGCTCGGCGCTTGTGCGCCTTTGCCGGGGTCCAGCGCTTCCGCAGCGCACTCGACGTCGGTTGCGGTTCAGGACAATCGTCCATCGCCCTGGCCGCCATTGCCGATCGCGTGATCGCCGTCGATCCCTCCCGTGGCATGTTGAGCCATGCGGCCCCGCACCCGAACATCACCTACCAGCTTGGCTCTGCCGAACATCTCGATTTCGCCGCCGGAGAATTCGATCTGGTCTCGGTCGGATCGGCGCTGCACTGGTTTGACCAGGACCGCTTTTATTCCCAATGCCAAAAGGTGATGTCCCCAGCGGCGCTGTTGGCGGTCTACAACGACCACTTCACCGCCCACATGCAGCCCGCCATCACCGCCAGAGGAGCGTTGCCGTACCCCGCGCCCGCCATCCCCTGCCATCGCTGGATGCGCACCCGCTTTTTGAAACGATTTCCCGCCCCCCAGCGCGGCATGAGAGATATCGACGAACCCAAGGCCGTCCAGTGTGGATTCGAGGTCATCGAGCGCTCGTCGTTCAACCACCTTGTCCCATTTTTACGCCAGGAGTTTGTCTCCTATCTGCTGACCCTCAGCAACACTCTCGCCGCCATTCATTCTGGAAAAGATACCCACGCGTCGATTGTCGACTGGCTGAATACCGAACTCGCGTCGCTGGTCTCCGATGGCATGCCCGGCTCGTTCATCTTCAAGTGCAATCTGTGGCTGCTGCGAAGATCCCCCGCCCTGTAGCCTAAAGCAGAGTGTTCCAGTGCACGTGCCGTCAGGAAAGCCAAGCTCCTGAAAAAAACAACCAACTCCATGCCGCGCCTGAACCTCAAACAAAACCTCACTGCTGAAAATCCAACGTGTATGCAAGGAGGATGCAATGGCTACCCAGAGCGTTACCACCGATGTCAGAAGGCATTTCACCTGGAGTGTTTTCACCGGGATCATCACTGCCCTCCTGGGGCTGTTCCTGATCGCTTATCCCCTGTTTACGGCGGCGATCACGGCCCTCATGTTCGGTTCCGTCCTGATCGTTGTTGGCATTGCGCAGTTTTTCTTTGCCCTGCACTCCCACTCGCTCGGGAGGTTCGTCCTGAAGGTTATCTTGAGCGTGCTCTACGCCGCCGCCGGAATTGCCATGGTGTTCTTCCCGTTGGTAGGGGTGGCGGCGCTGACCGTGCTACTGGGAACCATGCTTCTGGTCTACGGCGGAGTCGCCGTCGCAACCGCCTTCCAGTTGCGACCGGTCGAAGGATATGGATGGTACCTCCTGGATGGCGCCGCCAGCCTCTTGATGGGATTATTGATCCTGGCAGGATGGCCGTCCAGCGCCTTCTGGGCCATCGGAACCCTGGTCGGAGTCTCCGTGCTCATGGGCGGAATCTCCAGAATCATGATTGCCGCCAAGCTACGCAGCACCATCAGCAGCTTTGAGCGCAATTATCCAAAAGCAGCATAGTTATATCGCGAATCCGCAATCCCCCCAAGAAAGACGGACACCGTCTTGGGGTGGAGTACTGCGTCCAGCAGCTCCACCCCCGACGCGGCTGAGGCTGAGCTCCTGATCCTCAGATCCGATGCTTTCTGACTTTCTCGACAACTTATTTTGGCAACCCGGAATCGATGCTCGACGTCCCAATTCGGAGCCTTAAAGTAAGTTCTCGGCCTTTGCCAATCACCGCACTGCTTTTTCTTGGGCTATATTGTCTTCCGTATTAGCTGCTTGGTTTCGGGTTCTTTGACGAAGGAGCAAGATGACAGATTCAACCATCCAAAGAATTTTCCGAAGTACAGTTCTCGTGAGTGCCCTCTTCCTGTGGACGTTCGCCGGAAGCGCGGCCGCCGATACCCCTGGTACTTCGAATACGACTTCGAAGTTCGTGGGCTCGGAAACCTGCAAGGGCTGCCACGAAGATCAATTCAAGAGTATTGAATCCAGCCCCCATTACCGCACCAACCTCGCCAAGATCAGGGGCGAAGAGGTTCATGGCTGCGAGTCCTGCCATGGCCCCGGTTCTGCCCATGTCGAGGGTGGTGGCGATAAGAGCAAGATCTTCATCTTCAAAGGCGCGAAGCCGGAAGAAGTCACCAAGCGTTGTTTGACCTGTCACGAGTCCAATACTGAGCAGCGGCAATTCATGCGCTCCACCCATAACGAGAATGGCATCACCTGTACCTCCTGCCACTCCGTCCATCACTCCAAGCTGGAATATCAACTGGTGCAGCAACAGACGCCGTTGTGCTTCTCCTGCCACGCCGAGCAGAAAGCCGATTTCCAGAAAACCTTCCATCATCCCGTGGAGGAGGGGCTGATCAAATGCTCTGATTGCCACAACCCGCACGGTACGGTGGCGGTACGCCAGCTTCGCACCACGCCGGATCAGGATGCAGTCTGCTTCAAATGCCATAGCGACAAGCGTGGGCCGTTCGTTTTCGAACACGAGCCGGTCAAGGTTGAGGGTTGTACGTCGTGTCATTCCCCACACGGCTCCACCAACCCCCGCATGCTGACCACCGCCCGCACAAACTCGCTCTGCTTGCAGTGCCATGCGGCTACCTCAGCCATCGGGCACACCCAGAATACAAGGATTCAGCAATGCATCGACTGCCACTCGAACATCCACGGCTCGAACTTGAGTGACGTCTTCTTCAAATAAGGATTAGGAGAAAAACGATGGCAAATCTAAATCAAAATTCGCCGCGGCTTCTCCTCTTCGGAAGAGGGCCGATGCAACAGGAGTGCCGTATGAGCAAGAGTGGCTGGAAAGCTGTTGCCGTTCTGGTGCTGCTCGTCTCTTTGCCGGCAATCGCCCAAACCGAGGGCGTTATCGGGCAGGAACAGGAAAACGACAGCGGCTCGATTGGACACGTTTGGCGCAACTATGCCGTGCAGCAGTCGATCGAGTTCGGCGATCGCATCACCGAAAACAGCGGCAATGCGCAGATGTATGACACGCTGGTCAACCTGCAGAGCGGTCCGCGCCTGCTTGGCCAGGAACTGTCCATGCGCCCGATCACCCGAGGCGGAGGGCTATTCGATACTTTGTATCTAAGCAGCTTCGGATTCGGCGGCGACCCCTACGATATGGCCCGGCTGCGAATCGAGAAAAGCAAGTGGTATGACTTCGTCGCTCTCTACCGGCGCGATCACAACTTCTTCGATTACAACCTGTTTGCCAATCCGCTGACGCTGAATCCGGGCATTACCAATTGCAGCACCGTCGCCGGCGGCGCCGTCCGCCCCTGTGCGGCCGCTTTTAATCCCCAGGCAGATTACTTTTACACGAATAGCCCGCATTTGCAGGACACCGTGCGCAATATGGGCGACTTCAACCTGATCCTGTTTCCCCAGTCGGTAATCCGTGTCCGCCTGGGCTTTGAGCGCAACAACAACACCGGTACAGTCGATTCCAGCTTGGAAGATGTCAACATCGATCTGAGCCAGGATATGCATTCGCGCTCCGATCGTTGGACGTTCGGCGTTGACGTGCGCCCCCTCGCTCGGACCACCTTGAGCTTCGATCAGTTCTTCGAGCACGACAAGCTCGATAACGGCTATGTGAACAACTTGGTGAATCCCTACACCTTGGGCGTAGGTGGACGAAGTGTCTCCATACCACTTTACTTCCCACCTTGTACGGTCGCGGTTGGCGGGGTTCCTCAGCCCTACATCACCGCTCCTGGTGTTCTCAACCCGTTGTGCAACACGGGCGTTTTCGCTTACTCTCGCCACGACAATGTCCGCTCGTTCTTCCCAACGTCGCAATTGTCCTTGCGGTCCAGCTACTTCCATAAGCTCGACATCACTGCCGACGGCACCTACAGCTCAGGTAACTCCAAGGTCGAGAACTATAACGACCTGTTCTATGGCTTAGTCTCCAGAACCAATAACACCGCTTATCAGGTCACTGGCCCCGCCAATACGGATCGCGTCTCCGGTAACGCCGATCTCGGTTTGACCTACCATATCACCAAGACTTGGAGCGTTTCGGATAAGTTTCGCTGGTTGGATTGGCGCGACCCGGGAGTCTTCAACCAACTGACCAACAACTGCTATTCGAACCTCGCCGCCGGCGAGACCCTCTCGACTCCAACCGGTGCTCCTTGCAGCGTCCCAGGAATCACGCCGGTAGGGGTAGCAGCAGCGGGCCTCACTGCCAGCTCAGCCGCTGCCTACAATACTCTCGAAGCGGAGCGTACCTACTTCAACACCGCGCTCTTGAGCTGGGCTCCGAGCCGCCTTCTCAGCGCTTTTGCCGGTTACCGTTACGGACGCCGCGAGCTGAGAACTGCCTTCTTGTCAACCACCGTCAATTCCCCGACCTTGGCGGGCGGTCTCGTCGGACCACCCGGCGTACCTTCGACCGCCGACCGTCCTTTGGCCACCGACAAGATCAACCTGAATACCGCGCTCCTCGGGATTGTGATTCGTCCCACCGTCCAATGGCGAATCAATGTGGATGCGGAACTCCTGAGTGCCGACAACGGATTCACCCAGATTGCGCCGCGTCACGAGCAGCGGGTGCGAGCCAACACGGTTTACAAGGTGAACCGTTGGTCCAGCATCAACGCGGGCGTGCATTTCGTCGAATCGCGGAATAACTGGGCCGAGAACTTCGGCGGTCCTGGGGTCAACCTGTTCCCCGTCGTGGATGCGCGTGCCTACGGCACCATGAGCCATGATCGCTATTACACCCTGGGAATGAGCCTGCAACCCGAGCATCACGCCAGCATTGATTTTGGTTGGACCTATATGGACCAGAGGTTCAGCATCCCGGCCTGTATGATCCTGACGGCTGGCGTAGTCGCGGGCGGCGCTCCAACGGCCTGTCCCGTCACCACCAACCAGCCCACCGTCCCCGCCACGCTCAATATAGGCACCGGAACCACGCCGGTGACTCAGATCTATCAGGAGAACACGCACACCGGATACGCAATGCTCACGGTTCGTCCAATTCACCGCGTAACCCTGCACCTGGGTTATGACATCACCAGCACCAGTGGGAACGACATCTGGTACCGCGGCGATAATGGCTTGCCTTTGCAAGTGCTCGGCGATGCGTTCGGTAATTCGCCAGGCATCCCCGGCAACCCTGGAACGGTCATCACCGGGACCACGACCAGTGCTGGCAGCATTGCCTTCCTGGGTCCGTTCCCAAATCAACCCCTCGGCCCACAGGCCTTCAATTGGCACACGCTGAACACCGGCATTGCGATTGGGGTCGCAAAGGGCATTACTTTTAAGGGCAGCTACGCCTATTACGACTACAACGAGAAGGAAGGGAATATCTCGCCTGACCAGTTGGTGGCACTGCCGCGCAACTTCCACACCAACCTCGGAACCATTTCCCTGAGGTATGCATTTTAGCTTTTTGAGGATGCCCTCAAGGATGCCCTCGTTTTGCAGGAATCCTGCCTAATTCCCCCAGGGTTGGCGTCGAGTCTCTCAACGCCAACCCTGGGACTCAATGTTCCGCTCCGCGGTGATCGCTGCCCTCGTGCTTGCCGTGCCGTTGTTCTCTGCGCTTTCCATCACATCGTTCTGTGACGTATGACTATGGCAGCTTTGCCCGCGCTCGTGTATCACACCTAATGAAGAGAAATGTCACGGTTCGATGAAAATTGAGCCTGCTCTGCCCTTGTGCTACGATGCTCTGCTTTAGGTGTTCTTCCATATGTGCCGCAAGGTGCATATAGCTTTGCCCTTCCGCCCCAGCCTTGGGTGGTCTGCGGCGCGTTCCATCGCGGGCGTGCTCGGGTAGCGGAATGGCTGGTTGACGCAGTTGGCTGTGTCGTTTAGTTGGCGCAGCTTGGTCGTGCAGCTTGGTTGTGCAGTAAGACGCTGGCCGCTTTTTCGAGTCCGGCGCCGTAGGCGAATGGTTCTGCAACGCGCTCGCGTAGTTGCCGCCGCCGCTTCCGCGGAGCTCCGTGTAGCTCGACGCAGCGCTTTCAAATCAAAGCTCTCGGGAGTTATTCTTGTGAAGACCTACGAAGGTGCGAATGTCCGCAACGTGGCTGTCATTGGCCACTCCCACTCCGGCAAAACCTCTCTTGTCTCGGCCCTGCTGTTCACGGCCGGCAGCACACCCCGCTTAGGCCGGGTGGATGACGGATCGACCACGACGGATTACGACGAAGAAGAAATCTCCCGGCAGATGACCATCTCCGCCTCCCTCGCCGCCGTCGAGTGGGGAAAAACCAAGATCAACCTCGTCGATACTCCCGGCTTCAACATGTTCGTCCATGAAGCCGAACTGGCCATCCCCGCCGTGGGTACCGCGCTCGTCGTCGTGGATTCGGTCTCCGGCGTGCAAGTCGTCACCCAGAAGGTCTGGAACTTCGCCGATAAATTCAGTCTGCCCCGCGTCATCGTCTGCACCCGCATGGACCGCGAGCGCGCCGACTTTGAGCGCGTCATGGAATCGCTCACCTCTACCTTTGGCCGTAACGTCGTTCCCGTCCAACTCCCCATCGGAGCCGAAAAGAACTTTAAGGGCGTCATCGATCTGGTCAAGATGAAGGCCTACTACTATGAGATGGGCGGCAACGGCCGCGCCCGCGTCGAAGATATCCCCGCCGACATGGCCGAGCAGGCCAAGGCCGCACATGAGGCCCTCGTCGAACTGGTCGCCGAAGGCGATGACGAACTGATGAGTGAGTTCTTCGATACCGGGACGATTGCCGAGGAGCACATCATCGCCGGCATTCATAACGCCATCCGCGACGATCGTCTCTTCCCCGTGCTCTTCGCCTCCGGACTCGGCAACATCGGCAGCGACGAAATCCTCGACTTCCTCGCTGACTACGTTCCCGCGTCCACCGAGCGCAAGCCCATGGAAGGCATTCCTGCCACGCCGGACGCCGAGCCTCCGGTGCGTAAAAGTGTCGTCTCCGAACCCCTCTCACTCTTCGTCTTTAAGACCGTCAGCGACCCGTTCGCCGGACGCATCTCCTACTTCAGGGTGGTCAGCGGCGTGCTCAAGAATGACGCCACGGTCACCAACTACACGCGTGGCTCGGCGGAAAAGTTTGCCCACATCGCCGCTGTTTTGGGCAAGCAACTCATCCCCGTTCCCGAACTCTCCGCCGGAGACATCGGGGCCGTTGCCAAGCTCAAGGAAACCCTCACCGGCGATACCCTCGGCGACAAGTCCGCCCCCATCCAGTACCCGCCCGTGGTTCTTTCCGAGCCTGCCATCACCTTCGCCATCGAGCCCAAAACCCGCGCCGACGAGGACAAACTCGGCGTCGGCGTCCACAAACTCATGGAAGAGGATGCCATGCTGCGCTTCTTCCGCGATCCCCAGACCAAGGACTTCCTCATCGCCGGAACCGGCCAGCAGCACATCGAAGTCGTGGTCAGCAAACTCAAGCGCCGCTATCACACCGAGGTCATCCTCAAAGCACCCAAGGTGCCCTACCGCGAGACCATTCGCGGCACCGCTGACGTCCAGGGCCGCCACAAGAAGCAGTCCGGTGGACACGGCCAGTTCGGCGATTGCAAAATCAAAATGTCGCCGCTTCCTCGCGGCGCACAGTTTGAATTCATCAACGATACCTTCGGCGGCTCCATTCCCAAAAACTACATTCCTGCCGTGGAAAAGGGCATCATCGAAGCTGCCGCCCGTGGCTTCCTCGCCGGATATCCCGTCGTCGATTTCAAAGTCAGCCTCTACGATGGCAGCTATCACGACGTTGATTCCAACGAGCTGAGCTTTAAAAAGGCCGGGCGCATCGCCTTCAAGAAAGCCATGGAGGCCGCCAAGCCCACCCTGCTGGAACCCATCATGCAAATCGAAATCACCGTCCCCGACGAGTTCGCCGGAACCATCATGGGCGACATGAACTCCCGTCGAGGCCGCATCCAGGGCATGGACAACCAGGCTGGCAACACCATCATCCGCGCCAACGCCCCCATGTCGGAGATGTTGACCTACGGCACCGACCTCACCGCCATGACCCAGGGTCGCGGCTCGTTCAACATGGAGATGGATCACTACGATTTCGTCCCCGCCTTGCAGCAGGACAAAATCATCGCTGCCGCCAAAGCTGCCGGCGCTGGCCTGGAGGAAGAGGAAGAAGAGTAATCAGAGGAAGAAGAGTAATCGTCGTCTGCGCAGTTGCGCTTGTGTGCCATTGCAGTTGCCGTTGCTCCTGCGCCGATTTACGAAAACCGGGTGGCCCACATCTGCGTCACGTCTTTCGACGCAAATGTGGGAATGCCGCGCCCTCCATCTTCGAGCGTCAACCAAAAGGGCAGCCCGCCAGGGCTGCCCTTTCTTATTCGCGTGTTGATCTTCTTACTCGTAGCGCCGGTCGTCGATGGCGTGATGAACCGCCTTGCGGGCCTCGTCAATGTGGTGCAGGGCGCGATGCTTCAGTCCGCGAGCCCAATCATCCGACTCATGCCGGTCGATATCGTCGTGCGCCTGGTTCAGCAGTTCCATGGCGCGACGCAGGCGTTCGGGCCGGCCCCAGCGTGCATCCACCGGAGGGTGATCGCTCATCGGTTTGCCATCGTCGATCGCGGCTTCCCTCACCTCGCGCATTGCCGCGTCGATCTCATCGATGGCGCGTGCTTCGTCGGCGTCCACCCGCGCATTTGGAGTCTCCACGCTCAGGTGTGCCCGCGCATGGCGAAGATCGGTCAGGGCGTGCAGATAAGCGGGATGCGCTCCCGGCGTGTCGGCTGCGGCAAACGTGGTCAGCAGCAGAACCGCGAATGTCGCCATCATAATCAACTTTGCATAGCTCTTCATCGGTACGTGTCCTCTGTCAGGAGTTGGTATTTTGCTTCCCTTGCTTTCAAACCCGCCGCTCTGAGCTAAGTTTCTGTCGTCGCCTGCGCAACCTTCTAGAAGAGCGTATTCTGCCGCCGCGGAGGCTCCACGCCAAAGTGTTTGTAAGCCAGTTGCGTCGCCACTCGTCCACGCGGAGTCCGGTCCAGAAACCCAATCTGGATCAGAAATGGCTCGTAGATCTCCTCGATCGCATCCGGCTCCTCGGCCAGCGCAGCCGCCAGCGTGTTCACTCCCACCGGCCCGCCCTGATACTTCTCGATGATCGTCAGCAGCAGCCGCCGGTCCACCTCGTCAAAGCCGTGCTGATCCACCTCCAGCATCTCCAGCGCGGCGTTGGCTGTTCCCAGGTCGATGTGTCCTGTTCCGCGCACCTGCGCATAATCGCGAACCCGCCGCAGCAGCCGATTGGCGACCCTTGGTGTCCCACGGCAGCGCGTCGCAATCTCCATTGCCGCGTCATCGTCGATCCCCACATTGATAATCTGTGCCGAGCGATTCAGGATGATCTTCAAATCTTCGTGCGAGTAAAACTCCAGCCGCAGCACCAGCCCCAGCCGCGAGCGCAGCGGAGCCGACAGCAGCCCGATCCGCGTCGTCGCCGCCACAAACGTAAATGCCGGAATCTCAAACGAGTGGGTCCGCGCCGAAGGTCCTTGCCCCACCATGATGTCCAGCCGGCAATCTTCCAGCGCCGAATACAGCAGTTCTTCCAGTGCCGGTTGCAGCCTGTGCACCTCGTCCACAAACAGCACTTGCCGCGCCTGCACGTTGGTCAGGATCGCCGTCAAATCTCCCTTGATCTGCAGCGTCGGCCCCGAGGTCTGCTGAAATGCCGCATCCATCTCGTTGGCGATAATCGTCGCCAGCGTGGTCTTGCCCAGCCCCGGAGGCCCATACAGCAAAATGTGGTCCAGCGCTTCGCCCCTAGCCCGCGCCGCTGCAATCGCCACTGCCAGGTTCTCTTTCACCTTCGCCTGGCCAATGAACTCCTGCAGCCGCTGAGGCCGCAGCTTCAGCTCAAATCCTTCTTCGCCTTCCAGTGGCCCACCGGCCACCAGCCGCGCCCGCTCTTCAGAATTTTCCGCCATATCCAGCGATGTTATATCCCCCGCACCCAACCATCAATGTTCATCGCAGCACCTCGCCGATTCTTCTGCTCCCCGCTGCCCGCCAACCAATGCCTGCCGAACCTTATCCGGAGATAAACATTTTTGCGGATTCCCGGCGTCGCGAGCGTACAATGCCCATTGATTCCTACACTGGAAATCATAGGAGCAATCAAAATGGAGAAAGTGCGCGTTATTGCCCGGGCACTCGCTCGCGATGGCAAGGCTGACGAGTTAAAGGCGCTGTTAGTGAAGATGGTGAAACCCACCCGCGCCGAGGACGGCTGCATCTACTACGAGCTGTTGGAATCGAACCTTCCCGGACTCTTCTACTACAACGAGCTCTGGCAGAGTAAGGCACATCTCGATGCCCATGCCGCCAGCAAACACTTCACCGAAATCCTAGGCGCCGGAGTGAAGGAATTGCTCAAGGAACCCCTGGAAGTAAGCTTTTTGCACGAGGTCGTCTAAAATTTTCGAGTTCGAGTAAGCCCGCCCGGAAAGACTGTCGCGAAGTTCCGGGCGTTGCGATAGTTGCCGTAGCTGAGTTTGTCGGCACCTGAGGTGAGATTTCTCGCCCCGCTCCCACCATGCGTTCATCACGCATACGCGCTCACTCAATGGCCTGTGCTTCTCCGGAAAATCGAGAGGTTTCCAAACAGATACGGAAATGCTTGAGAAGAACGCAACCGGTCTGCCACCTTCCCCGTTGCGGTTTTATCTAAAGCAAATCCGCACCCCGCAAACTTGTCTATCCAATACTCGCGCGGCTGTTCGTTGATGTGCCCAGGACCGCCCTGTCCAGGTTGTGCAGCCGTGAAAATTACCAGGTCACTTACATCAGCTAGGTATTCGACAAAGGCTGTCGCCAATTCGGCGGGAATATGTTCTGCGACCTCAATTGGCAGGGCAGCGTCAAACGGAGCGCCCGGCATCACCTGCCTGGACTTCGATAAGTCAAACGGATGCACGACAACGCCTTTCCTTTCGGCTCCCTTTCGGCTCACGGCCGAGTATTCGCACCCGGCAACCATAGAATTCCACGGTCGAAGCAAAGCGTCCCATCGCCCAAGTCTTGCAGGTTTTGATTGGCGTGTCACCCTGAGGCCTCCGCAAGGCTCAAATCTCCTGTGCGCCCCACAATTTCTGCCGCTTCGCAACGAGCTGCTGCGATGACACCCTAGCCCCCACTCGCCCCATTGTGTAAACTTCTCCTTTCCCTCTCTGGAGAAGCCTGTATGCTGCGCCGCTTGCTCATTGCAACCATCCTGCTCGCCTCTTTCTCCGCCTTTGCGCAAAAGCGCCCATTCACCTTTGAGGACATGATGAACCTCAAGCGCATCGGCGATTTCACGGTGTCTCCCGACTCGCACTGGGTCGCCTTCTCCGCCGTCGATGTCTCCCTCGCCGCCAATTCCAAGGATTCGCATCTGTGGATCGTCCCTCTGGCCGGGGGCGAGCCGCATCGGATCACCGAACCCGGGCAGGGAACCGAAGACCGCCTGCGCTTTTCTCCCGACGGCAAATACGTTCTCTTCACCGCCGTCCGCGACGGAGTCTCCCAGATTTACGTGCAGCTCTTTCATGCGGAAACCGGAACCCTCATCGGCTCGCCGCGCCAGCTCACCACCATCTCCACCGGAGCCGATGGCGCCATCTGGTCGCCCGACGGCAAGCAGGTGCTCTTCCTCTCCGCCGTCTGGCCCCACTGCCACGACGATGCCTGCAACCAGGCAAAAGACGATGCCGCCGAAAAATCCAAGGTCAAGGCCCAAGTATTCGACCAGTTGCTCTACCGCCATTGGAACGCCTATGACACCGGTAAGCGCTCCCACCTCTTCCTCATCGACACCACTTGCAATTCCTCTGCGCCCTGCGTGGCCCGCGACCTCACTCCCGGAGATCACGACGTGCCGCCCTTCTCGCTTGGCGGACAGGACCAATACCAGTTCTCTCCCTTTGGCCGCGAGATCGCCTTCACCAGCAATCTCGACGAGGTGCAGGCTACCTCGACCAATAGCGATGTATTCACCCTCTACCTCAGCGACGCCAACCCTCGCCCCGTAAACCTCACGGCGGCCAATCACGGCTCGGACTCCACCCCGCTCTACTCACCGGACGGTAAGTACATTGCCATCCGCTCCCAGTTCCGCGCCGGATATGAAAGCGACCGCTTCCGCCTTCAACTGATCGAGCGCGCCACCGGCAAGATCACCAACCTCACCGAGAACTTCGACCACTGGGTCGAATCCGTTGCCTGGGCGCCGGACTCCTCCAAGCTCTACTTCACCTCTGAAGATGCCGGCGACTCGCCCATCTACAGCATCCCGGTCTCCGGCGGCGAGCCCAAGGAAATCGTCCGCGGTTCCAACGACTCGCCCATCCCAACCCCGGACGGCAAGACCCTGGTCTTTGCCCGCAGCTCCGTGCGCTTCCCCACCGAGCTGTTCACCATCTCCACCGCGGTAGCCGCCGCGCCTCCGCCTTCGCCTCCGCCACCCAGCACCCGTCGTTCCAAAGCTCAGGCCAAGGCGCCCCGCGCCGTCTACTCGGAGAAGGATGATGCCGTCGCTTCGTCCTCTGCCGCGCGCCAGCTTACTCACCTCAACGACGCCGTACTGGCCCAGCTCCAGATGCAGCCCATCGAGTGGTTCTGGTTCACCGGGGCAGAGAAAAAGCAGGTGCAGGGATTCCTCCTCAAGCCGCCTGACTTCGATCCGTCCCGGAAATATCCAGTAAAATTCCTCATCCACGGCGGCCCGCAGGGAGCATGGGGAGACGATTGGAGCTTCCGCTGGAACCCCAATCTCTTCGCCGCCTCCGGCTACGTCATCGTGATGATCAATCCGCGCGGCTCCACCGGCTATGGACAGAAGTTCATTGACGAGATCAACGGAGACTGGGGTGGCCGTCCCTTTGACGACCTCATGCTCGGCCTCGATTACGCGGAGAACAAATACAGCTTCATCGATCGTGACCGTGAATGCGCCCTCGGTGCCAGCTATGGCGGTTACATGGCCAACTGGATTCTCGGCCACAGCGACCGATTCAAGTGCATCGTCTCCCATGACGGCATGTTCAACCCCGAGAGCGCCTACGGCACCACCGAAGAACTCTGGTTCAACGAATGGGAATTCGCCGGAACTCCGTGGTCGAATCGGGCGCTCTATCGCCGTTGGTCTCCCGCCTTGGCCGCGCCCAACTTCAAAACTCCAACCCTGGTCATCCACGGCCAGCTCGACTATCGCCTTGATGTCAGTGAAGGCTTCCAGCTCTTCACCACCTTGCAGCGGCTCAACGTTCCCAGCCGGATGCTGTACTTTCCCGATGAGGGACACTGGGTTCTCAAGCCGCAAAACTCTCAGCTCTGGTACAAGACCGTCACCGAATGGACTGACTGGTATATCGGAACTCCCGGCAAGCATCCCCACAGCGGTCCGCCCGCTTTGGATTAGCAGCCGCGACGACCCATTAACAAAACAGGCACCCCATCCAGGGTGCCTGTTGTCGATCCGGTTAATCCCTCTAAGGGTTTTTCATAACCATTAACTACCTGCCAACTCCGAGCCTGCAAATCAGTGACTTACTAAGCAATCAACCATTAACCTTTTCATCAATGGTTGTGGCCGCTGGCTGCGGTGTCATCAGTGACAGTCTCTGCGCCGTTCTTGAGTCTTGGGCCGAGAGATGTGCTCCCGCCAGCAGCAGCAGACCTGAGAGAAATGCCCAGAAAATCAGCGTTACTGAAACGTAGAAGGGCCCGTATGCCTCGTGAAAATCCAGCAGCGGCAGGCACGCGACGAAGATCACCTTGGCAATTTCCCATGCTACGCCGGTGATGATTGCCGCCGGTAAAACTGCTTTGTACGGTACTTTTCCATTCGGCAGCAGCCAGTAGACCAAGAAGAAGATCAGTACGCTGGCGATCATTCCAAACACTTTCAGCGCCACAAACTGAATCGTCAAGTTGATCTGGTTCACCAGCGAGTACACCACCCCGGTTCCGATGTGCTGTCCCAGCCAGAACTGCGCCTCCGCCGCCGGAGCCCATACCCCCGCGGTGCCCGCCACGC
Source organism: uncultured Acidobacteriaceae bacterium (assembly GCA_964563875.1). Lineage (GTDB taxonomy): Bacteria > Acidobacteriota > Terriglobia > Terriglobales > Acidobacteriaceae > TOLSYN. Next base: position 52,377 of record CAZLZA010000017.1, read on the forward strand.
TCATCAGCGCCAGCACGCCGCAACCCAGCGCCAGTCCCAGTGACACTAGCTGGTTCATCAAGTAGTTGCGTGACTTGAAGCCCCACACCGAGTTCAGCGCCACTTCCAGCGGCTCGAACACCCCCGTGCAACTTACAAACAGCATCACGATGGAGAACAATTGAATCTTGTGCGTCGCTGACATCGCATCCACGGTGGAAACAATAAACCCCTGATTGCTTGGCAGATACGCCGCCAGCATCCGCTTGATCGCGCTCACCATCGAAGGCGAATGAAAGACACGCCGGCTGATCGTCAGCAGCAGAACCGCCGCGGGAAAGAAAGAAAGGATTGCGTTCGCGGCCACCGAAAACGCGTACGTGTGTACCTCGGTGGTGCCCAGATATTTCAGTGTGGACATACCATTGCGCCGCAAGGTTTGCAGCATGGAACTGCGCAGTTGTTGAATAGGATCGTCATCTGTAGAAGAAATGCCGGGGGCCACGGCGGTCGCCGCGGCGATCGATGTACTGTCGCTTGTCATGATGTCTCTTCCTATTGTAGCGAAATCAGCTCGGCGAGCAGTCCCTCAGCCTCGGAATACCTGAGTTGTTCCGCAAGCTTCGGGTTTGTCTAGTGTAAAATTGTCATCTTTTTAGGCGATACTTCGTATAATTTCTCCTCTTCCAGTAACATTCACTTGCCAAGCAGAGCAGGTTGCGGTAAACCTTCTTTGCCTACTGAATTACGCTGCGGCGCTTCATTGCCGCGGCGAGTGAAGGAATAAGTGGATGTGCAGTTTGCAGTCAGCTCAACATTCAAATCCGGATTCCAGTATCTTTTCCTCCCTGGCCTGACGCTGTGGGGCTTAAAAGACACTGGAATCCGGATTTGCGTACTGGTCGGTTACAGACTGTGACGGAAGCTTGAACTTGGCGTTTCGAAATACTGTTTCTTTGAAAGATGCGAAAGGAGTAAGTCGTGAAGGAGAAGGGCACAGTCAAGTGGTTTAACGGTGCGAAAGGGTACGGATTCATTCAGCGCAGCACAGGGGAAGATGTTTTTGTGCATTATTCTGTTATTCAGGAAAACGGTTATCGCACGCTGAACGAAGGCGAAACAGTCGAGTTCGAATGCGTGAAAGGGCCGAAGGGATTACAGGCTCAGAACGTGAGCCGCGGATAATTTTTGGTTTGGTACTTATTCTTTAGGAAGGCCCTTGTTCCGCAAGGGCCCTTTTCATTGGCGTTCTCTCCATTTACATCTATCAATGTGTCTCCAGCGACACCAGCTCGCCCTGAAGATTTCCGCTGCGCTTGTAATTGATCGATGCGGGGGTGTCGTGCCAGGTGCAGTCGAAGTGATCCACTCCGATGAGAACGATCGTGTTGCGGTCGGCCACGTGCATCTGCCAGGTGCGCCCGGCTGAACTCACGCGGAGGATTGCTTGCGGCGCTGCCCCGCACTCGACACCGACAATACGGCCCTTCATGTATTCGGTTTTTCGTGTGTCCGGTGCCGCTCCAGGGCTCTTGCCTGCAGCCTCGGCCTTCTCGTCTTCCGCAATGGCGTCCTGCAGATTATCGTATTTGCTGGGCGTCGCGGCGGCATCGGGCTGCATTCCCATGGCTTCCCATTGCTGTTGCCGCTTCTTCTGGTGGCCGAGTTCGTTGAGCATTTCGGCGGCCTCGGCCGAGACTGCGACATCGCTTCCCGCGCGCGCGTAAAGCACCAGATTGCGCGCCGCATCCAGATTGCCCGCCGCTTCGTAGGCGCGCGCCAGGTTCAAATAGTAACGGTCGCTGCGCGGACGCAGCGCCGAAGCGCGCTGGAGGTTTGCCAGTGCCGGTTTGGTGTTGCCGCTGCTTAACTCTGCCAACCCCAGCAACTCCAAAGCGGCGGCGTAGTTCGGGTCCAACTTCAGCGCAGCCTTCAACTCGGTGCTCATGCGCGGTTCCGCCGATTCGATGCGGATATTGTCTTCCTCGCCCTGATTCACCCACCGCGCGTAGAGGTAATGCATCGCAGGATCGGAATCGTCCAGGGCCAGCGCGCGGCGAATATGCTCCACCGCGTTATCCAGGTCATGATGCGAAAGGTAGGCCCAGGCGAGGGCGCGATGCACCTCGACGTTTTCCTGGTTCTGGCGCATGAACGCGACCAGCTCGTTCCGCGTGCGATCCGCCTCAGGACCAAACAGCGAAAGTGTCGCCTGGAACACGTGGGCGTCGGCAGCGGAAATCTTCCGCGACCGGAAGAGTTTGACCTCGACGCGCGGCGCGGGCATTTTCTTTGCGGAGAGTTTGTTGAGCGATTCGCGCACCTCCCGGTCGAGATCGTCGAAGCCCATAGAAAATGCTTCGGCCAGGGCTCGCTCCGGCGTTGTCCCGCGCGACTGCACCGCGTTCAAGTACACGCCTGCCTGGGCCAGGCGGCTGCTGCCGATCAGCCACTGCACCACCGCCCAGGATTCGGCCTCGAAGGTTGCGCGTTGCGCGCTGGAAAGCCGCGAAAGGTCATTGATCTCAAACAGCTTGGCCAACGGAATCCATTCGCCGGAGCGCGGCAGTACGCCGTCCGTCAGAACAATGTCCGGCGGCGGCGCGCCGAGCTCCATCTGATCGTCGGTAAAACGTACTCCGGCCAGGTAGCTGGCAATTCCGGAATCAAACCACGGCTGCGCGCGCGGATAGTTATCTTCCAGAGTCAGCACAGCGATGGACCTTGCCGCCATCGGCAATAATTTCGATTCTGAAGGCGTGACGATCACAAAATTGGCGGCCGGGGTGCGCACTAGCGCGTTGCTGAGAGACCCATTCATCGAGGAAACAACCTGCACGCGCAGTGGGGTGGAGAAGGTGAGATTGGTGCGATGAAAGAGCTCTCCGAAGACGGCGATAAGTTGTTCGCCGCGCAGGGCTGCGTCGCGGGCTCCCCGGTCATTGCCCTCGGAATAGCTGATGAGGTGAGCGGTCTGCATGGAATACCACTGCTGCGCCAGCGCGGTGGATGCGAACCCCAGCAGCAGCGCCAGAAACAACCATCGCGCACGCATGGCAGTTTCCTCCCTGGGCCGGACGAGAACCGGCTACTTCCTTTTGGATGCGCGGTTTGGGTGCGCAGTCCGTCCGCTTCAGGCGTAACAGAGTTCGGAAAGCAACACTCGCTGTTCGGCGGTGGGCTGCACGAATTGCAATCCCACACGGAATCCCTGGCAGCGGGTGATGACGGCTTGCAGGCAGAGCGCTTTGCCAAGATCGGGAAAACGTAAATAAAGCACCACGGCAGTTCCCGAAGGCAGTTGGCGGGTGAGCGTCAGTCCGGCTCCACTACGCGAAAGATCGAAGGTGCGCCCGTGGATGACGATGGGCTCGCCGGTTGGGTGCTGTGCCACGAGGCGGGCACGCACATCGAGACGACGGCGGGAAAATAGTCGGCTGGCGTAAATTGGGGATCGGTTATGGAGTGGGGTGGATCGGTTATAAAACGGGGCCGGCATCGGGGATCTCCAATCTTGCCATCGCCCATCGGGCGGCTTCGGCTACCACGGGGTTCTCATCCTGCGCTAGCTCGCGCAGGCGCGGCAGATACTTACGATCTCCGCTGTTGCCCATGGCAATGGCGGCGTTGCGCAACAATCCGCTGAGCTTCGCGCGTTTCACCGGCGATCCGCGAAAGGTGCGCCGGAACTCTTCGATGTTCATACAGGAAATCCACTCCAAGGAGGGATTGACGAGTTCGGTACGTGGCGCGAAGGCCGGGTCGAGCGCGATGGGAGCCCGGCGATTCCAAGGGCAAACGTCCTGGCAGATATCGCAACCGAACAGGTGCCTTCCCATCTTTTCGCGCATCTCTTCCGGCGGCGCTCCGCGCTGTTCGATGGTGAGATAGGAGATGCAGCGGGTGGCGTCGAGCTGGCGTGGCGCAACCAAAGCCTGGGTTGGGCAGGCGTCCAGGCAGCGCCTGCAGGAGCCACAGCGGTCGGCTGCGGGAAGGTCGGGCGGCAGACGGTGCGAGCTGAGAATGACTCCGAGAAAAAGCCACGAGCCAAGCTGCTGATTGAGAATGCAGGTGTTCTTGCCGGTCCATCCAATGCCGGAGTGCATGGCCAGCACCCGCTCCACCACCGGACCGGTATCAACGTAGCACCAGGTGCGCGGACTCGGGTGGCCGTCGGCGACGATGCGTTCCACCATGCGGCTCTCGATGCGGCGGAGGCGCGGCAGCAACAGTTCGTGATAGTCCGATTCGACAAAGGCGTAGCGCGAAATCCATCCGCGCGATGGGTCGGTGCACTGCTTGGAGTAAGGCGCGGCCGAGTTGTAGTTGGCAGCGCAGACCACCACCGAGTGCGCCCACGGAGCAATGTTTCCGAGCGCCGCCCGCCGCAGCTCTCCGGCGTCGTTGGTCTTGGCGAGATAGTCCATCTCGCCGTGATATCCCGCTTCGATCCAGGCAGGGAAGTAGTCGAGTTCGCGGAGCGGCGCGGCCGGTGCAATCCCCGCCAGGGAGAAGCCCTCATCGAGCGCCGTCTGTTTGACGAATTCCGCAAGCAAGGACATCGTTACCCCGGGCCGTTAGGAAAGTGTAAGCGATGGGCACGAAATTTGTCCGGGAATGACTTCGGATCAGGCCGCCAGCTTCGGCCTTCTTAGGATCGCCACGATGGTCGCAATCTCGGTGAGCGCAATGATTCCGGCAGAGGTGACGCACCAGATGCAATAGGTCTCCAGAATCCGCGCCTCGATGTAGGTGAGGTAGATGGAGAAGCCAACCGCCCCGGTGGTGAGCAGCAACACGATCCACCAGCGCCGCGCCAAGGCAAAGCCCGCGATGGCGGCGTAACCCACAATTCCAAGAACGGCCACGGGAACTCCGGCGATTTCAGTAAGCGAGCTGTGTTTGGCCATAAAATCAGACGCACTCGGACTAACCACGGAAACCACCCCGGCGATTTCAGCGAACGGGCTGTGGTTGACCACGCCGCAATCCCACCGTTCATTAATGCTGCATGGCGAAGGCTCGGTGCGAAAGTGCTCGCGCAAGGCAAAGCAGGAGACCAGAAGTCCGGCTAAAGCAAGAACCGCTACAAGATAGCGCATGAGTCCTCCGCTTCCATTGTAAGCAGAGGCGGCCTTGTGAGGCTACGCCGGGTGGGTGCTGATGCTTTCCGTAACCGTTTCGACACAATCGAGGCGGAGCGTCACTATCGTTAGTGTTAGTGGAGTGTTACGATCGATACTTTACGTCCCCGCGATTTAGGTACAGAATCGTTTTGTTTTGGTGAAGAAGGTGGCTCTTCGGGGGAGGGGCTTACCAAAGGCGTCCTGAAATCAGGACGCCTCTTCACGTTTCAGGATGGTACGATTTCAGCTCTCCGGACGCGTTCTGCGTCCAAAGCCATGCCAGAGCATCAAATTGAAGTGTTACGATAAACCTTTAGCCGTGCCGCTCGGCGATGCAGCGGCAGAGAAGTCTTCAATGAGGGACTGGAGGAAGCATGGCGAGCGATGCAATTCTGGAAGTAACCGACGCAAACTTCGATCAGGAGGTGCTCAAAAGTGAGCAGCCTGTGCTGATTGATTTCTGGGCCACTTGGTGCGGTCCCTGTCGCGCCCTTGCCCCAGTGGTGGATGAGATTGCAAAGTCCTATCAAGGCAAGGTCAAAGTTGCCAAAATGGATGTGGACCGCAATACGGCGACCCCGCAACGTTATGGGGTGCGTGGCATTCCGACCTTGCTGGTCTTCAAAGGCGGCCAGGTGCAGGAGCAGATCGTCGGGTTTGTGCCCAAGGAAACCATCGAAAAGGCGTTGGAAAAGCTCGCCTGAGCAGAGCGTGAGCTTGCACCGTCAGCCCGGCCTCGGCCGGGCTTTTTCCGGCGCAGCCCGAATTGGGTATTTTGGCCGGTAATCCCGGTTTTTCGGAAACATTCTTCTGTAGTAAGCTCAGAGCGCAAGACTTAGATTGTTTGCAATCTAATGGGATAATTCATGCCTCTTCACTCTTTGGCCTCCGACCCGGTTTCGGTTGGAGCGCGCCGGTTATTGGATGCCCTGCCCGGTCCCGCATGGATAGTGGATTGCGTCCTGCTTCGAATTCTGCAGCGCAATGCTGCGGCCAGCGCCATTTCCGATGATGTGGAGTTCGCATCGCTTTTTCCTGTCCGGCTGGATGATGGTTTGCTTGCCCGCTTACGTTCGCCCCAGCAACAGGTCGGCTTTCATGCACGGCTCAACCGGGAAGCGAACCCGTGGCTCTTCTCCGCCGCTTCGCTGGCGGGGGTGGGACAGCAACGCCTCATTCTGGCCCAGCCCTGCGCTGACTTCAACGTTCCGGCACAACTCACCTTCGATGAGCTTTTGGATTCGGCGTTTGACGGCCTCGCGATTCTCGATACCGAACACAGGTTTGTGCAGATCAATCTCCGTTTCCAGCAGATGTTTGGTTACTGCATCGAGGATTTGCACGGGAAAACGCCGGAGGCACTGGTTCCTCCTGGTCTGGAGCACGAATTCGAATCGAGCCTTGAAGTGCTGGAGCGAGGTGGCATCTATCGCCGGGAAACCCGCCGGCTGTGCCGCGACGGCACCCTGCTCGAGGTGGAGGTCAGCTCACAGCCGATTGCCTCAGGACGATTTCGCGGTGGCCTGGTCGCGATTTACCGCGATCTGACCGAAGTGAACCGCCAGACCCGCTATCGCAACCTGCGCCTGGAGACGACGCGGATTCTGGCGACCGAGGCCACGGTGGAGCAGGCTGCGCGATGGTTGCTGCCCGCCATCGCCGAAGCGCTGGGTTGGGATGCTGTACGCCTCTGGCAAGTGTGCGACGACAGGGTGGAATGCGTCCATGGCCATTACATGCCTACGCTTAGCTGCTGCGGCAATCCCCAAAGTATGGCAGCAAATTGCACCATCAATGCCGAGCGGGTGGTTCGCGATGGCCGCGCCATCTGGATCAGCGACGTTCATCCGCCTGACCCTTGTGCGGTCAGAGGTGACTGCAGGTTGCGTGAGGGAGAGCTGGCTGTATTTCCGATTGTGGATACGCAGAAGCAAGTTTTGGGCGTTCTTGAACTGCTCGCGCCCCACAAGCCGCTGCCTGACTCCAACCAGCGCGATCTGCTGGAGGGGATTTGCGCCCACCTCGGCCAGTTCATTACCCGCTCGAAGGCTGAACTGGCGCTGGCGGAAAATGAGGCCAAGTTCCGCACTCTGGCGGAGACCGTTCCCACGGCAATCTTCATTCACGACAATGGTGTGTTTCTCTATGCCAATGCGGCGTTCGAGTCGATCTTTGGCTACTCCCGCAGTGAGATCTTAGATCGCTCCGTCTGGGAGTTATTTCCTCCGGAGGAGCAGGCGGAGGTGCAGGAACGCGCCAAGCGGCGGGCGGGCGGCGAGGCGGTTCAGAAACGCTGGGAAGTGCGCATGATCCGCAAGGATGGCGAACTGCGCTGGATCGATTACTCGGCCGCACGCGTCGTTTTGGGCAATCGTCCGGCGGTGCTTTGCGCCGCCATCGATCTTACCGAGCGCCGGGCCCTGGAAATTCAGCTTCGGCAAACTCAGAAGATGGAGGCCATCGGACGGCTGGCGGGAGGCATTGCCCATGACTTCAACAACTTGCTGATGGTGATCGGCTGCAGCAGCGAGGCCATTGGCCTGTGCGAGACATTGCCAAACGAGGTGCGTAAGGCAGCCGAGGAGATCAGTCATGCCACCGACCGCGCTGCCGCCCTCACGCGCCAGCTGCTGGCCTTCAGCCGGCATCAGGTACTGGCACCACGGATTATCGATCTGAATGCGGTGCTCACCGGGACCGAGCTGATTTTGCGCCGTGCGCTCGGTGACGATATCACCCTTCGTTTTGACATCGAGCCTGGGATCGGCGCGATTCGCGCTGACTCCAGCCAGATCGAGCAGGTGGTGATGAACCTCGCGGTGAATGCCCGGGATGCCATGCCCAACGGCGGCAAGCTGAGCATCTCTACCTCCAGCGCGCATCTGGATGAGAGTGCACCAGAAGCTTGTCTTCCGCCTTGCGGCTCTTACGCAGTGCTCACCGTGGCCGACTCAGGCTTTGGCATCGATCATGAAACGCAGCAGCATATCTTTGAGCCATTCTTCACCACGAAGCATGCCGGCAAGGGCACCGGACTGGGGCTAGCCACCGTGTATGGGATCGTAAAGCAGAGCGGTGGTTTCATCGCCGTGGATAGCCAGCCGCAATGCGGCGCCACCTTCAAGGTGTTTTTTCCCATCGCCGGGGAGACGCCGCCACAGTAGCTGCCATCGCGGTTGTGGAATGTTTGCCGACGGCTCTAGTACTTTCGCAGCACGGCTACCACTCGCCCCTGCACCCGCACGGCGTTGGCCGGAACCATAATCGGTTGCATCGCCGCGTTGGAGGGTTGCAGGCGAATCTGCTTACCGGCGTGGTAGAGGCGTTTCAGCGTCGTCTCCGAGCCGTTCACCAGGGCCACCACGATCTCGCCTTCCCGCGCGCTCTCGGTCTTCTCCACCAGAACGTAGTCACCGTTCATGATGTGTTCGTCCTGCATGCTCTCGCCCATCACCTGGAGTACGAAGACGTCTTTGCCGCGGGTGAAGTCGGTAAGCGAGATGGTTTCTGGAGTCTCCACCTGCTCAATGGGCTTGCCGGCGGCGATGCGTCCGACCAGCGGCAGTTCGAATGAACTGGCGGCAATAGGGCGCGCCCGAGCCGGAATTCCTTCCGGCAGGGGCAGCACGTCAATGGAGCGGCTGCGGTTATAGTCGCGGTGCAGTAACCGTTTCGTTTCAAGATTGTTGATGTGTTTGTGTACCGTGGCGAGCGAGCTGAGGCCCATCGCGGCGCCGATTTCCTCGAAGGAGGGAGAGTAGCCGTTGCTCTCGACGAATTCCGCGATGAAGTCGTACATCTGGCGCTGCCGCTTAGTCAAAGCCATGGCCGACCTTTCGTCCACCCACAAGAATTCCCATATTCTGGCGAATAAAAAGCGAAGTGTCAATGGGACCGGGCTTTCGTGTGTCTAAGTGGATACCCCGTTAAGTCCATTTTCCAAACTTACGAGATGTGCGCCAACCTGCATTGCGGCTTAGAATCGCTAGCAACGATGCCCGATCCCAGTAAATTAATTGAGCGCGCTGAAAAGTATCTGGAAAAGGGAAAGCCGGAGCTTGCTTTGGCGGAATTCCGCTCCGCCCTCGAGTTGCAGCCGCAGAACGAACAACTGCTGCAGAAGGCTGCCGATCTGAGTATCTCAATCGGCCAGCTGGGCCTGGCGTCAGACTTGCTTCGCCGCATCTTTGCCAATTCCATCCAGAACAAGCAGCTCAGCAATGCTGCCGTGGTCTTCCGCAAACTACAGCGCATGAAAGCTCTGGACCCGGAGTTGGTTAGCCAGTACGCCGACCTGTGCGAAAAAACCAACCGCCGGGAAGCCGCCGAAGCCTACCGCATCGCATTTCAGGAGTTTCAGCGGCTTGCCGACCCGCGCCGCGCGCTGGAGTGCATCACCCACTCGCTCGAAATTGACCCCCGGCTGGAGGATTTCCGCGAGCAGGCGCGCATTTCGGAAGCCTTGCATGAGCCCGTTCTCGCCGCCGCCGCGCTGGTCCATCTTGGCATTATGCTGGAGCGCTTAGGCCAGGATGCTTCCGATGCGTATGAGCGCGCCCATAAAAATGATCCTTCCAACATGGCGGCACGCCTGGGGCATGGCCGCTCGCTGATTACTCAGAGCCGTCCGGCGGAGGCCATTGAATTGTTGCGGCCGCTCGCCACCTATCCCTCCAGCCCCGTCGAGGCGCGTGAGCCCTATGCGCTCGCCCTGCTGGCGGTGGGGCGCGTAGAGGAGGCGGAACCGTTCGCCTGGGGAATGTTCGAGCGCAACCCCAGCGCATATCTGGTGACGCTGCATTCCATCATCGGCGGATTGATGGACTGTGGCCGGGTGGATCGCGCGCTGGCTCTCGCCCGCCGCCTCGAAGAGTTTTATCGCAAGGCTGGTCGCCGCCATGAGTTCATGCAGGACATGGCCCAGATTGCCGAGAAGAGCAAGTCCAGCATTGCTTTCTTTGAATATCTTGCTGAACTCTACAACAGCGCCAACCGCGAGATTGAGTACTCCCAGGTACTCTCCCGACTCTTCGAACTCTACTTTGACGCGGGCAACTTCGCCAAAGCAATCGATGCGCTGGACCGTGCTGTGGATATCGATCCGTACGAGGCCGCACACAAGGAACGTATGGAGAAACTCGCCGGCCACGCTCCGGAGGAGAGGCTGCAGCGGGTGGCGAAGCGCCTCGGGGTCAATCCGCCGGAGCAGATTACGGTCACGTTGGAGGAAGAGAGCTCGCCGGAGGCTCCTGCGCCTCGTCTCTTTGAAGATCTGATTCTGCAGGCGGAGATTTTTCTCCAATACGGGATGCGCGACAAAGCGCTGCAAAAGATTGAGCAGCTCAAACAATCCTTCGAGGCTGAACTGGACGGCAATCCGCGGGTACGGCAGCTCTTCATCAACGCCGGACTGGCGGCGCCCACCCCGCGTGAAGAGCCCATGGAGCGCAATCGCGCCGCCGATGGCATGGTGCGCGCTGCCGAGGTCAGCCGCCTCATTGCGCGCCAGAGCGACCCGCGCTCCGTGCTGGTGACGGCGGTAAACCAGATTGGCGCACGTTGGCAATACAGCCGCTGCCTCGCCGCCTTGGCCACCCCCGGCAAACCGCCTTCGCTGGTGGTCGAGTATTGTTCGCCGGAGGTGCCCAAATCCGAACGCACCGCCATGGTTCGCCTGCTCGCGCTCAGTCAGCGCCTCACCTCGATTGAGCCGGTATTCCGCGCCGCCGACGTACAGCTTTCCGAGCCGCTTTCGCCCATTCGTCAGGAGCTGACCCGCCTGAACGTGCACTCGCTGGTAGTTCTGTCGCTGCTCAGCGAGGACCAGCCCATCGGATTGTTCATCGTGCAGCAGTGCGGCGCGCGCCGCCGCTGGTCCGCCGACGATCTTGCGCTGCTGCGCTCGCTGGCAGATCAGGTGGCGATCGCGGTCCACGGTGCCCGCTTGCGTTCGCTAGTGTCAACCCTCGGGGTAGCGGAAGAAAAGACCGGCTTGCTGAAGCGTTCCTCCTATCTCGACGCCGTCGTCGCCGAGCTTGGCCGCCAGCGCGCCGGGGGCGAGCTCTGCAGTACCCTCGCCCTGCTCCAGGTAGCTTCGCTGACATCCGCCTCGCAAACCGAGAATGCCGTCGCCGAGCTGGTGCGAACCCTGCGCTCGGTGGCGCAGGATCAGGCGATGTCTTTTCGCTATGAGCGCGACACCGTCGCGCTGCTGCTCTCCCGTATGGACGCGATCGAAACCGAGGCCTTGGTGGGCCAGTTGCGCGAGGCTCTCGAACCCATCGCGGTCACCATTACCGCTGGCATCGCACAGGCTGGTCCATGCGCCGGATTCGAGCCGGAAGATGCCGCTACGGAGTGGATCAACCGGGTTGCCCGCTCGCTGACTCTGGCCGCCACGCTTCCGGAACGCCTCTGCACGTTGCCCCCAGCTCCGGCGTCCATCCCCTAGGGTGTGCCGACGATATGTGCTGAACTTAGGCGCGGAATAAATTTCGCAGCTTTTCGATCTCTTCGCACTACGTTAGGAGCCTGCCCCTCGTGCCGCGGGTAGCTGCGTGCTAAACTGGCTCGGCTTAGTAACCATCCACGAGCCGAGCAAATGAGTCAACCGTATGCAGACTAGCGCCATTCTCCAGCGCTTCCGGGAGGCGGTCAGCCGCTATCCGGAGCGCCTCGCGATCATCGGCACGGACTATTCGATTTCCTACTCCGAGTTGGAGCGGAGGGCTGCCAGTGTTGCCCGCCGGATCTCGGAGCGCGTGCCGGGACCCACCGTCGCGTTGCTGTACTCGAATAAGCCGGAGTTCGCTCCGCTTCTGCTGGGGGCTCTCTGGGCGGGCAAGACAGTTGCCGTGCTCCCCACTCTGGCTCCGCCTCCGCTGCTCAAACTCATGGCCATGGAGACCGGAGTCGATCTGGTCATCACCGGCGAGGAATTCGTGCCTCACATGCTGGCCGTCGGAATGCAATGCTGGATCGGCGACGCTTCCGCTGAATTCGAGCCCAGTCAGGTTCCTCAGCAGTCGGTGCCATCCGGACCGGCCGTGTTGCTCTACACCTCCGGAACCACCGGACGCCCTAAGGCAGTGGCGCTCAGCGAAGCTAATATTCTCGCCAACATCGACGGATTGAAGCAGGCCACGGGCTTTGATAATGCCCAGGTAATGCTTGCCGTATTGCCGCTCTTCCACGCCTACGGGCTCACGGTCACCACCCTGCTGCCGCTGACCGAAGGTGCCTCGGAGGTCGTGCCGGAGCGCTTTATCCCGCGCCAGATTTTGCAGCTCATCGAAAAACATCGCGTCACTTGCCTGATTGCGGTGCCGGGGCAATACCGCGTCTTGACCAAGGAGCCAACCACAATCGACGCCAGTTCCTTATGGCTGTGCATTGCCGGGGCTGAGCGTTTGCCGGAGCGAATTGCCCAGGAATTTCAGGAACGCTTTGGGCACCGCCTGGTGCAGGGTTACGGTACCACCGAGTTATCCCCCGTGGTCGCCTTCAGTCTGCCGGAGGACAATTGCGCAGGTTCGGTGGGCAGGCCGTTGCCGAATATCCAGGTCACCATTCGCGGTGAAAGCGATGAGATCCTTCCCGCGGGCGAAGTCGGCGAGGTCTGTGTCTCCGGTCCCTCGGTGATGCTCGGCTACTTGGGCGACCCGCAGGCGACGGCGCAGAAGATTCGCAATGGCATCCTCCATACTGCCGATAAAGGTTATCTCGACGCCAATGGTTTTCTGTTCCTGGTGGGCCGGGCTGATGACTTGGTGAAGGTCTCTGGCGAAAAGGTCTATCCCTCGGAGGTCGAGAACGCGCTGGAGACGATTGACGGCGTGGAAGAATCCGCCGTGATTGCCTTTCCGGATGAGAAGCATGGGGCGCGCCTGCATGCCTTCGTGCAGCTCCGTCCCGGTGCCACACTCACCGAAGCGGCCTTGCGCTCCTCGTGCCGCCAGTTACTGGAGCAACACAAAATTCCGCGCAGCTTCTCCTTCGTTACGCAGATGCCGCGAACGCTCAGCGGCAAAACCGACAAGCGCGCATTGGCTACATCGGCCGCCAGCTAAAGCGCAACCGAGCGGCGCGATTTCTCCCGCCCCTCGGTTGCGCCAGTCACGGAACCTTCTGCCTCTGCCGTGCGTAATATGCCTGAGAGGTGCATTATGGCTTTGTTCCTCTGGCTGATTCTGCTCTTTTTCTGCTGGCCAATTGCGCTGTTGGCCATTCTTGTCTATCCCATCGTGTGGCTGTTGTTGTTGCCGTTTCGCATTGTCGGAATTGCCGTGGATGGCGTGCTCGAATTGATCCGGGCAGTAATCTTCCTCCCGGCGCGTGTGCTCGGCGGAGCTCGGCGCGGCTGGTGACCTGGAGTTTCGTGCGGAATTTATCGCTAGTGCGCCGGCGTGCTGAGCGCCTGTCCGGTGTAACTCTTTTTCACCTTGGCGACCTGCTCCGGGGTGCCTTGCGCCACGATTCTTCCGCCTTCTTCTCCGCCCTCGGGTCCCAGGTCGATGATCCAGTCCGCATTGCGAATCACATCGAGGTTGTGTTCGATGATGATGACGCTGTTGCCGAGATCGGTGAGCCGGTGCAGCACCTCCAGCAAGCGGTTCACATCCTCAAAGTGCAAGCCGGTAGTCGGCTCGTCGAGCAGGTAGAGAGTGCGCCCGGTCTGCCGTTTGCTCAACTCGCGCGCCAATTTGATGCGCTGTGCCTCGCCGCCGCTCAGGGTCACGGAAGATTGGCCGAGGTGAATGTATCCCAAGCCCACATCGACCAGCGTCTGCAGCTTCTGCCGAGCCTGGGGGATGTTCTCAAGCACGGTCAGCGCTTCGCTGATCGGCGTGTCGAGCAGGTCGGCGATGCTGTATCCCTTGTAGCGTACGGCCAGGGTTTCGCGGTTGTAGCGCTTGCCGCCGCAGACCTCGCAGAGCACGTACACGTCGGGCAGAAAATTCATTTCAATCCGCCGCTCGCCTTCGCCCTGGCAGGCCTCGCAGCGTCCGCCGGAGACGTTGAAGGAGAAGCGTCCCGCCTTGTAGCCACGCTCGCGCGACTCCGGCAACATGGAGTACAGCTCGCGAATTTGGGTAAACACACCGGTGTAGGTGGCGGGATTCGAGCGCGGAGTGCGGCCAATCGGCGACTGGTCGATGCGGATCACCTTGTCGATCTCCTCGACTCCGCTGATCGACTTGTGCGGCCCCGGCTCCTGCCGCGACCGGTACAACTTCTGCGCCAGCGCCGCATACAGAATGTCGTTCACCAGCGTCGATTTACCGGAGCCCGAGACGCCGGTCACCACCGTCATCACCCCCAGCGGAAAGCCCACGTCAATGTTCTTGAGATTGTTGGCGCGCGCGCCCAGCACCATGATCGAGTGACCGTTGATTTTGCGCCGCTCATCGCGCACCGGAATCGTCTTTTGCCCGGAGATATATTGCCCGGTCAGCGAACCGGGGACCTGCGCGATCTCCGCCGGAGTCCCGGCAGCCACCAACTCTCCGCCCAGTTTGCCCGCGCCCGGCCCCAGGTCGATCACGTAATCGGCGCGCCGGATGGTCACCTCATCGTGCTCCACCACGAGCACGGTGTTGCCCAGGTCGCGCAGCGCTTCCAGCGATTGCAGCAGCTTCTCATTGTCGCGCGCATGGAGGCCGATGGAGGGCTCGTCGAGCACGTACAGCACCCCCCGCAGCTTGGAACCAATCTGCGTTGCCAGCCGGATGCGCTGCCCTTCGCCTCCGCTCAAGGTTGCCGCCGAGCGATCCAGCGCAAGGTATCCCAGGCCGACGTGGTTCAGAAATCCCAGGCGCTCCCGGATCTCGGCCACAATACGCCCGGCGATCTGTTCGTCGCGCCCGCTCAACTCGATTTTCGCCGCCGCGTCCACGGCGCGACTGATGGGAAGCGCGGTGAATTCGGCGATGCTCATGCCGTTCACTTTGACGCCAAGGCTCTCGGGGCGCAGCCGTCGTCCCTGGCAGACCGGGCATGGTGTGGCCGACATGTACTGCATCAGGTATTCCCGATAGGCCTCGGTGGTTACCTCTTCCAGCGTGTGCTTGTGGAAGGCGAGGATGCCCTTGAAGCCGGAGCGGGCGCGCTTCGCCTGATCACCGTAGAGCAAAAACTTCTGTTGTTCCTCCGGAAGCTGCTCGAATGGCGTGGACAGATCGATGCCTTTTTCATCGGCGGCGCGCTTGACCATTGTCTGCAGCGATGCTGACCCGGCGCCCGGGCCCAGTCCGCCATCCAACAGCGGCTTGGACCAATCGACGATCACCTTCGCCGGATCGAAATCATACTTCGAGCCCAGCCCGTTGCACTCCGGGCAGGCGCCGTACATGCTGTT
>CAZLZA010000018.1:0-56793 GCA_964563875.1 uncultured Acidobacteriaceae bacterium
TCGCCGTGAAAGGGCGGTGTCCTAGGCCGGGCTAGACGACGGGGACGCAGCTAGGAGGGTGGTACGACCTGATTCATACTAGCAATCGTATGACAGCGTGTCAAAGCGGAGCAGCCTAGATCTGTGGAAATGACCGGTAGCTCACGCAAGCATCAGCGCAAGTGCGATGCACTCGCGACGACGGCTACGGTAGGGTAGCATGGATGGCGGAGACGCGGACGGAGCAGATTGCTCGCAGTCAACACTGGCGCGGGGCCGCGGCACTCCGAGGAGGTAGCAGGGATGGCGGATACATTGAACCTCAGCCTCTGGTTTCCGGGCTTTGATGCGGAGTTGATGCTGCCTCGGCTGGTGGAAGTGTTGCGGCACTTCCCTTTTTCCGAGAGCCGCAGCGGCGTGCAATATGCTTCGGTGCAACCGGTGGACTGGGCCGAGCCTACTTTGTTTGAGGAGAGCTTCTCCCCGGGAGTTAGCGGCGAGAAAGCGGCGGAGGCGCTACGGGAGTACGCGCAGGTGGATTTTGCGGTGAGCCTGGAGGCGTACTGGGATTTGTGGATGCTCGACGCCGACAGCAAGGAATGGGTGCTGCGTCCGGAGAAAGTGGTTTTCACCGTGCAGGGACTGGAGTTCGATGAAGGGGCGTTCGCCGAGCGCGGACATATCCTGATCGACTTCGGACTGGATTTTCCTTTTCTGCACGAAGGCGTGGAGTTGAACGCGGAAGATGCGCTGCGGGTAAAAGCGAACGTGGCGGCGCTGATCGAGTTCACCCATCGGGTGGAGCGCAACTGCAATACGACCGGACGGGTGCTGTGGTCGGAGAGCGAGGAAAATCTGGCTCAAAAGCTGATTGCGCGGCTGCAGCAAGTGCAATAGGGCTCTGGCTTCCGGAGACGGCAACGATTGACCAATCGGTACATCGTTTGGGCAGGAACGATTCACTCATTGGGTAACCATTGGAGGCCCCGTTGTAACCAGATGGTACATGGTTGCGAACCATTGACTCGCTGGTAATCGTTTCGCTTCACAATCAGTGTCTTTCCAGCTAATCGTTCTCACTTGGGATACCAATCGAGGAGACGGACCTCGATGTCGGTTCCGGCTAAGTCTTGCTGGAAGACTTTCAGGTCAGAGCCCCGGTAGTGATAGGGGATGACGATTTTCGGGTGGAAGGCCCGAACCGCGTCGGCAGCTTCGTCGGGAGGCATGGTGTAGGGGAGATTCATGCAGACGAAGGCGACGTCGATGTTCTTGAGGGCGCGCATCTCGGGGATGCCTTCCGTGTCAGACGAGAAGTAGAAGCGCTTGCCTCCGTAGGTGAGGACGTAACCATTGTCGCGTCCCTTGGGATGATAAAACTGTCCGGCGGCGGGACCACGCGTGAGGTTGTAGGCGGGGACGGCTTCTATGTTCCACTGCTGCCACTGCCGGGACTGATGGTTGGCGATGGGTTGGGCGGAGGGAAACTTTTCGACGACCGAGGCGGGAGCGAGTATCTCCGTGGTGTCCTGGCTGAGGGCCGAGATGGCTTCGGGATCGAAGTGATCGGCGTGCAGGTGCGTGATCAGAATGAGGTCGGCTTTGGGAAGTCCGGCGAGTTTTGCGGGCTTGGCCGGGTCGATGTAGATGGTTTTGCCTCCGGCCTGAATGAGAGTGCTGGCGTGGTAGAGCGGAGTGATCTTCACATCTCCGACGTAGGTGGAGAAGGTTTGGGTCTGGGCGGAAGCGAAGAGCGAAGCGCCGAGGGTGAGCAGCAGCATCGTTTTCATGCAAGACATAGTAAGTAGCAACGCAGGGTTAGTCAAAGACGGTTAGAGTAGGCTTGCGGTAGAATTCCGGCAGGAACTACTTTCATGGAGAGTCTGTGAAGAAAGTTATTACTTGTATTCTGCTATTGTTTTTGGCTCTGCCGCTGGCAGTGCCGAGCCTGGCCCATGCCAGCGCGAACTCCGCGAATCGACAGGCGGAGAAGAACGCGAAGAAGTTAGCGAAGAAGAACAAAAAGCAACTGAAGAAAGATCGCAAGTCGTCGCAGAAGGCGACAAAGAACTGGAAGAAGCATCACCAGTCGCCATTCTGAAAACCTGCTTCAGAGCAGAGGCGGGTCCCTCGCGGTGCTCAGCATGACACCTCAAAGATGTACTCCACAAAATACCAAAAACCCTCGCGAACACACGCACCACAATCACTCGGCAATTCAAAGTACACGACATTCCCATAACGGACTCCGAATCCTCGCGGCAACGGGGTAACATTAAAGACTACGATTGGAGAGCCGCGATGGAACCGTTCCGCATTCATCTCTTCGTCTGCACACAACAAAAACCAGAAGGCATTCCCTGCTGCCCGGCCAATGGGTCACGGGCTGTGCTCGACGCACTCGATCGCGAGATTCAGGGGCGCGGGCTCGACAACGAGGTTCAACTCACCACTTGCGGGTGCATGGGACTTTGCGATGAAGGTCCGGTGATGGTCGTTTATCCGGCGGGGGTATGGTACCGGTGGGTGCGGGCGGCTGATGTGCCGGAAATCGTTGAGGCGCACCTGCGGCAGGGGAAAGCGGTGGATCGTCTGGTATGGGATGACGCCGCCGCGATGAAGGCGATGTCGGTGGAGCATCGGGAGAAGTTTCGCGCGGCGATGGCTGCCCACGATAAAGCCGGGATGCTGCCCGAAGACATCGATCGGATGATTCGGGGGTATATGCCGAGCCGTTGCATTCTTACGGCGCTGGAACTCGACATTTTCACCGCTGTCGGCGACGGAGCCAGTGCCGAACAGATCGGGGCAAAGATCAACGCCGATGCCCGCGGGGCAGGCATGCTGCTCGATGCGCTGGTCTCGCTGGGACTGCTGGGCAAGAACAGTGAGGATTACAGGAACACGGCTGAGTCAGCACGCTACTTTGTGCAAGGTTCCAAGGACAACCAGCGCAATGGACTGCTGCACTTTGCCAACATCTGGCATCGCTGGAGCACGATGACCGATGCGGTGCGCAGTGGCACCCGCGTTCCGGGGGATCGCGAGGATAACCCGGAATGGACGCGGAACTTCATTGGCGCCATGGAGCGCATCGCGAAAGATCGGGCGGCACTGGTGCTGAAGGCTCTGGGAACGGCTGGGGTTCGGCGGGTGCTCGATCTCGGCGGCGGCTCGGGCGCATACTCGATCGCGTTCGCCAAGGCTTCTCCGGAGATACAGTGCGAAATTCTCGATGTGGCCGAGGTGGTGCCGCTGACTACGGAATACATCGGCAAGGCAGGAGTGGCGGCGCAAGTCAGGCTTCGTCCGGGAAATATGCTGGAGGACGACTTTGGTTCCGGCTACGACATTATTATGCTGAACGCGATCTGCCATATGTTTTCCGAGGAGCAAAACCGGGACATCTTCCGCCGCGCCCAACGGGCACTGGCTCCCAAGGGACGCCTGGTGGTGCAGGACTTCATCCTGAATCCCGACAAGACCGGGCCGCAATTCGCGGCGCTGTTCTCGCTGAACATGCTGGTGGCCACGGACGGCGGCGCCAGTTACAGCGAAAGCGAATACGCGGAGTGGATGAAGGCGGCGGGAATCGATGAGGTAAGCCGGATCGACCTGCCTGGGCCTAGCGATCTGATGGTGGGAGCGGTGAAGTAGGACTAGCCGCGGAGCGAGCAAAAGGAAAGAGCGAAGACTGAGTCAACAGCCCCATTCAAGCCCAAAAGAAGGGCTTGAATGGGCCACCCTCGCTTACAATGCGGTATGGCCTGCCAGTTGTGAAATCACGCTGCCAAAGGTTAGGAAAAAGATGAAGAAGAAGGCGTTGATCACCGGTATCACCGGGCAGGATGGATCGTATCTGGCCGAGCTGCTGCTCTCCAAGGGGTACGAAGTTCATGGAGTGAAGCGCCGCAGTTCGCTGTTTAACACAGACCGGATCGATCATCTGTACCAGGACCCGCATGACCGGGACCGCCGCTTCTTTCTACATTATGGGGACATGACGGACTCCAGCAGCCTGGTACGGGTGATGCAGGTGGTGCAGCCGGACGAAATCTATAACCTGGCGGCACAGAGTCACGTTGGGGTTTCATTTGAGGAGCCGGAATACACGGCAGAAGCCGACGGCATTGGCACCCTGCGCGTGCTGGAGGCCATTCGCATTCTGGGGATGGAGAAGACGGCGCGCTTCTATCAGGCCTCGACCTCGGAGTTGTATGGGCTGGTACGGGAAACTCCGCAGACGGAGAGCACGCCGTTTTATCCACGCTCGCCGTATGCGGCGGCCAAGTTGTACGCTTTCTGGATCACGGTGAACTATCGCGAGGCCTACGGGATTTATGCCTGCAACGGAATATTGTTCAACCACGAGTCTCCGGTGCGGGGCGAGACCTTTGTGACGCGCAAGATTACCCGCGGACTTTCGCGCATCAAAGCCGGGCTACAGGAGTCGCTGTTTTTGGGCAATCTGAATTCGCTGCGCGACTGGGGACACGCCCGCGACTACGTGGAGATGCAATGGCTGATGCTGCAGCAGGCAGAGCCCGAAGACTTTGTCATCGCCACGGGTGAACAGCACAGCGTGCGCGACTTTGTGAATATCGCTTGCGAAAAACTGGGGATGGGGATCACCTGGCAGGGCGAGGGTGCGAACGAGAAAGGCTATGACGAGCGAGGCCGCTGCATCGTCGAGGTCGACCCGCACTACTTTCGTCCGACGGAGGTCGCGACCTTGCTGGGAAATCCCGCCAAGGCAAAAGCCAAGCTGGGCTGGGTTCCGAAGACGAGCTTCGACCAGTTGGTGACGGAGATGGTTACCGCGGACTACGAACTTGCCAAACGCGACGCCCTGGTGCGAGCCAAAGGATACAAGACACTCGATCATCATGAGTAATTACATGCAGAAAGACGCGAAGATATTTGTTGCCGGACATCGCGGGTTGGCAGGCTCGGCGATCGTGCGCAAACTGCGCTCGCTGGGCTACGAAAACCTTCTGCTGCGCACGCGGCAGGAGGTCGATCTGGAGGATGCGAATGCGGTGAGCGGGGTCTTCGCTGAGCAGCGTCCGGAGTTTGTGTTTCTGGCGGCTGCGAAGGTTGGAGGCATTCTCGCCAATCGCGACTTCCCTGCCGACTTTATTGCGCGGAATCTGCGCATCCAAAGCAATGTGATCGAAAGCGCCTATCGGGCGCAGGTCAGGCGGATGCTGTTCCTCGGCTCAAGCTGCATCTATCCGAAGCTGGCGCGGCAACCGATGGGCGAAGATCAACTACTGACCGGGCCACTGGAATTCACCAACCGATCTTATGCGGTCGCAAAGATCGCCGGTATCGAGCTGTGCTGGGCATTCAACCGGCAGCACGGGACCGGGTATCTGGCGGCGATGCCAACCAATTTGTACGGGCCGGGAGACAACTACGATCTCGAAAGTTCGCACGTTCTGCCGGCGCTGATTCGCAAGATCCACGAAGCCAAGCAGCGCGGCGAGCGGAAGGTGACGGTGTGGGGCACCGGCAAACCATTGCGCGAATTTCTTTTCAGCGACGACATGGCCGATGGTTGTGTCTTTCTGCTGAACTTGCCCGAGGAGGAGTTTCGCAAGTTGGTTGGCGACCCGGAAGCGGCTCCGCTGGTGAACGTGGGCAGCGGCAGCGAATTGACGATTGGGGAGTTGGCAAAGAAGGTCTGCGCGGTGCTCGGGTTTGAGGGCGAGATTGTCTTTGACACTGCAAAACCGGACGGAACACCACGTAAATTAATGGACAGTTCAAAGCTATTCAGTTGTGGCTGGCGGCCCAGGATTTCGCTCGAAGAAGGAATCCGGATCGCCTATGCTGAGTTCAGCGGCAGAGCGGCAAACAGCGGCGTGGGGGTGAAACCAGCTTTGCACAAGGTTGAGAACAAGGTTGAGGGATGATCGATATTCATAGCCACTTGTTGCCCGGGGTCGACGACGGTGCGAAGTCGTGGGAGGAGACGCTGGAGATGTGCCGCCTGGCCGAGCAGGACGGAGTAACCCACATGGTCGCGACTCCGCACGCCAATTATGAGTACCGTTATGACCGCGCGCTGCACCTGGCGCGGCTCGAAGAGCTTCGGTTGCGGGCACCTGGGCTGAGCTTTTCGCTGGGCTGCGACTTTCATCTCTCCTATGAAAACATTCAGGATGCGATGGATCATCCGGGGAACTACACGATTGGCGAGACGCGCTACCTGCTGGTGGAGTTGTCCGAGTACAGCGCCTTCAATGTTGCGAAAACGCTCTTCCATTTGCAGACCGCAGGCCTGCTGCCGATTATCACGCATCCCGAGCGAAACCGGGTGATTCTTGGCGATCCGGGGCTGCTCAATAAATTCTCGGATGCGGGGTGCCTGTTTCAGATCACGGCAAACTCACTGACCGGCTTTTGGGGCAGAACAACGCAGAAGATGGCGGAGGAAATGCTGAGGCAGAATATGGTGCACTTCATTGCCAGCGATGCGCATGGGGTGAAGGGGCGGCCTCCAATCCTCTCGGCAGCGCGCGATGCCGCCGCCAGAATTATTGGAGCCGATGCGGCAGAAAAGCTGGTGAATGCAAACCCCGAGGCAGTACTGAACAATCAGAATCAGAACACGATTGCGATGAACTGCTGAAGACGCCGTCGGCTACTTCCGACCGCAGGCGCTGGGGCAGCTTTGCCGCCGGGTACGCGGCAACCGATGCCGCTCCGGCCGCAGGCGCTGGGGATTAAATCCAGAGTGCTTGGTTAAACCTGTGCCGCTGGACTAGAATTGAGTTGCGCGCCTGTAGCTTAACTGGATAGAGCACGAGTCTTCGGAACTCGGGGTTGCAGGTTCAAGTCCTGCCAGGCGCACCATCCAGATGCATCAGAAAAAACGACAGAAATCAGCCGCCTGCTACAAAAGTTTTCTATTGCTCCGATACAGTTTTCTTATCACAACCCTCGATTAAACTCTCACTACTGCGCTCGCCGGTTCATCGTTTGGCTTTCCGCCTGGAATCCATGTAGCATTTTATCCAGCAAACATAAGCCTTAGAAGCGATGGGGATGCATAAGTATGCGTCCTGGCTATCTATGGGGTGTCTGCTCTCCGCCCTCCGAGAGCCCGCCTAGAACCTTCGGTTATCGATGCGATAAATAAAAGGAATTTGCTTCGAGAAGGATCTACAGCTACTCTCGGCTCACTAAATTTTAACTAAAACGTTTCTAAATTTTCACTAAATGTTTTTGTTGGCAAGGCTTGTTTGTGTCACTGACTTTAAAACGGGAGAAACATAAATGCGGTTGAAAAGCCTCTGTAACATGGCGATGGGATTCGTATTCCTCGCGTGTACCTTACCTGTTGGACTTGCAGCCCAGACCACGAGCGCCGATACAGACCAGAAGGTTGCTGACCTGGAAAAGCAACTCCAGGCGATTCGTGCAGAACTTGATGCAATTAAGTCCCAGCCTGCGGTGCCTGCCGCAGCCGCAACCGCAGCGACACCGGCGACTCCGGCGACCAGTGCAGTAGCCGCAGCGCCGGCGAATCCGATGGCGGGAATCACCAGCGTACTCGGCGGCGTCAATCTGACAGGATTGGTCGATGCGTACTACGGCTACAACGCGAATCACCCAGCCCTTGGTGTCGCACATGTCGGCAACACGGCCACGGAGCCATTCCAGTTCACCAACGGCCAGTTCTCGCTGAACCTGCTTGAACTCCAGTTGGACAAGCCGGTGGATAAGACCTCTCCGCTAGGGTTCCGCGTGGCCTTGGGATTTGGCCAGGCGATCACCGCAGTGAACAACACCCCATTTGAAGTGGCTAAGACATCGACCGGGGTGCAAGAGTATTTGAAGGAAGGATACATGTCGTACATGGCCCCAATCGGCAAGGGATTGCAGATTGACGCCGGTAAGTTTGTCACCCCGGCAGGTGCCGAAGTGATCGAAACCAACCAGAACTGGAACTACTCGCGCAGCCTGCTGTTCACGTACGCCATCCCGTACTACCACTTTGGAGCTCGTGCGAAGTACACCTTCAACGACAAGTGGTCGGTCACCGGGTATGTGACGAATGGCTGGAACAACGTCGTGGCCACCAACAGCGGAAAGACCTTTGGCCCCAGCATCGCATGGAATGCAACCAAGAAAATCACGATCACGGAAACCTATCTGGCAGGTCCTAGAGATATCTTCTTGACTGGGAACAATGGTCCGTGGAACAACCTCTCGGATACCGTGATTGCCTACAATCCCACCGCAAAGCTGTCACTGCAGGCAAACGTCGATTACGACCGCGAGGAAGAATTCGGGACTGCGATGACACCCTCGAAGAAAGCTGCGGACTATAGCGGCATCGCTGTATACGCGAAATACGCTTTCAACCCGAAGGTGGCCGTGGCCGGACGCTATGAATACCTGAACGACCATGATGGACTTGCGACTTTCATCACCACGGCCAAAGGGCAGCATCTGAATGAATTCACCGGGACGATCGAGCGCAGGATTGCAGGTCATCTGCTCTCCCGCCTTGAGTACCGGCACGACGACTCCAACCAGGACTTCTTCCAACGCGGATTGCCATCGTTTGTGAAGGGTCAGACCACGGTTGACGCCGGTTTGGTGTTCGTGTTGGAACCGAACGACAGCAAGTAAAGCATAAGCGAGCGGCGAATTACGGGCCGCCATTCCATAGCAGTGAAGGTTGCAAAGGCCGGCCAGCGACAATCCTGGCCGGCCGGCAACCACCGAGCTAACCCACAGCAGTTATTCACGACGAGGAGATTCGAATGGCCGACGACACGACTGTAGGATCCGTTGAAATGCAGAAAACTCTGGGCCTGACCGGGCTGACGATGAACGCGATGGCGCTTATCGCTCCAGGCGCGTTCCTCTGGCTCACCTTCTACATCCAGGCAACCACCGGCACAACGGCTCCCTCGATGTGGATGGGTATTGTGCTAGCCCTGATGCTGTGCCTTGCCACCGCGGTATGTTATGCGGAAATGGCAAAGCTGTATCCGGGAACGGGAAGCTCTTACTACTTTGCAGAGCAATCATTTCTGAATCACGACAAGGTGTGGAGATATGCGCGGCTCTCGAAGTTCATTGTGGGCTGGGGCTCGCATCTGTACTACTGGATCTATCCGGGCGTGATGGTTGGCGTCATGGGAATCCTGTGTGGATACCTTGTGGGCACCATCTGGCCGAGCTTCATGAGCGCGTCCAATCCTGGGCCGGCATTCATGATGGCGGTTGCCATAGTCTTCTCTTTTGCGATTGCCTATATCGGCTATCGCGGGGTGAACGGCTCGACGGCAGTGAACATCGCCATCAACGTCATCCAGATCTCGGCGCTGATCGTGTTTGCGGTGCTGGCGCTGGGCTACCGTGCAAACCATCCGGCGGGCAGCCAGGGCTTCCAGTTCGACTCGACCTCGGGCGCATCGTACACCTACGAATTTGCGACCACGCCGACGAAGGCCGCCGATGGCACGGTCACCGATACGATTGTTCGCGATTCGAGCCAAGTGCCACAGCCTAAGCTGGACGCGGCAGGCAAGCCGGTGCCATTCCTCGTCACCTACCCGGTGGCCGACGCCTCAGGCAACTTCCTCACCCATGAAAAAGCGTCATCGGTGGTGAGTCCGCACAAAATGAGCTGGGTGTTCCTGCAAGCGACGGTGGCGATTCTGATTCTGGTGGGATTTGAATCCGTAACGGCGATGGGCGGTGAAGCAAAGAATGCGAAACGCGACATCCCGATTGCGGTCATCGTCTCACTTCTGGTGCAGGGTTTGTTCTGCTATCTGTTTGAGTACTTCGCGGCCAATTACTTCCTGAACAGTGGTTACACGATGCAGAGCGCAGCGGGATCAGCGGCTCCCATCGGCGACATGATGATCATTGTGGGCGACTCGCTGTTTGGGGTAGGCCGTGGCCGCATCTTCATGCTGGTGGAAGCCTCCACCGTTTTCCTGGCGCTGATTGGAACCACGCTGTCCTGCATGAACACCGGCGCGCGGGTTACTTACGCAATGGGCAAGGATCGCGAAGTTCCCGAGCACTTTGGTCTGCTGCACGGCGACAATCTGACGCCGCACCGCGCCATCTGGACGCTGGCGATCATCTCCGCCGTGGTCGGTTGCATCGCAGTGATCATGCCGTTCGGCAACGCCGGCGCTCCGGCCGACACCGTGATCCAGGCTCTGCCGCATGGCTTCTGGTCGAGCTTTGGCTATACGACGCATGACAAAATGGCGGCGCTGCCGAATTCCCTGCTGACGGTGACGCTGGCCTCGAACTTCGGTACGTTCCTGCTGTACGCGCTGAGCTGCGTCACCTGCATGGTGGCGTATCACAAGCATCCGAAGTTCAGCGCCATCCGCCACTTCTTCATCCCGGTGTTCGGACTGCTTGCCAACCTGGCCTGCATGATCACTTATCTGGTGGGTCCGTTCCTTGGCATCGGCACCAAAGCAGAACCGCTGCTGGCATTGGGTATCGCGTTGGTATGGGCCATTTACGGCGGCATCTACTTCGTGGTGTCCTCGAAGAGCACAGGGAGATCTACCCTGGTTCAGCATCGTGTCGCGTAGCTTTCACCGCAATTGCAAGTCTGATGCAGACGGGTTTCCGACCCGTCTGCATCCTATTTTCGCAAGGAGGATGTATTGTGCAGCGTAACCGCGCCAACGCCGCGCTGTCAGACTCGCCGGAGATGAGACCAGCTCCGGCGATGCTAGACATTGACTTTGCTGAGCTCAGCGACTGCGGTCCCGTGCGTCCACATAACGAAGATTTTGTTGGGCATTCGATCCCCACGAATCCAGAACAAGCCCGCAGCCGCGGCTGGCTGTTTACGCTGGCAGATGGCGTGGGTGGGCAGGAACGTGGCGAGGTTGCCTCGCAATTGACGGTGGAGACGATCCTGGGCGAGTGCGCGAAAGCCGCTCCGGGAGAGAATTCCTCGTCGCTGCTCTCGCGTGCGGTTCAGGCCGCGAACACCAAGGTGTACGAGGCGGCTCACGGGGGGATTGCCTCGACTGTGGTGGCGGTATCGTTGCGCTTTGACCGGGCGACGATCGCTCATGTGGGCGACTCGCGCTGCTATTTGATCCGGCACGGACGGCCACAGTTGCTGACGCGGGATCACACGGTGACCAATGAGCAGGTTCGGCTGGGGATATTTACCCAGCAGGAAGCACAGAGGGCATTGACGCGCAACGTGCTCAGCCGCTCGATCGGGATCAATCTTTTTGTCGCA
This sequence comes from uncultured Acidobacteriaceae bacterium, assembly GCA_964563875.1. GTDB lineage: Bacteria > Acidobacteriota > Terriglobia > Terriglobales > Acidobacteriaceae > TOLSYN. The sequence goes on from CAZLZA010000018.1 coordinate 11,237, forward strand.
GCAGAAGTGAGTGAGCACACGGTGAGAGCCGGAGATTTGCTGCTGCTCTGCTCCGATGGGCTGCACGGCGCGGTGCCGGACAAGGAAATCGTGCGCATCGCGACATCCGGCACCGACCTGAAAGATGCGGCGCAACAACTGATCACGATTGCCAACCAGAGCGATGGTGGAGATAATGTGAGCGTCCAGCTCATCCGGGTGAGAGACGTCGAGGCGGTTGGAATGTATCGCGGACGGCCTTACCGGCTGCACTGAAGTGATCGAAACGCGACTCCACGGGAGCCAACCTTTTACCCATGATCTCTGTCCACGCCGGCGAACAACTCGACCACTTCCAGATTGAGCGCTTAGTCGCCCGCAGCGGCATGGCTTCGATCTACCAGGGAACCGATCTGCGGACGGGGCAAAAAGTTGCCATCAAGATTCCGCATCCGGAGATGGAATGCGATCCCGTCTTCTTCGAACGCTTCCAGCGCGAGGAAGAGATTGGGAAGAAGCTGGATCATCCCGGAGTGATGAAGGTGCTCCCGAACGACGAGCGGCACGATCCCTACATCGTGATGGAGTGGGTTCCGGGACGGCTGCTGCGCGAGATCATCAACGAAAATCGCAAGATGCCGCCGGAGCGCGCCATCAAACTTGTACTGGCGATCTGCAAGGCACTCGACCATATTCACAGTCATGGGGTGATTCATCGCGATCTTAAGCCGGAAAATATCATGGTCGATGAGCACGACAACATCAAGATCATTGATTTCGGCATCTCGGCCAACAGCGGCGCCCGGCGCATCACCTTCGCAAAGCTTACCGACACCATGGGAACGCCGGACTACATTTCGCCGGAGCAGGTGCAGGGAGGCCGAGGCGACGCGCGCAGCGATGTCTATGCGCTTGGGGTGATGCTCTACGAGATGCTGACCGGTTCGGTTCCCTTCACCGGCTCCAACCCTTTCGTAATTATGAACGAGCGCCTGCTCAACAATCCGATACCGCCGCGCGAGTTAAACCCTGAGCTTTCGCCGCAAATACAGGAAGTTTTGTATCGCGCCCTGGAGAGGAATCCGCGCAACCGTTACGGCAGCGCACGGGACTTGGCCCACGACCTGGAACATCTTGACCAGGTGGGCGTGGAGGACCGTCCGGAGCTGCACAACTGGAAGAAACGCCGCTCGCCGTGGGCCCGCAGAATTCTGATGTACGTTGCGCTGGCGCTGATCCCGGTAGTCATCTTTGGCTTGCTGTTGTACGTTGCCCGGCGAACATGACCGCGGGGAATACTGCGTTGCCGAAATTCTCGATGGGAAATCATCCATGAAAGCTGCTGGATTTTTACTGCTGTTTGCGGGTTTTGCAATTGTGCTGAGCACATTTGTACTGCTCTCCTCAGACGCGCCGCGAGGTGCGTTCGTCCTGTCCGGGATAGCGGTTCAGCTTCTTGGTCTCGTACTCACCTTCCGCGCACATTACACGCTGGGCGAGGGGCACTGATGCAGATACAGCCGACGGTGCTGAACGAGACGGGAACGGCCATCTGCATGGCTTCGATTTTTCTGGTGCCGCTGGTGGGAGCAGGGTTGGCACTGGTGAATACGGGATTCGGACGGGGACGGAGCGCGGCGCATTCGATGCTGAGCGCGATGTGTGTCTTCGCGGTTGCGGTGCTGGTTTATTTGGTTATTGGATTCGGCTTTCAGGGCTTTGCCGGAGAACCTGCCCATCTGGTGAACTTGGGGGGACGGCAATGGAACCTGCTGGGAGCCGAACGGTTGATGATGCGCGGAGTGGGGTTCAATGGCTCGGCGCTTTCGCTGGTGGCCTGCCTGCAACTGTTCAGTGTGGGCATTGCGGCCATCATCCCGCTGGGCGCCGGCTCGGACCGCTGGCGACTGGGCGCGAGCTGCGCATCGACGGCAATCCTGGCCGGGATTACCTACCCGATTTTTGCCCACTGGGTATGGGGCGGAGGCTGGCTGGCACAACTGGGCGGGTTGACAGGGTGCGGAAACGGCGCGCTGGACGCAGGCGGTGCGGGCGTAATTCAAGCCGTCGGCGGACTCACGGCGCTGTCGATCACGTGGATTCTTGGACCGCGCCACGGCAAATACGAGATGAGCGGAATGGCTATTCCCGGGCACAACATGGTGATGGTTTTGTTTGGCTGCATGTTGACCCTGGTGGGATGGATGGGACTGGACACGGCGGGCGCGCTGCTGTTTGCCGGGGCATCCACCAACAGCATTGCGCTGATTGCGGTGAACAACGTGGTCGCGGCCAGTATCGCACTGCTGACGGCGTTGATTGTGACCGGAATACGCTTCGGCAAGCCGGACGCCTCGATTACGGCCAACGGCTTTGTGATCGGCATGGTTGCGGTTTCGGGCGTTTGCTCGCTGGTATCTCCGGCGGAGGCGGCGGCGATTGGACTGGTTGCGGGAATCATGGTTCCGTTTTCGGTGGAATTGCTGGACGCGCTCGGGGTCGACGACCCGAGCGGTTCGATCTCCGTACACGCGGTGGGCGGATTGTGGGGGGTGATCGCCACCGGACTGCTTATCCAGGGCCACCCAAGGCAATGGCTGGCGCAGATGGCGATGCTCGCGGCACTGCTCGGATTTGTACTGCCCTTGACCTACGGACTCAATCTGCTGTTGAACCGGGTCTATCCACAACGGATCACGAAGGATGGAGAGCGGCAAGGACTGGATATGTGCGAACTTGGCGGAGGGGCTTATCCGGAACTTACTCCGGTGACGAAGGACTATCTGTATCGCTAGGGCAAGAAGAATCGATCGCTGGTTGAAAAGCTTGGGGCTGCACAGGAGGGTCGAGCAGTACGGGGACCTTCGCGCTGCTCAGGATGACACCAGGGTCAAAAACGCATGACCCAGGTCAATGCAACGGGCAAATGCAAAGGGCACCGCATTGGTGCCCTTTGCATTTGCGACTTCCCTTCGATATTGCGACTTCGCTGCTAATTGCTGGTCGCGGCGGCTCGTGCCTGGTTGTGCTCGGCGATGGTCTTGCGTGCGTTGTCGGCGAGTTCCTTGGCTTTCGGCATCAGTTCGAGAGCCTTGAGCACGTTGAGGTCGGACTCAGCCTGTACGCGCATTCCCTCCTGCTGGCCGAAGGCACCGACGAACAGTTCGCTTTTGATGCTGGAGCGTACCCAGTCGTTATTTTCCACCAGGTCCTTTTCGGTGAAAGGCAGTTTGGCGTCGGTGAGGAAGTTGCGGAATTCCTGCAAAACGCCGTCATCGACCTGGAAGTTCTTATCGATCTTGTGGGTGATGGAATAGTGCTTGGAGAAGTTGAAGAAAGCGTACTTGCGCAGCAACTCTTCCTGGAACTTGTTGGCTTTGAGGGGCGCGATCTTCACATCTGGAGTGATTCCGCCGCCGCCGTAGACGGTTCGTCCGCTATCCGTCAGTTTGACTTCGCGATTGGCGTCGTCCTGCTTGACCCCGTTGATGGAGTTATCGTCGGCGTTGCGGTTGTAGTAGTAGTCGTAGAGCGAGACGCCGTTATAGTCACGCTGAATCAGGCGTCCGCTGGGGGTGTAGTACTTGGCGGTGGTCAATGCCAGACCGGTGTTCTCGCTCAAGCGATAGACGGTCTGGACCAGTCCTTTGCCGAAGGTGGTTTCGCCAGCAATCAGACCGCGGTCATGGTCCTGGATGGCGCCCGAGACGATCTCCGCCGCGGAGGCCGTACCGTGGTTCACCAGCACGACGATGGGATAATCCTTGGTGCTGCCGTGGGCTGCGCGATAGATCTTCTCCGGTGAATTGCGACCGTGATGGCTGACGATGACCTGTCCCTTCTTGAGGAACTTATCGGCTACGCCCACGCCTTCGCTGAGCAGGCCGCCGGGGTTGTTGCGCAGATCGAGGATCAGGCCCTTGAGGTCACCCATCTCATCGAGCGCGGCCGTGGTCTCGGCTTCGGTGGTTTCCTGGAAGCCGCTGATATGCAGATAGCCGATGCCTGGGCGGATGAGGAAGTGCAGGTCGACCGAGTAGCGCGGAATCTCGTCCCGCACTACGGCGAAGTCCAGAGGCTTGGTGTTGCCTTCGCGAAGGATGGCGATGTGGACGGTGGTACCTTTGGGCCCTTTGAGCAGGTCAGCCACGTCGCTAGTGGTCATATTGTCGGTGGGCTTGCCGTCGACGGCGACGATGATGTCGCCGGGACGTATTCCGGCACGGTAAGCGGGGGCTCCGGCAAAGGGAGCGATGACAATGACCTTATTGTTGCGGGGGCCTACCTGCATGCCGACGCCGTAGTAACGGCCGCGCTGCTCTTCCTGCAGAGCCGAGTACTGCTTGGGGTCGAAGAAGTTCGAGTGCGGGTCCAGCACGCGCAACATACCGGGGATGGCGCCGTCATAGATGGCCTTATCGGCATCCACTTTCTCGGCATAGTTCTGCTCAATGACGCTGTACACCTGGGCGAAGGTGTGGACCGAATCGCGCATATCATTGTCGCCGTCGCCGTCGGCGGGTGCTGCCCCGGTTCGCCCGAAGACTACGCCAAGGAAACCGCAAGTCAGAATTGCGAGGAAAACAAAAACCAGTGAGCGACGGGAACGTCCTGCCATTGATACATCCTTCTTTTAGTCTGCGCTTGAGCGCTGCGTGAATGTTTGCCGCGCCATGACGCTGGGGAAAGGCGCAACCCTCGATTTCACAAGAGTATAGCAGTTTCGCCGGGAGATGGGTTAGCCGGTGGCAGATGCTGAATTCGGAAATCATCAGCGCGCTGCGCTACGATTAAGATGCCGCCGGGCGTCACTTGGCTTCGCAACTTCTTCTACGATCCATTTTGGCCATTTTCCGCCAAGGCGATGGCGCTCACATCAGTTCTAATCCGGATTGAGCCCTGGTTTTTTCCAGCCCTCAGGCGGCTTACCGTAGTACCGGCGGAAGGACTTGACGTGTATGATAAGGGGGTATGTCGACGCCTGATATGTTGTTTATCTTCTTGCTGGCTTTGATCTTATTCGGGCCCAAGAAGTTACCGGAAATCGCTCGCCAGATAGGCAAGTTCGTGGCCGAATTCAAGCGCGCCTCCAATGATTTCTCGACTCAGTTCAAGTCTGAGATCGAGAACGCCGGAGTTGACGTCGACTCGTTCACCTCGATGACAAAGCCGGGTACGCAGCAGACTTCTTCGTTTGCGCAGACATTGCTGCCGCCTTCGGTTAAGTCAGCGATTTCCGAGATAGACAGCGCGCATGAACGGTTGATGCAGACCGCCCGGATGGCCTTCGACGCCCAGAACTTCACGCTGCGTCCGGCGGAAGCGCCGGTTGCGCCAGCGCAGGAATCGGCTGCGGAACCGCTCCCTGCGGGTGCGGAAGACAGCGCGCCGGCAGAGCAGGCCAGCACGGTACCCGCCGCGCCACCCGCGGCGCCACCTGCATCCCAGGAATCCTTCCCGGTTGAAGCTGCGACCGATCACCCCACCCCTGATTCGGCGACGGCCAGCAGCAACTCTGCATCGCAGAGCAGCTAACCGGACGATCCAACAAAGGTTTCGATGGCAGACACAGCTACTCCCGCGGGACGATTGAAAGACAGACAGGAACTGTCATCCATGGGCTTCCTCGAACACCTTGAGGAACTCCGCAAACGGATTATCTGGAGCATTGCCTACATCGGCATAGGATTCAGCGTCTGCTACTGGTGGCACGAGGCGATTTTCGGCTGGATGCAGAAGCCGATCGTCTTCGCTCTGAAGAATCACAATTTACCGGTGAATCTGGTCTACACGAATCCCACTGATCCGTTCAATATGTATTTGAAGATCAGCCTGATTGTCGGGATCTTCGTGGCTTCGCCGTTCGTGCTCTACCAGGTATGGGCGTTTATTGCTCCGGGCCTGTACAAGAGCGAGCGCAGATATGTTGCGCCGTTCCTGTTCAGCACCGTCGGATTGTTCATGGCCGGTGGGTATTTCGCCTACAAGATGGTGTATCCGGCGGCGTTGAACTTCCTGATCGAATACAGCGCACAGTTCACGCCGATGATTACGATCAACGAGTACACCAATCTGTTTATGACGATTGTGCTGGGACTCGGCGTAGTCTTCGAGATGCCAATCCTGGTGTTCTTCCTGGCCCTGTTCGGGATTGTGAGTCCGGGCTGGATGTGGCGGAACCTGCGCTATTCGATTCTGGTGATCTTCATCATCGCCGCGATCATCACGCCTACCACCGATATCATGAATATGTGCATCTTTGCCGCTCCCATGGTCGTTTTGTACCTCGCCAGCATCGGGGTCGCCTACCTGGTACATCCCAAGCAGCGCAAGAAACGGGAGTTGAACAGCAAATGATGACGAGGCATTGCGACCTCCTGAAATCTGATTCGATCAGGAAAGGAGGCCGCGTGATTCTGACTGGGTTGCTGACTATGTTGCTGGCGGTGGCGACCTTACTCACGGGGGCTTGCCGCGACACCAAAGCTGGCTCGGAGAGCGTAGCCGCACAGAGCCCGCAGGCCCGGCCCGAGTTACGCGCCGAGGACTTCGATCCGAAGCCGGACACACCCGCGGCGTTGAAGATCAGCGGGGAACGGGCCTACCAGAACTTGAAGGACTTTGTGGCTCTCGGACCGCGTCCGCTGGGCAGTGCCGGACACGCCAAGGCCGAACAGTTCATCCTGAACCATCTGGACGGCGCACAAGTTGAGCAGGACAAGTTTACGGTGCAGACCGCGGCGGGTCCGTTTGCGATGAACAATATCATTGCGAAGTTCCCGGGCAAGAAAGACGGCATCATCGTCCTTGCCGGTCACTACGACACGAATTATCCGCTGCGGAACACGAGCTTTGTGGGAGCCAACGACGGCGGTTCGAACGTGGGCTTGATGCTGGAAATTGCCGCGCAACTGCGCAGTCATCCGCCCGAGGGCTATAGCATCTGGCTGCTGTTTACCGACGGCGAGGAAGCCACCGTGGAGTGGACCGACGCCGACAGCGTTTACGGCAGCAAGCATCTGGCGAAGCGGTGGTCCGAGGACGGCACGGCGGCCAAGATCAAGGCGTTTCTGCTGCTCGACATGATCGGCGACAAAGATCTGGACCTGGAACACGATACGAATTCCACGCCTTGGCTGGTGGATGTGGTGTACCGGGCGGCGCAGCGCACCGGGCAGCAGTCGCACTTTTCCACGCGCAGCAATGCCATCCAAGACGACCATCTTCCGTTTCGCGCGGTGGGAATTCCGGTGGCCGACATCATCGACCTAGACTATGGCTTCGAGAACCTGTATCACCACACCACCCAGGACACGCCCGACAAATGCAGTGCGGCGAGTTTGCAGATTGTTGGCGACATAACGATGGAGACGATCCGCGCCCTGAATACGCGCTAGGCGAGCGCAACTAAAAGACAGAGAACGCTGGACGATGCAGACTCCTCCGAACCTGATGTTCTGGATCTTGTTCCTGGGCTTCGTGATCCTCATGCTGGTGCTGGATCTCGGAGTACTGAACCGCAAGGCCAAGGCCTTCAGCCTGCGCCAGGCATTGGGATGGACTGCGCTGTGGGTGGCTCTGGCAGCGGGGTTTGCGGTGCTGCTGTACTTCCACGGGCATCGCATGACGGGTGATGCGGTGCGCGCCAATCGTCAGCTCTCACTTGAGTTCGTGACCGGGTACCTGGTGGAAGAAGCGCTCAGTGTGGACAATCTATTTGTCTTTCTGCTCATCTTCCGCTACTTCAGAGTTCCATCGGAGTTGCAACGCAAGGTGCTGCTCTGGGGCATACTGGGTGCGATCCTGATGCGCGCGGTTTTCATCGGCGCCGGAGTTACGCTGCTGAACCGCTTCCACTGGGTCATGTATGTGTTCGGAGGCTTCCTGGTTTATGCAGGCATCAAGTTGCTTTTCCAGGAAGAGGAGCAGGGAAATCCGGGGGACAGCTTCGTCACGCGTTTTGCGCAGTCACACCTGAGACTGACGGACGACTTCGGCGGCGGCGGCTTTACGACCGTAAGGGATGGTGCGCGTCTGTTCACCAAACTGGCCTTGGTGCTGATCGTCATTGAGACCTCAGACCTGATCTTTGCGGTGGATTCGATTCCCGCCGTGCTGGCCGTGACCCGGCAGCCGTACGTGGTGTTTACCTCAAATATTTTCGCCATCCTCGGACTGCGCTCGATGTACTTTGCTTTGTCAGGGCTGATGGAATTGTTTCATCTGCTCAATTACGGACTGGCGATCATTCTGATGTTCATCGGGGTGAAGATGCTGGGGGCAAATTACTTTGAAATTCCGACCGCGTACGCACTGGGCCTCATCGTCGCGGTGCTGGCCGCCTCGGTCGCACTCAGCGTGATGATCAAGCCGAAAGGGAGCGCGAGCAAAGCAGAGCAGGCCGGTGGATGAGTGCCGTGGGAATTCCTGAGTGAATCTGAAAGCGCGCCATCAGCGTCTATACTGGAGAAGTGAATACGATGTCGACAAGAAAGATTGCTGAAGCCGATTTTCCGACCCGCTGGGGACACTTTCGAATCCTTGGCTTTGAAGGCTTCGTCCCAGGAACGCCCGCGACCGGATCTCCGGACGGTACGGAACGCCGCAAGGAGGAAGCGGTTGCGCTGGTGATGGGGGATATCTATTCCGAGGCCCCGCTGGTCCGCATCCACTCGCAGTGCCTCACGGGCGACGTCTTCCATTCGATGCGGTGCGATTGCCGTCAGCAACTGGAGCTGGCGCTGTCCATGATCAGCGAACTCGGAAGGGGCATACTGATTTATGAAGAACAAGAGGGACGGGGCATCGGCTTGATGGCTAAATTGCAGGCCTATGAGTTGCAGGACGAAGGGCTGGATACGGTGGAAGCCAACGTGAAGCTGGGCTATGAAGCCGACTGCCGGGGCTATCACATGCCGGTGGAGATCTTGAAGGCGCTGGGTGTGCGCAAGCTCCGTCTGCTGTCAAACAACCCGGAGAAGGTGGAGGCCGTGCAGGCCGCGGGAATCGAAGTGGTGGAGCGCATTCCGGCCGACGTGGACGCCTACGAGAGCAGCGCAAAGTACATCCGCACCAAGCGGGAAAAGATGGGGCATCTGTTCACGCCCCTGCAATAACCTGCTGACAATCGTTACTTTCTGGCTCTTGTGCCGCGCCGGTGCAGGAGCTTTTCCATCTCATCCCTGCGCTTCACCGGCAAGACCTGGGCTGCATATCCCATCAACGCGCGATAGACCGACGACTCCGGCGAAGCGCCGAGCGCCTCCAAGTGTAAGGCGATGGTGCTCACATCGCCGCGCGCCAGCGGTCCGCTAAACGACTTCCCTGCTCCGTCACGCAAAACATTTTGCACGGTGCGCAGTACGATCGGCTCCATGATGCGGCGCACATCGCGAGCGCTGATTCCGGCGCCGAGGCCGACCCGTTCGGCGGCGGCGAGTTCGGTGGCTAGCATGGGCGAAAGCATGGCTCCGAAGGCGTGGTAGAGAGCCTTGCTGCCGGGCTGAATAGTGAAGCTATGGGCGCCGAGCGCACGGGCCATCGCACGCGCCGCACGCACCGCCGTTGGGTCGCCCTCGACGGCGAACCAGGCGTCCTTGAGGCTTGGCGGCTCACCGGCAACAAACGTCATCATCGGATGCGCACTCCCGGTATGCACACCACGCTCGGCTAGAGTTGCCAGCACCTGACTGCCTAACGCACCGCTGGCGTGCAAGATGATCGGCGGCAACTCCGCGCGCGCGGCGAGGGTGTGCGCGACATGTTCGATGGCCGTATCCGGCACCGCCAGCCACAGGGCGTCGCACCGAAGCTTGGCATTCGCCAAGGTGCTGACCGAAGCGCCGACGGTGCGCGCCAGTGCGCCGCCCTTCCGCCGAGAACCGGATGTGGGACGGGTAACGATCTCCGCGATGAGGAAGCCTTCGGCATGGAGCAACTTTGCAAGGCCGCCGGCGAGCGCTCCGGCGCCGACGAAGGAAATGATTTTCGTCTTGTTCACGAGAGCAGAGTAGCACGGGGGAACGTTCAGTTGTGTATAGTGTCGTCATGACAAACCCTAGCAAGAAAATTGTCCGCAAGAGCGTCGGCAAGACATCTCCGGCCGGCACGACATCCACGAAGAAAAAGAAGAACACAAAGGCGGTCGGCAAGCGGAAGACGGTTCGGGTGCTGTCATCCAATATCGTGTACGCGGCTCCGGTCTTCCAGGTGACCAGCGATGAAATTATCGAACCGTCCGGGGCAAAGGTGCGGCGCGACATTATTCGGCACCCCGGTTCGGTGGTGATTCTGGCGATTGACGAACGCAAGAGCAAGCCTTCGGTTCTGCTGATCCGGCAGTATCGTTATGCGGCAAACCAGGAATTATGGGAGCTTCCGGCCGGACGCATCGACGAGGGAGAGGACGCGCTGACGGCGGCCAAACGCGAACTGGCGGAGGAGACGGGCTACTCCGCATCAGAGTGGAAACTGGCTTTGTATTACTACGCAAGTCCGGGATTTCTCGCCGAGACGATGTCCGTATTTGCAGCTCGCGATTTACGCAAGGGCAAGGCGTCTCCTGAAGAGGACGAGTGCATCACATCGAAGCTCGTACCTCTAAAAAAGGCCGTGCAGTGGGTGATGAGCGGAAAGGTGAATGACGGTAAGGCCATTGCGGGAGTTCTTTGGGCAGCTCAAAAATTCCACATCTCGGCGGGCGATAAGGGCAAAAGACAGAAGTAACTCACTTTCAGAGTTCTCGGCAAGAGATGCTGAAACCCGCATAGAACAAGGCTTTTCCGGATATGTACTATGTTGACAACCCAGGAAAAGTGGCGGACAATCGTCGCAATCAGGTCAACGACAGGACTGACCATGCAGTTCAGCAATGCAAGAGCGAAACCTGAACTCCGCGAGGTTTGCGCCGGTTAAGACCGTCGGCAACGTCGCCGATAGCAAGACGCACGGAGGAACAGTAAGTGTCTCGTCTTAAGGGAACCGTCAAGTGGTTCAACAATGCAAAGGGGTTTGGATTCATCGGACGCGAAGATGGTCCGGATGTTTTTGTGCATTACAGCGCGATCAGCAGTGAAGGTTACAAGAGCCTTCAGGAAGGCGATCAGGTAGAATTCGAAATCGTCGAGGGGCAAAAAGGACCACAGGCTGGCAACGTGATGAAAGTCGCCTAGACGGCATCGGCAATCAGCAAGCAGTGCAAGGCCCAACCTTTGAGGCTGGGCCTTTGTCTTGACGCGGCGATAAATTACCCATGGGTTAAGAGCGGAACAAACGCATGAATCCCTGGGGCGGGAGGTCTGGAACGAGGAAACGGCGGGCGTCTCCGGCAGCTTTGGAAAGCGCTTCGGCGGTGAGATATCCCGCTCGCACCGCGCCTTCCATGGTGGAAGGCCAGCCGGTCGCGGTCCAGTCTCCACTGAGAAACAGCCGCGGCCAGGGACTTACCGGAGAGAGCCGGAACTCATCGCTGAGCGGGGCGGGAGCGAAGGTGGCGTGAACTTCCTTGATGACGGTGGCCTTCACCAGCTTGGCGTCGCGCACCTGTGGAAAGAACTCCACTAACTCTTTCATCGCGAGTTCAATGATTTCAGCGCGGCTCAACTCCAGCAGGCTTTTCGACGAGCTCACGACGAGTTCCAGGTAGCTGCCGTTGGCTCTCTGCGCCGGATTGCGCGTGAGGATTTTCGATTTCTGAAACATCCACTGGATGTTTCGATCGAGCAGCGCGGCGTGCTCCAACTCTGTGACCTCGCGATCAAACCAGAGATGGATTCCGGTGATGGGCACGGTGCGGAGATGGTTCACCTTACGCTCGAGATCCTCGCTGGCCGGACTCTGCGGAAGGATGCGCCCGAGCGTGTGAAATGGGAGCGCGCTGATGGCATAGTCAAAGGTGAACTCGCGATCCTTGGAGCGCAGCTTCACTTCACGATCGCCGAACGAGAGGGCTTCGACCGGGCAGCGCAGCAGCACCTGGCCGCCCCGCGCGCGAATGTAATCGGCGGCGACTCCGTAGAGTTCGGAGAGCGGAGAGGTAGGCACGCCCATTTTTCCTGCCTCAGCGGATTTCAAAAAGGCATCGCGAAAGACCATCGCGGCATATTTCACCGAAGACTTGTCCAGGTCTTCGTTCAAGCTGCTGATGAGCACCGGAGCCCAGAAGCGGTCGATTGCAGCCTGCGTCTGGCGTTTGCGGCGCAGCCAGGAGAGGAAGTCCTCGGCGCTGTCCTCGGGAACTCCGGCCAGCAATGCGAGTAGGGCGCGGGCGATGCCGAGCTTATCGACGGGCGAGAGCAGTTGGTATCGCAGAAACGAAAGTGCGGTGTGAAACGGCGCGGGGAGGGACGAGGCTTCGATAAAGCTGGAACGGCCGCCGGGCTCGATGAAGGTGATGCGCTTGTACCAGCGCACTTTGTCCTCAACGCCAAGGCGGCGATAGAGATTGAGCAAATTGGTGCAACAGCCGAGCAGCACATGCTGGCAGTTGTCGACCACCTCGCCGGTGCCGGGATGCTCATAGGAGGAAGCGCGGCCACCGAGGTAGGAGCGGCGCTCGAAGAGTGAGACCTTGTAGCCGGCATCGGCCAGCGCACAGGCGGCAGAGAGTCCGGCCAGTCCGCCACCGACGATGGCTACCTCAGGATGCTTTGCGTTCGGGTCACGCTCTCGAACCGGGAGGCTCACAAAAGTCTCTTCCCGAATCCTTTGGCCAGGATTTTGAGTTTATCTCCCAGAGAGAGGCGCACGCGCTCGGAATAGACGTCGAACTGGCGGCGTTCGATGCGGTCGAGGATGCCGCGATAGATCTCCACCATGGCCCATAGCGCGGGTTGGCTGACCTCGTCGATGAGAGGAAGAAGGCGGTCGGCGGAAAGATAGAACTCACGGGCACGGGCGGCTTCAAATGCCAACAGCGGACGCAGCTTCTCCATCGGTACTCCGGAACCCAGTTCTGCAGGGGTCACGCCAAAGCGCTCAAGATCTTCCTGGGGAAGATAGATGCGAGACATGGCCGCGTCTTCCTTGACATCACGCAGAATGTTGGTGAGCTGGAAGGCGATGCCGAGGCGTTCGGCATACTGTTCGGCAACGGGATCGCGATAGCCGAAGATGCGGATGCAGACCAAGCCGACGACCGAGGCAACGTGATAGCAGTACTGGTAGAGATCATCGAAGGTGCGGTAGACGACCAGCGGAGCATCGCCCTGTCCATTGCCTTCGCAGACGTCCATGCCGGTTCCTGCGACCAATAGATCGAGGAACTCCATGGGGATGTTGTAGCATTGCTGCGAGTCGCGCAAGGCGAGAAATACCGGGTCATCAGTGCGTCCGGTTTCGAGCGAGCGATGGTAGGATTCGATGAAGCCGGTGAGTTTGAGGCGGCGCTCGCTGGAGGTCATGCCGGGATCGTCGCTGAGGTCATCGGCGTGGCGCATGAAAGCGTAGACCGCGCTGAGGGCGTTGCGCTTTCGAGCGGGCAACAACATGAAGCCATAATAGAAATTCTTTGCGGAAGAACGCGCAATATGGCGGCATACACTGTAGGCGGTCGTCAGTTGTAATTCGGCGTGTTGCATGGTGGGGCTCATCCCGCTCTTCCCAACGCAATGCGGCCAGCCACGGCGCGGAAGACCAGCTCAACCTTCCGGAATTTGCTGAGACTGGGGCGTCGCGCCAATACGTTGTAATCCTGATTTTCGATTGCCTGCAGAATTGCCAGACCGCCGCGGCTGAAGAGTTCGAGATCCAACGCCAGTGAGCGGTTCACCATCTTCACCAGAGGAAGTCCGCGCTCGAACCACTGGCGGGCGCGCGCGACCTCAAAGCGCATCAATTCACGGAACTGGCAGTTGAAACTGCCCTCTGCGATCTGAGCTTCGCTCACGCCAAAGCGGCGGAGATCTTCGAGCGGCAGATAGACGCGGCCCTTTTTCCAGTCCACCGACACGTCCTGCCAGAAGTTTGCGAGTTGCAGAGCCGTGCAAGTGTAGTCGGAAAGCTGCTGCCGCTCCGCATCGTTGTACTTGCAGAGATAGAGCACGAGGTGGCCGACAGGGTTCGCGGAATTCTTGCAATAGGCAAGCAAGCTGTCGAAGGTTTCGTAGCGCGTCACGGTCTGATCCTGGCGGAATGCGGTGAGCAGATCGCTGAACTCATGGCGGGGAATGGCGCAGGTTTGAATGGTCTCCGCCAAGGCTATGAAGACAGGATGACGTACGGCGGTGGCACCGGCCGCGCCTGCAAGAGCGCTGTAAGTGGCATCCAACTCTTGTTGCCAGCGGTCGAGCAAGGCGAGCGAAACCTGGGTGTCGCCGACCTCGTCGCCGAGATCGTCAGAGATGCGGCAGTAGGCGTAAAGGTTGAAGAAATGCTGATGCAGATGCTTCGGCAAAAACCAGGTGGCCACCGAGAAGTTTTCGTAATGAGAGGTAGCCAGGCGCCGGCAATAACGGTGCGCCTCTTCGAGCGAGGGGCGCTGGGCGGGAATGGCGTACTCCGGCGGCAGGCTGGCCCATCCGCGAGCCAGCAGCTTCTCAATTTCGCTGGAATTCTGCTGAGCGCCGGGAAAACCGGCGCCATTGGAATGAGTGCTGGGCACAAATGAAGTCAATCGGCTTCCTTATCAATGTCCAGGAATGATAGCGGTCTTGATCTCGCCGCCGCGGGTCAGCATCTCCCGCAATACGGATTCCAGATTGGAGAGAGGCGCTTCCCCGGTGATGTAATCGGCACCTTTGATCTTGCGCTCGGCAATCAGGGCAAAGGCTCGGCGAACCGTGTCCGGAGTGTGGTGGAAGGTAGCCTTCAGCGTGAGCTCCGAGTAGTGCAGGCGCTCGGTATTGAGTTGCACCCTGGTACCTTTGGCGCATCCGCCGAAGAAGTTGACGGTGCCACCCTTGCGCACCATGTCAATCGCCCATTCCCAGGCTTCCGAGCGGCCCACAGCTTCAATCACAACATCGGAACCACGGCGCTCCGGGGTGAGATCGCGCACGGCCTCAATTGGATTGGCGACCTTGGGGAACTGCACAACCTTACTGGCTCCAGCGTGTTTCGCCGCGACAACCTGCTCATCGTGCTTCACTACGGCGATCACGTCGCAGCCCATGACATGGGCCACCTGCATGAACATAAGGCCGATGGGACCAGCTCCGATTACGGTGACGGTTTCACCGATTTCGACGCCGGTTTCGTGCAGACCGCGCAGCACGCAAGCCAGAGGTTCGGTGAGGGCGGCGGACTCAAAGCTGATTTCCTTGGGGATCACCAGCATGTTGTTTTCGACGATGCGGCGCGGCACGCGGATGAACTCCGCGTAAGCGCCGTTGTTGAACAACAGATCCTCGCAGAGATTCTCCTGGTGTTTCTTGCAATAGAAGCACTGGCCGCAGGGAGCCGAGTTGAGCGCGACGACGCGCTGCCCTGCCTTGAAGTTCTTGACTCCCGGCCCAGTCTCCTCGATTACTCCGGCAAATTCATGTCCGAACAGTGCCGGAGGGACGATCATTTTGGCGTGGTATCCCCGGCGATACACTTTTAGATCGGTGCCACAGGTCAATGCCGCCTGGACGCGAATCAGTACTTCGCCTTTTTCCAGCTCTGGAATCGGCACGCGTTCGATCTTTACGTCCTCTTTGCCATAGAGGACTGCTGCTGTCATTTCTCCGTTCACTTTACTGTCCTTCCCAGACGCTGCACGGCTGAATGGCGATTTTCATCGTATCCGGCTGTGGATGTGCAGCTAATCTCAAAGCGTCAAGCGACTGCGCCTGAGGGAACCGGTGGCTATACAGCCCAGCCAGATCCATCTCGCCGCTAAAGACAAATTGAGCCACTTCTTGGTTCAACTCCACGGATGCGCTGTAGGAACCCAACAAAGTTTTCTCGTCCACGCAAACCGAGGCAGGATCAATCATGACCTCACCGCGAACCGTCTGCGCGAATAACAGAATCCGCCCACCGAAGCGTGCTGCATCAATCGCAGAACGGATCAGGGAGCTGCCCCCTACGGCAAGAATCACCGCGTCAGCACCACGGCCCTCGGTTCGCTCCCGAATCGCCCGCACAACCTCGCTCTGGGAGGCATCAATCGACTGGTGTAATCCGTAGCGCTCACCAATTGTAAGCCGCTGCGGGAACAAATCGGAAGTAATTACGTTTGCTCCGGCACGCTGTGCCAGTTTCGCCAGCATCAGTCCGATGGGCCCCTGACCGATGACCAGGACAGTTTCGCCCTTCTGGAGCGCCAGGCTCTGGATTCCCTTCCATACGGTGTTCACCGGTTCGATGTGCGAGGCCTGCTCGTAACTCACCGTATCCGGGATACGGATCACGCCCTTCTCAACAATCCAGTCCATCACCCGGATGTACTCGGCAAAGCCGCCGCCCGAGGGTTCGCCAAAGCCCGCGGTTGTACCCACGCGCTTGTACACCGGGCACTGCGAAAACACCTTACGCTGGCAGTAGTAGCAACTGCCGCACGGGATGTGATGGAAGGCCATGACCCGGTCTCCCTCGGCAAAGCTGGTCACACCGGCGCCTCGTGCCACCACGACGCCAGCCATCTCATGGCCGAAAACCCGTGGCGCGGAGTGCGAACCGGTGGAAATCTTCTTCAGATCGGTGCCGCAGATTCCGCAGGTATGAATGCGCACGAGCAATTCCCCCGGGCCGATCCTGGGGACTGGAACGGTTTCCAGCCGCATATCATTTTGTCCGTAGTAAACCGCGGCCAGCATCCGGCTTGGTATCGACTCTAATGGCGGCGCCACAGGCCTTGTATTGGGAATGACCGGCATTCTTTTCTACCACTCTCCTTGATTAAACTTGGGCTGCATCCGAGTGCGCCGCAGAAAAACTCCGCCAATCGCCGATGCACGCGGCGACCGCACTCTCCAGCGCGGCGACCGCGAGTTTGCTGTTCCGGTTCAGGACCGCCACCCTCGGCCACAATCCGGGACGCAAGGCAATGTGGGCGACAAAGCGTCCGGTCGCAAAGCCCTCCGGTGTCACAAAACCGGAGAGGAAAGCAAGATCGTCCCCGGCACCGTCGGAGATCGCTTTGATGGCGGCAAAGTCCGTGTTGTGCTCGGCGGCCGCCAAGGCAACGCCTGCCGCTTCCATATCCACAGCGAGGGCACCAAAGCGCGCCAAAGCTTGCTGCTTCAGTGTCTTCCCCGCCACCCGATCCAGGGTAACCAGTTGTCCGCTGCCGAAAGCACAGGGGAAGGTTCTTCCCGTAGCCGCCTCCAGCAAGGTCGCCGGAACCACCATCGAACCGGGGTGCAGATGCGGTACACACGAACCGGCAAACCCTATTGAAATTATCACCCTCGGCGAGCACTTCTCAATAAGCAGTTTCGCGGCCGCGTACGCCCGGTCAACTCCGGTGCCCGCGCAGATCAGGGCGGCATTCCGGCTGCGATAGAAGTGCTGAGGCGTACCCGCGACTTGTAGATTGACGGCGCGCCAGCCCCTCACCAGGCCTGAAACCTCGCGCTCCAAGGCCGCCACGAAACCGAACTCCACCAGATTCGCATTCATGCCTGGGAACACATGGCGCCATAGGCCGACGCGTAGCCCTTCTCCACAAACCAGCGGGCCGCTCGATCCAGCGCATCGCGGGCTGGGCCATGGGTATATCCCAACTCACGCTCGGCTTTGCCGGAGTCTACCCACATAAACTTCTTACCCATGCGAACCTCGTCGACGGTTGCTCTTGGCTCACGATTCCTCAAGTATCCGTTGAAGGTTTGATCGAAGACGGCAAAGACCATGGCCACGGCATGGGGAACCTTCATGGTGGGCGAAGGTAAGCCGGTCAACTCTCCCAGCGTATCGAGGATTTGTTTCAGCGTTAGGTTCTCTCCGCCTAGGATATAGCGCTCGCCGCGGCGTCCCTTTTCAAAGGCCAACAGATGGCCGTGGGCGACGTCGTGCACGTCGACCAGGTTCATGCCGGTTTCTATGTAGGCGGGAAAGTTGCCGAGCAAAAAGTCCAAAACGATACGCCCGGTGGGCGTCGGCTTGATGTCGCGCTCGCCGATTGGAGTGCTGGGATTGACGATCACCACGTCGGCACCCTTGGCCGCCAGTTCCAGAGCCTTGCGCTCAGCCAGATACTTGGAGCGTTTGTAGTGACCGATCATATCGGCCACCTTGACCGGAGTGTCTTCATTCACCGCCAGCCGGTCATAGCCAAATCCCAGGGTCGCCACCGAGGAGCAGTAGACCGTGCGGCGCACACCCGCCGCTTGGGCCGCCTCGATGACGGCTGTGGTGCCGTCCACATTGGAGGCGTACATGGGGCGCGGATCGCGAATCCAGAGGCGATAGTCGGCGGCCAGGTGGAATACCGCTTCGCAGCCCTCCATGCCCTTGCGCAGGGATTGAGGATCCGTCAGGTCGCCAACCACGAGATCGGCACTTAGACCGTCAAGGTTCTCACGGCGGCTGCCGGACCTCACCAGGAGGCGCAGGTCGGCGCCTTTCGCGGCCAGCAAACGGGCCACGTGACTGCCGACAAATCCGGTCGCTCCGGTTACAAACGTCTTCACAATGCTCTCTCCGAAAGCATAAACGCAGCCCTTCGAGGCTGCGCTTAAGGGCCTTGCCCGCCGGGTCTAAAGTCCCTGGTTGCGAGAATACTTGGCCAGCGCCATCAGTGGGAAATACCACGGATAGGAGTGATATTTCAGGTAGAAGACGCGGGGGAATCCCGTGCCGGTGTAAGGTACCTCGCTCCAGCCACCGTCAGCCTGCTGATGATCCATCAGGTAGGCAATGCCGCGCGCCAAGGACTCCGAGCGGTAGTCAGCGCCGGCCATCAGTCCAAGTACGGCCCAGGCGGTCTGCGAACTGGTGCTGATGCCCACGCCCTTCTGGTTTACATCGTCGTAGGAGCCGATGGTTTCTCCCCAACCGCCGTCGGAATTCTGCATCATGCGCAGCCACTCGGTTGCCTGCTGAACCATGGCATCGTGATTATCAAAGCCAATGGCTTCAAGCCCGCGCAGCACGCACATGGTGCCGTAAATGTAGTTGACGCCCCAGCGCCCGAACCAGGAGCCGTCCGATTCCTGCTCCTTGCGGATGAAGCCGATGGCGCGCTGCACTGCTTTATCCTTGAGGGTGAAGCCGTGCGCGGCCAGGCACTCCAGCACGCGGCCGGTGATATCGACCGTTGCCGGATCGAGCATGGCGTTGTGATCGGCAAAGGGAACGTACTGGAAGACCATGCGGTTGTTGTCTTTATCGAACGACGCCCAGCCGCCATTTTTGCACTGCATGGCCAATTCCCACTGGATTCCGCGCTCGACGGATTCGCTCTGGAATCGCGCATCCACGGTCTCAATGTGGTTGAGCGCAAGCAGCACCTGCGCGGTGTCATCCACGTCGGGATAGAACTCATTGTTGTGCTCGAAATACCAGCCGCCGGGCTCGGCGTCGGGGACCTTCACCGACCAGTCGCCCTTGCGGCGGTTCTGCTTCTTGAGCATCCACTCGGCGGCCTTGACCATGCGCGGATCGGTGGGTTCGACGCCGCTCTCGCCGAGGGCAAACAGGGCGTAAGCCGTGTCCCACACCGGCGAAACGCAAGGCTGCATGCGGAAGGTATCGCCTTCCTCGATGCCCAGCTTCTCAAACTCGTCCAGAGCGCGAATTACCTGCGGATCGTCAAGCGAGTAGCCGAGGCAACGCAGGGCGATGATCGAGTTCAGGATCGAGGGGTAAATTGCTCCCAGTCCGTCGCTAAGTTCAAAGCGCTCCAGCATCCACTTCTCCGCCGCTTTCAATGCGACCGAGCGCAGGGGACGCACATGGACCTTCTCAAAGGCGTGGACCAGGCGATCGAGAACAAGGAAGAAGTTCCGCCAGCCGATGAGTTTGCTGTCCCACTTCAGGCGCAGCGAATCACCATGGCGTCCGTGGGGAAAAAGCTCGTCGATATTCCACTCATCGGGAATCTTTTTGAACGGCTTCTTGGCGTAGCAAATGGAGAGCGGAATCAGAATGGCGCGCGACCACGAGGAAATCTCGTAGATGTTAAACCAGAACCAGTTCGGAAAGAGCACGATCTCCGGCGGAATTGCCGGAACCGCGTCGTAATCATACTGTCCCAGGGCGCAGAGATAAATCTTGCTGAAGGTGTTGCAGGCGGGCACACCACCCATGGCGAGGATGCGCTCACAGGCTCGCGCCATGCGGGGATCGTCGGGCAGGTAGCCGCACATTTTGAGGGCGAAGTAGGCCTTGACGCTGGCAGTCACATTCGAGGGGCCGCCCTGGTAAATGGGCCAGCCGCCGTCTTCGTTCTGATGGCGCAGGATTTCTCCCGCACACTGCTGGAAGCGGCGCTCATCGCGAGTGCCGAGAACGGTGTGCAGAAAAATGTAATCAGATTCCAAGGTTGTGTCGGCTTCCAGTTCGCCGCACCACCAGCCATCTTCCTGCTGCTTGTCGAAGAGAAACGTCTGCGCTGCCTGAATGGAACTCTTCAGCCGCGCGCCTATTCCTGAAATCTTGCCAAAACGAATTGCAGTCAATTGCGCTGAACTTGCTTCCATGGATTCTTACTCCACCCGTGGATCGGGAGCGGCACCAATTGCGGCAACGATCTCCGGAGGCAGCGCGAAACGTACATGCTCCGGCATTACTTCAACCTCGCGCACGTTTGAGTATCCTTTTTTCCCGAGGAATGTCATGACCTCCTGAACCAGAATCTCAGGGGCGGAAGCACCCGCCGTAAGAGCTACGGTATTGGCGCCCTCCAGCCATTTCTCGTCGATGTCCTGACAGGTATCGATGAGGTACGAGTTGGTGCCCAGATTTCCGGCGACTTCCACCAGTCGGTTCGAGTTGGAACTGTTCGGCGAACCAACCACCAGAACCAGATCTGCCTGCTCGGCAACATTCTTCACTGCCACCTGGCGGTTCTCCGTGGCATAGCAGATGTCCTGCGCGTGCGGGCCGCGGATATTGGGAAACTTGGATTTTAACGCCTCGATGATATCCTTCGCCTCATCGAGCGAGAGCGTTGTCTGGGTCAGATACGCGACGCGATCCGGGTCCGGAACCACAATGTTCTTCACTTGCTCCGCGTTGCTGACCACCTGGGTAACCTCGGGAGCTTCGCCGAGGGTGCCGACAATCTCATCATGATTCAAGTGTCCGATCAGGATCAGCGAGAAGCCGTCCTTGGCAAAGCGGATGGCTTCCACGTGGACCTTGGTCACCAGCGGACAGGTGGCATCGATGACGCGCAGCAAGCGGAGTTTAGAAGCCTCGCGTACCGACGGTGCCACGCCGTGAGCACTGTAAATGACCCGCTCGCCATTGGGCACTTCTTCGACGTCGTCCACAAATATGGCGCCCTTGCCCTTGAGGTCTTCGACCACGTACTTGTTATGGACGATTTCCTTGCGGACGTAGATCGGCGGCCCGAAGGTCTCCAGGGCGATGCGTACAATGTCAATGGCGCGCACCACGCCCGCACAGAAACCTCGGGGCTTTAAGAGAAGAAGAGTTTTGGCTTCGATCGTCATTTGATTCTATTCAGGTGCGGCCCGCAGATCTGAGTGCTCCACGGAACCGCACAGCACTGCTGGTAAGTCTATGGCTCCGCGCACTTCCAGAACCACTAGATCCCATAGAAGTGCGGGAACCGGCATTCAGTAGCTCATAACCGCAGGCGAATAGTGCCCTGCTCCGGCGATGAACTTTGTTCCTCAGCTCTCAATCAATCTTAGCAGGTGGGATGCCGCGAGGATAGCAGGAGCAGCCCTTATTCGTTAACCATCTCGACAACTCAGGCGTTTGCCCGTAGCAACTGCTCGGCATTCTGCAGGCTGGCTTCGGTGACCTTGGCCCCGCTCAACATCCGGGCAATCTCACTGCGCCGCTCCTCAGGTGCAAGTGGGCGGACCGTGGTCTTGGTGCGACCCGCGCTCTCGTGCTTCTCGATGAGGAAATGGCGGTCGGCAAAGGAGGCAATTTGCGGCAGGTGAGTGATACAGAGAACCTGCTTGGTCCTCGACAAGGCCTTCAACTTTTTGCCCACGGCGTCGGCCGCACGGCCCCCGATGCCCGTATCTATTTCGTCAAATACCAGAGAGCGCTGGGCGTCCGAATCCTTGGCGTGCAAGCGTCCGGCTTCCACGCTGGCCTTGAGGGCCAGCATGACGCGCGAGAGTTCACCGCCCGAGGCGATCTCCTCGATTGGCCCCAGCGGTTCTCCGGGATTGGTGGAGATCAGGTAGGCAACGTGATCAAATCCTGCGGCGGTCCAGTGGGTCTCCTCATCGGCGCCGGAAACCTCGATTTTGAACTTTGCCTTCATCGCCAGATCTTTGATTTCGCCTTCAACCGTTTTCTCAAGTTTTCGAGCTATCTCATAGCGACGCTTACTTAAAGAGTGAGCCTCGTCCAGGTACTTGGCGGCGGCTCCCGCCAGCTCCTTGCGCAGTGCCGCCAGCAGTTCGTCCTTGTTTTCGATTTCGTTGAGCCTTGCGGCGATATCCGTTTGGAAGGCCAACACATCATCCAGAGTCTTGCCGTACTTGCGGCGAAGTTTGTCGAGAACGGCGAGGCGGTCTTCCACCTCAGCGAGCCGCTCGGGCGAGGCATCGATGCCGTCGGCAAAGTCGCGCAGTGTAGTCGCCACGTCCTCCACCGTGATGCGCGCACTCTCCAGCTGGGCCAGCGATTCCTTGAATGACTCATCGAAGCGCGATAGCTCTTCGAGGTGTTTGGTGGCGGCCCGGAGGCGGGCAATGGCCGATTCCTCGACCTCGTAAAGCACATCAAATGCGCCGATGGCCGCGCCGTACACCCGCTCGGAATTCGCCAGGACACGCTTCTCGGATTCGAGCTTCTGGTCCTCCCCAGGACTGGGGCTGGCCTCGCAAATCTCCTTCAGTTGGAACTTCCAGAGATCGACGAGGCGGAGTTTTTCCTGCTCCCCTTGTTCCAGCTCGGCAATCCGGCGGGAGACCTCTTTCCAGCGCGCGTGCGCCTCGGCAACTCGGCTCAGGCTCACGCCGGCAGCGGCATCCAGCAGAGCCAGGCGCTCGGGGGGATCAAACATCAGAATGGCCTGATTTTGCGCGTGAATAATCGCCAACCGGGGAGCCAAGGCTTTCAGCACGGCCACGGTCGCAGGCTGGTTGTTGATGAAAACACGGCTTTTACCGTTAATTGCGATGTCGCGGCGCAGAATGATCTCGGTGCCTGCGCCATCGATTCCGTTTTCCTCGAGCACGGCGGCAATGGCCGGATCGTCGCTCTCATAGACGGCGGCGACGGTGGCTTTTTCCGCGCCGTGGCGCACCACATCGCTATAGGCCTTCTCGCCCAGCAGCAGCGCCAGGGCGTCGATGAGGATCGACTTTCCTGCGCCGGTCTCACCGGTCAGAAGGTTCAGCCCAGCTCCAAACTCAACCACCACGTTATCGATGACGGCGTAGTTTTCAACGCGCAATTCCCTCAGCACTGAGCACCCGTTCGTTGGAGTTTTCCCGGCGAGGATACCATGGCTGGGCTACCCTCGCCCCATGCTAAAAATCCATTCTGAAAAAAGCGTGCGGGTATCCGCCGCATTTACCAGACTTTGCAGGCATTTACCCGGACCATCGGCTGCCCGGCTTGGCATCCGAAGGCCTGCTGAAACTGCGGCAGATCGCTCACGATTCCGTTAACGCGGTACTTCCCCGGCGAGTGCGGGTCGGTAATCGCATTCGCCCGCAACTCCTCGGGACGCGCGTTTTCGCAGGCCCACTGGGCAAATCCGATGAAGAAGCGCTGCTCGGGGGTAAATCCATCCTCGGATTGCAGCTTCATGCCCTGAGTGGCTTCGCGCCACGCGAGGTAGGCCAGCAGGGTTCCGCCGAGGTCGGCTACATCCTCTCCGCTGGTCAGCTTGCTGTTGATCTTGATGTCATCCACCACCACATAACCGGCGTACTGGTCGCGCACGCAGTTCACTTTCTCCTCGAAGCGCTTGGCGTCCGCGGGGGTCCACCAATCCTTCAAATTTCCAGCGGCGTCGAACTGGCGGCCCTCGTCGTCAAAGCCGTGGGTCAACTCGTGGCCGATGGTGGAACCGGTGTTTCCGTAATTCGGAGCGTCGTCCAGCCTGGGATCGTAGAGCGGCGGTTGCAGGACTCCGGCGGGGAAGTTGATATCGTTCATCTGTGGGTTGTAATAGGCATTGACCGTGGGGGGAGTCATACCCCACTCGTTCCGGTCCACCGGCTTACCGATCTTGTTCAGGTTGCGATGCACCTCAAACGAGGCTGCGCTCTGGTAATTTCCAAAGAAATCGTTGGCCTTGATCTGCACCGCGCTGTAGTCGCGCCACTTGTCGGGATAGCCTACTTTGTTTCGGACCCCGTTCAGCTTGATCAGCGCCTGCCGCTTGGTCTCCGGGCTCATCCAATCCAGAGCGTTGATCTCGTTGGCCATCGCCTTCTCGATCAGGGCAGTCATGCGAACGGTGTCCTGTTTTGACTTCTCTGGAAAAGCCCGGCGCACGAACTCCTGACCCAGCGCCTCGCCCAGCAGAGCGTCGACGTCACCAACGCAACGCTTCCAGCGCGGCCGCTGCTCGGCAACTCCCCGCAGGTACTTGAGATTGAAGGCAAAATCCTCATCGACGAAGGGCTGGGAGAGAAACTGCGCGGCCCCGCCGACCAGGTGCCAGCGGAAATAAGCCTTCCAGTTGTCGAGGCTCTCACTCTGGAGCTGCGCCTCCACGGCTTTGAAGAACTCCGGCTCGGTGACATTCAGCGTTTTTACTCCGCCCAGACCGCTGCGTTCGAGATAGGCCGTCCAGTCAAAGCTGGGGGTGAGCTTCTGTAATTCCGCGGGCGTCATTTTGTGGTAGAGCTTGTAGGGATCGCGCTTGTCCACTCGCGAGAGAGTTGCCTTGGCCAGTGCGGTTTCCATGCGCATGACGGTGGCCGCATCCGCTGTGGCCTGAGCCTGTGATTCACCCGACAGGACCAACATCTTCGCCACGTGTTCCACGTACCGCTGCCGCTGCTCTACTGACTTGGCATCGGTCTTCAGGTAGTAGTCGCGATCCGGCAGCCCCAGGCCGCCGCCCACGGCAAAGGCGATGACCGCGGTGGCGTCGCCATAATCCTGATCGGAGCCAAAGCCAAACAACAGCCCGCTGTGTCCGCCCTCGGTATGTTCAAAGGCCAGCCAGCGCGCAAATTCTGCCTTCGATTTCATCTCCGCAATCTGCTTCAAAGCCGGCTGAATGGGCTCGGTACCGCGCCTTTCAATTGCCTCCGTGTCCATGCAGGAGGCGAAATAATCGCCTATCTTCTGTTGGGCTGGGGTGCGTGAGGCCGAGGGTTTGGAAAGATCGCTGAGAATGCCCCAAAGGAATTGAAGATTGTCGTTATCGAGCTTGGCATACACACTCCAGCGCGCCTGGTCCGGCGGAATCGGATTGTTCTTCATCCATCCGCCGCAGGTGTATTGATAAAAATCCGCGCAGGGATCGGCACTGCGGTCCATCGACGGCAGATCCAGGCTCGGGGTGTAGGGCAAAGCCTGGAGCGGACGCTCGGCCGCATGGCGCTCAACGGGTGTGGCCGGAGCACGGTTCTGCGCCGTGGACGCCAAGGTTCCAAACAGCAGGGTGCACATCAGGAGTTGAATCTTCATGATTGTTGGTCCGGGTTCAGGGAATTCCGGCGCAAGCAGTTTACACCGCCGGAGTGCCTCGCAGGCTCGCGGGACGCCAATCGTACTCACAATGTATCGAGTTGTATTCGGGTTTGCTCGATAAAGTGGACTTCTGTCGAAACCCGCGCGCAAAGGCCTACAGAGCTGACTATAATGAAATTGATTCGTACTACAGTCGCAGAGTCAGATGGGTCCAGGTTGCGACTCCAGCGTTTGCTCCAATGAGAAAAGGATGCCGATTACAAATTTCCTAGCTTTCGCACTTGGCGGAGAGGTGTTGGATATGGTTTCCAATACCGGCCTCATCGCCAAGATCGTGCTCTTGATTCTGCTTGCCGCCAGCCTTCTATCGTGGGCGATCATTCTCTCCAAGTACGGGCTTTTCCGCCGCGCCTCGGTGCAGAGCGGACGATTTGTCCGAGTCTTTCGCAAGGCCACCCGCCTGCAGGAACTTGCCGCCGTCTCCGAACAGTTCAAACCCTCGCCCTTGGTGGCCGTATTTGACGGCGCGGTGGAGGAACTGAAGCGCTGTGGCGCGAACCCGCGCACGCTTTCGGTGCAGCGCGCGACCCAGATTGCTTCGTCCGAGGAACTTACCCGACTGGAGAGCCGCTTGTCCTGGCTTGCCACCACTGGCTCGATCGCTCCGTTCATCGGACTTTTCGGGACGGTATGGGGCATTATTGACGCCTTCCACGGACTCGGCACGGCTGGCGCGGCTACCCTCCGCGCGGTAGCGCCGGGCATCTCCGAGGCGCTGATTACTACCGCCGCGGGGCTGTTCGCCGCCATTCCCGCGGTGATTGCCTACAACCTTTTCCTCCAACAGATTCGTGAATTTGGCGCGCGCATGGACGACTTCAGCCTCGAATTGCTCAACATCATCGACCGCAACGGCGACGCGCGATAGGAGGCAGCGGTGGCGTATATAAACAACAAGGGACGCACCCAATCCTCGCTCTCGGAGATCAACATTACTCCGTTCGTGGATGTGGTTCTGGTACTCCTGGTGATGTTCATGGTCACGGCGCCGATCCTTCAGTCCGGCATTGAGGTTGAGGTGCCGAAGACAAAGACGGTGAAGGAAATTTCCGAGGAGCGGCTGGTCATTACCATCGACAAGGATCAGCGGGTTTTCCTCGGCAACGATCCCATCAACATCAACGAAATCTCGGACCGGCTGCGTGAAAAGATTCGCGACCCGCAAGGCCAGAGCATTTTTATCCGCTCCGATGAGAATGTGCCTTTCGGCGCCTTCGCTACGGTGATGGACGCCGTGAAGCAAACCGGTATCACCAACGTGAGTATCGTTACCCAACCGCTGATTACGAAGGCCAATGCCGCTGGACGCTGAAATATACGGTCATAAGGAAGCGATTACGCCGTCGCTGGCAGCCTCCACCGCGTTGCACACCGCGCTGGTGCTGTGCGTGCTCTTCCTGCCCGGAATGCTCTCCCACAGCGGAGAAAATTGGGGCAATAACGGAAGTGGCGGCGAACCGGGCGGAGCGATGAGCGCGCATCTGGTCAGCGGAATTCCCTTGCCTCCCAATCCCCAAGCAAAGCCGGAAAATGTGCTGGCCAATGAGAGCAAAGGACTGTCGCAATCCGTTCCCGCGCCGCGCGCCAAGGAAGACGATAAGGCCATTGCGATTCCCGACCGGCAGACCAAAGTGAAGCCGGCGAAAGAAAAAGCGGCGACCACCGTGCCGGGCCGCGAACTGCCCAAGCAGAAACCGGCGATCGCGACGCCCACCCACGAGCAACCGCACGAGATGGCGAAGGTGAATAACACCGTTCCATTCGGAGCGGGCGGTCCCGTCGCCGGTCCCTACACCAGCTTCCAGAGCGGCAGCACGGCCGGCGGGTTGAAGTTCGGCGAAGGCGGCAATGGCACGTTTGGCAGCCGCTTCGGATGGTATACCGACGCGGTGGCGAGAAAGGTTCATCAGGCTTGGCAGAGTGAAGTGAATCCTAGTATCTCGTCAGCTAAGCGGGTTTATATTCTTTTCGATATTTCGCGTTCCGGGACGCCTTCCAATGTTCGCATTGAGCAATCGTCCGGCATCCCCGCGTTGGATATCTCCGCGGTGCGAACCTTGCAGCGCATCGACACCTTCGGTCCGCTGCCGAGGGAATACAACGGCAGTTATGTATCCGTGGAGTTCTGGTTTGATTACCGGCGCTGAAGCGGCGCCTGCACGTTTGGAGAGAGTTGCATGAAGCGATTTGTAGCGTTGGCTGCGGTTCTGTTCGCGCTCGTATTACCCGCACTTTCGCAGGATTGGATTCGTACGGGCACCGGAGTCGGTGGGGAAAAGATTCGTCTGGCGGTGGCTGACTTCAAGGCTCCGAGTGCCGAGGCCGCCGCGCTCGACAAAACCTTCAACGCGGTGCTGTTCAACGACCTGTACCAGGCCGGCATCTTCGACATGGTTTCCAAGAGCTTCTATCCGCTGGCGGCCATCGGCGCACCGGCCGATGTTCATCTGGATGCGTGGGGCGCGCCTCCGCCCAACGCTGCGATGCTGGCTTTCGGCAACCTAGCGGTCAGCGTAGGAACGCTCCAGGTGCAGGGCTGGCTTTTCGACGTAAAGAACCAGCAGAATCCCCAGGTGCTGGCCAAGCAGTATCGCGAGAGCGCAACCGATGAGAATGCGCGGCTGATCGCGCATCGTTTTGCCGACGAGATTATCTTCCGGCTTGGTGGCGGACTCTCCGGCATCGCCGAAACCAAGATCTACTTTGTCAGCGCGCGCACCGGACACAAAGAGGTCTGGGCAATGGACTACGATGGCGCGGGGCAGCATGCGATCACGCGACTCGGCTCCATCTCGCTGGAGCCCCGGGTCTCGCCGGATAATTCGCGCGTCGCCTTCGCCTCATTTTTCAAGGGCGGCCCCAACATCGCAATGTGGTCGCTCGAACTCGGACGTCTTGTCCAATTCCCTTCCTTCGGCGGCACCACGTTATCGCCCGCCTGGAGTTCGGACGGAACCCGTATCGCATTTTCCTCTTCACGCTCGGGCGATCCTGAGATTTACGTTTGCGATCAGAACGGAAACAATCTCAAGCGTTTGACGGCGTATCATGGACCTGATGTTTCGCCCGTATGGAATCCCAAGACCAACGCGCAGATCGCCTGGGTCAGCGGACGCACCGGTCTGCCGCAGATCTACATCATGGATAGCGATGGAACCAACGTACAGCGAATCACCGAGCAGGGTTACGCGGTCTCGCCCTCGTGGTCTCCCAACGGACAGTTCCTCACGTTTGCCTGGGTCCGCCACTACGGCCCCGGCGCTCCGGGCGCCTCTGACATATACCTGATGGACGTGGCCAGCCGCCAATGGGTGCAACTGACTCACGACGGCGGACGCAACGACTTTCCATCCTGGTCGCCGGATGGCCGCCACATTGTCTATCAGTCCACGCGGGGCGGCGGGGAACAGATATGGTCCATGCTGGCCGATGGTAGCCAGCAGACCCAGTTGACCTTCGGCGGCTCCAATTCGCAACCGAATTGGAGTTGGAAGTAGCAATAGAAGTTCTGCAAGCAAGTGGGCGGTATCGGAGTTTTAACTCTATAACGGTTCGGCGAGTTCTCGACGTCGGACAAGGCGAACTCTCTTGATTCTGGAGGATGATTTGAAATATCGCAAAATGAAATGGACTCTTTTAGTGTTGTCCTTGGCGGCCATTGTCGTCGTCGGTGGTTGCAAAAAGAAACAGGTTCCGCCGGCACCGCCCGCTGCTCCACCGCCACCCCAGCCGAGGGCAACCCTGAGCGTCAGCCCTGAGAGCATCGATCGTGGTGGCACGGCAACCCTTACCTGGTCCACCCAGGACGCAACCAGCGTGAGCATCGACGGCATCGGAGGCGTGCAGGCGAACGGTTCGCAGCAAGTCTCGCCGAGCACCTCCACCACCTACCGCCTGACCGCCCAAGGCCCCGGCGGCTCGGCTGACGCCACTGCTCGCCTCACCGTCGTTCCTCCACCAGCGCCGCCGCAGCAGCAGGCCGCCGCAACAGAAGAGAGTAGTGAAGACGCGTTGTTTGCGCAGTCCGTAAAGGACATCTACTTCGACTATGATCGCTACGACCTGCGGGCCGGAGATCAGGCGACGATTAATGCCGATGCGGCGTTCTTCAAGGCGCACCCGTCGATCCGGTTCACCATCGAGGGGCATTGCGACGAACGCGGTTCCACCGACTACAACCTTGCGCTTGGCGATAATCGCGCCAACTCAGCCCGTGAAGCTCTGATTAAGGCCGGGGTCGCAGCCAGCCAGATCAAGGTCATCAGCTACGGCAAGGAGAAACCGTTCTGCAATGAGAGCAACGAGTCCTGCTGGCAGCAGAATCGCCGCGATCACTTTGTGTACGGCCAGAAATAACCGGTTCGTCTGAATCCTAACGGCGGGGCGTCTCCGGGCGCCCCGCCACATATCTCCACCGTTGCCGAACGTGATGGCTTGCGGGACATTGTAAGTCAGTTGTATTAAACTTGATTTGGTTGTGATTACCTCCCTCGCGCAGTGCGAACGGAGTCCGGCGCCACGGCGCCCGGAGATGAAGATGAAACTGAGAAAAGCAACAGCTCTCGCGGTCCTGGCCCTGTTGATTGCAGCTCCTGCAACGCCGGCCTTTGCCGTCTCCAAGGAGATCATTCAGCTCCAAGCCCAGGTGCAGGATTTGGCCGATCGCATGGCAGCCATGAAACAATCCTTCGACGAGCGTATGGGCGTCATGCGCAGCCTGGTTGAGCAGACGACTGACAATATGAATAAGCTCACGGAGTCAGTGCAGACGATGCAGAAGGTCCTGCAGCAACAGAACGCCGACTCCCAGACCAAGCTTGATCAGGTTTCCGGGCAGATCCAGACGCTCAACGATTCCATCGACGAGCTTAAGGCTCGCCTGGCCCAGACCAACAAGCAACTCGAAGACATCCAGAACCAGCAGCAGAACGTCGCCCCGGCCGGAGCGACCACGCCAGGTGCGCCTACTGCGCCCGCCGGACCCACCGGCGCCGCCGCTCAGGCTCCGCCTGCCGACGTCCTCTACAACAATGCGCTGCGGGACTACAACTCTGCCCGATACGAGTTGGCGCTCTCGCAATTTCAGGATTACATCAAGTACTACCCCACCACGGATCTCGCCGGCAACGCGCAGTTCTATGTTGCCGACGTGGAATACCGCTCCGGAAACTTCGAGGCGGCGGTGGCCGATTATGACAAAGTGCTCGAACAGTTTCCCGATGGAAACAAGGCAGCCGCGGCCCAACTCAAAAAAGGCTACTCGCTGCTTGAACTCGGCCGTAAGGATGCGGGAATCCGCGAGTTGAACGCCCTCATCCAGCGCTATCCCCATACCATCGAAGCTACTCAGGCGCGCGAGCGCCTCCACAAATTGGGCGCGTCCTCAGCGCGCCCAGCAACTCACAAAAAGCCCTAATCGAAAAGTTGATCCTCGTTTTTGCTTCCTCGACCCTTGATCAGCCTCGCTGAGCTACCAACCCCGCTCTCTTCCTGCTCATCTCAATTCCTGTTTATGACAACCCACAGCTCTCGTGAAAACGCCTTTGTTCAAGCCCTGTCGACGCTCACCCTGGCTCCGGAACGCGCCGGGAAAATCTATTCCCGGCTCTGTGAGCTGACTGAACCAGAGTTCGCTGAGCTGACCGCGCTGGCCGACTCGAATCACGTGGTGCTACGTGCCTTGGAGCCTTTAGAGACCATGGCCGGGAGCCTGGACGACACCGCATTGTTCTCCCGTTGCCAGTCGCGTATCGCCCAGGAGAAGTTCCGCATCTCCAACGCAGTGCAGCACCTTCACCTGATCACTGGAGCGCTGGAAGGGGCCGGATGCCCGGTCACGGTGATGAAGACGCTCGACCACTGGCCCGATCTCGGCAACGACCTTGACCTTTACACTACGGCGGATGCGAAGCAGGTCTGCCATTTGATGACCACGCGTTTTCGTGCTCGCATTGAGCCGCGAAGCTGGGGCGACCGGCTGGCCAACAAGTGGAATTTTGCGATTGGCGGCTTGCCGGAAGCGGTCGAGGTGCACGTCCAGCGCCTCGGCCAGACCGGGGAACACATTGCCATGGCGCAGCGCTTTGTATCCCGGCGGGTTACCAAGTCGGTGCTCGGAATGGACTTCCAGGTGCCAGCGCCAGAGGAACGCATTATCGTGGCGACGCTGCAGCGCATGTATCGGCATTTTTATTTCCGCGTCTGCGACATTGTCAACCTTGCCGCGCTGGTCGAATCCGGCGTCGTGGACTTCGTCGAACTGCGCCGCGCGGCTTCGCTGGGAGGCATCTGGGAGGGTGTGTGCTCTCTTCTCCGCATCGTCAGCGACTACGTTCTGCAATATCGCGGCACGCCCGTTTCCTTGCCCTCGGAGGTTCTCTCGGGCTCGCTCTTCGGGGCGGAAAAGGTTTACGTCAAGGCCAAATTTATTCGCGTGCCGGTGGTGCCGCAAGGCGCGCGACTTTACACGGCGCAGGTCAGTGCCGCCGCACTCCGCGGAGACCTTGCCGGCACCCTGCGTCTCTCTCTGCTGCCCTATCTGGCATCGGCGGCGGCCATCAGCTACAAACTCACCGGCAGCGACAAAGGAATCTGGTAGAGGCTCGCCTAAAGCAGGTGAATGATCTCCGGACGCAGTTCACCGTCTACAATCTCAATTCTCCCCACCGTCACCGGAAGCGAGAAGCGGCGGGGCCCTGCGCTGCCGGGGTTGAAGAACAGAACCCCGTCGCGCCACTCGATCAGCGGCTGGTGTGAGTGTCCATAAATGACGGCGGCAATTTCTGCGGCCTTGGGCTTCAAGTCCAGGTCGGCAAGGCGATGCAGGATGTAGAAACTTTTCTCGGCGCACTCGGCTACTTCCACCGGTTGTAAGCGCTTCGCCCACTCGTCTAGGTCGACGTTGCCGCGCACGGCCACCACGGGCGCAATGCGTTCCAGAGCGCGCAGCACCTCTGCCGACCCCAGGTCTCCGGCGTGCAGAATCAGTTCACTGCCGCTGAGCGCTTCGACGGCTTCGGCTCTAAGCAATCCGTGGGTGTCGCTGATTACGCCAATGGCCATGCGCGCATTGTACTGGACAGAAACTCAACCGGAAAACGGGTAGTGGGTCAGTTTCCGGATTGCCGACCAACCGCCCGGAGCCAGATTCTTAACAAAAGACCCTGCGGCGTTTCTCAGGACTGATGCCGGGAAATGATGGGTAACTTCCGAGTTGGCGGTCATACGAACTGAACCCGTTTTTCGGAGTTCTCATTCCGTCCCGATTCAGCCGAGGAGTTGCAGAACGATCTTGCCGTTTTTATGAGGTGCACCGGCAAGCATCTCGTGCGCGCCACGCGCTTCTGCCAGGGGCAGCACCGACCCGACTCGGGCGGAGATCCTGCGCGTCTCAAACAGGTCCGTAACAGTACGCAATCTCTGGCTGGTAACCTCAGCGTAAAAGAACACCGACTGCATCCCTGCTCTTTGTGGAGGTTGCGTGGAGGCCACCGATACTAGCCGCCCCCCGGGCTTCACTGCAGCGGAACAGCGTTGGACTGTGTCACCACCCACGGTGTCGAGGACGGCGTCGACCTGAGGCAAGGAATATTCGAAACCGGCAGCCCTCGAATCAAGGATCGTTTCGACCCCATATGCGCGGAGCAACTCCTGGTCAGAGGAGCGGGCAACCGCAATCACCCGCATTCCGGCCTCGAGAGCTATTTGCACGGCATAGGCGCCTACGTTTCCGGCGGCGCCTGTGATCAAAATCGTATCTCCACTTTTCGCCTGCGCATATTCGAAGAGCATCTGCCAGGCGGTGACTGCGACAACCGGCGCCGAAGCTGCCTCGAGGTGACGCAGGCGCCGCGGTTTTGGCGCGATCATCCCCGCGAATGCGACGGTGAATTCTGCCTGGGCGCCACAGAATTGCGGGTTGGTAACACCATAGACCTCATCGCCAATTGCAAATTGGCTCAAATCAGGACCAACCGCATGAACGCAGCCTGAGAGGTCGGAACCAAGGGTCAATGGAGGCTGTGGACTTACCTTGCTCTTGCCCTCACGAATGACTGCGTCCCATGGAGCGACGCCCGCGGCAGCAACGCGCACCAGCACCTCTCCTTTGCCAGGCGACGGCTTAGGAATATCTTCGACAACGACGACCTCAGGCGGTCCGAAACGATGGATGCGCACTGCCTTCATGTGAATCACGCCTCCTTCACACGAACTCGCTGGACTTTATGCCTTGCGACAACAGAATTCCCGACAGTGAGAAGCATACAACTGATCGGTCACGGTCGGATTGTCGCCTAACCGGAAGTAACGCGAATTTGAGATCAGTCCTGTAAAGTTGGCCAGTGTCCAGAATCCTGCGGCTGAGGTCGGCGAGGATTCCTGGCGCGACGGGCGTTCTTCAGCACCCAATCGAGTCTGTCGTCGTAATCACATCGTACCCTTCATTAGCGAACGGCGTTGACCAGTTCCCAGATTCGCGCGAGATGATGATCATCGTGCTCGGCGGCAAAATGCAGATGGTCCACAAGCCGCATCGGAGTCTGCAAACGAGGGTGTGGAATGGCCCTTGTCAGTAGCGATGAATCCAACTCGATCACGCGCTTCAGCAGGATCTCCCTTGCAGTGCGGAACTCACTCAGAATCAGTGCCAGTGGGCGCGCATTATGATTTGCGGTGTTGGTTTTCTGATTGCTCAAATCTGCCGCAGTGAGTTTGTCGCTGGCCGCTATGTAATCGGCCACTCGCGCCAGCCACAGCGGCTCGATGTCCAATAGGTGACCTGCGTGTTCCTGCGCCGACCAACTTGCTCCGGCCCTAGCGATCAGGAGTGCGTGAGGACGGCCACCAAGCACCTCTTCAAGCCTGGCTGGCGTGCCGCGTAGCCGCGCGCACAGATTCGGAAGCAGTTCCACCGGGAATGAGAACTCAAACTTACGTTCAAACCAGAGCGGCACCTGACTCATGGACTCCTCCGATCACCTTCGAGATTCTACATATACATCCCCGGTATCAGACGATGCCAGCCGATTAGTAATCCGAAGTCGGCTTGTGGCAAGGTTTTCCTGAGGACATGGCACCGCTCCGGGCGGGTGACGGGCACACCGGAAACTGACCACTATTGAGAAGCATCCGCCAGATAACCTGCATCTCCGGACGAGGTGGAGCATCTGACAGAGTACAAAGCTATGTATGACGCGATTCTGCTTGTCTCCTTCGGCGGCCCGGAAAAGCCCGAGGACGTGCTTCCCTTTCTGGAGAATGTTCTGCGCGGCAAGGCGGTTCCGCGCGAGCGTTTGCTAGAGGTCGCCGAGCACTACCGGCGATTCGGCGGCCACAGTCCCATCAACGACCAGAACCGTGCCCTGATCGCCGCGCTGGAGACCGAATTGCATGCCCATGAAATCGGCCTGCCGGTCTATTGGGGAAACCGCAACTGGCACCCGCTGCTCGCCGATACCCTTGGCCGGATGAAGAGCGATGGCATTCGGCACGCCCTGGGCTTTTTCACTTCGGCCTATAGTTCCTACTCCGGTTGCCGTCAGTATCGCGAGGACATTGCTACCGCACAGCGAATGGTTGGCGAAGGCGCACCGCAGGTCGATAAGATTCGCGCCTTCTACAACCACCCCGGCTTCATTGAGGCGGTTACCTCGCATGCCGGTGAGGCGCTCGCGCAAGTCCCCGCCCAACGCCGTTCCGGGGCGCGCCTGCTCTTCACCGCGCACAGTATTCCGATGACGATGGCGACCACTTGCCGCTACGTGCAGCAGCTTGAGGAGGCTTCCCGCCTGGTGGCCGAAGCGCTGGCGCACCCAAACCACCGCGTGGCCTACCAAAGCCGCAGCGGATCGCCCTCGCAACCGTGGCTCTCGCCTGACATCCTCGAAGTGATCGAAGAGGAGTACTCCTGCGGTGCGAAAGATCTGGTGCTGGTTCCCATCGGATTCGTCTCCGATCACATCGAGATCATCTTCGACCTTGACACTCAGGCACGCGAACGATGTCAGGAGCTTGGTATCACCTATCAGCGCGCCCGCACCGCCGGAACCCATCCCCGGTTCGTGAGCATGATTCGCGAATTGATCGTCGAGCGCATTACTGCCTCGCCTGTCCGTCCTGCGCTCGGTTGCTACGGTCCGAGCCATGACGTCTGCCCCGTCGACTGCTGCCCTGCGCCGGTGCCGCCGTCAGGCACCCGCCCCAATCGGTAGAGCAGCTAGACGCCAGAATCACAAAACAGCACGGAGCCACACACAGTGGTTGCCAAACGCAATTTTCGTGGCTACCATGCCCTCAGCGGCACTGCTGAAACCGTCGACCACTTTCTATGAGCTGCCTCCTCCGGCAGCGGCTGGACAACGCGACTTATAAGGACACGGCCATGAGTAACGAAGACCTTTATCGTAAGCTCCAGCAGCACCTGGACCGGATGCCGATCGGATTTCCAGCCAGCAAGTCGGGAGTGGAAATCAAGATCCTGATGCGACTGTTCACTCCCGAAGAGGCCGAGCTGACGCTCGAGTTGAGCGCACTTCCTGAGCCCGCCAAGGCGATCCACAAGCGCGTCAAAGCGAAGATGACGCTGCCTGAACTGACGAAAAAGCTGGACCAATTGAGCGACAAAGGACTCATCCATCGCCTCCCGATCGCAGCCGAGCCTCTCTACGGCAAGATGATTTTCGCCGTCGGAATCTACGAACACCAGGTGCACCGCCTGACCCCGGAGTTCGAGCGCGAGTCCCAGCAATATCTGGACGAAGCGTTCGGCGATGCCTTCCATAGCAAGAAAACGACCCAAATGAGGATCGTGCCGGTAAACCGCAATATTCCGGTGGAGCACAACATTACTTCGTACGACGATCTTCGAGCCTACGTCGAGTCCTCCAGCGGACCGTTCGGCCGGATGACGTGTATCTGCCGGCACGGAAAAGAGCTGCTCGGACATAAGTGCAAGCAGACCGACCTTCTCGACAATTGCCTGACCTTCGGCTTGGGAGCCAAATTGATGGCGGATCAAGGTGCCGCCCGTCTCATTCCTCGGGAGGAGATGCTGGAACTGGTGAACGCAGCCGATAAGGAAGGGCTGGTGTTGCAGCCGGAGAACACCAAGAACCCGCTCTTCGTCTGCTGCTGTTGCGGCTGCTGCTGCAACGTGCTGAACTCAGCCAAGAAATATCCCCGCCCAGCTGAGTACTTCAGTTCGAATTTCTACGCCGAAGTCGATCGCGAAGCTTGTAGCGCCTGTGGAGTCTGCGAGGTGCGCTGCCAGATGGATGCCATTTCCATGAAGGACGATAAGGCGGATGTGGAGTCCACCCGATGTATCGGGTGCGGTTTGTGTGTCACCACCTGTTCGTCAGGCGCTCTTCGGTTACACAAGAAGGAGTCCGGAAAAACACTACCGAACGATACGCAAGCCCTCTACGGGAAGTTGATGCTGGAGCGCTATGGACCGTGGGGAATGGCGAAAATTGCCGCACTAAAGTTACTTGGCAAGAAGATCTAGCATTTCTCATTTGGCGTGAGCGCATCCCCGCCCTGGACGACCTTTGGAGACGGTCCGGCGAGCGCATTGCGCGCACTGATCCTGAAGATCGGACGCCTGAAGATGTGGCGTCCGGGCCTGCGGGAGTCTATTTGAGCAGAGTCACAGCGCCCGTGCCTATGTCGTAGAGACCGGCGACGACTTGCAACTGGTTTTCTTTTATCAAGCCGGCGATTACGGTCGACGCCTCGCGTAAAAGGGACGCCTGTATCTTGGCATTGGCTTTCGTCGCGGCTTCCAGAGCCGGTCCTGCCTGATCTATCGCCGGTTGGATATGCGGATAAAGCGCGCTGATCTGTCCGGGAACTTCCTTCCCTTGGATGGTCGCCTTGACCGCTCCGCAGTTGGTGTGTCCCATCACCAGAATCACCTTCGCGCCCAATACAGCGGCTCCGTATTCAAGGCTGGCAATGATTTCCGGGGTGACAACATTTCCTGCAACTCGGGTAACAAAGATATGGCCGATACTCTGATCGAAAACGAGTTCGACGGGTACCCGGGAATCCGCGCAGGACAGCACAGCGGCGAACGGCTCCTGCTTTTCAATGGTGTTTTGTTTAAGAATGGCGAGGTCATGCTCGTGAGCGGTCAGGCGCCCGGTGGTGAACCGCTTGTTGCCATCCATCAACTCGGTCAGGGCTGCGTCAGGGCTGAGCGCGCTCTGCGCCAGTGCCTCCGGCGGGAATGCAAGTTTCCGGCCGCCCGTCAGCAAACCGACGGCCGTTCCGGTTATACCCATCTGTAAGAATCGCCGTCTGGACGCTACGTGATCTAAGAAAGATGTGCCCATGTCTTTTCACCTTTTCGGCAAAACAGGATTTTTCCGGTACACGTTGGCGGTGCGAAACAGTTATGGCTGCCATTAATATAGGGCGTCCGTGTTGGCTATCTACCCGTGCCGAGTCTGCGGACAAGCCCATGGGATGGCACAACGATCGAACCCGTTGCCTTCATTCGGGGAATGCCCCTGTCAGTTTCATATCGCTTCTCGGCTGTATTCAGGCTATAGCAGAATCTGTGGGTAAACGGGCTATGGAGATAGACACTTTATTGCGGCTATTTTGCGAACCATCTTCTGAACTTCTTACATTCACGGAACGAAGGTTCGATATTTCCTTGACGGCTGCCTCGCAGGACTTGTACCTTCGGTGCATTAGTAAACGTAAAGAATATTAGTGTCGTGTATACGATACCAATCGTGGAACCGCAAACCCAAACCAATTCCTATCAGCACGGAGAATAGAACGATGGAAAAACTGGATTATGAGAATTTTGAGATGCTCGTGTCGGAAGCCGGTAAGTTTCATGGAGACATCTGCGCTGGAATAAGTATTGGCACCCGCATGACGATGAGCGGCCTCCGCCGAATTGGTATTGCCGATCCCAAGGGCGCTGATCGCAAAAAACTAATCGTCTTCGTCGAGATTGACCGCTGCGCCACCGACGCCATCATGGCTTTAACCGGTTGCAGACCTGGGAAGCGCAGCATGAAGGTTCTCGACTACGGCAAGATGGCCGCAACTTTTATCAATCTTGAAAGTGGAAAGGCCGTGCGCGTAGCTGCGGCAATGCGCAAGGGTGAACGCACGCAGACTGATTTCGGCACCATGCCGGAGGAGGAGATGTTTACCATCTCGGAGGTAGAAGTTCCATTGCTCCCATTCGACCTTCCTGGCAAACCTACCCGGAGTGTCGCGTGCTCTCAGTGCGGCGAATCCATAATGGATGGACGCGACGTCGAGATCGAAGGCAACATCCTATGCAAGCCCTGTGTGGCGAAGAAGAATTATTACAGTGTCGTACCCCCCGCGCACAGCGTTTAACCGCGCACAAGGAGAAAAGCTGAACGAATGCTTACCATCGAGAACATCGACTGGAACCGTCTTTGGAGAGAAGACCGCAAGGTGAGCTCGAAGGTACACGATCTGGGATTCTGGAATCGTCGTGCGCCCTCGTTCGCAAAGCATGTGCGGGAGGATGACGGGGACGATTACGTCAGGGCTTTTCTGCGCATTCTGGACGCACCGCCCGACTGGAGCGTGCTCGACATTGGTTGTGGCGCCGGGACCCTCGCGTGTCCGTTGGCGAAAATCGTTCGCAAGGTTACGGCTGTCGATTTTTCCCCCGTCATGATTGCGCTGCTGCAGGAGCGTAACCAGGCGGAAAAACTTCGTAATGTCACAACCCATTTGGCACGATGGGAGGATGATTGGGCCGCTCTCGGCATCAAGCAGCATGACGTGGCCATTGCGTCGCGCTCGCTGATCTCCGACGATCCCCGCGCCATGCTGGCGAAGTTGGCTTTGTTTGCGCGGCACCGCGTGTATGTCTCATCCATTGTGGGCGATGGACCTGGCGACAGAAAACTCCTGGAGGCGGTTGGGCGCGAGACGTCAATCAACCCGGACTACATCTACATCTACAATCTTTTGCATCAGATGGGGATCTACGCCAACGTCTCCATGATTGAGAAGAAGACACGCTCCTTTGACGGGGAAGAAGACGCGGTGAATTCGTTGCGGTGGATGCTGGAGGAAATAACTCCCCTGGAAGAAGAAGCGATGCGCCGGTTGGTCTCCGCTCATCTAGTGCGAGATGGCCAACGGTGGAGACTTGATTATCAGCGCCCTGTCTCCTGGGCGGTAATCTGGTGGAATGTCAGCCAGCGGCTGTAGGTCGCGCTCAATGGCTGCCTCGATGCAGCGAAGGCTGGCCCGGAGGAGGCTGCGAACTTGATCTGGCGGCAGAGCACCAATTGCCGGAAAGTACCCCTCTGCCCCGCCTCCGCGGAGAACTCACAGTGCTCGCGACTTCGCTTAGAACGGGGCGCAGGTGGCACCAAATTGAGCACCGTCCAGAATTGCCTGCAAACGAAGAAAGCGACCAGATGGCCGCTGATTCCATGCACCTCAAAGATTCTACATGAATTATGGCGGAGAGGGAGGGATTTGAACCCCCGGTGGAGTTACCCCCACGTCTGATTTCGAGTCAGGTGCATTCAGCCACTCTGCCACCTCTCCGCGGTGCAGGTCGAACTTTCGCTCGCATTGCGAGTGTAACAAATGTGCTGGCTTTCCGTCACCTGTCTCCGGTCATCGGTCGCACGCTAGCCTCTGCCTACACCACAAAGTACTTCGCGTTCGGATGATGGACCACAATCGCCGAGGTGCTCTGCTCGGGCTCCAGCAGGTAGGTCGAGGTTAGCCGCACGCCGATGTTCTCCTCCGGCCGCAGCAGGGCAAACAGCTTTGTCTGATCTTCCATATGCGGGCACGCCGGATAACCAAAGCTGTAACGCGAGCCGCGATACTTCTGGTGGAACAGGTCGCCAATGCGCGGCGAATCCTCGTGGGCGACGTTCAACTGCTGGCGAATGCGCCGGTGCAGAAATTCGGCCAGTGCCTCGGCGGTCTCCACCGAAAGCCCGTGCAAATACAGATAGCGCGTGTACTCACCGCACTCAAACAACCTTTGTGTTTCTGCGCTTGCCTTCGCTCCAATGGTCACAATCGAGAGTGCAATCACATCGGCGCGCCCGCTGGATTGCGGCAGGAAGTAGTCCGATATGCTCAACCTCCTCCCCTCCGGGTCCACCTGACGCGGGAAGGTGAAGCGCAGTAGCTCCGGCAGATCTGCGGCCAGTGCGCCGCCTGCCTCCACGGACTGGGCGTCGAAGCATGGGCTCGCCTCGCGGAAATTCTCCAAGGTCAATCCCGGCGCTGGCGCGTACACAATCAGGTCGTTGCCCTTCGACTGGCATGGGAAGTATCCGTAGACCACCTGCGGATCAAACCAGCCGCCGTCGATCGCGTCCTGTTGCAGCGCCGCCAGAATCGGCTTGTACTTCTCTTCCACCAGCCTTGCGTAGTCCTGCTGCGAAGCTGTCTTGAGCTGCCACTGATTCTTGAACAGCGCCGTCGGATTGATATATTCGAACAGCGTCTTCAGCTCGAAATCCGTTGCGCGCTCCGTGCGCACGCCCCAGAAGGGCGGCTGCGGAATCTCCGCCGGCGGAATCGGATCGCGTGGCGCCTCCGGCAGTGATGCATCCGCCACGGCCTTCATGCGTGCGAATTCGCGTACCACCGAGCCCGTCTGGATCGTCTCCTCGCGCTCGGCTCCGCTCAGCTTTTCCATCGCGTGCAACCCGGCAAACGCGTCTTCCGCGTAGAAGACGGCGGAGGTATATTCCCGCCGCAGATCGTCTTCCACAAACTTGCGCGTCAGCGCCGCCCCGCCGCACACCACAGGAAACTTCAATCCCCGCAACTCCAGATCCTGGATGACGTATTTCATCTCCAAGGTAGACTTCACCAGCAATCCGCTCAGTCCGATCGCATCCGCCCGGTGCTCCTGCGCCGCATGGATAATCGTCTCCGCCGCCTGCTTGATGCCAAGATTGATTACCTTGTAGCCGTTATTCGTGAGGATGATGTCCACCAGATTTTTCCCGATGTCGTGCACATCGCCCTTCACTGTGGCCAGCACCATGGTTCCCTTCTGCGAGCCCTCGGTCTTCTCCATCTTCGGCTCCAGATGCGCCAC
The DNA here is from genome assembly GCA_964563875.1 of uncultured Acidobacteriaceae bacterium. Classification (GTDB taxonomy): domain Bacteria; phylum Acidobacteriota; class Terriglobia; order Terriglobales; family Acidobacteriaceae; genus TOLSYN. Next base: position 53,046 of record CAZLZA010000018.1, read on the forward strand.
CGCGGCCTTCATCACCCCTGCCGAATCCAGTACCGACGGAAGCTGCATCTTGCGCGCGCCAAACAGATCGCCCACCGTGCGCATGGCGTCGAGCAGAATCGTGTTGATGATTTCCAGCGGCGTGTAGCTCTCCAGCGCTGTCTCCAGAATCTGTTCAATGGTCTGCCGCGAAGCGCCGTCGCCCACACCCTTTTCGCCCTGGATAATGCAGAACTTCAATTTGTCTTCCACTGCCAGCGACTCGGCGTGCGCGGTGGGCACAACCTCCTGTTTGCCCTTCATCGCAGCGAAATGCGCCATATACTTCTGCAGCGGATCGCCCGCGCCGCGATCGCCATAGATCAGCTTGCGCGCCAGTTCCACCTCGGCTTCAGGAATCTTGTACAGCGGATAGATCTTCGTGTAATTGACGATGGCCATATCCAGTCCATGGTCCACCGCCTCGCGCATGAACACCGAGTTCAGCACTCGCCGGGCATAGGCGTTCAATCCGAATGAGATGTTCGATACGCCAAGAATCGTGTGACACTCCGGCAGCGCCTTCTTGATGCCCGCGACCGCCTTGAGCGTCTCCACTCCCGCCGAGCGGTAGTCCTCTTGCCCGGTCGAGATCGGCAAGGTCAGCGCGTCGAAGATCAAATCCTGCGGCCGCATTCCGTACTTGTCTACCGCCAGATTAAAGATGCGCTTGGCAATCGCAATCTTCTTCTCCGCCGTCAGCGCCATGCCGTCTTCGTCGATGGTCAGGGCAATCACCGCCGCGCCGTAGCGCTTGGCCATCGGCAGCACCCGCCCGCTGCGCTTTTCTCCATCTTCCAGATTGATCGAGTTGATGATTGCCTTGCCCGGCGTGCGCTTCAGCGCCTCTTCCAGCACCTCCGCCTCGGTGGTGTCAATCAGGATCGGCGCGGGCACCCTGGTGGCGATCTTCTCCAGCACATTACTCATATACGCTTTTTCGTCTTCGCCCACCACCGCGCAGCACAGGTCCAGCATGTGCGAACCATCGTTCACCAGCTTTTTCGCCAGCGTAAGAATGCCGTCGTAATCGTTGGCGCGCACCATGTTGCGGAAGCTCTCCATGCGCGTCGTCGTGTTCATCTCTTCGGCCACAATCAGCGGCTTCGGGTCCAGATCGAGCGGCACCGTGGTGTAGGCGCTGGAAGCCGCCGCCGTGGCCGCAACCTGGTGCACCGCCGGAGTCAGCCCACTGACCGCATCCACCACCGCCTTCAAATGCTCCGGCGTGGTCCCGCAGCATCCGCCCACGATGCGCACGCCGTAGTCCTCCACAAAGTGCTTGAGGTAGGCGCCCAATTCTTCCGGCTTCAGCAGATACACCGCATGCCCGCTCACGTTTTGCGGCAGCCCGGCGTTGGGCAATACGGAAATGTGCTTGGTCGAATTCACGCCCAGGTAGCGCACCGCGTCGTTCATCTCCAGCGGCCCGGTGGCGCAGTTCAATCCAATCGCATCCACGTCGAAGACTTCCAACGCCGTCAACGCGGCGCCGATCTCAGTCCCCAGCAGCATTGTTCCGGTCGACTCCAGCGTCACCTGCACCTGTACGGGAACCCGCCGCCCCGCCTTTTGCATGGCGTCAAAGCAGGCGGCCACGGCGCACTTGGCCTGCAGAATGTCCTGGCAGGTCTCCACCAGTAACACGTCCACTCCGCCCTCAATCAGCGCTTCGGCCTGCTCCACATAGGCCGCCAGCATGGCATCCCAGGTGATGTGTCCCAGCGAAGGCAGCTTGGTCGTGGGCCCGATCGATCCGGCCACAAAGCGCGGACGCGCCGCAGTGGAGAACTGCGCCGCCACCTCGCGCGCCACCTTGCAAGCCGCCAGGTTCAACTCCTTGGTCCGCTCCTCCAGTCCATACTCGGCCAGCACGATGCGCGTCGAGCCGAACGTATCGGTCTCCACCACATCGCAGCCCGCTCCATAAAAAGCCGCATGAATGTCTGCAATCACGTCCGGGCGCGAGAGTACCAGCAGTTCGTTGCATCCTTCCTTGCCCCAGTAATCGTCGGCGGTAAGGTTGCGGAACTGAATGTTCGTACCCATCGCGCCGTCATAGACCACGACGCGCTCACTTACGGCTGTCAGAAATTCACTCATCAGGAACGGGAGCCTTTCGCTTCGGCAAAATACTAGAATAGCTGAAATTGGATAGACGGTGGCATGTACAGGCGTTAGCCTGCTTTGATTCTGCTCTTCGCCCTGCGTCGCCCCGCCCAAAGGCCGTGGCTTTGGGTGAGTATTTTCTAATCTCTCGACCGGCAAATGGCCTTGCAATTGCCCGAACTTCCGCAGGGAGAAACAATGCACGTTCATGGTCTCAACCCGAACATGCTGAATCTCTACTCTGCCGTCGCCACGGAGAAAACTGAGTCCGCCAAACGTGCCGCCGAGGTTCGCAAGAAGCTGATCGCAGGCGCTTCTGAGCTAGAGGGCGAGTTGGAGGCCGAGGCGATCGTCGAAGAAGCGGAGGAGTTTCCGGCTCCGCGTCAGGACCAGGAAAATCCCTGCCCCAAGAAGAAACAGGACGCGAACGGCTCCGAGCGCAACGCCGACGACTCACCGCCCGAGGAACCCATCTCCATGTGGGGTTAACCCAGGTTCTTTCTTCTCCCCAAGCCTAGCGCTCGATCATCCGCATCTTCGTCGCATCGCTCGCATTGAAGCGGGCGTTGTCGCCTTCATGTGCCGGAGAGATCGCCAGCAACTGTTCCTTGCGATAGACCAGGTTGGTCGCATTGTAGGCCGCCAGTTCGAAGCCGTGACCGTGGGTAATCGCATCGGTCGGGCAGGCCTCCACGCAGTAGCCGCAAAAGATGCAGCGGTTATAGTCGATGTTGTAAACCTTGGCATAGCGCTCGGCGCTGGAGATGCGAAGTTGCTCGGTGTTCTCCGCCGCCTCGATGTAAATGCAGTTGGCAGGGCAGGCCGCCGCGCACAGGAAGCACGCGACGCACTTTTCCAACCCATCCTCATCCCGTTGCAGCACATGCAGTCCGCGGAAACGCTCCTGGAAAACGGCCCCGCGCATCGGACCTTTCCCGTCTGGGTAGTTCTCGACGGTCGTTGGCTGAAACATCTCCATAAAGGTGATGCTCATACCCTTGGCGATTGCGGCAATATTCTGAAATAAGCGCATGTCTCCCCGCACCGTAACGGGTTAGTATAAATGGTTTGGCGGCCTTCAGGCTAGCCGTGATCGCGCCGGCCCGGCTTCCCCTCCTACACCTTGGATTCACTTTCCCTTGGCAAGTTTGTGCTGCTCCACCGTGGACCACGTCTTATCTGCCGCATGGCAGAGTTTCTCCAGCGGACACTCCGCGCACTTCGGAGCCCGTGCCGTGCACAGCGCCCGTCCGTGAAGAATGATCTCGTGAGCAAAGTCGATCCACTTCGCCTTCGGGATCACTTTCATCAGATCCTGCTCGATGCGCCCCGGATCGTCCGCCGTGGTCAGTTCCAGCCGTCGCGAAATCCGTAGCACATGGGTATCCACCACAATGCCCACGCCTTGCCCAAACCACGATCCCAGCACCACGTTCGCGGTCTTTCGCGCCACTCCCGGCAGCGAGATCAACTCATCCATCTGCTCCGGAACCTTACCGCCGAATTCGTCGACGATCTTCCGCGCCGCTCCCACAATGTTCTTTGCCTTATTGCGAAAGAATCCCGTCGTCCGAATCAGCGGCTCGACCTCTTCCGGTTCCACCTTCGCCAGCGCCGCCGG
>CAZLZA010000018.1:56893-66650 GCA_964563875.1 uncultured Acidobacteriaceae bacterium
CGCGTTACAATGGACAGCAGGGTAGTCATCGCCTTCGGGGATTCCAAAACATTATGAGCGAACAAGGTGTAAGTGCCCAAACTTTTGAGCTGCCTGCGGTTCCTTTGACCTTGGAGGGTTCTGCGGTACTCCATCAGATGTTCCGTTTCCGCTGGAACCAGTGGCGGACCAGCAGCGCCGAAGACCGCGCCCGCGTGACCGCCGAGGCGCAGCGATTCCTGGTTGAGAGCGAGCCTGCGGGCTCGGCGCTGTTCTCCATGTTCGGACACAAAGGCGACCTGCTCTTCGTGCACTTTCGCGATAACTTCGAGGCGCTAAACCAAGCGCAACTCGCACTCAGTCAGCTCGAACTCAATGAATACCTGGAGCCCGGCTCTTCCTACCTCTCGGTCATCGAACTCGGATTGTATGAGTCCACCGTGCAACTCTACCGCACCCTGAGCGCGCAGGGACTCGAACCGCATTCGCCCGAGTGGAACGCCGCTATCGAAGAGACCATGGACCGCCAGCGCAAGGCCATGCACGTCCGTCTCTGTCCGCCGATGCCCGAGGGCCGCTACGTCTGCTTCTATCCCATGGACCGTAAGCGTGGCGAGGTGAAAAACTGGTACACCCTGCCCATCGAGGAGCGCCAGCGCCAGATGGACCTGCACGGAAAAATCGGCCGCCGCTATGCCGGCAAGGTGCAGCAGATTATCAGCGGCTCCATCGGCTTTGACGATTGGGAGTGGGGCGTCGACCTCTTCGCCGACGATCCCGTCATCTTCAAGAAACTGATTTACGAGATGCGCTTCGATGAAGTCAGCGGCGTCTTCTCCAACTTCGGCGCGTTCTATGTCGGCCTGCGCTGCGCCGCCGGCGAGGTATCCACCTTGCTCGAAGGCAAGACTCCGAAAGCACTGCCCAAGACCCGTCCGGTGCATACCGGTCGTCCGGTGCGCCCGTAGCCAGTATCCGATGTTACGTCCTACGCCGGGCCGATGCGCGATTCGGCATTGACCCGGCATAAACTAAACTTTAGGCTGGAGCTTATGGCAGTCAAGGCGATTCAACTCGGACAGGTTTGGCGCGAAGAGGCCAGCGGACAAAGTTTCCTGGTCACCAAGCTTTATAACGAGGTATTTTCGCAGTTTGCGATGCTGCGCCCAGCCGATGCGTCGGCTCCAACCGCGGAGACCCGTCGCGTCAAGGTTGCTAAAACCCCACAAGGATTACTCCTGCCTGGCTATGTTTTTACCCAGGACCCGCAAATGGAGTTTTGAGGTTACATGATTGAACACATTCTCCTGGTGCTGGCCTCATTCATCAAGGCCGTGATCTCCTCGCTCGGCTATCCCGGCATCGCGGTTCTCATGGCTGTTGAGTCGGCCTGCATCCCCTTGCCGTCCGAAGTCATCATGCCCTTCGCCGGATACCTGGTCTACGCCGGGCGGTTCAGTTCCCTGTTCAAGGTGGCAACCCTCGGAGCCATCGGCTGCAATCTCGGCTCAGTGCTGGCCTATGAGGTCGGAGCCTACGGCGGGCGTCCTCTCATTGAACGCTTCGGTAAATACATCCTGATGAACCGGCATGATCTGGAAGTAAGCGAGCATTTTTTTCAGAAGTACGGCAGCATCACAGTTTTTATCGGACGCCTTCTGCCGGTGGTGCGCACCTTCATCGCCCTGCCCGCCGGAATCGCCCGCATGCCGCGCGGCAAATTTCATCTCTACACCTTTGCCGGCTCCTGGCCCTGGTGCTTTGCGCTCGCCTATTTCGGCTTCAAACTCGGCGAACGCTGGGATACCGATCCCCGCCTCAAGCAGTGGCTGCATCGCTTTGACGCTCTGATCGTGCTGGCCCTGCTGATCGGAATCGTCTACTTTGTGCAAAGCCACTGGCGCAACCGCGTCCGCGCCGAAAACCTCGTAACCGACTAGCTCTTCTCCACACACGAAAGCCCGCGTTGATCGCGGGCTTTTGCTTCTAACCTTGAAACTTTAAAACCTAGACCTTCGCCGTTTCCGCCTCGCGTGCTGCCTGTTTAGCCCGCGCCGCCTGCACGGCCTTGATGCGTGATTTGCGCAAGGTCAAAAATTCTTTCGCTTCCTTGTAGAGCCTTTTGCGGTCCTCATTCTTAAACAGCGAGCCGAGCACAATTGGCACCCACACCTTGGGCCGGAAATAGTACTCGTCATAAAATTTGTGCACCATCTCCATGGTGTAGTCCGCCGGCAAACCGGGGTACTGAACCTGTGCCACCTGGTGGCCGCCAAGATCCACCATCCCATCGTTTTCCTTGATGATGAAATTGTTATCCTTGACGTAATCGTAGAACTCGGTGCCAGGATAGGCGTGAGCCATCGATACCTGAATCGTCTCCACGTTGAGTTCCTTGGCGAAGTCGATGGTGCGGCGAATCGTCTCCCTGGTTTCACCCGGAAGCCCGAGGATGAAGTCTCCGTGAACCGCCAGACCCAGCTTTTTGCAGTCCTTCACAAACTGGCGTGCGCGCTCCAGGGTGGCGCCCTTCTTGATGTTTTTCAGGATCTGCGGGTCACCCGACTCAAAGCCCACGATGAGTAACCGGCAGCCGGCGTCCTTCATCGCCCGCAGGGTCTCGAAATCAGTGGTCACCCGCGAGGTGCAAGACCAGGTGAGTCCCAGCGGCTTCAGCTTGGAGCAAAGTTCCACGGTGCGCGCCTTCTGGATATTGAAGGTGTCGTCATCGAAGAAGAACTCCTTCACGCCCGGCCAGTAGGACTTGGCCTTCACCATTTCGGCTGCAATATCGTCGGCGGAGCGCTTGCGCCAGGCGTGTCCGGAGTGCGTCTGCGGCCACAAGCAGAACGTGCATTGCGCTGGGCATCCGCGCGTGGTGTACAGCGCCACAAAGGGATGCTGCAGGAAGGGCACGTTGTAGCGGGTCACGTCCAGATCGCGCTTATACACATCGACGACGTGCGGCAGAGCGTCCAGGTTTTCAATCAAGGGACGGTCGAGGTTGTGAATCACCCTTCCATCCGGGCCGCGGAAACTTGCGCCGAGGATCTCCGCCAAGGGCTTGCCGTTGGCGTATTCCACCACCGCGTGGTCGAATTCGCGGCGCACGATAAAATCGATCTCCGGATGGCTCAGCGCATGGTCGGGCGACACGGTAACGTGCGGTCCCACAAAGCATATCTTGAGCTTCGGATTCGCCTTCTTCATCAGGCCGGAGAGTTTGATGTCGCCTTCAAAACCGGGTGTGCTCGTAAACAGCACCATGAAATCGTAGTCTTTGCCGATCTCGATGGTCTGCTCTGCGCTGATGTGGTGCGGGTTGGCGTCCAGCAGACGCGAGCCTTCCAGCATTCCCGCAGGATAGGCAAGCCAAACCGGATACCAATAGGATTCGATCTCGCGCGTAGCCGGCCACCGTGAGCCGGCGCCGCCGTCAAAGTTCTCAAACGAGGGCGGATTGAGGAGCAGTGTTTTCAAAGGCATGGCAGTCTATTCTGGATCCTATCACCTGGGTTTAGCCCGGAGACAGCAATTGCAGGTAGATGGGGAAAAAGCCGCGCTGAACAGTCGTCAGTCGCCAGTGGGCTGAGCAGCCGAGCCCCACGTGCATCCCCGCACTTGCAAAGCGTACCCCTCAGACTGGAAACTGTTAATGTCGAAATATTGAACTTGAAGGGAAGACATGGCGAAGATCAGCCGTGAGACTTGGCAGGTAGCGCTCGATGCGCTGCGCGCCAACAAGGTGAAGGCCGCACTGACCATGCTCGGCGTGGTGATTGGCTCGGCGTGCATTGTGCTCGTGGTGACCATTGCCCTGATCGGCAAAACCTACGTGCTGCAGCAGATTGAGGGTGTGGGCTCCAACATCGTCTACGCCAGCTATACCGGCGGCACCGCCAATGCGCGTTCGCAAGCCGATGAGATTACCCTTAACGATCTGGAGGCCACCCGCCACCTGCCTCACGTAGTCGAGGTCGCAGGCACCTATGACATGGCTACAAGCGTCGTCATCAATGGCCAGGAAAAGCCGGTAGCTCTGATCGGCGTCACCGAAGGCTTCCAGAAGATTCGCAACCTTCTCATCCTCGAGGGCCGCTTTTTTGACGACCTTGACCAAAGGACCGGAGCCAAGGGCTGCCTGATCACCCAGGAACTGGCCAGGCAATTGCCCCCCGGACCGATGATTGGCCGTCAGCTCCGCGTCGGCGAGCAGACCTTTACCGTGATCGCCGTCTTTCGTGAGCGCGTCGCAACCTTCGGCCAGTCTGAGATCAGCGCGCAATCCGTGCTGATTCCCTTCAGCTTGATCAAGTACTATTCCGGCAAGGATTACGTCCGCACCCTCTACGCTCAGACCGACACCGGCGACAACGTGCCGGAGACCACGCTCGCCGTGCAATCCCTGCTCAAGAGCCGCCACACCCCGGGTGCCGTCTACACGGTGCAGAACCTCGCATCCATTCTCGATGCCGCCCGTAAGATCTCCATGGCCCTGACCATCGTGCTGATGCTCGTCGGCATGATCTCGCTGATCATCAGCGGCGTTGGCATCATGAACATCATGCTGGTGACAGTGACCGAACGTACCCGCGAGATCGGCTTGCGCAAGGCGGTCGGAGCCCGCAGGGAAGAGATCCTCTACCAATTCCTCATCGAAGCCCTCATTATTAGCGGACTCGGCGCAATCATCGGAATCCTGATCGCGGTCAGCGTGAAGATTATCGTCGAGCCACTGATTCCGCCCGAGGTGGGCCTCAGAATTCCAATCTCCATCTACTCCGTGATCTTGTCTTTTGTGGTCTCCTGCGCTACCGGAGTGCTCTTTGGATTCCTTCCCGCCAACAAAGCTTCCAAACTGCAGCCAACCGAATCGCTGCGCTACGAGTGATGGTAGTACGCCAGCCGGGTGTCCCACCTTCGCGTCGCGGCTCTCGACGCTTAGGTGGGAAGCAACATCCTTGGGTGCTTGCACTGTTGATCTTGCTAATTCTTAGCCTGCTTCTCCATCGCCTCTGTGTTATAAAGCGGCCATCCCGAACCCGCGCCCTGACGTACCCGCTTCACCAGCTTTCCATAAATCTTCACCGTAATCCGCTCTTCCCTGCCGATGCGGAATTGTGCGGTGTCATACATGCCAAATAACATCTTCCCGGTCTCCACCTCAATCTCACTCCATGGAATCATCAACGCCGGATGAAAGAGGCTGAATGGCATGAGGATCGACATCACGGAAAGATAGAGCCCTTCCTGATTCGCGCCCACCGTCAGGCAATTGTTGTAGCTGCACCAACCACGGAAACGCGCGCTCTGCCAGCCCCAGCTCTCCCCGACGAACGGCTCAACCGCCGTGAAGCGCTGCGCCAGGCGGCCCCAGCCACCGGTCAGGCTGAGCACCCACATCACGAACGCGATGTACATCGGAATCAGCAGCAGCAACGAGAGCGGATACAAATTGATCCACCGTTGTACGGTCATGGGCAACATCCTAGACCGAAATCGCGGAAGGCGCATCCAGTAAAGCAGCCGGGCGTATTTCCCGGCGATGATAACGACAGAACACCAATTTTGAAAGTGCTCTTGCTCAGAGGCAAAGCTGACGCCACCCAATCCCGCCCGGCCGCACCGCTCACCGAACCCTGCTTTGTTACACTTCCCTCATGCTTCCCCGCCTCGCATTTGCTATCGTCATCTGCATGAGCACCGTTGCCGCCGCCCAGTCTCTCCCGGTTCCGCAGGTTGTCACCGACCCGGCCCTACTACAATCCGCTACCGTCGCAAGCCTCCAGAAGTTCTCTATCCCAGCGCTCTACAGCACCCGCCAGATCGGCAGCGGCGTCTGGTCGCCTGACGCCTCCCAGGTCGCCTTCATCTCCAATATCAGCGGACGCTACAACCTCTGGACTATTCCCTCCGCCGGAGGCTGGCCCACTCAGCTCACCATCAGCGACCAGCGCCAGGCCACACCCGCCTGGTCGCCCGACGGCAAATGGATCGCCTACATGAGCGACAAAAACGGCAACGAGCTCTGGGATATCTTTCTCGTCAACCCGCAGTCCGGCGAGGTCACCAACCTCACGGCCTCGCCCGATTCCGCCGACGAAGCTCCCGCCTGGTCACCAGACTCCCGCCTGGTCGCCTACATGACCAAGGACAAAACCTCGCCGAGCTTTGAAATCGAGATCATCGATATCACCTCGCGCCTCACCACCCACGTCACCCGCAACTCTCCGCCTCACCTCGGCAACACCTCGCCCCTCTGGACGCCCGACGGCCAGTCGCTCGCCTACGCCCAGGAAAACGCCAGCGGCAAGGATTCCAACGTCCTCCTCTACGACCTCGCAACCAAGGCCGCAACCAATCTCACGCCCCACTCCGGCGACCAGACCTTCTACCCCGCCGCCTTCGCCCCCGATGGCAAAACTCTCCTGCTCACCAGCAATGCCGCCAACGGCTACGACAACGTAGCTCTGCTCGATATCGCATCCAAAAAACTCTCATGGATCACCGCCGACAAGTGGGAGATGCACGCCGCGGGATTCTCACCCGACGGGCGCAGCGTCGTCTGGTCGGCCAATGTCGATGGCCGCGAGGCGCTCTACTCCTCGAATCTCTCCGGCGGCGAAGTGCACCGCTTCGAACTCCCCGAGGGCCTCAACGCCTTTGCCGGTGACCCTTCGCCCTTCACCCGCGACGGCCAGCGCCTGCTCTATAACCACAGCGGGGCCAAGACTCCCAATGATCTCTATGTCCTCGATCTCAAGTCGAAGCAATCCATCCAGCTTACCAACTCTTTTGTCGCCGGACTCGGCCCGTCCAGCATGGTCTCGCCCACCCTCGTCCACTACCCCAGCCGTGACGGCAAATTTACCATCTCAGCCTGGGCTTACGTCCCCAACAACACCGTCCGCAATCAGCAGTATCCTGCCATCGTTTACATCCACGGAGGCCCCGCCTCGCAGTCCATGGACGGCTTCAATCGCTTTGTCCAATACATGAACAACCAAGGCTATCTCGTTATCGCGCCGAACTATCGCGGCGGCACCGGCTATGGCCGCGAGTTTCAGGAAGGCAATCGCCACGACGCCGGAGGCGAGGAACTGAACGATGTTCTCGGCGCCGCCGACTTCCTCCGCCGCACGGGCTTCGTTGATCCCGCCAAACTCATCGTCATGGGCGGCAGCTATGGCGGCTACCTCACCATGATGGCCGTCACCCGCCATCCTGAGATGTGGGCGGCCGGAGTCGCCATCGTTCCCTTCGTCAACTGGTTCACCGAATTCGAGAACGAGGACCCGCAACTCCAGGAATACGACCGCCTGTTCATGGGAGACCCGGTCAAGGACAAGGCGCTCTGGGAGGATCGCTCCCCCATCAATTTTATTGACAAGGTCAAAGCGCCCCTACTGATCCTCGCCGGAGGCAATGATCCCCGCTGTCCCAAGAGTGAAGCGCAGCAGGTCGCCACCGCCATCAAGAAGCACGGGGGCACCGCCATCCTCAAGATTTACGACAATGAGGGCCACGGCTTCGCTCGCGTCGAAAACCAGATCGACGCCTATCAGCGCGTTGCCGACTTCCTCCGCGTCCGTGTTCCCTCACCCGGCTGCGGCTGCGGGATCGAGTAAGGTCCCGATGGTGTCCCACATCCACCTTCCTTTGGCGAATGTGGGATGTGCGCCTTCGCCGCGCCGGACTTTGCCTTTGCCTTTGCCTTTGCTCGAAACCTTACTTCCAGACCTCACCCATGCTCGCTGCCCCCGCCGATGCTCCCGGCAGCGCGCTCACCCCCTGAGCTTCCAGCATCAACCGCAGTAGGCTCTGGTGCTGATACATGCCTCCGGCCTGGTATCCGGCCTTCACATTCGTCCCCACCAACACGGTTGCCACTTGCCCGCCGCCGTTCGTGTTGTCGTTCTCGCTCTCGTCGAAGGTCACCGCCAGCAACCCGCTCGCCTGGAAGCCCGCATTGGAAAGTATCTGCGGCACCGTGCTCTTCAACCACGAATCTGCCTGCTGTAGCCGCACCGCCGTCATGCAACTCACGACCGTGGGCAGGCAGTCGTGCCCTTGGTCGTAAATATTCCCCACGATCATCACAAAGTTTGGCAGTACCCCGGTCGTATCCGTTGCCAGCTGTGTAAATGGGACGATCTGAGCAGCCGCCGCCGTCCCCGCCACATCAGTGAAATACGACAGCGGATTGTGCCGCTTCTGATACGCTCCCGTATCTCCCCCGATATATCCTGCTGCTGGTATCCCTTCGGCATACACCCGCCAGCTCTTCCCCGCCGCCGTCAGAGCCGACACAATTTCCGGAGGCGCCACCGTCCCGCTGTATGCGTCGTCCGTGCTCACTATGTTGCCCGAGGTCATCATGAAGTAGTTGCCAATCGATGGATGAACGTTGGCATAGTAAGCTGTTGCCAACGTCCCCTGCGTCATCAACGAGTTCAGGTACGGCGCGTTCGCGCTGCCCACCACGTCGGCATAGTTTATGTTCTCCAGCACGATCAACACCACGTTGCTGGCCTCCACCACTGGCGCAGGTGGCGGAGAGGGGTTCGGCGTGGGGCTGGGCGCAGGTGGTGGTGGCGTCGGTGAGGGTTGCGGGTTAGGCGCCGTCATCGAACCGCCGCCGCACGATCTCAATCCCAGGCTTCCACCCGCCGCGCCGCCCGTCACCATCCACAACAGTAGTGTTATCAGTAGGATTTCGTATTTCCCGGTTGGCCGGCCGTGGGCAGGTCGAGACATGCCTCCCTCCATCACTTTTCTGATGCGGCTTCTTCCGCCTTGGCGGCAAGCCTGTGGCCCCGGTTTTCTCCCCTTTCGTCTGCGAACTTCCGATACCGCTTTTCCGCCGGAGCCTGTCTCTTCTGCTGCTGTTTTTGCTACGATGAGTACTGAATCCTGTTCTCCGTAGGAGCCCGTCCCATGCCGCCATCCGTTTCGCTTTCCCCGGAACTCGAATCCCGTATCACCTCCCGCGAAACCCGCATCGGCATCATTGGCATGGGCTACGTTGGCCTGCCGCTGGTCCTGCTATTCAGCGAGCAACGTTTTCGCGTTACGGGCTTTGATGTGGATACCACGAAGGTTGCGGCGTTGAACTCCGGCAACTCCTACATCGTCCGCATTCCTGGCCCAGAGGTCGTCAAGGCCCAGGCCTCCGGCTTCTCTGCCACCTCTGCCTACTCTGAGATCGCCCAGATGGATGTCGTCATCATCTGCGTCCCTACCCCGCTCGACGAGTATCATCAGCCGGATCTCAGCTACATCGAGAAGACTGCCCAAGCCATTGCCCCACACCTCCACCCCGGCCAACTCGTAATCCTGGAGAGCACCACCTACCCCGGCACCACCGAGGAAGTTCTCATCCCCATCCTCGAAGCCGGCAATCCGTCGGGACTGCGCGCCATTCGTAAGCCAGGAGACTCCGGCTTCCACGTTGCCTTCTCTCCCGAGCGCGAAGATCCCGGCAATGACACGGTTGCCCGCCGTGATATTCCCAAGGTCATCGGCGGCCTCGAACCCACCGCCACCGCGCTCGCCTCGGCCCTCTATGGATGCATCTTCAATCGCACCGTGCCGGTCTCCTCACCTGCCACAGCTGAGATGACCAAACTCCTCGAAAACATCTACCGCTGTGTGAACATCGCGCTGGTCAACGAACTCAAGCAGCTCTGCGACCGCATGGGTATCGATATCTTTGAGGTCATCGACGCCGCCAAGACCAAGCCCTTCGGCTACCAGGCCTTCTATCCCGGCCCCGGAC
>CAZLZA010000019.1:0-66311 GCA_964563875.1 uncultured Acidobacteriaceae bacterium
TCTGTGCGCTTGCACTTCCTCGCAGATCGAAAGATCGAAGGCAGATCCGGCGCTTTTACGCCCCCAGAAACAGGAACGAACACCAGACCTGATGCGAGGTGCCTCTGACGAGGCGAAGCAGTACAGGCAAACCATAGGATTTTAACGTTTTCCAAAGCCCAAGGTCAAACCGTCGTTCTGCCCAGCCCCCGGCAAACCCCTAGGCGGCGTCCCTGAGACGGTCCAGCAAGTCACGCGGATGCACCGGCTTGCTCAAAAGCTCGAAGTCATATCCTCGCGCGCGCACTTCGTTGATCAGGTCCGTGGAGGCAGCGTGACCCGAAAACAGCAGCACCTTGCAGCCAGGGAAACGTTCCCGGACTGCCACCGCGAGTTCAACCCCGTTCATCCCGGGCATGCAGACATCGGTAATCAGCAGATCGGGAACTCTGGCTGCGATCAGCGCCAAAGCGCTCTCCCCGCTATAGGCGGCCAAGGCGTGGAATCCGCTCGAGTTGAGGATCGCCGCCAGGGTGTCGGCGATGACGTGTTCGTCATCCACCACCACAATCGTGCGACGCCCGTCGCTTTTCCTCGTGCTGGCCTTCAACGCCTCATCAACCGATACGGTCTCAAAATACTCGGTAGCCATATTGCCTCCATCCTCACGCTACCACCATCGCCTCCATACGGGGAAACTGCTTTCGCTGCGGTTTCAGACGGTTTTAAGGCAACGTGACTCCGCAATAAGTGGAGAGGCGCAGGCGACAAGTTCACGATAAAGAGCATCTATCTTTCCCGTACGTGAGGTTAGCGTTACGCTATCGGCGCGTGATGCATACGTTGGGTTAGGAATAGGGGGTTGGCGAGGTACCTATGGCAGAGGCAAAAGTATCTGGGGCTAAGCTGTTGAATTTCGGGTCTGTGCTGCAAGCCGATGTTCCACAAGGCCGAAACGGAAAACATCACGGCACCATTCAAAAGATCATGAGCGACTTGGAGCAGTTGGAGCCCGGCCGGGCACTGAAAATCGAACTGGCAGAGCTTCCCGATTCGAAGGAGAACGTGCGTTCTGCCCTCAACCGGGAAACTCGTATGAGGGGAATCGCCGTCTCCACCGCCAGCGATCAGGACTTCCTCTACGTGTGGAAATCGAACGGGGGCAGTAACGCACAAACCGCCAAGTGATGCAGCCCTGCTCCTCCCAAAGTCTCCAGACGAGCCGTGTGCTTTGAGAGGATCGCCCTGAGACTAGGAAAGCAACCCGCGCCTAGTTATCAGAATGTTCTCTCGCCTCCTTTGGCTGCGCGCGCATAGCGCAGCTTCAGGAAAATGATCGAGCCTTGCAGTCCCAAGGTGACAGCGTTCGCCAGAATCACCGGCATCTGTCGTGTGACAATGCCATACACTAGCCACAATGTGATCCCGGCCGTAAATCCCAGCAACGTCCCCATATGCAAGTCCTCGGCGCGCTTTGTCTTCCACACGTGCAGTACCTGTGGGAAGAATGCAATGGTCGTCAGCGTGCCGGCTGCGTATCCAATCCAGGTCACCACGGTTGCCATCTTTCAAGACCTCAGTTGCCGAAGAAAAAAGTAAGCCGACATTCCCGCGCCGATCGCAATTACAATCCAGCGCACATGTTCCTGCTTCATCCTTTGCGCAAAGAACGCGCCGTAGTAGCCGCCCAGAGTTGCTCCGGTAACCATAATTGCCGCATGTTTCCAGTAGATGACACCATGGCTCACAAATGCCAGAATCGCGATCCCGTTGCACACCGCAGCCTGCACTGTTTTGTAGGCGTTAATCCGGTGAATGTCTTTCAGTCCCAGCAGCGCCAGCAGGGCCATCATCAGAATGCCCGCTCCTGCCCCGAAGTAGCCAATGTAGAACGCCACAAAAAACTGTGCCGCCGCTCCGCCCCAGGTTGAGAGTGCCGCTTCCCCATTCGGACGCAGTGCCGAGGTGATCTTCCGGCTGAACGCAAACAACAACGTCGCTGCCAGCAGCAGGTAGGGAATCAGCCGCAGAAAAGTCTGTTGCGGAGTCACGAGCAGCGTCACCGCTCCCAGCAGTCCGCCCACCAATCCGGTCGTCAGCAGAGGCCACAGCACCCGCCGTGCTTCTGCTCCGCGCAGCTCATTGCGATAGGCGCCGATGCTCCCCAGAATTCCCGGCCACAGCGCAATCGTATTCGTCGCATTCGCCTGGATCGGCGGTACGCCTACAAGAAGCAGCATCGGGAAGCTCAGAAAGCTGCCGCCGCCAGCCACGGCGTTCATCGCCCCGCTCACCACTGCCACCCCTAACAACAAACCAGCTTGTTGCCATGTCAACATCCCACAATTGTAAGCCGTCCGCTCCCTCGTTCCGCTGGCGCTTGCCCGGCCCTTGACGCAAACCTCTGGCCCGGCAATACCTCCGGCCCAGCCTCAGGTGGCCCACCTCCGCCAGCGGTTGGCGAACGCGGGTTTACAGAGCGGTCTGCTCTTATTGCGGTATCGCCCTCGCATAGTGGAAGACCGTGGTGCTGCGCTTTCCATCCTGCTCGTAACTCCACTCCTCGTCATGATGGTTGGCATCGATGAAAACGATCGCCACGGCGGCGATGTGCCCATCGTGCGGCCCAATGTTGGTTCCATCCTTGTACTCAAATACCAGCCGCGCCGGACTCGCCGAAACCAGCTTCATCCGAGGCTGATTGTGAGCCGCGCAGTAGTGGGTCGCCAGCAGATCGTCCATGTCCGGATGAAACATCGTGACCATCTCGTGCGGCGTCCCCTCATCCATCCAGTGCATCAGAGCCGAACCATCTCCGGTTCGCCGAACCTCCAGATGCGTGGCCATGTCCTTCCCGTTTTCCTTCGCGGTTCCGCTCCACTGGCCCACCAGTGTCTGCAAGCTCTTCCAAGCCGGAGTATCCGGAACCGCCCGGAACTGCTGCGCCGAAGCCGCCGCCACCGCCATCATCATCACCGTCAGAATCAGAACTTTTCGCATCGTACCCTCCATTGCTCGTACCCTGCATTAAGCCGAAATTCGAGACATTCCGTAAGCTAAATTTTTGAGAGGGTCATCCGGAGCGCAGCGAAGGCCCCCAGCACTGCCCGCGTCTCCCGTGTCGCCTCAACCTTTTGCAACCGCGAATCGATTCCTCAGTTGACCTCTGGATAGGCCAATCTTCAAAGCGCCCGAATAGTATCAAATCCCATACCGTTGTGCCCGTTTTCTGTTTAGAGGCAACTCCAACCAGCAAACAAGAGAGGAGCGCCGAAGCGCTCCCCTCTTATCGAACCCCGCAATTCCTGGAAGTTATTCCAGTGGCAGTCCAGGCTCGTCGCCGTTGCCGTTGGCCTCTTCCTTCGGAAGCACCACAGCGGCGGCCACCCGATCTTCATCATCGAGTGCCAGCAGCTTCACTCCCTGGGTGGCTCTTCCGGTCTCGCGAATTCTGTCGGTCCCCAGGCGAATGATCTTGCCGAACTGGCTGATCAGCATCGCCTGGCTCTCTTCGCTCACCAGCAGGATGGCCACCACCTTGCCATTCTTGGCCGTCGTCTTCAGGTTGATCACGCCCTTGGCGCCGCGTCCGGTCAGCCGGTAGTCGTCCACCGGAGTCCGTTTGCCGTAGCCGTTTTCCGAGACCGTCAGGATCAGGTTCGGCATCGCTTCGCCGCTCTCGTCCTCACGATTCTTCCTGCGGCTCTTGTGCTCGGCTCCCGGTGTCGCGTTTTTCGGCGTCACCACCATGCCCACAATGTAATCCTTGTCCGCCAGACTCATGCCGCGCACGCCATACGCCGGACGGCCCATCGAGCGCACGTCTTCCTCGTCAAAGCGCACGGCCATTCCCAGGTGCGTCGCCAGCAGAATGTACTGCTGTCCGTCGGTCACCTGGGCTGACACCAGCTCGTCATCCTTATCGATACCGATGGCGATAATGCCCCGCGAATTCACGTTCGAGAAGTCCTTCAGCGGAGTTTTCTTCACCGTGCCCTGGCGCGTCGAAAAGAAGATGAACTTGCCTTCTTCTTCCAGGTCGCTCACACACAGGAAGGCCCGCACCGTTTCTCCCGGTTGCAGATTCACCAGGTTGCCAATGTGCTTGCCCTTGCCCGCTGCGCTCACGTCCGGAATCTCGTACACCTTCAGCCAGTACACCCGTCCCGTGTTGGTAAAGATCAGGATGTAGTTATGCGTGGTCGCCGCGATCATGTGCTCCACGAAATCTTCTTCGCGGGTGCTCATGCCCTTGCGTCCGGTGCCGCCGCGCCGCTGCTGCCGGTAGATCGAGACGTTGGTGCGCTTCAGGTAGCCCGCGTGGCTCACCGTCACCGCCACCTGCTCGTCGGCGATCAGATCTTCCAGTTGCAGCTCTTTCGCTTCGTCCTGGATGATCGTGCGCCGGGGATCCTTCACCGGGCCACCGTACTCTTTGAGAATTTCTTTTAACTCCGCCACGATCACCGCGCGCAGCTTCTTCTCCGAATTCAGAATTGACTCGTACTCGGCAATGCGCTCGCGCTGTTCGTTCAACTCGTTCACAATCTCATCGATCGAGAGCCGCGTCAGCCGGTGCAGTTGCAGTTCCAGAATGGCGTCGGCCTGCTTGGTGCTGAACGGATTCTCCGGATCGGCCTCCGGGAATTGTCCCGTCAGGTTGATCGTGATCGTCTTCCCGCCGAAGTAGGCCACTAGGTTCTCGCGAGCTTCCGCCCGGTTCTGGCTGGCGCGGATAATCACAATCACATGATCCAGGTGGTCCAGAGCTTTCTGGTAGCCCTCCAGAATATGCGCCCGGTCCTTCGCCTTTTGCAGCAGGAACGCCGAGCGCCGGCGAATCACATCCACCCGGTGGTCGATGAAGTACTGCAGCGCCTGCACCAGTCCCATCTCGCGTGGCTGGTTGTTGACCACGGCGAGGAAGATCATGCTGAAGCCATCTTGCATCTGGGTGTGCTTGTAGAGCTGGTTCAGCACAATCTCCGGCTGCGATCCGCGCTTCAACTCGATCACAATCCGCATGCCATCGCGGTCGCTCTCATCGCGAATGTCGCTGATCTCTTCAATCGTCTTCTCGTTCACCAGGTCGGCGATCCGCTCAATCAATCGCGCCTTGTTCACCTGGTACGGAATTTCCGTGACGATGATGGCGTCCTTCTCTTTGGTCATGTGCTCGACCGCAACCTTGGCGCGCATCAGGAAGCGTCCGCGCCCGGTCGTGTACGCCTCGTGCAGCCCCTTGCGCCCGTGGATGAACCCCGCGGTCGGGAAGTCCGGTCCCTGCACAATGGTCAGAATCTCTTCCAACTGCGTCTTTGGCTTCTCCACCAGCAGAATCGCCGCCGTAATAATCTCGGTCAAATTGTGCGGCGGAATATTGGTGGCCATGCCCACGGCAATGCCATTCGAGCCATTGATCAGCAGCGTCGGAATCTTCGAGGGCAGCACCGTTGGCTCGGCTGTCGAATCGTCAAAGTTGGCGACGAAATCCACCGTGTCCTTGTCGATGTCGGCCAGCATCTCAGCCGCAATCGCCGTCAGCCGGGCTTCCGTGTACCGGTAGGCCGCCGGAGGATCGCCGTCCACCGAGCCGAAGTTGCCCTGACCATCCACCAGCGGGTAGCGCAGCGAGAAATCCTGCGCCATGCGCACCGTCGCGTCGTACACCGAACTGTCACCGTGCGGGTGATACTTGCCCAGCACTTCGCCCACGATCTTGGCGCACTTTACCGTCTTGCGGCTGTGCAGCAGCCCCATGTCGTGCATCGCGTACAGAATGCGCCGGTGTACCGGCTTCAGTCCGTCGCGGATCTCCGGCAGTGCCCGGCCAATGATGACCGACATCGAGTAGTCGAGATACGAGCGCCGCATCTCCTCTTCAATGTTGATGGGCTGTACGTTTGAGGGAGGACCACCCCCGCCTTCCAGCGGAAGCTTTGGATTGTTCGTTTCGTCGGCCATGTAGTTCTAAGTACCTTCCAGCATGCTGAAGAATCTCATCTTGCTTTCATCGGGTGGCCCATGCAAGCCCGCTTTGGCTTGAGTGGGGCGGTTGCCCTTGCTCCTGCATTACCCGTAAGCTCGGGTGCCCCACCTTCGGCGCGCTGTTTTTGCGCGGCTAAGATGGGGAAGCTATCTCTTCCTGCAGCCGCAACTCTGATCCGCAACTCTGATCCGCTTCTCTCGCCAAACAAAACTTACCGCGCCGCGGTCTCTTGGCTTCCGCTCGTCCGCCGCTAACTGTTTGCCTGGTAGGAAATTGACGCCCTGAGAAGCACAGACCATTATTATAGCACGCCGCGCCCCCGCCAAGCTCACGCTAAGTCTTAACTTATCAATGAGTTACAGATGCCACCGAAGCGCTCCCTACGGCAGTGTTGGCCGCGCCGTTCGGCCCTGCCGCCAGCGGAACAGCCCTGACGTCGCCACCGAAACCAGCACCGCCACCGCCGAGCCAATCACGACTTCTCCGGTGCGCTGCAGCGCCGCCGCCAGCCCCGCGTGCGCAGAGTGCGACAGGTACGCCGGAGTCATCACAATCGCCGCCGTAATCGGTGCAATCCGCCAGCTGATCGGCACCTTCACCAGGTCCGCCGAAACGATGATCGCCAGCGCCATCGCAAGCAGAACCACCCAGGCCGAAGCGCCAAACAGCTTTAGAAATCCCAGTCCGATTCCGCACCCAATCAGCGTATTCAGCATCCGCGAAACAAAATTATTCATCGCCGACTGCACTTTCAGGTCGGTCACCACCACTGCGGAAATCAGCCCCCACAGCGGATCGGCGTGCGCCAACACGCCCAGGATGAACCACACAATCATCCCGGAGATCAGCACCCGCACCGCATAGCGCAGCCCGCTGAGACGCCGCTGAGCCAGCAACATCAGCCGGTATCCCTGTTTCTGAGCGGAGTGAAAACTCATAGGCTATCCAGGTTAGATGCCCAGTGCCACAGCTGGCCCACATCCGACAGAAGTTGACGAATGTCTGGACGGCCCGGTGTCCCACTTCTGCCGCTGTTGGCAGAAGTGGCGTGGTTGACTGTGTTCTTGAAGTCGTTGTTGACGCCGCTGTTGAAGTTGCTCTTGACGTTATTGCTGAAGTTTCTCTTGACCGATTTCCTAGTGGAGCTCAATCCTACGCCGCCATCCAGTCCAGCGCCTGCGCAAGATAGCTCTTCATATCCCGTCGATGCACCACTGCGTCCAGAAATCCTTTTTCCACAAGAAATTCACTGCGTTGAAAACCTTCCGGCAGCTTCTGCCGGATCGTCTGCTCGATGACTCGCGGTCCGGCGAATCCGATCAGCGCCCCGGGCTCGGCGATATTCAAATCGCCCAGCATCGCAAAGCTAGCGGTCACGCCGCCGGTCGTCGGATCGGCCATCACGCTGATGTAGGGAACCTTGGCGTTGTCCAGTCGTCCCAATGCCGCCGAAACCTTCGCCATCGCCATCAGCGAGATTGCGCCTTCCATCATCCGTGCTCCGCCGGTCGAGGAAATCACCACCAGCGGCACCCGCGCCCGCAGCGCTTTTTCCACTGCGCGGGTAATCGTTTCGCCCACCACCGCGCCCATGCTGCCGCCGATAAATCCATACTCCATCGCCGAGACGATCACCTCGCGCCCGCCGATCTTACCCCGCGCATTCACGATGGCGTCCTTGCGACCGGTCAGTTTCTGCGCCGCTTTCACCCGCCCCGCGTAGCTTTTCAGGTCGGCGAACTGCAGCGGATCGGTGGTCACCAGGTTGCCATCTTCTTCCACGTACTTGCCGTTATCGAACAGGTATCCCAACCGTGTCCGGGTGTCGATCCGGAAGTGCTTGTCGCATTTCGGGCAGACATGGAAATTGTCTTCCAGGTCTTTCTTCCAGATAATCTGCCGGCACTGCTCGCACTTCACCCAGAGCCCTTCGGTGCGCATCGTGCGCTCTCCGCTCGTATCCAGTTCCTGCGATTCTCGCCTAAACCAGCTCATGCACTCTCTTTCACAAACGGATTAGCGCCCTTGAAACCTCTCGCCTTTGAAACCCAGCTCCTAGTACTCAATCCCGCGCTGTGCCTGGATGCCCTTCTGATACGCGTGTTTCACCTCGCGCATCTCGGTCACCGTATCGGCCAACTCCACAATTGTGGGATGCGCGTTCCGCCCCGTCAAGATGACGTGCACCATCTCCGGTTTCCGCCGCAGCACTTCGGCCACTTTCTCCGGGTCCAGCATCTTGTAGGTGATCGCGTAGTTGATCTCGTCCAGGATCACCAGATCCCATCGCCCCGAGAGTATCGCCTCTTCGGCTTCCCGCCAGCACTCTTCCACCATCCGGATGTCTTCCGGATCGGTCTCCGCCCCGCCCACCTTCACGAAGCCGCGACCCATCTGCTTCATCACAAAGTTGTCGCCAAACGCCTGTACTGCATCCAGTTCGCCATAGTGCCAGGAGCCTTTCAGGAACTGCAGCATCAGGACTTTCATCCCATTGCCCACCGCGCGCAGGGCTGTGCCCATGGCTGCCGTGGTCTTCCCTTTTCCCGGCCCGGTGTTCACAATGATCAATCCTTTACGGACATCTGCCGCCATTCTCTGTTAATCTCCTAGTAACATTAGCGTCTCCCGGGACTCCAGGAGCGGCTTTCCGGAAGTGGACGCGGAGCACTCCGCCGCCGTCTCTCCGGTGCTGGCACGATTGTAACCGGTGCCCCAGTACGCTGCACCCTGATCGCCGCCCCGCATTCGTCGAGTAACGCCCAGTGCGAGACTCGCGAGAGGTTTGGTCCTACTACCTATGTCACGTTTGCTCTCATACCGCACTGCCGCACTTTTATTCGCACTCATCGCTTCCACCTTCGCCTTTTCGGCCGATGGCAAAACCCTTCTCGAGCAGCAACACTTCCGCCAGCTCCAGAGCCTCGCCCAGGAGCGTCTCAACCGCAACTCCCATGACGCCGAAGCCCTCTCCTGGATGTCCGCCATCTACGATGCTTATGGAGAATTCGAGCGCGCCGTCGATTTCGGGCGCCGCGCCACCGAAGCCGCCCCCAACAGCAGCGAATATCATTGCCAGCTTGCCGACACTCTTGGCGACCGCGCACTCCAGTTAGGCATTCTTGGCGGCGGAGTCCCGCTGGCCCGCCAAATGCGCCATGAACTCGACCTCTCTCTGCAACTGGATCCTCGCAACATCCGCTGCCTCAAGGAATCCATGGGCCTCTACGAGCAGTCGCCCGCGCTGGTCGGCGGCTCCAAGACCAAGGCCCGCGAGACCTTGCAGCAAATCTATCAAATCAGTCAGGCCGATGGAGCCCTCGCCGAAGCCGCGCTCCTGCAGATGCAGAAGCGTCCCCTGCCGGAGATCGAGTCTTACCTGCGTCGTGCCGTGCAACTCAATCCGCGCTTCTATCGCGCCCTCATCGATCTCACGTCCATCCTGGACAGCGACGGCTACCGCCATTACGCCGAGGCCGAACGTTTCTCCCGCCAGGCCATCGCCGCCGAGCCGGGCCGCGCCGCCGCCTATGTCTACCTCGCCACCGCCCTGGCCCACCAGCAGCGCTGGAGCGATCTTGACGCCGTCCTCGCCGAGGCGCAGCGCCGCGTGCCGGACAATCCCGCGCCGCTCTACTCCGCGGCCATAGCTCTGCTGGAAACCAACACCGAGTTGCCGCGCGCCGAGCGTTATCTCCGCCAGTATCTTACCCGCGAACCTGAAGCCGGTGCTCCCACTCACGGAACCGCCCATTGGAAGCTTGCTCTCGTCCTCGAAAAGCAGGGCCGCCGCGCCGATGCCGCCGTCGAACTCCGCGCCGCTGCCGCGCAAAATTCCAACGACCCGGCCTTCAAAAAAGATTTCAAGCGCATCGCCGGCTAAAGAGCCGTCCAAAGAACGCACCACAATCGCAGGCGGCTGCGGCTCGCCTTGGAATCATTGCAGGTACCAGGAGGTAAAGTGACTTTTCCCATCAAAATCTGCATCGTCTGCGGAGAAGAGTTCGAGCTCAAGCCGAACAAACCCGGCTTTGCCAACCGCTGTCCCGAGTGCAGCGAACCCGAATCCACCGACCCCACGCAGCGCCGCATGGATGCCGATGAACGCAAGACCATGAAGGAAGCGAACGAGGCCCGCAGGGACGCGATGCGCAACCTACTGTACCGCAGGGACAGCTAATGCTTCCCACATCCATCCGCCGCGCCACCCCCGCCGATGCCGCCGCCCTCGCGGCCTTTGCCGCCGCGGTTTTCCCCCTGGGATGTCCCGAAACCGCCGCCGCCGATCTTGCCGCCTACATCGCCGACGAACTCCCGCCTGCCCGCTTCCACGCCCTGCTGGAGGACCCCAACGTTATCATCCTTCTCGCCGAAGCCTGCGCCGCTGCCGACGCCGCGGAAAGGAATCCGCCCGAACTCCGGAAGCGCATTGTCGCCTACATGGTCGTCGTTCGCCGCAGCGCTCACCCGAGCCTTCCAGCCCCCGCCGCCGCCGAGTTCCGCAAGCTCTATCTCGATCCCGCCTACCATGGCACCGGCCTTGCCAGCGCCCTCGTTCACTGCGCCCTCTCCATCCTCAATGCCGAAGGCCCGCGTCCCATCTGGCTCAGCGTCTTTTCCCAGAATTCCCGTGCCATTGCCTTCTACAAAAAGTGGGGATTTCAGATCGCAGGCACCCAGGAATTCCTCGTCGGCACTGATCGCCAGAAAGATTTCCTCATGCAGCGCGACCCCCAGCCGCTCAACTTTGAAAGCTGTGAAACCTCGAACGCAGAAACCTCGCCCGCAACGTGCCCTTGTTCCGTGAAACCTTGAACCCTGCGAAACCTTGAACCCTTGCCCTTTTTGCTATCCTGTCGATATGAGCTCGCGCCCTCAAACCAGGCTGTCCACCCGTCTCGCCTCTTACCTGGTGCGCAATCCGCTCATCTATCTCTACACCGTCATCCTCGGAACGCTCTCGCTTCTCAGTTCTTTCTTTGACCACGCCGGGCGCGTGCAGCACAATCTCGCGCGTCTCTGGTCCTGGCTCATCCTGCGTACCGCCTCGACGCCCCTCACCGTCCAGGGACTCGACCGCGTCGACCTCACCCAGCCCGCCATCTACGCCGCCAATCACTCCTCCGCCCTGGATATCCCAGTACTCTACGTCGGCTTGCCGTTCCAGTTCCGGATTCTCGCCAAGATCGAACTCTTTCGTCTTCCATTCGTCGGCTGGCATCTCAAGCGCTCCGGCCAGATCGCCATCGACCGCACCGACGCCCGTCACTCCATGCGCTCGCTCTCGGCTGCCGCGCAAACCGTAAAAGCCGGTATGCCCCTGGTCGTCTTTCCCGAAGGCGGACGCTGTACGGACGGTCACCTCCAGCCTTTTCTCGGCGGAGTCTTTTATGTCGCCATCAAGGCGCAGGCTCCCATCGTCCCCATGGCCATCGTCGGCGCCTTTGAGGCTCTGCCGATGAATACCTACGTCATCCATCCCACCCAATTCCGCCTCGTCGTGGGCGATCCCATTCCCACCACCGGCCTGGTCTCGCGAGACATGGAAGCGCTCTCCGCCCGTGTCCGCCAGGCCATGAGCGATCTTTTCTACGCCCACTCCAAACTTCCCGCCCCCGCAGCCGATGGCACTCAAAATTCGCCCGTCGTCGGCTAAGGTAAGCCCTGGGCCTTGCGTTTTGTCCCTATCTATCCCCACTTGATCCGTTCGAGTATCGCTCGTAAACGCTTTCCCTTAGCCGGGTTAATCATTTCGACGAAGTTTACGCGGCCTTCAAGATGCGAACGAAAGCTGGGATGTGACTCTCGATTCTGACTCTCGGGACCAAGCCGGGCGCAGTTGGTGAGTGTCGCTTTCAGCAGATCGAAATCGGTTCGCATGACATTGACGTGATGATTGACGACCAGACCGGCCAAGTGCTGCCGCACACCCTGACGCATAATTCGCGTCTTGCGGTAATTAACAGAGAAGCCCTCTTCGAGCAGAATTGCGGCGACGAGCGTTGAGAATCGCTCCACTTGTCTCTCGAATGATCCACCTCCGGAAAATGCAAGATCATCGGCGTAACGCGTGTACTCGACACCCATCGAATGCGCCAGGCCATTCAGTCGGCAATCAACGCGAAAGCTGCAAATATTGGAAAGCGCCGGCGAGGTCGGGGCGCCTTGCGGTAAGTGCGGTCGAGCGTACAAAGCTCGCGCTTCTTGCAGTTGCGAGGGACCGCTGTCGAATGTCGCCTTACTCCACACACGCCATGGCGTTGCATTCGTGCACATGCCGCCGAGCAGGCTGGCGACGGATTCCGGATAGCCAAGTGTACGGAAAAGGGATTGAATGCGTGCTGCCGGGAAAGTCGGGAAAAAGTCCCGCAAGTCCATCCGCAAGACGATTCGCTTGCCCACATGAGGACCGGTAAACGTTTGGATGGAGCGCCCCTTGATAAACCCATGGGCGGCGGAATGGGCCGGAATCCTGTACAGAATCTGAGTAAGTATCCGCTGCTGCAATTCCTTCAGTCGCGGCTTCGGAGATTCAATCAATCGAATGGTGCCAAATTGTTTTGGCAGCACCCTGTAATGATAATGACCGAGAGTAGGATTGCCCGTTTTGTATCCAAGTCCCTTGAGATCAGCAAACCACTTCAGTTCGCCCAGCGTGAGTTGCAACCAATCCGCCAAAGAGCCAACTGACTCAATGGTGGGCACGCCCCAGTTTTCCGCCGCCGCAACCGGCCGCATGTGAAGCGGTTCGTTCAGCCATTGCTTCACCGACAATTCGCGCGAGTGCTTCAACCATGCGCGTTCAAAGCCTTCGTCTTGCTGGAGAAACTGGACAACATCCCTGAGCCTGGGATGCGCATGGCGATACGTTTGATCCGCGAAACCATTGACGTAGCGCTCCGCCAGGGGCCGTAACCATCGCCAGTTGCGACCGAGCGTGCGGCTGCATCGGGCGGCGATCTCTCCGACAGTCGGTTCGCCCGCCAAAAAAGACTTGGCCAGCACGGATACAAGTAGCGGTTTCTGCATACCAGGTGACGGCAAAATGCCCCAACGAGTCTCACCTTGCGCGAGCATATCTGCGCCGTCGCGCAGCGGCGCTCACGCGACGAATGCTCAGTTCTTCACGATACCCTGGGGTAACCCCAGAGAGGCCAAATCGGACCCGGAGGTACGACACAGCCGGGCTTGGAGCATTCCACCGTCGAGGGCATGATAACAGTGTTCCCCGTATCTGGCTTCCGCTTGCCTACCCTTTCACCGCCGTCGCCACCACCATCTGGGCCTCGAAGCGTACCCACTCGCCGTCAAAGCGTTCGCCGAGCGAGGCCAGCACTGCCTGGTCCACCGCCGAGTCGCCGTCCACTTTCTCCAGCAATCCGCGGAACGGCACGGTCACGCCGCGGAAGTAATCCCACATCTCCTCCGGCGATCCGTGCCAGTCCCACCGCAGCCCGCGCACTTTTTCCTCGATCTCTTTGAACCCTGCCTCGCGCAGTCGGCCGCCCAGCGTTCCCGGTGCGCCAAACTTGAACATCGCCATTCCCCCCGCCGGAATCTCCAGCTCCGGCCGAACTCGCCGCACCGTGCCAATGGTCGATTCAAAATACGGCTGCTCGATTGCGCCCCAAGCCAGCAAAGCGATCTTCCCGCCCGGCTTCAGCACCCGATGCATCTCGCTCAAAGCCTTTCCAAGATCGGCAAAAAACATTACCCCCAACCGGCTCGTCACCCGGTCGAAACTCCCATCGGCAAAGGGCAGCGCGTGCACATCGCCCTGCAGATACTCCACGTTATCCAGGCCGCGCTTACGCGCCCGTTCGCGCGCCACTTCGAGCGGTGCTGCCGCCATATCCATGCCGGTCACTTGCCCAGTTCCTTTCAGCAGCGCCGCCATCGAGATCGAAGGCTCACCTGAGCCGCACGCCACGTCCAGCACCCGCATCCCCGGCGCTGCCTGGAATCCAACCTCTGCCGCTTCCACAATCGCCATGGTTACCGCCGCGCCCATTTCTGCCGATTGCTTCTTGAAGCGGTCTCCGGCATTCAGCCGCGCAAAGCTATCCCAAACCTGCTCCGCCATCACTGTTTCCTCCCCAAACTCATTGCGTCCACAATCCTGCGCATTGCGATCCCGAATTGCAACCCGGGTGGCGATAAATACAGGACCATTGACGATTGGCCAAAGCAGTCTGCGACGCGGGTTGCTGCTGTTGGTAAGCAGAATTGTTCTCCGCGCCCTTCCCGCGTTACCATCTACGCCATGAAGCCCTACGCCATGAAGCCGCGGATAGCCATTCCCGTTCCCAACTCTGATCCTGAGTACTCCACGCGCGCGCTGCCCGAATATGTCAACTCAGTGACCGGCGCTGGCGGTGAGCCGGTCGTGATCGCGCTCGACCTTTCCAACCCGGAAGCCATGCAGCTTGCCAAAAGTTGTGACGGCGTTCTGCTCCCCGGCTCTCCCGCCGATGTCGATCCGCAGAAGTACGGCGAGGCGCCTCATCCCCGCACGAACCCGCCTGATCCGGCGCGCGACAATATCGACGAGCTGCTTCTTCAGGATGCACACGGCATGCGCAAACCCATCCTCACCATCTGCTACGGCACCCAGTCGCTGAACGTCTGGCGCAATGGCACGCTCGTCCAGCACATCGAGTCGCCGGTGCAGCACGCGCGCACCCCGGGCGCGCCGCGCACCGAAGTCATCCAACACGCCGCCCAGGTCGATCCTGAATCCGGGCTGGCCGCGCTCGCCGGACAAGAGCAGATCACAGTCAACTCCAGCCATCACCAGTCGGTGGCCATGCCGGGCGACGCCCTGCGCGTGGTGGCCCGCTCGCCCGAGGATGGAATCATCGAAGCCGTCGAAGGTACTTCCGGCGGACACTGGGTACTCGGCGTGCAGTGGCATCCCGAGCGAACCTTCGAAAAAAACGAAGTGTCGCGCCATATCTTCGAAAAACTCGTAGCCGAGGCACGTGACTGGCACCAGCGCCTCGCGCTCAGTTCCCCCGACTTTGAGAGCGTAAGGATTGACCGATAGGTAACACTTGTACGGCGAGGTGTAACCTCTCAGATAATCGTTCCCGGCAATCGTTGCGAGGCCTCCGAACGATTACCTCTTTTGCAAACCCCTTCGGGAAATGATTATCCAATTTGCCAATCGTTGATGCCCCGCAAGCCTTCTCCGTTCTAAGATGTTGCTTTGCAATTTGGAACCGTTGGAATAAAGATCGGCAGTCAGATCCGGAAAAGCACTCGGGAGAAAGATTATGACCCTCGCATTGGATCTCACCGGCAAAGTTGCGCTCATCACCGGAGGCTCGCGCGGCATCGGCGCCGCCTGTGTCCGCCTCTTTCGGCAAGCGGGCGCCAGCGTACTGTTCAATTATCAGAAGTCGTCGGAAGCCGCCGAGCGGTTGGTAATTGCCTGCGGTCCTGAGCGCACCGCCGCGGTGCAGAGCGACCTGATCGGCGAGGGTGCGGAGGAGATGCTGGTGGAGGAAGCGGTCACCCGCTTCGGTCGTCTCGATATCCTGGTCGTCAACCACGGCGTGTGGCCGCCGCACGATCAACCGGTCGATCAACTGAGCGATGAGCAGTGGCGCTCCACCATGGCGGTGAACCTGGACAGCGCGTTTTTACTGGTGAAATCCGCGGTGAAGGTGATGAAGCACGCCCGCCGTGGCGGACACATCGTGATGGTCAGTTCCACGGCCGGCCAGCGCGGCGAGGCTTTTCATTGCGATTATGCCGCCACCAAGGGGGCCATCATCAGCATGGTCAAGGGCCTTTCCACCGAGTTGGCGGCAGACCGCATCTATGTAAACTGTGTGGCTCCCGGATGGGTCGCAACGGATATGTCCGCGCCGGTGCTATCCGCGCCGGAGATGCAACAGAAGATCACTAGCCTGATCCCGCTGGGCCGCGCCGGTAAACCTGAGGAGGTCGCCGCACCTATCGTGTTTCTGTGCACTCCGCTGGCGGGCTTTATCACCGGTGAGGTTTTTAACGTGAACGGCGGCGCGGTGCTGGTAGGTTAGCGGCCAAATGCTGTGGCAATTTGCATGAGGACGGACGAACCATGAAGACATTGCTTTCCGTTTTGCTGCTGAGCTGTGCCTGCGCCGTGGCCCAGAGCAACTCCGGTTCCGGCGCGGTCCCAGCGCCGGATGCACCGCCCGCGCAGAGTGCTGCGCCCGCAACTGCCGCGAAGCCCTCGGACGCGAATCCCTCAGCCCAGGAACCGACTAGCCAGAAGGCGCGCCAGTTGCTTGATCAGATGGTCGCCGCCTTGGGCGGACAGGCTTGGCTTACCTACCGGACCACCGAGCAGCAGGGCCGCAGCTATAGCTTCTACCAAGGGCATCCGACCTCGGCGGGAACGCTGTACTGGCGCTTTTACGAATACCCTGACAAAGAGCGCCGCGAACTTACCAAGCAGCGCGACGTGGTTTACATCTACAACGGCGACAAAGGGTATGAGAAGACATTCAAGGGCACGGCGGCCGATGAAGACAAGAACATGCAGGAGGTTCTGCGCCGCCGCCAGCACTCGCTCGAAGTCGTGCTGCGCGAGTGGATGAAGGACCCGAAGACCATACTCTTCTATGACGGTCAGGCGGTGGCCGATCAACAGATGGTCGATGTGGTCACGATCCTGAACAAGAACAACGACCAGCTCAGCATCGGCATCGACATCCACTCTCACCTGCCGATCAACAAGCGCTTCACCTGGCGTGACCCCGATAAGTACAAGGTCGAGGACGAAACCATTTATGGCAACTATCGCAAGGTGCAGGGAATTGAAACGCCTTTCACCGTCACCAGTAAACGCGATGGCGAAATCAACGGCCAGAGCTTCCTGACGCATGCGGAGTACAACACGACGTTCGCCCCGGGTTTGTTTGACGCCCAGGTCACTTACAACCCGGAGACCTATAACCCGAAGGCCAAGTGACTGTCACACTCCCCGCGTAACCCGGCCACATCCCCGCATTTGCCAGAAGAGGGCGGATGCGGGCCACCACCTGTACGCCAATTATTTTGGAATCCGAAAACCTGAGAATGTTCTCTCGTGGAGCCACGTACTGTGGCAAAAATCCCACAACTTATTTCTGGTAAATGGCTGTAACCTGAAAAACAGACGCCGGTTACGAGGACATTCTTGAGGTTTGAGCAGACAATCCGGGCGGCGGTGGAATGTTCCGGGGTAGGTCTGCACAGCGGAGTTCAGGTGAAGATGCGCCTAGTGCCCGCAGCGCCGGATACGGGGATCGTCTTCCGCCGAACCGATCTCGATGATTTCCAGGTGGAGGCCACCGGGCGCAATGTCGCCAAGGTCAGCTACGCCACCAGCCTGATGAAAAAAGGCGTGCTGATTTCCACCACCGAGCACGTGCTTTCCGCCTTTGTAGGTATGGGCGTGGACAACGCCTTCGTGGAGTTGGACAACCTCGAACTGCCGATCCTCGACGGCAGCGCGCTGCCGATTGTGGAGATGGTGCAGCGGGTAGGATTGCGGCGGCAGAAGCGGTTGCGACGGTATCTGCGCGTGCTGAAGCCGATAGAGGTGCGCGAGGGCGAAAAGTTTGTTGGCCTGTATCCGGCGGAGAACTTCTCGGTCTGCTACACCATTCATTTTCCGCATCCGCTGATCGGCGAAGAATCGATCTGTGTCGATCTATCGCGCGGCGATTATGCGCGCGACATCGCCCCGGCGCGAACCTTCGGATTTCTCAATGAGGTACAAGCGCTGCGCAATATGGGATTGATCCGCGGCGCCTCGGAGGAAAACGCCATTGTGCTCACCGCCGACGGGATCAAGAACGGGCCGCTGCGTTTCCCCGACGAATTTGTGCGGCACAAGGTGTTGGACCTGATCGGTGATCTCTCGCTGATTGGGCATCAGGTGTTGGGGCGCGTGGTGGCCGATCGCGCCGGACACGCGATGCACACCGCGCTGGTCAGCCGGTTGCTGCGCGATTCCTCCTCCTGGGAGCTGGCAACCCTGGGCGAGTCCGTAGAGCTTCCCGAGACAGTCGTCGTTTAATTGCTGCTGGAAGTTCGAGCCGAATTTTTGCCTGCGCCATTCTGTGCGATACGTTCTCTGCAATGGTGCGCGTACGTTTCCGGACGACCCTCTATAATCGAGCCTTGGCTGCAGGCGCTGCTACTAAATGGGGCGTCGGGCATCCAATCAGTGGTGAGCAAACCTATGGACAAACGGTTCTTCTTTGAGAAGTACGGACTCAGCGAGCGCGACCTGGAACGGTATCTCGGCGCGGCGCTCGCGGCAGGTGGCGATTATGCCGACCTCTATTTCGAGTATCTGACTTCGACCTCGCTCTCGTTGGATGAGTCGATGGTGAAGTCCGCCTCGCAGGGGATCAGCGCGGGATGCGGGGTTCGGGTGGTGACCGGCGAACGGACGGGCTACGCCTACACCGACGATCTGGCGCCGGAAAAGATCCTGCACGCGGCGCGCACGGCGGCGCTGATCGCCAGCGGTCCGGCGAAGACTCCGGTGGTGAGCCTGAAGGATCAGTCGCGCCCGAGTCTTTATCCGGTGAGCAACGCGGCCTCGGACGCCGAGCTATACAAAAAGGTGGAGCTGGTCTTCCGCGCCGACAAGGCCGCGCGTGCTTATGATTCGCGCATCAAGGAAGTGCGCGCCAGCTATGCCGACGAGCTTCGCCGCATTCTGGTGATTGGCTCGGATGGAACCTTTGCCGAAGACGTGCAGCCGTTATCGCGGATGAGCGTTTTCGTCATCGCCCGCGATGGCGAGGTGAGCGCGAAGGGAAACTCGGGCGGCGGCGGACGCAACAAGTTTGAGATTTTTCTGACCGAGAAGACGCCGGAACATTTTGCCAAGGAAGCGGCGCGGCAGGCGATTCTGCAACTGACGGCGGTGCCGTGTCCGGCGGGCGAGATGGAAGTGGTGCTGGGGCCGGGCTGGCCGGGAGTGCTGCTGCATGAAGCCATTGGGCACGGGCTGGAGGCGGACTTCAATCGCAAGAAGACCTCGGCCTTCTCCGGCTTGCTGGGCAAGCGGGTGGCCAGCGATAAGTGCACGGTGGTGGATAACGGCACGCTGAACGAGCGGCGCGGCTCGCTGAACGTGGACGACGAGGGCAACACCACCAACAACACCATGCTGATCGAGAAGGGCATCCTGAAGGGCTACATGGCGGACAAACTTTCCGCCCGCCTGATGGGGCTGCCCAACACCGGCAATGGACGGCGCGAAAGCTATGAACACATTCCCATGCCGCGCATGACCAATACCTACATGCTGGCGGGAGACGATCTGCCGGAAGACATCATCAAGAGCGTGAAGCGCGGACTGTACGCGGTGAACTTTGGCGGCGGGCAGGTGGACATCACCAACGGCAAATTTGTCTTTGCAGCCAGTGAAGCGTACCTGATCGAAGACGGTAAGATTACGGCTCCGGTGAAGGATGCGACCCTGATCGGCAGCGGGCCGGATGTGCTGAAGCTCGTGAGCATGGTGGGCAACGATTTGCAACTCGACGAGGGCGTTGGCACCTGCGGCAAAGACGGACAGAGTGTTCCGGTCGGGGTGGGGATTCCAACTTTGAAGATCGACCGCATGACAGTGGGCGGCACAGGGAGCGCGGCATAATGGCGACGACAGTGACATCGGCGGAACTGGATCTGCGCGAGCTGACCGCCGGCGTAGTGAAACGCGCAACCGCGCTGGGAGCTACCGCCGTGGAGGCCGTGGTGAGCGAAGGTTCGGAGTTCTCCACCGTGGTGCGCCTGGGCGAGGTGGAGACCTTGAAGGAGTCGGGCTCGCGGGCGCTGGGAGTGCGGGTTTTTGTGGGCCATCACACGGCCAACACCTCAACCAGCGATCTCTCACCGGCGGGTGTGGAGCAACTGGTGCGGGGCGCGATTGAGCTGGCAAAGATCACCTCGGAAGATCCGATGGCGGGCATTCCCGAGGCCGAGCAACAGGGGCAGATCGCGGGCGAACTGGGACTGTACTACGACGACGTGTATTCCCTTTCGAACGAGGAGCGCATTGAACGGGCACGCCGCGCCGAGAAGGCCGCGCTGGCGGTCGATCCGCGCCTGACCAACAGCGAGGGTGGAACCTTTGATGCGAGCATCGGACGCAAGGTGCTGGCGAACTCGAATGGTTTTGTCGGCGGGTATCGCTCGTCGTACTGCTCAATTTCGGCGGTGCCGATTGCCAGCGACAAGGCGGGCAATATGCAGCGCGACTACTGGTACTCGGTGGCGCGCACGCTGGCCAAACTGGAGTCTCCCGAAGAGGTGGGACGGATTGCCGCCGAACGCACGTTGCGGCGGCTGGGCGCGCGCAAGGTGAAGACGCAGAAGGTTCCGATTGTCTTCGACCGGCAGACGGCGGGGGCGCTGCTCGGCCACATTTTCGAAGCGGTCAACGGGGATGCGATCTATCGTCACGCCTCGTTTCTGGCCGGCAAGCTGGGGCAGAAAACCTTCGGCAGCAACCTGACGGTGATCGACGATGGCACGATTGCGGGCGGTTTCGGCACTCGCCCCTTCGATGGCGAGGGCGTGCCCACGCGGCGCACCACGGTGATTGAAAACGGTGAGCTGAAGAGCTATCTGCTGAACACCTACACGGCCCGGAAGTTGGGGCTGGCGACCACGGGCAATGCCTCGCGCGGACTGGCCGGAACGCCGGGCATCGGCAACGGCAATTTCTACTTGCAGTCGGGAGAAAAGTCGCAGGAGGAGATCATCCGGGGAGTGAAGCAAGGGCTGCTGGTAACCGAGTTCCTCGGCTTCGGGGTGAACCTGGTGACTGGAGATTTCTCGCGCGGCGCCAGTGGCATGTGGATCGAGAACGGCGAGCTGGCGTACCCAGTTGAGGAGATTACGGTGGCGGGAAATCTTGGCGAGATGTTCAGCAACCTCGCCGAGATCGGCAGCGACCTGATCTGGCGCGGCGCCGTGGCCTGCCCGACCCTGCGCATCGAAGGCATGACCATCGCGGGAGAATAAGCGTTTGCGGAATGAAAACGGGAGGCTGCGGCCTCCCGTTTATTTTGAAACAAGTGCAAAGTTACAATCCTGCTGCGTCGAGGTCTGCGCGAAGGCTGATGCTTCCGCCTGAGACCTTCACCTTGCGCTCCCAATCTTTGAAGCCCTTCTTGTGGATCAGGACTATGTGATCGCCGAGAGTTGTCTCAATGGAAGAGGGAGTGTTGCCAACGAAGCCGCCATCAATTTCAATATCAGCTCCATCAGGAGTGGAAGTGACAGCGATCTGAACGGTGGCGGCTGGCTGCGCCGGGGCGGGTTGAGTCGGAGCTACAGGGAGCGCCGCCGTATCGGCTACTGGAGCCGGGGCCTGCGCCGGTACGGGTGGCGCTGAATCATGTGCAACCGTCGGCGGTATGGAGGCGCATATCTCACGAATCGCGTTCTCCACCGTGCGCTGCTTTGTCGCCGTGACCAAGTCACCATTGGCGGAGAACAGCGAAGCACCATCAACCTTGGACGAAGCTGAAAGGGCCAGCCCTGCCAATCCGCCAAAGGCGAACATGGCTGAACGTTTGCCGCCCTCTCTCCGAAACAGCAGGGTAAAGTCCGCCATATCGGGGCGATTGGTGACGGTCACGTGCGGGCAGACCTTGACCAGGTCGGCTTGTATCTCTACGACTCTTGCGTTCGGACCGCTTTCGACATGCGCGGAGGCAGCCCGTCCATGAACCATGACGTTACCCTCATGGAGAGGCTCGTCGGTGACGAACACCCTAGGCTTGTCTTGTGCACCCGCGTTTACCGCAGGCGCAACAGGGGCAGTAGCGACGGTAGTTGCCGGCGCGGGGGTCGTTTTTGAGTCTTGTGCAAAAGAAGATGGCGAGATAATGCAGAAAGTCAGAAGGATGCCGAGGCACTGTTTCACAATAAAGTTGTCCATTGAGAGTTCCTCATTGTTGGCGCTCGACTCATGGAAGTCAACAGAACTCTTTGCTGATACGGAATGAGTGCAAACTTGCGTGCGAACTCTCATGAGCCTCATCCAGGTCAAACCCGTCGCAGTGGCGCTCTCGCTCGCGCTCACCCGGCGCTGCTAGAATGGGCGTGCGATGAATGAGCCTGACGAACCGACGCAGAATGACAAGCGAGCCGAGCCGGTTTTGTTTGGCGCGCGCAATGCGCAGATGGAGCCGCGCAACTGGACTCCGCTGATTGTTGGCTTCGGGCTGGTGCTCGTGGTGGTGGCGCTCATCGCCATGCTGGGGCGCGGCAAAAAGGAAGAGGTGAAGACCGCCGATCCTTATGCGCCGTACCTGGTGGTGGAGCAGGCGCGGCTCAGCCGGGCGGATAATTTTATCGGCGCGACCGTAACCTACATCGACCTTACGGTGAAGAACAACGGGACGCGCACGGTGGTGGGCGGAGCGGTCGAGGCGGTCTTCCGCGATACCCTGGGGCAGGTGGTGCAGACCGAGACGCTACCGCTGCG
Organism: uncultured Acidobacteriaceae bacterium; assembly: GCA_964563875.1. Taxonomy (GTDB): domain Bacteria; phylum Acidobacteriota; class Terriglobia; order Terriglobales; family Acidobacteriaceae; genus TOLSYN. Next base: position 22,464 of record CAZLZA010000019.1, read on the forward strand.
GGCGCTGGTTCCGCACGCGCTGGGCGGTGAGGACGAGGCAGGCGATCTGGCGCAGGCACCGCTCGGGCCGGGACAGACGCGCATCCTGCGGTTGACGATCGAACACATCTCCAGCGAGTGGAACCAGGCGCAGCCGGATTTGGAATTTCGCGGGTTGCGCTTTAAGTAAGGCGCGGCACGCTGAGATTATTTCTGCGCTTCTAATCGGCGCGACAGAGTTTTCGCTACGCGCGTTCCTGCAGTTCGCAGTGCTTTCAAAATTCATAATTACGGCACGTGGCTCATGCGATGAGCGTGCGCGGGCGACATCTCCAGCACGACTTCGGTGTCATGGTTGAAGTGCGTGTCTTTGCCGTGCGCGAGGAAGCGCGTATAGACGGTGCGCGCCGTCCCCGCCGCGCCGATGGCGCCGCCAACGTAACGCGAGCCGATGCCAACGGCCGCCAACCGGCCGAGGAGCGCGAATCCATTGCTGGCAATCAGGGGACTACCGAGGGCTCCGTCGTCATTTCCCAATGCTTGCGCCGACAGCAGTCCCATAACCAGCGGCGCGGCGATGCTGCGGTTGGTCTGCTGCGCTATGGCACCCTCGTCGTCGATGGCCACTCTGGTATCAGGGCTGGATTCGATGGCCATGGGCGTTGCGTCCACCGGTTGGCGGAAGCCGGAGGGCAAGTTTACTTCGTTGAAGGAGAAGCGCAGGACACCGTTGCGGCCAAAGCGGCGCGCGGGCGTGGCGCTGAGAACCTTGCCGCGGAGGATGCTGTTCTGGGGAATGATGAGCTGGTTTTGCGCATCCAGAACCGGCTGGGTGACGACGGCCTCGACCGGGTCTCCGGCCTTGGCTTTGGCCGAGTTGAGATCGCTTCGCAGGCGGGAATGCACCGTAACCAGATGCTCCAGCGATTGCTGCTCGCTGAGATTGACCGGCACAATGCTGGGCACGGCGGCCACTTCGAGGTCTCTGGTCAGCGCTATCTCAAATTGCAAACCCTCCTCCAGATATTGCGGATGGTAGGGCATTTGCGACCAGAAGTACATTTGCAGCCGATCCCATTTGTGAGGGGCGGTTACGGTGTCTACCGCCGAGTTCTTGTGACCCACCAGCGAGGTCCAGGCGCGCCGGAATAGCGAGAGGTGAGTCGCGTTGGCCTTGCGGAAGTAAAGCGTGCTCCCGGCGCCGTCGGTGCTTTCGGCCAGCAGAGGGTAGCGCGAGCCATCACTTCGTTCGATCTCTGTCCATTGAATTACAGGCTCCTCGAGAGAGGTGAAGTCGCCGTGGAACTTCGCTTCCAGGCGTTTGCCGTGAGCTGCCGGATGCAACGCGGAGATGGTCCCTTCTAATGTGGCGCCGCTCGGAATCAACATGCGGTTCTCCGCGTAGACAGGATCGAGCAGGCGGCCCTCGATGGGCCGGTTCTTTTGCAGGCGGGTGCGGCGGACGATTTCCACCCGCAACAGAGTTCCGGCCGGAACCGTCGTTTGTTTTGCGCCGCCCGGAGCGCCGAAACAGAGTCCCGCGAGGAACAGCGAAAAGAAGAGAACTATCTTGGCCCGGAAACTGCACATACCTCGCCCCACGGTGGGGAGATTCTAGCTCCAGAGCAGTGGTGGAGCTATGGGAAACGGCATCGAATCTCACCAGATTACGATTCCCAGTGAAAATTGAGATGCAGCGATTGGGGCGCTTGTGGCTGGTCTTAAATGCGTTACAGGGTCAGCACGACCTTGCCGAAGTTCTTGCGTTCGAGCAGCAAGCGAAGGGCGTCTTCGGCAGCGGAGATTGGGAACTTGGCTCCGATGGTAGGCCGCAGTTGGCCGCTGAGGATGTAGGGGTTCATCGAATCCAGGGCCTGGCGGATGAGCGCGTGATTGGCGGAAAGTTTGGTGAGCCAGAGCCCATGGGCGCTCAGGCCTCGAGCATACATGGCCAAGGTGTTGAACTTGGCGGCCTCGCCGGTGGCGTTGCCAAAGAGGATGACCCGGCCGAATTCGGCGCAACAGCCCAGGCTCTTGGCGGTGTGGATTCCAGCAAGGCTGTCAAAAGCCGCGTCCACGCCTTCCCCGGCGGTCAGTTTCCGGACCCGTATCTCGTAATCGTCATTCTTGTAATCGATGCCATGGTTGAGTCCGAGTTTGATAAGCTTGGCGAGTTTCTCCGGAGTGGAGGCGGTCCCGAAGGTTTCAAAGCCGAGGATGTGGCCGAGTTGCACGGCGGCGGTCCCGACGCCTCCGGCAGCGGCATGGATGAGCACGCGGGGTCGCGGCTTTTCGCGGGCGGGCGAGGGCTCGATGGATTCCTTGAGCAGCCCTGCCTTCCAGTAGAGAAGCCACGCGGTGAGATAGTTGACTGGAAAGGCGGCGCACTGGGCGGAGGACCAGCCTTCGGGCTGAAGCCAGTAGAGGCCCTCGCTGGCGACCACGTATTCGGCGCAAGCCGAGTGCTGCGCGTAACCCATGACGCGGCGTCCATCTTCGGTGACTCCGGCGAACTCGCGTCCCATGATGTAGGGCGGAGTAGGGCCGGAGGGATATTTGCCGAGGGTGCCGAGGACGTCGGCAAAGTTGATGCCGACGGCTTCGACCTGCACCAGGACTTCGTGAGCGGCGGGAGTGGGTACGGGAACATCGCGGAGCTGGAGGCCGACAGGGCCCTCGAACGCGGTCACGACGATGGCTTTCATGTCGACGATTGTATGTGCAAGCGGGCCGGAACGCCGAAATTTCGAGGAAATAAAAAACCGGCGCGTATTCTCCCCCGAGAATGTTTGCGCCGGTCCTTAGCCTCCCGATGCTGCCGGGAAACTTAGCCGCTCATCTTCCCCTTGCGGGGCGGCTAAATTGGTACTCAAACTGGCGCCCCGGCGGTCCACGCTCCGGGGCTGCCTACCCAAGGTGCCTTGCGGGGCGCGGTTTTACAATCAGAAACTTAGCTGCGGCGATTACCATTGAGATACTGTTGCAAAGGTATGTTCCTGAAAGTTGCCTGACCGGCAATCGCCTGTTAAAGATCTGTGCTTTCCCAAAGCGGTGCCGCCCTCGTACGGAACTGATTGCTCGGGTATATACTTGCACTACTTTTTTGCGGTGCATGTGCACCGGCGCGGCGGGTTTGGGCATCTTACCCCCGGATCTTTCGAATACGTTACTTAGCAGGCTGGCATGTTTGTTGCTGGTTATAACCGGGAGAAGTCAAGGCTGGCGCCAAGTCGCCGAGCCCGGCTCTCCCGCAGGAAATTGATACAGGGCCTTCAGGGAGGTCCTCTTGGATCTGGTCTTAATTCGATGTGCTTTCGTATTTTTAGTGGGGCTGGCATGCTTTTTGCTTCAGCCCTTTGTTCAGTCAAGGCTCGTGGATACCGTATTGGGCCTGGTGCTGGGTGGTGCCGTGATTCTGTTCGAGAGGCGCTTGCGCGCGATCAGCCTGAAGCGGCTGATCGGTGCGGCCCTGGGCAGCATTCTGGGCATCATTGGAGCGTACTTATTCAGCGTGGTGATCCGCAACGCGGTTTCGCCCGGGAATCTGCAGAGCTTTTTGCAGCTCCTGGTGATGCTGGTGATGGCCTACGTGGGCCTCATCGTGGGTGCAGCCAAAGGTGATCTGCTGAACCTGGCGGCATTGGGCGGACTGTTCGGCGGGGAAAAACTATCGCGACGCAGCTACAAGATTCTTGACACCTCGGTGATCATCGACGGGCGCATTGCGGACATCGCGGAAACCGGGTTCATGGACGGGGTGCTTACCATCCCGGCGTTTGTGCTGCGCGAGCTGCAACTCGTGGCCGATTCGGCGGACTCACTGAAGCGCAATCGCGGCCGCCGCGGTTTGGATATCCTGTCGCGCATCCAGAAACTCACCAACATCCAGGTGACCATCGTGGAAGACGATTTCCCGGCGGTGCGCGAAGTCGACATGAAGCTGATCGAGCTTGCCAAGCTCTACGAAGGCAAGATCGTGACCAACGACTTCAACCTGAATAAGGTGGCGCAACTGCACGGCGTGGATGTGCTGAACATCAACGAGTTGGCCAATGCGCTGAAGCCCATCGTGCTGCCTGGCGAGATCATGAAGGTCTTTATCCTGAAAGAAGGCAAGGAGTACAACCAGGGAGTTGCCTATCTGGACGATGGCACCATGGTGGTTGTGGACAATGCGCGCAAGATGATCGGCAAGACCGTCGACATCTCGGTGACCAGCGTACTGCAGACAACGGCCGGCAAGATGATCTTCGGCAAGTTCGATGAGCGCGGGCAGACCGGCATGGCGAAGCCGGAGACGCGCCCGCCGGACCTGCGCAAGAGCAATCCGCAACCCGCTTCGCCGGAGCACCAGGGGTCAACGACAGGCACGGCCACCCAGGAAGAAGAGTTGCACTAAGGCCGCGGCTCGCCGGGTACGGAAACAGGATGGCGCGGGCTTCGGCTCGCGCTTTTTCCGTAGCCGCTTCCGTGGCATTGTTCGCAGCATTGTTCGTAGCCCCAGCCGACCCCATCGTAGGCAATTTGCGGTTGATCGCAGTGCTCGTTATACTGGCAAGCCTCTTATGAAAGTCTTCGCAATCATTCCCGCTGCTGGTTTGGGAACGCGCATGGGAGCTGCCCATGTCGGACAGGCTCCCCCGCGCTCCAAACAATTCCTGGAACTCGATGGAGTTCCCATTCTGATTCACACCTTGCGCAAGTTTGCGGCGGCGCCGCAGATCGATTCCATCTGGATTGCCATGCGCAAGGGGGAGATTGACAGCTTCGCATCCGCCGTCGAGCAGGCCGCCCTGGGTAAGCCGGTGCATTTTGTGGCGGGCGGCGAACATCGCCAGGAGTCGGTGGGCAATGTGTTGGACGCGCTTCCGGCGGAGTCCGGCGACCTGGTGCTGATTCACGATGCGGTGCGCCCGTTCGTCTCACAGGAGACGATTGCCGAAGTGATTGAGCAGACCAGGCGCTACGGCGCGGCCATTGCCGGAGTCCCGGCGATTGACACCATCAAGCGGGTGGAGCGCCGGCCGGAGGGCGCGGTGGTGGAGGCGACCATTCCGCGAGAGCAGATTGTGCAGGCGCAGACTCCGCAAGGCTTTCGCTACGGGCTGCTGAGCCCGATCTTTAATGAAGCGCGCATTGAGGGCTTCCAGGGAACCGACGAGGCCAGCCTGCTGGAGCGCGCGGGCCAACCGGTTCACGTGGTGATGGGTTCGGCGCGCAACTTCAAGATCACCACTCCGGCCGACCTCGAGCTGGCGGAATTCTTCCTGGCGCAGGAGCGGCGCCGCAGCCAGGTCGTAAGCAAATGAGTATGCGCATCGGCTACGGCTATGATTCGCATGTCTTCCAGGCGGGCTTGCCGCTGGTCATCGGCGGGGTGCAACTCGAACACACCCACGGTCTGGCGGGACACTCCGACGGCGACGTTTTGCTGCACGCCATCACCGACGCGCTGCTGGGCGCGGTGGCTGCCGGCGATATCGGCAGCTTCTTTCCGCCCAGCGATGCCCGGTGGAAAGGTGCGAACTCCGTGCTCTTTCTGGAGGAGGCGATGCGCCAGATTGAGCTGGCGGGCTTTCGCGTGGTCAACCTCGACACCACGATGATTCTGGCGGCTCCGAAGATTGTTCCGCACGCCGAAAAGCTACGCGCGCGGGTGGCTGAGCTGCTGAACATCCCGTCCTCCCGCGTCGGCATCAAGGCCAAGACCCCAGAGGGCACCGGGACCGAAAACGCGGCGATCGCCCACGCCGTAGTGCTGCTGGAATCGATTCCGCTGGAGCCGCTGCTGGAAGAGGATGCGGTCGCGGTCAGCGTGCAGGAAGACGAAATTTCCAGCGTGATTGACGGCAACGGCAACGGCCGACACTGAAGGCGAGCCCCGGATTACGAGGGACGCAACTCAATCTGCGCGGTTGAACCCTGCAGTACAAGCTGTACCGCGGGGTGATCGCCCTGGCGCAGAATCTGCGTAAACACCGCTGCGGCGATTGCCCGCGTCGCCTGCTCATAGCCGTCAATGGCGCAATGCACTTCGTCGGCGCCTAACTTTTCCGGAGAACGTGGCTCTGGAGGCGACGGGCCTGCGCTACGCCGGGCTGAGCTCCGCCGCGATATCAAGTTGCCGCGACCGTCCAGCCGTACCCGGAAGGTTCCTTGATCGCGCACTGCACTATCGCGGACAGAGGAAAAGCGGGCGAGCGCTTCCACGGTATCCGGGGCCAGCGTGATCTCCAATCCAAAGGTCTCCCGAAGGAACTGAATGCGCTCCGGAAACGGCCTCTCGGCGATCTCACGGGTACGGGCAGCGGCAGCCTGAGTAATGGCCTCGTTCTTCGAGGGTGCGTCGATCAGGGCTCGCAGAGGCACCTGCTGGTTTTCACCCATGGCGCGTGGAATCAGGAGAAACAGGAACTGGACGGTCTCCGATAAGAACATATCCAGCAGGGTGGCGGCATAGACCAGATGAGAGACATTCGTCACCTGTACCAGCGATTCCACCGCGTGGTGTGGAATACGAGCCAGAGGTTGGAGAACCGCCGCCGCCGTTCCCTCAACGCTCGCCCGCTCGGCGGTCCGGAATGCGTTCAACACCGATAGCAGGCGCGCCGCCGCCGACTCGGCACTCCAGATGCGAACCACACCCCGGGAGAACGAAAAGACGATATTCAGGTAAGTCTCAAGAATTCTGTCAGGAGCTTCCGCAGACACGTGTACCTCCACACCTGAAAAAGGTGCCGATCCGGCCAGAATCCTCCGGTCGGTGGGCTTAGCCCATAAATTTGCAGTTAGAGAAGTTGAAGCTGCGGTGCACTGCGACCAGGGTACGAGGTCGCGTCCGTGGGGCATTCGCTCTACTTTAACTTTAGAGCAGTTCTGAGCTAAACACCCCATAAAAGTTTCCTATAGGTTTCCTCAAAAGTTGTGGCGTACGCCGGAGAGTCGCTCCGGCTAGAATTGCTTCATGCTTCGTTCTCTGCTGTTGGCGCTCTGCACGGTTTCCGGATTTGCGCAGCAACTTCCCAATGCCAGTCTGCTGGAGCAGCCTCCACGTCCGGAGCGGGCGCTGCCGTGTCCGGCGGTGGACAGCTGGAGCACGCCGGCGGAGAAGAGCTGTTACCGCACTACGCCCCGCTATGCGGAGACCATGGCGTATGTCCGCCGGATCGCGCAGGCCGCGCCGCATCAGGTGAGGATTGAAAGGTTCGGGGTCACCGGCGAGGGGCGCGCCCTGGTGGCCGTGGTGGTTTCGCGCGACGGAGTGTTTTCGCCCGCGGCGCTGCATCGCGGCAAGCGCCCGGTCGTCTTCATTCAAAATTCCATTCATGCCGGGGAGATGGACGGCAAGGATGCGTCGCTGGCGCTATTGCGCGACATTCTGATAACCAGGAAACAGGCGCGGCTGCTGGAGCGCGCCGTGCTGGTGATTGTGCCCATCTACAACCCCGATGGTCACGAGCACTTCGGGCCGTTCAACCGCATCAACCAGAATGGGCCGGAGCAGATGGGCTGGCGCACCAACGCCACCGGGCAGAATCTCAATCGCGACTACCTGAAGGCCGACGCCCCGGAGACCCGCGGTTTCCTGCGCGAGTGGCAGCGCTGGCTACCCGATTTCTTCGTCGATGACCACGTCACCGACGGCGCCGATTATCAGTATGACGTGACGTTTTCGATTGAGACCGATGGTCCGGTCTCGGGCTGGGTGCGCCAGACTCTGGAGCCGGAATTGTTCCAGCGGGTTACGGCATCCGGGCACGTCATCGCGCCCTATCTGGAATTTGCCGGGCTCACTCCCGACACTGGAATTACCGCGGCGGCGGCCACTCCGCGCTTCTCCACCGGCTTTGCCCGGCAGCAGAACCGGCCCGGAATGCTGGTGGAGATGCACATGCTGAAGGACTACCGGACCCGCGTCACGGGAAATTACGAGCTCCTGCGAGCCCTGCTCGAGGTGGTGAACCGCGATGCCACCAAGCTGGTGGAGGCCAATCAGCGGGCGGACCGCGAAACCGTTGCCCGGGGGCGAGCGCACAACCAAAAGCTCGCGCTGCGCTACGAGGCAACCGGGGAGAGCGAACCATTCGCGCTCAAGGCCTATCGCTGGAAGGTCGAGCACAGCGAGATCTCCGGCGACGGCTGGGTGCAGTACAGCCATGAGCCGGTGACGATCAGCGTGCCCCGGCAGACCACACTGCGCGCGACGGTGGAAGCGAAGATTCCGGCGGCCTATATCGTTCCGGCGCAGTGGACCGAGGTGATTGCGCGTCTGGAACTCCACGGAGTGCGGCTGAAACGCCTGACGAAACCGTGGACCGGCGAGGTCGAGAGCTATCGCTGCGCCACCCCGCAATGGCAGGTGCAGCCGTTCGAGGGGCATCACCTCGCGGATTGGCACGATACGGAACAGACCCCGGCGTGCATTCCAGGGCGCGAGCGGATGAGCTTTCCCGCCGGTTCGGTGGTGGTGCCGATGGCGCAGCGGGCAGCACGCATTGCCATGCAATGGCTCGAACCGCAGGGACCGGATTCGGCGCTGCGGTGGGGATTCTTTGACAGCATCTTTGAGCAGAAGGAGTACGGCGAAGGCTATGTGCTGGAACGGCTGGCGCGCAATATGCAGGAAGCCGATCCGAAGCTGAAAGCCGAATTTGCGCAAAGGGTGGCGAGCGATGCGAAGTTTGCCGCCAGCCCGGACGAACGCTTGAATTGGTTTCTGCGCCGCTCGCCCTGGTGGGATCGCCGCATCGGGCTGTATCCCGTCGGGAAGCTTGATTCACTCCGTGGACTACCTCTGCCCAAGCCTCCGGCGAGGAAAGAAGCCGACCAGGACCCGGACTATGATCCGGAGATTCCGGACCGTGCAGGAGATGACTTTGGAGGCGGGACTTACATTTTTTCCGTACTCCATTTACCCTGTTTATCAACGTTCACCGGAAAATCTTGGGGGGCGGGCAGCGCCGGGCCGCGCTGCGCCGTTTTGCGCCATGCAGCGCCAATGCCTCGTGGTTCCTGAAGAACATCTAAATTGGATGGCGAGAGCATGAGCTGTCTTCCGGTCATTGGCTGGAGCAGGCTCACCTGACAAATATGGGAAGCACTTCTGGGAATCTGAATTCTGTAACGGCGAACCTCGGCAAGCGTCCGGCGATCAAGGTGTTTGTCGCCACCACGGTGATGCTGAGCTTCATCTCCTTCTGGCGCGCCGCGGCCATCGTGCTCAGCGATCTGGCCTCCTCGGCCTACTACGTGGGCGGCGACGCGGAGAACGTGATCGGCAAGAGTGCTCCGTGGTTTGTGCTGGCGGTGATGCTGTTCAGCTACGCCGTACGATCCCTCTATATCGAATCCAGCAGCATGTTCGTGCGCGGCGGCGTGTATCGCGTGGTCAAGGAGGCCATGGGCGGCACGCTGGCGAAGCTCTCGGTCTCGGCGCTGCTGTTCGATTATGTGCTGACCGGCCCGATCAGCGCGGTCTCCGCCGGTCAGTACCTGGCCGGCTTCGTGGCGGATCTTTCCGCCCGGCTCGGCCACCCGGTGGACCTGGCAGGCACGCGCGGCGACTATTTTTCCGCCGCCTTCGGCGTCCTGGTGATTGCGTATTTCTGGTGGCAAAACATCAAGGGCATGCATGAATCCAGCGAGAAGGCGATGCGCATCATGCAGATCACCACCGTGATGGTGGTGATGCTGATCCTCTGGTGCTGCATTACCATGGCCCTCCGTCCGGAGACGCGGCACCTGCCGCCGGCGCCCACCCACGAAGCGATCATGACCGCCAATCAACACGACCACGGCGACACGCTGGGCTGGCTCTCGCACTTCCCCATGCTCACCATGCTGCCCCTGGTGCTGATGATGGTCGGCTTCGGCCACTCCGTGCTGGCCATGAGCGGCGAGGAGTCGCTGGCGCAGGTCAATCGCGAGATTGAGCACCCCAAGCTGAAAAATCTGGAGAAGGCTGGAGCTGTCATCTTTCTCTACAGCCTGTTCTTCACCTCGCTGGTGTCGTTCTTTGCCGTGATGATCATTCCGGACCACAAGCGGCATGAGTACTTTGCCAACCTGATCAGCGGATTGGCGATGTATATGTCGGGCCCCTACACCCTGCGGCTCATCTTCCAGGGCTTCGTGGTGCTGGTCGGCGTGCTGATTCTGTCCGGGGCGGCGAACACGGCAATCGTCGGCGCCAACGGGGTGCTGAACCGCATTGTTGAAGACGGCGTGCTGACGGCCTGGTTCCGCAAACCGCACAGCAAGTTCGGAACCTCGCACCGGCTGATCAACATGATTGCGATCCTGCAGGCCATCACCATTGTGTTCAGCCGCGGCAACGTCTATCTGTTGGCGGCGCTGTACGCTTTCGGCGTGATCTGGAGCTTCTCCTTCATGTCGCTGGCAGTGCTGGTGCTGCGCTTCACCGAACCGGGCGGACGCGAATTCCGCGTGCCGGGCAATATACGGATCGGCTCGGTGGAACTGCCCATCGGAGTAATGCTGATTAGCTTGTTGCTGTTCTGCACCGCCCTGGTTAATTTATTTACCAAACCGCTGGCGACCATCGGCGGGGTCAGTTTCTCGATCGTCTTGTATATCGTTTTCACAATTTCAGAGAAGATTACCCTGCGGCAGCGCGGCGAGTCTCACGAACTGCACGAAGAGTTCCGCGTATCCGAGCAGCCGCTGGTGGATCGCGAGGAGATGAAGGTTCGTCCCGGCAACGTGTTGGTTGCCATCCGAGATCCGCGCAACCTCTACTATCTCAATGATCTGATGAAGGGCACGGATACCACCAGGCAGGACATTGTGGTGATGACCGCCCGCATCTATCATCGCGAACCATCGTTTAGCGGCAGCGCGACCCTCGACAGCCAGGATTTGTTTGAAGACTACGAGCGGCAGATGTTCACCAAGGTGGTGGAGCTGGCCGAGAAGCAGGGCAAGCACGTTTCCCTGATGGTGGTGCCCTCTGCCAATGTCTTCGACGCGATTCTGCAGACCGCATCGCGGCTGGAGTCCTCGAAGATTGTCTGCGGCCTCTCGAACCGGCTCACGCTCGACGAGCAGGGCAAATTGACCGGCGATGCCTGGGAACGGTTGCCGGAGCCGCGTCCTAACGTAGTGCTGGAAATCTGCTCGCCCGACCACGGCGTGGAGGAGTATTTTCTGGGCCCGCATACCCCGCGTCTGCGCGACCAGGATCTCAAACTGCTGCACGAAATCTGGCTGGAGGTGAGCGAAGACCCGGAATTGGCATCGCTGCACCACTACCACATTGTGGGCATGGCGCTGGAGCGGCTCAAAGAGCGCCTGCACAGTCCCCAGCACGAGGAGATTCTCGCCTTGTTAAGGAAAGAGCTGCAAAAGCCGGATCAGGAAGACGGCGGATAGAAAATCGGAAAGCTTTCCGGCATGAAACAGCGCGACCCAAAGGCCGCGCTGTTTTGCGTAAGGCGGAAGCTACTCGCTGGTGGGGAAGGTTTGGGAGATGCGGTCGTGCCAGCAGAGCTCATCTTCATCCACCAGGGCCCAGAGAAATCCAAGGGTTACCGGAGCAAAGGAGACGAACATCGAGCGCGCGCGGTGGCTACGCTGTTCCCACTCCGGCGCACGACCGTCGAAGGTGCTCAGGCGGATGCCTCGCAGACTCATGCCGAGGGTGCGTCCGGCGTAAAGCAGGAACAGATGCTGATACACCGCCCAAAGCAGCACGGTCACCACGCCCAGTACCATCCAGAAGGGCTTGGTATGAGGGATCTCCGGCAGGGCGCGGCAGGCCATCGTGCCAAACAGCAGGCCGGCTGCCAGCACCACTCCCAAATCCGCCAGGGAAGCCATCAGGCGCTCGGAGATCGCGGCCACCGGTAGCGGTACCTCGATCTTCGGCTCGCGCGGACTCGAAGATTCCTGCTCGTCCACGTCCAGCCGAATCTCCGGGAAGAGCGAACCCTGCACGGCGGGCATGATGTCCTCGGGAACTTCAAGAATACGCGGCCGGTTGTTCATGGGCTCGGCCAGCTCGTCGCGCGAGGGCTTCGGCACCAGTGGCGGCTCCAGCAACGGGCGCCGGAAGACGATCAGATTTCCCTGCTCGACCGGAGCGGGCGGCGGAGTCGTAGACGCAACCGGGGGCGTAATTGGCAAACTGGGCTCCGGCTCCGAGATGCAATAACGATCCAGAACCGAGTCCGCGGCAACCGCCGGACGGATCTCCAGGTCGAGTGCCGGACTGGACTCCGCGCAGAGCTGATCGGGCGATGCATCCTGAAACTCGTCAGGCTGGCTGACTTCGCTCTCGGCCTCGACCTCAGCTTCGAACTCGGGTGCAAACTCCTGAGCCGTTGCCGTAGCCGCACAGGCTGCGCCCGAGCTCCGGACAGGGATCTGCGCCATGGTTTCGGCGTTGAGCCGCCGGTAGTAGTTGGTATCGAAGGCGTTGGGCGCGGCGCGGGTGCCTCTGCGCAGCTCCGCCCCCGGCTGGGCGACGCGGCCGGTAACCGCACTGGCTGCCGGATGGGTTGCCGTATAGCTCGCGGAGGCCGGACCCGCGGAGGCCGGACCGAAGTCCAGCGCGGGCGAGTTATCCTCGGCGCTATTGCCTTGGCGGCGCGCCCGGTAGCGGCTGACGCGTGAGGCGAGCTCAGCCCGCCAGCTCTCGTCGGCGGCATGGCTGGGATCGTTGAATTGAGGCTCACTCGGCTCGGATGATTGCATTCTGGCCCTGGCTTCCACGAACGAATTTGGGGACAACTCAAGTATCCACAACTTCAGATGTGGTGAGAGCACCGCGCGATGTCAGTACTCGCGCGGTCACGGAGGGCACGGAGTACGTGCACGGTCGACCGCAAAGCGGACAGTCCATGAGCGAATTTTGAAGATTACCAGAGCGCGAAAAGCTTTTCTGAATCGTCACACTTTGAGGCGGGTGGTTGTACGTGCTAACGTGCAACCGGGCACTATTCGTGCACCACCTGAACCGGCGAAACGCATCCTGATGACCCTTCGCACTCTGAGAATTATCACACTCACGTTTGTAAGTCACCTATTGTTGGCTACCCTGGCGTTTACCAGTCAGTTGCCTGCAACCTCCGCCACCGCCGGAACGGCCACCCCGCAGCCCGGCCAGGAGGTTACCATCCGGGCGCGGCAACAGGAGAAGCAAGGCGACGTCTACAAGCTGGACGGCGACGTGGAGATCGTTTTTCAGAGCTATGTCATGCGCGCCGATCATAGTACGTACAACTCCGCCAGCGGCGACGTGACAGCCACCGGCCGGGTGGTTTTCGACGGCGGACCGCACGACGCCCACATCACCGCCGGGCACGCCACCTACAACGTGAAAACCGAAACCGGGACGTTTTACGATGTCGCCGGAACCTTTGGCGCGGTGCTGCGCGGGCAGACCATCGTGCTTACCACCAGCAATCCGTTCGTCATTGCCGGACGCGAGGTCCGCAAGGTAGGGCGCAACCGCTATATCGTATTGCACGGCAGCATCACTTCCTGTGCCGAACAGGTCCCGACCTGGACGTTTAACGCCGAGAGGATCGACCTGGTGGCGGGCGAAGATGCCAAGATCTATCACTCCAGTTTCCACTTGCTGAAGCTGCCAATCTTCTACTTTCCCTATGTCAAGGCGCCGGCCACGGCCATGGCTCGCACCAGCGGATTCCTTCTGCCGGTGGTTGGGGAATCCTCCACCAAGGGCTTCATCCTCGGCGATTCGGTGTACTGGGCGATCAACCGCTCCACTGACCTTACGGCCGGGATGGAGTACTTCTCCAGCCGCGGCTGGAGCCAGACGGTGCAGTTCCGCATGAAGCCGGCGGAAAACAGTTCGCTGGAACTGCACTACTTCGGCGTCTTCGACCGGGGCGCTCCGGTGACCCATCAGGATCAGGGTGGCGAGGAAGCTCGCTTGATCGGCGAGACCAGCCGCGACCACTGGCGCGCGGCCGCCAGCATCGACTATCTCAGCTCGTTCCTCTTCCGGCAGGCATTTTCGGAGACGTACTCCCAGGCGGTGAACTCCGAGGTGAAGTCGGTCGCCTACCTCTCCCACGATCTTGCGGGTTTTTCGCTCAATGCCAGCGCCGAACGTTACCAGAACTTTTACCAGGACCCGCTGACCAACTCCTTTTCCGACCAGATCAGGATTCTTCACCTGCCGGCGGTTGAACTCAACGGGCTGGAGCAGCACGTCGCTTCCTCGCCGTTCGTGTGGGCAGTGGACACCAGTGCGGCCGGATTGCAACGCAGTGAACCGGGCTTTGTCACCGCCGATCTGGTCGGCCGTCTCGACCTTCGCCCACGGATTGCACTGCCTCTGAACTGGAAGGGCTGGGAGCTGCGGCCCGAGCTTGTGCTGCACGACACGCTCTATACGCAACAGGTCTCCGCGTCAGCCACCAATCCCCTGGGAGTGCCGAGCGGCACCGAGCTTAACCGGCGCGACCTCGAAGCCTCCATCGAGCTACGTCCTCCGGTGCTGGAGAAGGTTTTCGATCAGGAAATTTTTGGCCGCCGCCTCAAGCACGTCATTGAGCCCATTCTTACCTATCGCTACGCTACCGGCGTGGACAACTTCCAGAACGTTATCCGCTTCGATCAGACCGATATTCTCACCGACACCAGCGAATTCGAGTACGACATCATTCAGCGCATCTACGGACGGCGCCGCTCCACCCGTCACGTTCCTGGCTGCGAGGCGACCCCATCGGCTCCCCCGGCGCGAACCGAAAAGCTTCCGCCAGCCTACATCCCCGGAGTCAGCGTGGTGCAGCCGCACTGCGAGGACGAGAGCAAAACTACCCGCGAGCTGCTGAGCTGGGAGGTCAAGCAGAAGTACTACTACGACCAGAATTTCGGCGGCGCACTGGTGCCCGGACGCCGCAATGTGTTCACCACCACCGAGGAGCTGACCGGCATGGCCTTCCTGGATGCGCCGCGAGCCTGGAGTCCGGTGGTCAGTACCTTGCGCATTGAGACCTCGGCCAACACCGACGTGCAGTGGCAGCTCGATTATGACTCGGTGAAAGGCCGCATCAACTCCAGTGCAACCTTTCTCGAATACCGCTTCCTGGGCGATTACTTTGTCGGCGGAAGCCACGACTTCTTTCACGTGCCGGCAAACTCGGTTACGGAAACCTTCAGCAACGCGCCGCTGGTCTTCAACCAGTTCCGCGTCCTGGTGGGATATGGGCATCCCAACAAGCGGGGCTTTTCCGGAGGCTTCAGCATGGGCTACGACGAGAACCTCAACTTCCTGCAATATGCCGCCGGGCAGAGCAGCTACAACTGGGACTGCTGCGGCTTGAGCTTCGAGTTCCGGCACATCGACGTGCCCGGGGTGAATGTGGAAAACCAGTACCGTTTTTCCTTCAACCTTGCCAACGTCGGAACCTTTGGAAACATGAAGCGGCAAGAGAAGCTGTACTAATTTTTGCGCGATGCGTTTTTTTGTGTGATGCTCCGGTCGCCGTCCGGCTGGTGCATGGGCGGGTTGCTTTCTGTTACGCTGAACCGTTCTGATGAAGAAGAATCCCATCCTGCTCGCCGTCTGCGGTTGCCTGCTGCTGCTGGCCGTTGGTTGTGCTGCGCCGGGTGCGCCGCAGCCGCCGTCGCTGCGCCTGCCGGCTACGGTGGACAATCTTTCCGCTCTCCGCAAAGGCGACCGCGTCACCCTCACCTGGTCGCCGCCTACAGAAACCACCGATCACCAGTTGATTCATTGGCCCACGACCACCCGCATCTGCCGGACGCTTAACCAATATCCCATCAATGCCTGCGGCGCGCCCGTCAAGGAGATCAAGAGCAGCGATCTGGTCTCGGTAGCGTCGGGAGGGCGCCGTCCGCTGGTTTCCTTCGAGGATGTGCTGCCGCCGGCGCTGATCGCCGCCCAGAATCATGCGACCTACGCCATTGAGGTGGTGAACCAGCGCGGCCACTCCGCCGGACTCTCAAACCAGGTGCGCATGCCGCTGCTGCCGACCGCGCCGCCGCCCTCGGACTTTCGCGCCACGCTGGACGCGCAAGGGCCGCTACTAGAGTGGGATGTGCGGTCGATCCCCGCGCCTTCTCCCGGCGTCTCCTACCGTCTGCGCATCTACCGGCGAGCTCGCGGAAAGACCGATTTCGCGCTGGCCAGCGAGCCGCCGTACCGGCTTGGTGAAAACGAGGCTCGCGACCGTAATTTTGAGTGGGAGCAGGAGTACGACTATAAAATCACTGCCGTCACCGTGCTCGCCGCGCCGGGACGGCCCGTGGTGGAAGTGGAAGGCGATGACAGCAAACCGGTGCATCTGGTGGCGCATGATGTTTTCCCGCCCGCTGTCCCCAGCGGTTTGCAGGCGGTATTCAGCAGCGTGGGCCAGAAGCCTTTTATCGATCTGACCTGGGCTCCGGATACCGAAAGCGATCTGGCTGGATACCTCGTCTATCGCCGCACCGCCGCTTCGGCCTTTACTCCCGTCACCACGGCTCCGGTCAAGGCTCCCGCGTGGCGGGACAACGATGTTCATCCCGGACAAAAGTATTACTACACCGTCACGGCCGTCGATGTGCGCGGTAATCAGAGCGCGCAATCGGCTCCGGCCGAGGAGTCGGTGCCATTGGAGGTTCGATGAAATTCTGCCGCTTTCTAGGTATGGACGGCTCGCGCTTCGGCCTGGTGGAGACCCGCGACGGCCACGACTTTATCATCAGCGAGCTGGGCAGCCCGCAAATGCAGGTTAGCGGAGCCGGCGTGCCGGAGCAGATTGTGTTGCCGGAGATCGGCTCCGGAAAGACGATTGAAGAGCCTTTCCCGCTGGAACGGGCCAAGCTGCTGATCCCATTTCCCATTATCAGCAAGATCCTCTGCGTTGGCCGCAACTATGCCGCTCACGTCCGCGAACTCGCCCATGAGATGCCGACCGAGCCGCTCATCTTCAGCAAGCCGCCTTCCGCCCTGCTGGCGCCCGGTGGCGAGATCGTTCGTCCCACGCTCAGCAAGCGAGTCGATCATGAGGGCGAACTCGGAATCCTGATCGGACGGCGCTGCCACAAGATGAAGGACGGCGAAAGCGCCAAGGAGTACATCCTCGGCTACACCATCGTGAACGATGTCACCGCGCGCGACCTGCAGAACCTCGACGGCCAGTGGACGCGCAGCAAAGGTTTCGATACCTTTTGCCCCTTCGGCCCCATCGTCAACACCGAGCTTGATACCAAGAGCGGCGTCAAGGTACAAACCAGGGTCAATGGCGAGCTGCGCCAGGACGGCAATACCCGGGACATGATGTTCTCCATCGACCGCATCGTGCACTACATTTCGCAGTTCTGTACCCTGCTGCCCGGAGACCTGATTGCAACTGGTACGCCGGAGGGCGTGGGCCCATTGCTGAACGGAGATGTCGTCGAGGTCTCGGTGGAGGGCATCGGCACCCTGCGCAATCCGGTGGTAGACGAGCAGCCGGCGGAGCAGTAAGGACGCTTGATATCCCTGCTGATGTCAGGTAGGATCTATTTTATCCTCGCTGAGGTGCGGGCGCTTGGGAAAGAAAGCTGGGAAAGAGAAGCCGGCCAAAAAATCGACAAAGCCCGAGAAGAGAATTGATCAGACTCATCATCTTGCCGGAAAGAGGCGCGGCGCGATTCTGAAAGAAGAAGTCTGGTATGACGGCAACATCGTTGTGAAATACAGTTTCGCGTACATCGATCCGCGTGTTGGTGTCGACAACGGGCGCATCCTTGGCTTCGACAGTAGTCACGGATTTGCTCACCGGCACTACAAGGGCGAAACGGAAAGGATTGAATTCTCCGGGTACGCGGCGGTCGCGAATCGGTTTGAGGAAGAGCTTCGAGAAATTTGGAGGGCTGAGGATGAACAAGAACGTTAAATTTCGGGTTATTGCCGATGGAGTGGAGGGCTTCTTCAGCCGTGCCCGTGAACATGCCCGTAAACTGGACAAAGGCGAGGAACTTGAACCTGAGATTACCATCTCGTTTGAAAACCCCGCCGATATGATTCGGGTTCTTTCGGCAGAACGAATTCGCCTATTGAAAATGGCTAAGAAACCTAGTCTGGTAGGCGAACTTGCAAGTTCTCTAAAACGCGATACGCGGGCGGTTAGTCGCGATATCAACCTTTTGGAAAACTTCGGCTTGGTGCATAGCAGCTATGTCTCTAATCCCGGCCACGGCAAGCGAAGAGTTGTGGAGACACGAGCCGCTAAGTATCAGCTCGTTGCAAATATCTAAGGTTTCCTCCCGAAGGACCGGCAACCCAAATATTGCCCTACTGGCCCACATCGCCATGCCCTGCCAATTGACCCCGGTTTCGTAGTAAAGTCAAAGGAGAGCGGTCCACAAACATCGACCGGCCCGCGCTGCTTTCCGATGAACATGTTTCGAATCTATACGCTCACCGGCGCCGTGGTGATTGCCGCGGCCAGCTCTCTGGTGTTTCTTGGCGGACACAAGAAAACTCCCGAACAGTATGAGATGCTGCGCCGCCAGCGCATCAGCGCGCAAGGCCGCATCACCGACGGAACCGTGCTCGATGTGCAGGAGTTCGATTCCGATACCGACCACTCCACGCAGATGGTCAACTACACCTACGACGTAGCCGGGGTGCAATACGACTGCTCCCAGGATGTGACGCATCTGCGCCAGTACCTCGATCTGCACTCTTGCCGTATCGGCGTTGCCACCAGCGTCAAGTATGACCCGCACCATCCCGGCAACTCCATCGTGGTCGCGGAAAGCTGGTGCGGACTGCGCACCTGAGCGCTTTCAGGACGGCTGCGTGCGTCGTCATCATCGCCGGGAAAAACGCCCGGCTGCATTGTCGAATACACCTTCCCCGATTCCGGTCTGAGCGCTCTTCGCACTGCCGCCGCACCCAGTATTTATCAGCACTCCGCGCCGATGACTGCCAAACTTTGCGCTGGCGCACCTTCTGTCTTGCCATCGCTATCTAAGCGTATTAAGAATGTGCCACGCAGTACATGCGGCGTGTGTTCGGGGGGAACGCATACCCGTTCCAAAAGGATGGCAACCATGGGAGAGATCAGCGACCGGCATCCGTTGCGGCAGCTTCTGGCGGAGAAGATCGCGCAACACTTTCGTTCGGAGGTAGGTTTGCGCGATGAGGAAATCTGGGCTTACCTAGCCAACCTGCTCACGGAATTCTGCGACGCCCGCAACCTCTATGCGCTGCGGAATGCCCAGGGCCGTTCGCTCGATGATGTCGGCGAGATGTTGCTGGAGAGCGATCCCATCTTCGGCTCGGAGGCGGCATCGTTTGATCGCGAACGCCAGGTGCGCAAACATATCGGAGACTTCACCCTCTTTTACAGCGGGATGTTTCCCGAGGCGATCAATCGTTTCCGGCTGCGCCGCCAGCGTCTGGAGAGCATGATCGACTTCGTCCACGCAGGCAAGGAGAGTTACTTCATCGTCAGCCAGTTCGATCAGATGGAGTACCGCAAGGTCGCGCCGCTCTTCGGCCGGCTCTCCCAGCAATTTGAAAGCTGTGTTTTCGGCTTGAACCTGGTGCGCAAGGAGCTCACCGAAATGCAGTACGCACTGGTTCGTCCGACGGATTTTGTGATGTAGGTGTGCTCGAAGTTGTTCCGCGAGCGTCGGATAGCGAACACCGTGCGCTAGTCCTCGGTATCTGCGTCCGCTCTCCGGCGATAAAAGCTGAGCGCGCTTTCCCCCTGCTTCAGCAGGCGGTAACGCTCGAGGTTGCCCTCGCCCTCACCGGGATCGAATCGCTTCTCATGCTCGGCCACTACGATGCCGCCATCCAGCAGCATGGTTCCACGCGCAATGGTGCGCAGGATTTCCCCATAAGCTCCGTGCAGCCGGTAGGGAGGGTCGAGAAAGCAGACGTCGAATTGCACCCCCGCCTTGTCCCACTGGCGCAGAGCTTCGGCCGCATCGCGTTCTGCCACATCGTCGGCCTCCACTCCCAACGCGGACAGATTCTGCCGTAAGACGCGGGCCGCGTGGCTGCTGGATTCAGCAAAGTGCACGGCGCTTGCGCCCCGGCTCAGCGCCTCGATGCCCACCGCTCCGGTGCCCGCAAACAGGTCGGCCCAGGCGCATCCGGCCACCATGCCCGCCGATGCCAGCACATTGAACAGGGTTTCCTTCAGCCGGTCGTAGGTCGGCCGAGTCTCCAAACCGTCCAGACTCTTCAGCGTCCGGCTGCGAAACTTTCCCGCGATCACTCTCATCGGACTCTTCGACTCCCGGCCCTGTACCGTATAGTCTATTAGTAAGGGTTTTTTCCGACTGAAGGCAAATCGCATGAGACGCTGGTCCATTCCGGTAATTGACCTCTTTGGGATCCACTTCCGGGTGCACTTCAGCTTTCCGCTGATGTTCTGCCTGGTGTGGATTCTGGAAACCGGACGCGGCCCGCAGGTGGGATTGCGCAGCTTCATCCTGATGTTGCTGGTGGTCTTTGCGGTGCTGATGCATGAGCTTGGACACGTTGTGGTTGCCGCCCGCAACGGCATTCACGTGCGCAGCGTAGTGCTGCTGCCCATCACCGGCATTGCCCTGCTCGATGAGCAGGCGCAGCGCGGCTTGGATGCACCCCGCGAGATTCGCATGGCGCTCGCCGGACCGGCCGTTAACCTGGTGCTCGCAATATTTTTCGGCTCCTCGATCATTCTTTTCCGCTCCCAGGTGAACCTGTTCAGCTCCCCTTTGCTCACGCCGTTTGATCTTCCCCGCAGCCTGGTCTGGGCGCAGGTCTTTATCGCCGTCCTCAACCTGCTTCCCGCCTATCCGCTTGATGGCGGACGCATTCTGCGCGCGGTGCTGGCCATCAACGGAGATCAGGTTACGGCCACCCGGCGCGCCGTTTCCATCGGACAGTTCTTTTCCCTGGCGCTGTTCCTGGTGGGCGGAGTCGCCTTCCTGGGTTCCAACTCCAACAATCTCTGGGTCATGATGGCCGGAGTCTTTCTCTTTCTTGCGGCGCAACTGGAAGACCGCAGCATGATTCTGCAGGCCGTGCTGGAGCGGGTGCGAGTGCGTGACGTCATGATCACCGACTTCAGCACGCTCTCTTCGGCGGAGACCTTGGCCGAAGCCCTTGAGCGCTCCGTGGAGCCGCCGCAGGAGGAGTTCCCGGTGGTGCGCGGAACGGATATGGTCGGCGTGATCAGCCGTCAGCAGATGAGCGCGTGCATGCAGGAGGAGGGCAACGGCTACGTGCAATCGGCCATGCGCCGCGAGTACCTTGTCGCCGGCCCGCAAGAGTCGCTAGCCGCGGTGCTGCGCCGCATCGGACGCAGCGGCCTCGCCATGATTCCCGTCGTCGAAGGCGACTACCTGGTCGGCATCATTACATTTCAGAATCTGATGCGCAAACTTACCGCGCTCTCGCTGCGCCGCACGGCCGCCAAATCCGCCACTCCAAACGCTCCTGCCACCCAACTGTAGCCTGCCTTCGCCGCGCGGCTCTTGTGCGGATAACGTGGGACCGGTCAGTAGCGCAACGACGCCGCGACGCATGACGCATCCGGCATATTTTGCCTCGGCAACGGATAGACGATTCCCTGATGCAAGATGGTTTGAACGGCGACAATGTTCAGCAGATCCTCATCTCTGGGCTGCTGATGGTCATGGAGTAGCAGAGCGTCGGCCTCGAAATCGAAGTCACCCCATTGGTGAACCCCGGTTTCAATGAAAGCCGCTTGCACCCGGCCCTGATGAGCCGCCAGGAGAACTTCGTGCAGGTCGTTGGAACTTCTCCCGGCGCCGCGCAGCTCCATGTAAGTCGCAATGGCCCGCTGCTTCTCCTCATCGAAATGCGCCCGCATGACCTCCCAGGCGGCCTTATGCAGTTCACCCGAACTCATTCGATCGGGATTGCCGTGCACCCCATGCTCCACAAGTCCGCGATGCCGGTTTACCTTCCTGTACACGGCCTCAAGTTCTTCCACGGCGGCAAGCATGAGCGGTTCGTGTTCTCGCAGTTGGCGACGCACCCCACGCTCGACCGCGTAGATGTATTCCAGCGTGCGGGTCTGTTCGTCATCCACGCCAACGCCCTGACCGGTGAAAACTCCTGCCTCTTTGCCGGTCGCAGGACGGCCAGCGCCGGTATGCACCTGCAGCACCGCCTGGCGGACATCGTACTTCAGAGCCTCAGCCTCGCTGCGGGGCATGGAAGGAAGATCGAGTTCTGCCCAGGCATAAGGCGTGCCTTCGATAAGCCTCACGTGATTCTTGCTGAGCGCCAGAATGTAAAACTGCCCCCCAGCCGTGAACAGAGGAAGCAAAGGACTGATGGCGAAACGGTCCGTGACGATGACGAGCTCCTCAAAACCGATCGGAAGCCGGAAAAACTGAAAGAAGCTGCTGGAGAGAAAGATTGCGAGCCCATCCGCCCCGCACCAGAAGCCCTCTCTTTGAATCAGATCGCGGGCAGGGGCCAGCATCTCCCGTACCTTAACGGATCGCAGCCCTAAATCTCTCAACCTGGACTCGGCTTGGCGGAGAAGATCCTTTAAGCGAATCGGATCCTGCTTGCTTTCAGGAACACTACGATGCGTCGGCAGAAATATCGAAACGCAGCCCTGGTGGTGCTCGCGAGAGAGAAACTCGAACTGGCTGCGGGTGATGAATTCGGCGGCTCCCGCTAAGCCCTGCCTGGTTTCGGATTTTGCTTCTGGCGTGATTGCGAGTGAGGGCATGAGGCAGTCCAAAGATGGGATGTGGTGAGGAAACTTGGCCCATCACGCCTGATCTATGCCGCGGTGGTATCCCCCACAATGCGAGCCACGTTGGGTGGCCCTGACTTCCCTTAGATGCGATGCCCCTGCAAGAGGTCAGCGAAATTTTCGCCTTGGCGGGCAGCAAGCAAATAAACAGACGACATTACAGCGGGATATTGCCGTGCTTCTTCGCGGGATTTTTATCACGCTTGCCGTCGAGCATTTCCAGTGCCTGGATGATCTTTTTGCGGGTATCGCGGGGGCGGATGACGGCATCGATGTAGCCGCGCTCGGCGGCGACGTAGGGATTGGCGAAGCTGTCGCGGAACTCCTCGATCTTTTCGGCCCGAACTTTGTTGAAGGCCTCGGCTCCGATGAGTCCGTCGACGCCCTCCTTGGCGGCGCGGTCGAGTTCGCGGCGGTAAACAATGTTGACCGCGCCCTCCGGGCCCATGACCGCGATTTCCGCCGTGGGCCAGGCGTAATTCACGTCGCCGCGAATGTGCTTGGAACTCATCACGCAATAGGCTCCGCCGTAAGCTTTGCGGGTAATGACGGTGACCTTGGGGACGGTGGCCTCGGCAAAGGCGTAGAGCAGTTTTGCGCCGTGCATGATGATGCCGCCGTGCTCCTGCTGAATGCCCGGAAGGAAGCCGGGAACGTCTTCGAAGGTCACCAGCGGAATGTTGAAGCAGTCGCAGAAGCGGACGAAGCGCGCGGCCTTGGTCGAGGAGTTGATGTCCAGCACCCCGGCGAGGAAGTTGGGCTGGTTGGCGACCATGCCGACGGAGCGCCCATTAAACCGGGCAAAGCCGATGACGATGTTCTTGGCGTAGTGCTCCTGCACCTCAAAGAAATAGCCGTCGTCAACGACGTGGGTGATGACGTCCTTGATGTCGTAAGGCAGATTGCTCTCGGCGGGAACCACCGTGTCGAGTCTTTCATCGGCGCGGTCGATAGGGTCGGTGGTCGGCTTGCGCGGCGCTTCCTCAAGATTATTGGAGGGCATGAAGCTGAGCAGCTCGCGCACCATGCTGAGACACTCGGCATCATCGTGGGCGAGAAAGTGCGCGACTCCGGACTTGGTGTTGTGGGTTTCCGCCCCTCCCAGCTCGGTCTTGCTGACCTCTTCGTGGGTCACCGCCTTAATGACCTCCGGGCCGGTGATGAACATGTAGGCAGTCTTATCCACCATGAGGATGAAATCGGTCATCGCCGGAGAATAGACGGCGCCGCCCGCGCAGGGTCCCATAATCGCCGAGATCTGCGGCACCACGCCGGAGGAGAGAACATTGCGGAGAAAGATATCGGCATACCCGGCCAGCGAGCGGACGCCTTCCTGAATGCGTGCCCCGCCGGAATCATTGAGGCCGATGACCGGAGCTCCGACGCGGGCCGCCTGGTCCATGATCTTGACGATCTTGGCCGCGTTGGTCTCTGACAGCGAACCGCCGAAGACGGTGAAGTCCTGGGCGAAGACAAAGACCAAGCGGCCTTCGATGCGTCCGTAGCCCGTGACAAAACCATCGCCGAGAATGACCTGCTCGGCCATGCCGAAGTCAGTGGTGCGATGGGTGACAAACTTGTCGGTTTCCTCGAAGCTGCCTTCATCCAGCAGAAACTCGATGCGCTCACGGGCGGTCATCTTGCCGAGTTTGTGTTCGCGCGCCCGCCGTTCTTCGCCGCCGCCGGCTTCGGCCAGTTGGTCGCGCAATTTCAGCTTCGCAAGTTTCTGCTCGATATTCATGAACCGGCATTATAGCCAGAGAGCACCGGCCAGGGCCAAAAATTAATCTGCCGGAGGCATTTTGAAGGAGTCATCGCCGTCCATGCCCTGGGCGCTCCAGCGCCAGCGCCGGCCATCCCAGAACACCAGGGCGTGCAGGGTGCTGCGATCGACGGCTTCAATCGCCTGGATGTTCTTCTTCTTCAGGCGCAAGTTCACGATGCTGGCCGATTCAAACGGCGTATTGATGAGAACGAACTTGGAGACCTGCTTGGACTTGGCCTGTGGCTGCCGCCAGCCGAAGACAATTAGAAAGCAGCGCGACGAGCCGTCGAAATGCAGCGTGAATTGCGAAGTGATGCGGGGATCGCCGGTGCCAAAGTAGGAGTCATAGGGGTCCTCGACCTTGAAGTTGAACTGCTCCTTCGAGAGCAAGGGCGTGCTGCTGGTTCCCACCAGTACGACATCCTCTTTGCCGTCGCCATCCAGATCGCCGAACATGGGCGGGATTTTGGGATCAACCTTGAAGCTGGCGCCAAACTGACTGGCCACGTATGCCGCCGGGTCTGCGAGCGCCACAGGAGGAGTCGGCTGCGCAGTCAAAGGTGCGGCCAAACATAGGCAGACGGCAAGGCAAGAAAACGCAGACGCTAATTTGAGGCGCATAGCGCTAATGTAACTTCTTTTTGGGCGGCGAAGAACAGAGAAGTTCCAGAGAGCGGTTTTCGAGGCCGCGTCAGCATCTATAATTTGGCTGGTGCGGTTACTCCTGGTCAGTGACATCCACGGGAATCTTGAGGCTCTGGAAGCCTGTCTCGACTCGGCTCCAGAGCACGACAGCGTTGCCAATCTGGGCGACGTGGTGGGCTATGGCGCCAGTCCCAACCAGGTCATCGATCTGGTCCGCGAGATGGCGCCGATCAACGTGCGCGGCAACCATGACCGCTGCTGCTGCGGAATGGTAGATCTCAGCAACTTCAATCCTGTAGCCGCCGCTGCCGCACTTTGGACGCGCAGCAAGCTGAGCGACTTTAACCTGGATTGGCTGATCGGGCTGCCTCGCGGCCCACGGCGCGATGCGGCTTGGGAAGGCGCGCAGTTCGTGCACGGCTCACCGCTCGGCGAAGACGACTATATCTCGTCAGAGTTTAGCGCCAACGCAGCGCTGGAGGGTACCTCCTCGCGCCTTACATTTTTTGGACACACCCACATTCAGTGCGCCTTCACCCGGCCGCGGAGGTTGGCCGAGCCCCTTCCGCTGGAACGGCTGAACAGTGCGAGTCGCGCCCAGGTATCGCGGCTGAAGCTGAATCCGGCGCAGCAGTACCTGGTGAACCCGGGCTCGGTAGGGCAGCCCCGCGACCGTGACCGGCGTGCGGCTTTCGCGCTCTACGACAGCAAGAAGCACGAGATTCGCTTCTACCGCGTTCCCTACGACATCAAGCGTGCGCAAGAGCGCATCCTGCAAGCAGGGTTGCCCGAGATGCTGGCGACGCGCTTGGCCGACGGACGGTAAGACGGCGCAAAATTCCGTGCAGTTAGAATTTGCACAGCCGTTGAATGCTCGGTAGACAGGGTAAACTTAAGGAATGGCAAACAAGAACGCACCAAAACGCGAAGTCAAGAAACCGGCCAAGAAGAAAGAAAAGAAAAGCAGCTAGGATGTGAACTTGGGTGCTGGTCTATGATGCACGTTGCACCTTGGCGACACCGCGCGTGGACTTTTCAGAATTGCTGTTATCAAAAATGTGGAGGGACGGATGAAACTCGCTTATCTCGCAACGGCGGTTTTAGTATTTCCCTTGATGGTAGCGGCACAAACGAACGTCACGGTTGCTCCCCGGATTAATTCACCGGGTCCGGCGACGGGCATCACTCCTCCGGGATTTTCGCTTCCGGGCGGCTTTAATCCGGCCGCGGGACTCTTCGACGAGTTCTGGAACGATCCGGCTTGCACTGCCGAATTGCACCTCACCGACGCGCAGCGCAAGCAGTTGCAGGATGCTGCGCTGACCCAGCGCCTGGCGCTCATCGATGGCAGCGCCGATGGTTTAAAGGCGTTTACCCGATTGGCAGCCCTCATGGAAGCCGATCAACTCGACGATGCGGCCTATCAGCAACAACTGAATAATCTCGCGGCGGCAGCCGGGAAACTGGTTCGCGATCTCGGTGAAATGACCGTCTCGCCACGCCGCGTCCTCACCTTGGAGCAATGGCGAAAATTGCAAACCTGGCAACGCGCGAAGAAGACTGCGGCCCGGACTGCGGTTCTACCACATCAGCCGGCAACCCACACGCCCATGCCTGGTGAGAGGCCGTAATCTCACAAAATCCCGTGCGCACGCACCCCTCTGAAAACCGTTGGGAGGGCCTCGCGGTTTTCCTCAACCTCTGCGCCCCGGGCTTTGCGATACACTCGCGCTATGTCATTTGGAAAATCAGGCGGATTATTTAACGATGAGCCCGAGGCGGCTCCCGGGCCCAGCAGCAAGGTGATGGTGGCACACGTCGATGGCGGATCGCGCGGTAACCCTGGCCCCGCGGGATACGGCGCCTACATTACCGACGGCGAAGGTAAGCGGCTGGCCGAGCTGGGCGAGTTTCTCGGCGTCCAGACCAACAACTTTGCCGAGTACTCAGGGCTGATTGCGGCCCTGGAATACGCGGTAGAACACGGCTACGGCACGGTGAAGGTAGTCAGCGACTCCGAACTGCTGGTGAAGCAGATGAAGGGGCAATACAAGGTCCGCAGCGAGGCCCTGCTCTCGATTTACAATGAGGCCAAGGCGCTGATCCGCAAGCTGGACCGCTTTGAGATCCGGCACGTGCTGCGCCATCTGAACAAAGACGCCGACCGGCTGGCGAATGCCGCGATGGATCGCGGCATGGGGCGCGCCCGCACCGATCAGGCCGATGCCTATGCGAAACCTCCGGTGCCGCGCGAAGAGATCAAGGAGCTGCGCGGATTCGTGCGTGAAGGCGTGGTCGAGTTTACCGGCGAGAAGTTTCCCGATGGCGTGTTCGTGGTGGTGCGCCGGGCTCGCTAAGGCCGCAGAAAGCGCGGCTGCAGAGGGCCGCGTTTTCCGTTTGCAAGCTCCAGGGATCGAACTCTCTTATCCCGCAAGCGCCTTCTTCACGGCTTCACTGACCAGTTTGCCGTCGATGCGCGCGCCGGCAAATTTGGCCATCACATGCTTCATGATGGTGCCCATTTCCTTGGCGGTGGGCGAGCCCATTTCCGCCATCACCGACTGTACGGCGGCAGCGATCTCCGCCGGGCCGACGGCTTTCGGAAGGTAACTTTCGATGAAGACGATCTCGGCCAACTCCTTGGCCGCAAGTTCAGGACGGTTCCCCTTGGTGAACGCTTCGGAGGCCTCGTGGCGCTGCTTGACTAGGGTGGAGAGCACATGCATCTCCTCGTGCTCGTCGAGCGGCTCACGCTTATCAATTTCCTTGTTCTTGAGGGCAGTCTTAACCATGCGCAAGGTGGAGAGACGCAACTCCTGCCGCGACTTCATGGACGCGACGATATCTTTCTGGATCTGAGAAGTAATGCTCATACCCAATGATACGCAGGATCGCCGCATCCTGCTGTTCCCCCCCGCTTTCGGATTGAGTGGGGCAGTTCTCCGCGATCGGTTCCGCCCTGTACAATCATGGCTGTATGCACAGCCTTCCCTTACCGTTGGCGGCGTTCTTCGCCGGAGTGCTTTCCTTCCTCTCGCCCTGTGTGCTGCCCCTGGTGCCGGGTTATGTCTCGCTCATCTCGGGCGCCAGCGTGGAAACCCTGCAGGCAGCCGACCGCAAGCTCCTGCGCACCGTCATGCTGAACTCGCTCTGTTTCATCCTGGGCTTCAGCGTGGTCTTTATCTCGTTGGGCGCGGTGGCCACCAGCCTCGGACAGCTTACCCAGCAGTATCATCGCCCGCTGGCGATCTTTGCCGGCATCGTCATCATCATCTTCGGCCTGCACCTCACCGGACTTTTCAAGATCAACGCGCTCTATTCGGATAAGCGCCTGCACGGGGTCAAAGGCGGTTCCAGTCCGCTCGGTTCCTTCCTCATCGGCTTTGCCTTCGCCTTCGGATGGACCCCGTGCATCGGCCCCATCCTGGCTGGAATCCTGTTACTCGCGGGCTCGCAGGACACGGTCTTCAAGGGAATCCTGCTGCTCGCCGTGTACTCGGCAGGACTGGCCGTACCGTTTCTTCTCACCTCACTCGGCGTCAATCGTTTTCTCGGATTCTATGCCCGTTTTCGCCGCCATCTGCACACGGTGGAGGTTCTCAGCGGCGCGCTGCTCATCGTCTTTGGCTTGCTGATTGCCCTTGGCCGCTTTACCATTCTGTCCGGATACCTGGGCTTCCTGAATCGCTTCTCTTTGTAGAGCATCTGAAAAGGCAGCGGAGTAAGAAGCGGGAGTGTGTGGTGTGAAGCGCAAAGTCATTCTCTTCGCTCTGATGGTCGTCGTCATCGCCGGTCTACTGGGCTTGGCCAAGTACCGGTCAAGGCTTCCGGGAGGCCGTGCCCGCACCGCAACCGTAAGCGCCGCCGGTCACCAGGCACCGGACTTCGTGCTCACCGATCTCCAGGGACACACCCTCAAACTCAGCGATCTGCGCGGCAAGGCCGTGGTGCTCAACTTCTGGGCCACCTGGTGCCCTCCCTGCAAGCAGGAGATTCCCTGGTTCGTCGACCTCCAGAAGCGCTATGGTCCGCAGGGATTGCAGATTATCGGCGTCAATATGGATGATGGCGGACAGCAGGATGTGGAAAAATTTGTCGCCGAAAATTCCATCAACTACCCCATCCTCCTCGGCCAGGAGAAAGTTGCCGAGGCGTATGGCGGCATCGATTATCTGCCCACAACTTTTTACATCGACCGTAACGGCGTGGTGATCGACCGTGTCTTCGGCCAACCCGGGCGCGACGAAATCGAGCACAACATCCAGCGCGCCATCGCTTCCACCGCGCCGCGCTCCTAGATCTGCAAAATTGGACCAGCAAAATCCGCTAGACTAGAGCCTCAGCCATGAAGCTCCGATCTCTCATCGCGTTCTTCGTTGCTCTGTGTGCCTCTGCCGCCCTGGCCCAGAGCTCTTCCCCGACGGTCACCGTGGCTCCCATTGGAACCATCGTCATCACCCGAGGCAGCAAGGCTCCGCTGGAAATCGCCTTGCGCGTCAATCGCGGATTCCACGTCAACTCCAATAAGCCCAATGACGAACTGTTGCTGCCCACCGTGGTTCACCTCAACCCGCCCGAGGGAATCATGATCATGAACATCCAGTACCCCGCAGGCGAGCCACTGGACTTACCCTTCATGGGCAATGACAAGCTCAGCGTGTATTCGGGAAATTTCGCGGTCACTGCCGCGGTGCGCATTCCGAAGACTGCCGCGCTCGGCACCCTGCGCGTCCACGGCGACGTTAGATACCAGGCCTGTGACAACCGTCAGTGCTTTCCTCCCAAAACCACTCCGCTGGAGTTTGACGTGAAGATCGTCAAGCCCGTGGTGAAAAAGAAGTCCACCTACACTCCCGCCAGCCCGCATATCCGTTAGCCACGCACTTGTTAGGACCGGTGCCCCACATCTGCCACAGTGAGCAGATGAGGGTCTTTACCATCCGCCAGCGCAGGCTACGGTTCAATCCGTGTTCCCAGCACCTTCAGGAACTCCGCCAGCCACGCCGGATGCGCGGGCCAAGCCGGTGCGGTCACCAGGTTCCCATCCACATACGCGGCGTCCACCCGGATGTCCGCGAAGGTGCCGCCAGCGCCCGTCACCTCCGGCCCCACCGCCGGATAGCAACTGCATATCCGCCCGTTCACCGCTCCGGCCGCCGCCAGAATCTGCGCCCCGTGGCAGATGGAGGCAATTGGTTTTGTGGCGGCGTCAAAGTGGCGCACAATCTCCAGCACCCGCGCATTCAACCGCAGATACTCCGGAGCCCGCCCACCCGGAATCACCAACGCGTCATAGTCTTCCGGCCTCACGCTGTCAAAGTCCGCGTTCACCACAAAGTTGTGTCCAGGTTTTTCGCTGTAAGTCTGGTCCCCCTCAAAATCGTGGATCGCAGTGCGCACCCGCTCGCCGGCCTTCTTTCCCGGACAGACCGCATGAACCGTATGGCCCACCATCAGCAACGCCTGGAAGGGCACCATCACCTCGTAATCTTCCACGTAATCGCCAACCAGCATCAGGATGTTTTTCTTTGCCATGATTGCTCACCTTTGCCTTTCCTGGCCAACTGCCCAAAATTAGACCCACCAGCTTAGTCCCGTGGCGTCACGGAATCCACCAGGATCGCATCGCAGGCTCCATCCCATTCCCGCCGTGGGCTCTGCTAACATCGTTTTCATGGAGCAATCGTCAATTCCCGGCAAGGTGCGAGTTCGCTTTGCCCCCTCGCCCACCGGACAAGTGCACGTCGGCAATGCGCGAACCGCGCTCTTCAACTGGCTCTTCGCGCGCCAGCAGGGCGGAGCCTTCATCCTCCGCATTGAAGACACCGATCTCGAGCGCAGCGAAGCGCGCTATGAAACCCAACTCATCGATGACATCAAGTGGCTCGGTCTCGATTGGGACGAAGGCCCGGACGTCGGCGGTCCGTACCCGCCCTATCGCCAGAGCGACAAGTGGCAGGTCTATCGCGACCACGCCGAGCGCCTGGTCAGCGAAGGCAAGGCGTACCGCTGCTTCTGTTCCGCGGAAGTGCTGGACCGTCAGCGTGAGCAGGCCATGGCCGAGCATCTCCCGCCCAACTATCCCGGCACCTGCCGCAACCTCTCACCGGAGGAAGCCGAGCGCCGTCGCGCTGCCGGCGAATCCTGCGCCATCCGCTTGAAGATCCCCGAGAAGCCGATTCGCTTTCACGATGTTGTGCGCGGCTGGGTCGAGTTCCCGAGCGAGGTGGTCAGCGACCTCATCATCGTCCGCTCCACCGGCGTACCGGTCTACAACTACGTCGTCGTGGTCGACGATGCGGAGATGATGATTACCCACGTCATTCGTGGCGACGACCATCTGTCCAATACTCCCAAGCAGGTCGCGCTCTACGAAGCGCTCGGCTGGGAGGTGCCGGAGTTCGCCCATCTTTCCACCATCCTCGGCCCTGACAAGGAACGGCTCTCCAAGCGTCATGGCGCCACCTCGCTGGCAAATTTCCGCGAGATGGGCGTGCTCCCCGAAGCCCTGATGAATTACATGGCGCTGCTCGGATGGGCGCCCACCGGAGGCGACCGCGAAATCTTCTCGCCCGCCGAACTGGTCGAGGAGTTCGATCTCTCCCGGGTCACGCCATCGCCTGCGGTCTTCGATTTCGAAAAGCTCTACTGGCTCAATCGCCACTACATCAAGCAAGCTGATCCCGCGCGCGTCGCCGCCCTGGCCGAGCCTTTCTATCAGCGCGCGCTCGCCATCCCGGAGCTGACGCCTGAGGTCAAGGCCTGGCTTGCGCACATTACGGCCTCGCTTGCTTCCTCGGTCAACAAACTCGATGAGTTGCCCGTCCGTGCCGCGGCCATCCTGCACTTTGATCCCGCAGCCGCCCTCGCCGCACCGGAGAACGCTGAAATTTTCAGCCTCGAAACTTCGCCCAAGGTGCTCGATGTCTTCGCCGCCAAGATCGCCGCTGAACCCGAGCCGATTGAAGCCGCCCGCTTCAAAGCGCTCGTCAAGGAAGTGCAAAAAGAAGCCGGGGCCAAAGGTCCAGCGCTCTTCCATCCCATTCGCATCCTGCTTACCGGCGTGCAATCCGGGCCGGAGTTCGACAAACTGGTGCCGCTGATGGAAGAAGGTTCACGGCTGGCTCTGCAACAGCCAATTCTCAGCGTAAAACAGCGCGTCGCAGCCTTCCTCGAAGCCCAGCGCACGCCGCGCTAAGCCTCCCGGGTCGAAGTTCCTGCTATGTGCACGCGCCGTTACCCGAGGCGTGCATATAGCGAGGTTCATATCTGCGCTTCCGCAGCGAGCCCCGCGAACCTAAGCTGCTCTCTTGTAGACATCCCGTAGCGTACGAATCTGGTCCAGGGCGGCGGAAATGCTCTCTGCTTGTTCTTCGACGACGCGGTGCATCTCGGGCGGGAGTCCGGCCTGCAGTGCTGCCCGGTAATGGTGCTGAGCGTTGCTCTCGCCCACCTCCACGGACTCCAGAACGCTGGCATCGCCACCGCCCAGTCTGTTCTTCAGATCAATCCAGGCGCGGTGCAATTGATTCGCAAGGCTGGGACCGCGGCTGGGGTCAGCCTCACCGAGACGAATCGCGATGTGTTCCAGCTCTGCCGCAAATCTAGCTCGCTCCATCGCCCGGTTTGAGAAGAATCCGCGCAGGGCGTGATTCCTTGCGAGTTCAGCGGCTTCCAAGTAGCCTGCCTGCCCGTCGCGGCAAGTCTCAATCAGCTTTGCAATGATATCGAGGGAGTCGTCGGCCATCGCAGTGCTCACCCTTTCCTCGCAGTAATTTCACCCTCCGGTGAGATGGCGTGAGCGGCCTATAGTTTGTCAGGCGAGTTCTCGATATGCAGCAAACGATTGCAGCATACGAAGAGTTCCGTGTGCCTGATTGTGTCTCCCGGTCCTTGATGAATTGAGGATGAAGCGGCGTCGCGTCGCGCAATTGGCGCGACGCCGCCGTTTGCGGAACTCGCCTACGCCGCTTTTTTGTACGCGTCGCGCAGAGCTCGTACCCGGTCATGGGCCGCGAACACGAACTGCGCCTGTTGCTCCACGATGACGAATACATCGGCAGGAAGGCCGGATTCCAGCGCATTCTGATAATTCTTCTTGGCGTTGTCCTCACCAGCTTCCACGGATTCAAGAATGCTGGCATCCCCTGCGCCCAGCTTCTCCTTCAGGTTAAGCCAAGCGCGGTGCAACTTGTTTGCCATACTCGGACTGCGGTCGGGGTCGGATTCGCCGAGGCGTTGCGCGATATTTTCCAGCTCTCCCGCAAATCGCGCCCGCTCCAAAGACTGACGGTTAAAAAAC
Source organism: uncultured Acidobacteriaceae bacterium (assembly GCA_964563875.1). Taxonomy (GTDB): domain Bacteria; phylum Acidobacteriota; class Terriglobia; order Terriglobales; family Acidobacteriaceae; genus TOLSYN. Next base: position 55,882 of record CAZLZA010000019.1, read on the forward strand.
TCTTTCAGCTCGGAATCCTTCGCGTGTTCGGCGGCGTCGCGGTAGCCTTCCTGTCCGTCGCGGCAAGTTTCAATCAGCTTGTCAATATGATCCAGCGTGTCATTCACCATTTCAGCGCTCATCCTTTGCTTGCGTTAATTCACTTATCAAGCCATGAGATGGCATGCGCGGGGCCGGGTTTGCAAGCCAACTCTCGAATCCTGTGATTGAATATTGTCATGAGTAAGACCAACGCCTGCCGCATTCTGGATTCGCTCGGCATTCCCTACGAGCTGCGCGAATATGAAGTGGACCCGGACGATCTCTCCGCCGAAAACGTTGCCGCCAAGGTTGGCTTTCCGCCCGCCCAGGTCTTCAAAACCCTGGCCGTACAGGGTGACCGCCATGGCGTGGCCGTCGCCGTGATCCCCGGAAATTACGAACTCGATTGCAAAGCCCTCGCTCATTGTACCGGCGACCGCCGCGTGGAGATGCTTCCGCTCAAACAAGTGCAGAGTGTCACCGGCTATATTCGCGGCGGTGTCACCGCTCTCGGAATGAAGAAGGACTATCCCGTATTCGCCGATGAAACCATCGAATTATGGGACACGGTTTGCGTCTCCGCCGGACAACGCGGCTTGCAGATCGTCATCGCTCCCGCGGATTATCTGCGCGCGACCGCCGCCACCGTGGCCGGGATTTCACGCGAGAAGCAGTAATCGTCTGCTGCCCGCGCAAAACAATCCCGCTCGATCACTTGAGCGGGAATCCTGCGGACGATCTTCCTTACCGGCGATTCGAGCTGTACCTATGCCTCCCGGCTCCATCGCCGAATGCTGCCGATCTCCTCGGTTGGAATCCTCAGGTACTCCAGAAACTGCTGATGCTCTTCCGGTGCCTGCTCTTCGAATTGTTTGTGCCAGCGCCGCATATCTTCTTCGCTAAAGCCGGCGGCGTGCATGATCGAAACCCATTTTTCCTTGTTCATCTCTGACGCCATATCCAATCTCCTCCACTTGCCATCGTCGGCCCGTAACAGCCGCAGAATGGCCATTCTGATGCTCGCGAAGGGTTTCGATCTCCCGGTCGAGTTCGAGCAGACGGCGTTGCAAAACCGTGCTTGCCGCATTCGACGGCTCGTCAAGAAGCTGCCGGATATCGCTCAGCCGCAGCCCCGCATCCCGATACGCGCAGATGCTCTCGAGCCGCTCCACCTGTTCCGTCGTGTAGCGGCGGTAGTTGGATGCAGAGCGGCCCGCTGGCGGCAGCAGTCCGATCGACTCGTAGTAGAGCAGCGTCGTGCGGCTGAGCCCGCAGCGCCTGGCGAGTTGGGAGACCGTTAACATCGCAGCACCTCTACTCTCCACCCGCCAGCCGTAGACAGGTCAACCGATATTTTTCGAGAATGTTTTGCCGGGCAAATATTGTTTGGCGGCCAACTGACCTCCGTTCGCGGACGCCCAGTCTCTTACCGCAGCAGCCTTCGCAGTGCCGGCTCCAGTTCCGCGTCTTCAAAGCTGAATCCCGCCTCCAGCAGATGCCGTGGAATCACCCGTTGACTGGCCAGCAGCATCTCTTCGCCCATCTCTCCGGCCAACGCGCGCAGCACCAAGGCGGGGACCGTCAGCAGCGTAGGCCGGTGCAGAACCCGCCCCAGAGTCCGGGTGAACTCCCGATTGGTCACCGGATTGGCCGAGGCCACGTTCAGCGCCCCGTGTACCTGCTCGTTTTCCACTGCAAACACAAAGGCGCGAACCGCATCCCGGCGGCTGATCCAGCTCCACCACTGGCGTCCGTTGCCGAATTTTCCGGCCACTCCCAAGCGAAAAGCGGGAAGCATTTTGGCCAGTGCGCCGCCTTCGGTGTCCAGCACCAGAGCACTGCGCATGTGGGCCACTCGAACCCCGGACATCGCCGCTGGTTGCGCGGCGTCCTCCCAGTCGCGGCACACCTCGGCCAGAAAACCCAGCCCCGGTTCGCTTTCTTCCACCAACTCTTCGTCGCCGCGGCTGCCGTAGTAGCCAATGGCGGAGGCGCAGATCAACGCATGTGGCTTCCCGGTTCTCACGAATGTCTGCGCCGCCGCACGTGCCAGGCCCGCCGTTCCAATCACCCGGCTGCTGCGGATCTCAGCCTTGGCCTGCTCCGTCCACAGCGTCGCCACCGGCCTTCCCGCAAGATGCACGATGACGTCAAACTCAGCCATTCGCGCGGCTTCCAGCGCGGATTCGGACTGCCAGAGCACGTCTCCCTCCCGCAGCTTAGCCCGGTCGCGAACCAGCCTGTAAACCTCGTGCCCCTTCGTCCCCAACAACGAGCTAATTTCCCGTCCGAGGAACCCGCTTGCCCCGCTGACCAGCACTTTCATGGCAACCTTCCCGCCCCAGAATCATTCTGCGTTGTCACCGCATCGGATGCAATAGGAGCAGCTTGCAGACTATCCTGCGTGCCCTAAAGGAGGTTACAGGCTAAAATCAGATATGGCGAGCTTTCGCGAGCAGGTAGCGACGAATGTTTTAACCGTTACGCGGTTTCGCGACCTGCTGAAGATTGCCCGCGCCAACCGGCCCACCGACGACCTCGATATCATCCGCCGCGCCTACGAACTTTCCCTCGAACATCACTCCGGACAGCAGCGCGCCTCCGGCGAGCCCTATCTCGTGCACCCCCTGGAAGTGGCGATTTTACTGGCCGAAATGAAGCTCGACACCACGGCCATCGCCGCCGGACTGCTGCACGATTCGGTCGAAGACACCATCCTCACCACCGAGCAAATTCAAGAAAAATTCGGCGAGCAAGTTGCCCACATCGTCGAGGGCGTAACCAAGATCAGCAAAATTGATTTCGCTTCGCGCGAAGAAGCGCAGGCGGAAAACGTGCGCAAGATGATGCTCGCCATGGTGGACGACATTCGTGTCGTGCTCATCAAACTGGCCGATCGTCTGCACAATATGCGCACCTTGCAGCATCTTTCGCCCGAGCGGCAGGCGAAAATTGCCAAGGAAACTTTGGAGATTTATGCCCCGCTCGCTCACCGCCTCGGCATGGGCAAGGTTCGCGGCGAGCTAGAGGATCTCTCTTTCCCCTACGTCGATCCAGTCGGCTACAAAGTGGTCTTCGAGCAGGTCGAGGCCTTGCGCAAAGACGGCGATCGCGCTCTCGCTCGCATGTCGGAGACCATTCGCAAGAAGTTGCGCGAGGCCAACATCAACATCGTGCGGGTCGATTCGCGCATCAAGCGCATGTACTCCATCTATCAAAAGGTGATCAAGCAGAAAATCACTCCTGACCAGATGTACGATCTGCTGGCGCTGCGCATCATCACCTATTCGGTGAATGACTGTTACGCCGTGCTGGGAATCATTCACAACGCATGGCGTCCGGTGCCGGGCCGCATCAAGGACTTCATCGCCATGCCGCGCCCCAACCTCTACCAGTCGCTGCACACCACGGTCATTGCCGAGGACGGCCATCCCTTCGAGGTGCAGATCCGCACCGAAGAGATGCACAAGATGGCCGAGGAGGGCATCGCCGCCCATTGGAAGTACAAGGATGGTCCCATCTCCGCGCGCGACGAACAGCGTCTCGCCTGGTTGCGCCAGGTCGTTGAATGGCAGCGCGAGATGGCCGATCCCAGCGAGTTCCTCTCCACCCTGAAGATCGATCTCTATCCGGAGGAGGTCTACACCTTCACTCCCAAAGGCAAGGTCGTCGTTCTGCCACGCGACTCCTCACCCCTCGACTTTGCCTACACCGTGCATACCGAGGTCGGACACTCCTGCGTCGGCGCCAAGGTCAACGGGCGCATCGTTCCGCTGCGCTCCAAGCTGCGCTCCGGAGACATTGTCGAGATCATGACCCAGGCTGGGCACAATCCCAGCCGCGACTGGTTGGGCATCGTCAAAAGCTCGCGTGCCCGCCAGAAAATTAAACACTGGCTCAACATCCACCAGCGCGAGCGCGCCATTGAAATCGGCCGCAAGCTGATCGAAAAGGAAGCGCGCAAGTATCGCATCGCGCTCAAGGAAATCAAGGACCCCGAGCTGCTGAAAGCGGCGGCCGAATACGGGGTCAACAAAGTGGACGACCTCATGGCCGGCATCGGCTATGGTAAGTACTCCGCCCGCTCTGTGCTCGCCAAGGTGTCGCCCGGCAGCAATCTGCAGCCCGGCGAAGAGCAGCAGGGCTTGGCCTCGGCGGTCAAGCGCGCCTTCGGTGGTTCGTCGGACAGTGCCGCCCTCACCGTGCGCGGCACCGACGATCTGCTCGTCTATCGCGCCCGTTGTTGCAACCCCATTCGCGGTGAGGAAATTGTCGGCTACGTCACCCGCGGCAAAGGCGTCGCCGTGCATAGCAAAAATTGCTCCAACGTGCAGAACCTGATGTACGAACCCGAGCGCCGTCTGGCCGTCGAGTGGTCGCACAAGGAGCCGCGCATTGCCGGCGCGCTGCCCGCCTATCCCGTCAAACTCGTGGTCTCCACCGATGATCGTCCCGGCATGGTTACCCAGGTCTCCGCCGTCATCAGCGGCGAGGATGCCAACATCCGCCACATCGAAGCCAAGACCGGCGGCGACTTCGCCGTCATTGACATCATCTTTGAAACCCGCGACGTCAATCACCTCAATCGCATCATCACCGGCATCCGCCGCATTCATGGCGTGCGTGATGTCGAGCGCGTCCAGAGGCTGAATAACTGATTCCGGAGTCACTCATACTTATGTCGCGCTTCGCCGAAAAATCGCAGAAATCCCCGAAACAACCAGGCGCTCTGCCCATTCAGATCCAGGCCGTCGAGTTCGCTTTCCTCTCCCTGCAACGCACCCAGCGCGGACTGGTGGGAATGCTGGCGACCTGTTTCGTCCTCGGCATGACGGTTTTTCACGGGCCGCCGGGAACCCTCGGCACGCGCACCTTTCTGCCCATCATCTTCTCCACCACTCTGCTCACCTTTGCCTACACCGTCCGCAACGCCATGGTGCTGCCCGCGCTCTCCGAGCTGCGCCGCAACCCGCGCGACCCCAAGCTCCTCCAGCGTTGGAGCCGCAACAATCTCATCATGCAGTCGCTGTGCGCCGCCGTCGGATTGCTCGGTTTTGCCATGCAGTTGATGGGCGCTCCCACCGCTATTGCGCTCACTCTCTACGCCATCGCCATCGCCTATCTCTTTCTGCTGCACCCCATCAAACCCTAGTCGCAGCACCCACAGAGAAGTTAGGAAGCTGGCCTAATAAATACGTCGGGTGCCCCAGGTTCGCGCCGTGCAGTTCGGCGATAACCTGGGAATCCACGCCCTCCAAGTCTGCGGTCGTGTGCTCTTGCTTCTGCCCTTGCTCTTGCTTCTGCCCTTGTTCTTGCTTCTGCCCTTGCTCTTGTTCCTGCCGTTGTTCTTGTTCTTGTGCTCGATGGATCGTTCGAAAGGTATGTATTTTTTGAGAGTCTCATCCTGAGCGCCGCGAAGGACCCCTACTGGGCTCAAGTCGCCTGCGCGGCCTCAAGTTTTCCGCCCGCCTCGATTTTTGATCGAATAGAGCAGCGCGCCACAGTTCCACAAGCAGGCCGCACGATTTAGAATTTCCATCTTAGAATTTCCAAGGAGCAAGACCCATGCGCGAAGTCATTGCCACTGAAAACGCCCCCCGGGCCATCGGCCCTTATTCGCAGGCCATCCGCGCCAACGGCTTCGTCTTCGTCAGCGGCCAGATTCCGGTGGACCCAACCACCCAGAAGATCGTCGAGGGTAGCGTGGCTCTCCAGACCGAGCAGGCACTGATCAACCTGGAGGCAATTCTGCAGGCCGCCGGCAGCAGTCTCGACAAGGTCGTGCGCACCACTGTCTATCTCAAGGACATGGGCGAGTTCGCCGCCATGAACGATGTCTACGAGCGCTTCTTTCCCCAGGATGCGCCCGCCCGTTCCACCGTCGAAGTCGCCCGCCTCCCCAAGGATGTCCGCGTCGAAATCGATGCCATCGCCCTGGCCGGGTAACGCTCGTTATTTCCGGATAGCTGCCCTGCTCTTACTGGAAATCTCCGCTACTTCGGCGTAGAGTTGCTGCCCGTGAGCAGCACTCGTCGGAAGGAGACCGATGAAACAGCGAGCATTTGCGTGGAACTCCTGGCCTGCGCCTTTTGTGGCATTCGCGTTTTTCCTTCTTTATGCCGCCGCCCTATCCGCCCAAACTCTGAAGATCATCTCGCCCGCCGATGGCACCGTGGTCAACCCCGGCGATCTCCTCCGCGTATCGGCGGTCGCCTCCGGTGCAAAGTTCGACATGGTGATGTTGATTGGCGAAAACCCCCTCGGCTTCTTTCCCCCGGTGCACGAGGACCCCTACGAATTTTCGGTTCCAATACCATCCGATATCGCCCTGGGTGAGCACCACCTGACGGTCACCGGCAACATCGTTCCAGGGCAGGGCATCGAGGCCGGTGATTCGATCTCAATTGACATTGAACGTCCCGACGCCCCGGTCAAATTGCACGTTGAACCTTCCATGCTCGGCCTGCGTATCGGTGACATGGGCTATCTCGGCCAGATCAGAGCCGAGTTCGCGGACGGAAGCACGCTCGATGTCAGCCAATCCACCCAAATCTCGTACCGGTGTGATGCCCCTGCCATCGTCAAACTGAATCCTTACGCCCAACCCTTTGTGGAGTCGAACACCATGATGAAAGCCCTGGCCCCCGGCGTGGCAAACATCACGGTGAGTTACGGCAAGCTTTCATCCCGCGTCGTCGTAGGGGTCTCGCAGCCGGTAAATGTCGTGCCCTCCGGCGTCCAGGTTAACCAGTCGCAGACGCGCCAGCTCTATGTGCAGCTTGCCATGCAAGAAGAAACCAATCACGCCGTCACCTGGTCCATTCAACCCGAGGTGGGCAGCATTGGCGCTGACGGACCCTACACCGCGCTCTACACTGCGCCGTCCTCGGTCACCGCACCGGTCCGCGTGATCGTTACCGCCACCAGCGTTGCCGACAAGACATGGTCCGGCTCGGCCGAACTCGAGGTGCTGCCTCCCATCGCCATCCACGTCCGGCCAACTTCCGTAAAGCTAAAGAGCGGTATGGCGCAGAGGTTTTCGATTCTGGTGACAAATACCTTGGACCAATATGTGAACTGGACGTTGACCCCGCCCGAAGCAGGCACCCTGATGCTCGCAAAACCAGGCGATCATTGCCCGATGGGCCCGCAAACGAACGTTGTGTACAAAGCGCCCGCCGTAATCAAGTCTCCGCAAACCGTGACCATCACGGCGACTAGGCAGGCCGATACCGGCAAAAGCGCATCCGCGTCCATTGTTCTTGTACCTTGATGGCGAATTAGCCCTCACCCCCGCGCGAGCCTATACGGCTTTGCTAATGGCCAGCTATACGATTTCGATAATGGATGGGTGCCCTGTCCCCAACTCCCGCCGCAGCCACTCCACCCTGCGCCGCCACGCCACGGCCAGCACGCAGCCAATGCTGATCAGTCCCGCGCTCAGCCCGAACCACAAACCGCGCACTCCCCAGCCGCGCTCAAAGCACAGCCATGCCCCCAGCGGTAAGCCAATCAGCCACCAGCCCACAAAGTCCGTAATCATCGCAATGCGCGTATTGCCCGAGCCGCGTAGCGCCCCAATGGCGGTCACCTGCACGCCATCAAAAAACTGGAAGACCGCCGCAATGGCCAGCAGTGAAACTCCAACCTTCGCAACTTCCGGGTCGTAGGTAAAGATGTGCACAATCCGCAGTGGCCACGTCCACAGCACAATGGCTGAGCAGCTCATAAAACTCGCACTCAGCGCCACTCCGCTCCAGCCGCTCACGTGGGCCGCCTCCGCGTCGCGCCGTCCAATGGCGTTGCCCACCCGCACCGACGTAGCCTGCGCCACCCCCAGCGGCACCATAAACGTCAGCGACGCCATGATCAGCGCAATCTGGTGCCCGGAGACCGCCACCGCGCCCAGCCGTCCGGCAACCAGGGTGCTCGCCGAAAACACGCCCACCTCCAACGCAATCTGCGCCGCCGCCGGCGCGCCCAGCCGCACAATCCGCCCGATGCGCTTCCCGTAAAACTCCCCTGCGTAATGCAGCAGATGCCAGTGCTCGCGCCGATTGCGCCACCCCATGTAGCCGAGCAGTACGCAAGCCATGTAGCTGCGCGCCAGCGCCGTCGAAATCCCCGACCCCGTCGCGGACAGCGCCGGCAGTCCAAAGTGCCCATAAATCAGCGCGTAGTTGCCCACAAAGTTGATCAGGTTTGCCGATACCATGGCGAACGCCACCATCTTCACCCGGTGCGTCCCCTGCAAAAACACCCGCATGGCCACAAACCCCATCTGCGCGGGCAGTCCGCAGGCCATGGCATAGAGGAAGGGTTTCGCCTGCCGCACAATCTCCGGCGCAATCCCCATCGGGGTCAGCAGCCAGCCGCTGGCGGCCACCAGCCCGGCGCACAGCACTCCGAGAGGCAGCGCCAGTTGCGCCCCTGCCCAAAGCGTGCGGAAGCACTCCGCCATCCGTCCCGCCCCAAAGTCCTGCGAGACCATCGCGTCGGTGCCCAGCAGCAGGCCTTCGCAAACAATCGCAAACACCACGAAGACCGCCGAGCCCAGACTGACCGCGGCCAGCGCCGTCGGCCCTACCCGGCCGATCATGGCAATGTCCACAAAGTTCATGGACATCCACCCCACCTCGCCCATCACAATCGGCACCGCCAGGCGCAGCAGAGAAGGCATCTCGCGACGGATTTGGTCGAGCCGGATCATCCAGGTTTCCACGCTTTCGTTCTGTGTTTCCCTCTTACGTTTTGTTCCCTGTTTCGCCGGTGCCCCACTATCCGCCGTTGTTGGCAGATAGTGGGATTGTTCCCCATTCCGGAACAGCAAAAAGCCCCCACCGAAGCGGAGGCCTGCATTTCTCCTGGCGCGGAGCGTAATCCGCCGTCCAGCGCGCGGAGTTACATCGCTACTTACCCTTTGGTGACTTTGCCGCTGCGCAAGCAGCCCGAGCAAACCCGAATTTTCTTCGTGTTCGTCGTGCCCGCAACCTTGGCCTTCACCGGATGCAGGTTCACGTTCCAGCGGCGGCGGGTCTTGTTGTTGGCGTGCGAAACGTTATTGCCGAACTGCGGACCTTTGCCGCAGACTGAACAAACCTGTGCCATGACTAACTCCAAAATTGTGGAACCGCTTGGGCTTTCGACCGCTTTGTAGCAGCATGGAGTGCAACCTGGAAGTGCGACACAATCTGCAACTTAATCTGCAACCCAGGGGGGCAACCCAAGAAAGTAACGCGCGGAACCTGAAATGAACTAATAGAGGCTGGTCGCCAAAATCTGATTCTACCCGAGCCTGTGGATTTCAGCAACCCGACCACGCAATCCACCGCCCATAGATTACACTAACTGTCATGCCCGTAGCCCAACCCGCCTCCATCAAGGTCCACAAAACCAGCGGCACTACCATGGAAATCGCCTGGAAAGATGGCCACCAGAGCACCTACACCTTCACTTATCTGCGTGACGCCTGTCCCTGCGCAACGTGCAACGAAGCGCGCCAAAAGGCTCATCGCGAGCCCGGCCAGCCCGCCGACCCTGCGTCCTCCGGCCCCCTGCAGATGTTCAAACCCCAGCTCCGTCCCACGGAAGTCGCCAAGGTAGGCAATTACGCCATCCACTTTGATTGGAACGACGGCCACAAGACCGGAATCTTTTCCTGGGACTACCTCCGCGAGTGGTGCCCCTGCGACGAATGCCGCACCGCCCGCCACGCCGCCGACGGCCTCGAACAAGACATCGACAACCACCCTCCCCGCGTCCAGTAAACGCGCGGGAAGCACCGCCTGCAAATAGGTGGCCCAAATCCGCCCTCAGTTGGCGAATGTGGGGCAGTTGACCTTGTATTTGACTTCAACCTTTGAACTTTGAAACCTGGGTCACTCCCCTCAAACCTGTTACTCTTTTCCTAGACCCTCTTCTCATGGACTTTCTCTCCAAGCTCAATCCGCAACAGCGCGAAGCGGTGGAAACCGTGCGTGGTCCTGTGCTCATTCTGGCCGGTGCCGGATCGGGCAAAACCCGGGTCATCACCTATCGCATCGCCTACCTGGTCGAGCACGAGAACGTCCCCGCCGACCGCATCCTGGCCGTCACCTTCACCAACAAGGCAGCCGCCGAGATGGCCGAGCGCGTCCATCAGCTCATCGGCCAGAATTCCCTTGCCAAGCCCGCCATCAGCACCTTTCACTCCTTCTGCGTGCGCATGTTGCGCCGTGACATCAACGCCCTCCAGATCGGCGGCAAGGGCTACACCCGCGACTTTGTCATCTACGACGAAGGCGACCAGCAGCAGGTCGTCAAGTCGGCCATCAAGCGCCTCGGCATCGACGACAAGAAGCTCACGCCGCGCAGCGTCCTCTCGCTCATCTCCTCGGCCAAGAACCACATGCAGGACCCGCAGGAGATGT
>CAZLZA010000020.1:0-65944 GCA_964563875.1 uncultured Acidobacteriaceae bacterium
GCAGATGGGTAACTTCTCGTGAGCACGGGTGGGTAACTTCTCGAAAGCCCCGAAGAATGAACCGCTTGTACCGCTGGATAGCAGACAAATACTGCGAAGAAAGACAAGCGGCCGGGAATTCAGAGTACTTTAAAGTTTCATTTAGCGTTCGGTGACGTCCTGGAGAATGGTAATAGCGGGCATTCTTCTCGGTGTATACCTTCCACCTTGTGGGGAGATCGTCATCGTCAGGCGCGAAGATCGCCCATACCGGGCACGTCGGCGTGCATGCACTGCAATACAGTCAATCGGATCGATGTACAGCTGAGTGTCCTCTGAGAAACGGATCTCGTCTTTTCTGGGATGTATGCAATCCACGAGACAGCCGGAAAACGCTATGCGCAATTCAAGAAGGTGCTGGCTGATGCCGTGGTGGAATATTTGTCGCCGATTCGGGAGCGCTATGAGCAGGGGCACTCGGAATAGGAACAAATCCGCGATGTGTTTCGCAGCGGTGCGGAGAATGCGCGAACGAGTGCACGCAAACACTCGCTGCGGTTTACGTCCACGTCGGTTTTCTGCCTCGCTGAGAGTGGCCGAGGCTAGTGCATCTGTGCGGACATATCCGTCGCCGGCGGCTATCGCACCGGCCGTCTGTGGCCTGGTTCGCCTTCCATCGCTGTTTCTGGATTCTGAAATAGATCCTTGATCACCTGTTTCATGACCTGTCCGTAAACAACCGAAATTGACGTAGTCAGTGGGATGTTTTTGGGGCAAATCTGCACGCAATTTTGCGCGTAGGAACACTGATGAATGCCGCCATCCCCCATCATGGCGTGCAGTCGTTCAGTTTTTAGGGATTTACCTGCCGGTTGTTCATTAAACAGGCGTACCTGGTTGATGATCGCGGCCCCGACAAAGCGTGTTGCCTCTGTCACCTCCGGACACACTTCTAAGCAGAGACAGCATGAAAAGCACCGAGACATTTGGTACATCTTCTCCTGCGTTTCCGGTTCGACGCGCAGCCCTGGTCCCAAATCATAGGTGCCGTCGAGTGGCACCCATGCCTTCACCAGCTTGAGATTTTCGAATAAAACACCGCGGTCCACGGCCAAATCGCGGATCACCGGGAATCGCGACAATGGCTCGAGTCGGATTGGCTTTTCAAGCTTGTTCACCAGCGCGGAGCACGCCATGGCGGCGCGACCATTGATCAGCATGGCACAGGACCCGCATGCCTCCTCCAGGCAGTTGGATTCGTACGTCACCGGCGTAGTGGTTTTTCCGAACCGATCGACCGGATTTTCGGTGATGTCCATCAATCCGATAATGACGTTCATTCCCGGCCGCCAGCGCAGATCGAATTCTTCCCAATAGGGTTTTGCATCCGGTGTCGGCTGGCGCTTGATGATGAACCGGACTGTCTGATCAGCCATGATGTTCTCCTATTGTGCTCACTGTACAACCCAAACAGAGATCGCGCTGACGTGACGAAGTATGTGCTCTGTCAGATCGCCACCGGCGACCTCACGAAATAACGCCGCTGCATTTCCTGTCTCCTCACCTACAATTCCGGGCTACGCCGCTATTTTCGGAAGATGCCTGCCGCGACTATGCCGCCTATGGCTCAGGTATTCCTTCAACGCTACGGCATTGTTGTGCTCGAGGTCGTGGGAACTGTAGACCAGAGTGACTTGCCCGCTTGAAGACGCAGTCAGCAGCGGCTTCCATCCCTCTTCCTTTTCATCGAGCTCTCGAAAATATTTTCGCTTGAATTCATTCCATTTTGCAGGATCGTGGTGAAACCATTGGCGCAGGGTGCCACTCGGTGCGGCTTCCTTCGCCCATTGGTCCAAGTGGGCCGAGGTCTTCTTCACCCCGCGCGGCCACAACCGCTCTACCAGGATGCGAACGCCATCGCTTGGTGCTGCCGGTTCGTAGATTCGCTTCAGTTTAATCACGCATATCTCCTCTCGAAGCCCTCGTCCTCTCTCACTGCATTTGACTGTGAGTGTGATATTCGGTCAGCATCCCGCTCTGAGCACTTAAGTGCGAGAGTGACACCGGCGCTCACCGTGAACTGAAGAGTGAATTGACTGCAACACTGTTCGCACAGCCAGAAATAGACCGTGGCGCGCCCTGGCTTCTTGTTGCAGATTACGGCAGGGACGTCGCGGCAGGGCTCTTCTGGGTCCCTGATTTCGTATGGGAAGAGACGCCCCTCACGAGAATAGCGAAACTCTGTATTGCAGTTAGGATTAGAGCATTTGTTGACCACGTGTCGCTCCGTAATAAATATCTAACTGTCTCAGTTATCCTGCTTTGCCGATGCGAAGACAATGAACCGTTTGTACTATCGCTTGAGAGGCAAATACTGTGCCCTGAGCGGTGCTGCCGGTCGTCGGCGGAGTGCCTCGTCATGTCTCCAGCACCCGGTGCATCCTGCCACCTTGACAGAACCGAGTGGAGCTAATGCGTACTAGATCCCGGCGACGCCTTCCTTTGGTTGATCTACACTCGACTACGAACATGCCGTGCCGTGGTACAGGCGGATTATTGCGGTCGGAGCCACATCGGCGGAGGCTGGGAGCATTCAGAAGGCGGAGCATTATCGAGGGTGTGTATGGTCCAGACAAGGCGTGAATCGAGGTTCGTATGTCGCAAGCAGAAATAGCCGAGGAGTGGTCACTCCACGGGGCGAAATCCCGTCGAAGGGGCATTGCCTCTATGGTTTTGAGCTGACATCGACACTCGGTCGCCGCATCCAGTTGTCCGATTATCGTGGCCGTTCAAATCTAGTCCTGATCTGTACGGACAATCGCACAGAAACAATCCAATTGCTATTGGATGTGGCCCGTCAGTACCAAGAAATTAAAGATGAGGAAGCCGAGGTGCTCGCTATCGTGAAGTCATCCGATCAGTCCGCGGAGAGACATCAACACTTGAAACTCCCGTACCCATTTGGCTGACGAGGACGGGCGTGTCCATCGTGACCTGGGTGCGGTTGACTTGCAGGAGCACAATGCAGCGGCAGTCTATGTGACAGATCGCTTTGGAAAAGTATTTGGCGTCTACCGCATGAGTGACGGACAGCCGCTTCCCAGAGTTGTCGATATCCTGAAATGGCTCGCGTTCATCAACATCCAATGTCCGGAATGCGAGCCGCCTGAGTGGCCTCCTGACCGACAACGGTAGACTCTCCGTCGCTGGCCGCGGGGGTACTAAGCTTTGGAGGTTCGTAGTGCTTTACGTCTTTGGGTAGTTCTGATATGCACGATTTGGTCAGACTTATTCTCAACCAGCACACGGGAACACCCTTGGACGAACTTGCCGAGTCGCCTCCACAAGAATGTCTGAAGCACGCATGGCCAGTTGTCGTGCCTCGTCTTGAAGATCACGGCGATACCAAAAATCATTCCTCGCAGCGATCTGTCCACTGCACTCTCGCAGTTTGACCCACTCCGATGGCAGACGATGTGCAACTGAGAATTCCCGTAAAGTCATCTCGCTTCTCCTTCACCCAGTAAAATCCTCGTCACTCTTCTTCGTATGGCAATGTCAATCTCCGCTCTAGGACGGAGTTCAATGGGGTCGAATACCGGCCTAGTGTTCCCGACGAAAAGAGATCATCGTGGGAAGCCCGGAAAAGATTTGTGCCATTCAAGGCAGCTGGACTCCGCGAAGGCGATAGGGATACGTGCGAAAAGAAACCCACAATCAAGTACCAATACATTTTGCATTCAATGCGCTACGCAAGGTTCTACAGGTTAGAGCGTCTGAGTGATACTCTCGATGTCCACTTTCAAGGCGGCCCTTGCCCATGGGAAGCGGCTTTTTATCAGGTCGAAATCCCCACCAGCTGAAAGGAATTCGGCCGTTCCGGTGATCAGAAAGCCAGTACCTGGGCCGAACTGCCCTTCTACCTCGCGGCTTCCCAGGGCGAGAAGAACGGCATTGTCTTCTGACACATTCTTTTCTGTGCGGTTCATGCGGCCCACCGGCGCCAATAGATCGCCGTCGCTCGATATCTGCACATAGCTATTCCAGGTATTGACCAAGTGGGGACGACCATCCAGTCCCTGGGTTGCAATGGCAACGACTCCTTCGTGTTTTACTGGAGTTGCACTGTCCAGTTCCTACATCGCTTCTTCCGGGGACGCATACCAAAGCTTGCTCTTCATCAGCGGCACGACATTCGGCCGCATCGTGCGGGGAATCCACTATTTCGGAGCCTCTGCGATGATCATTCTGATCGGCTTGCACGCCGTTCGCGTGTATCTCATGGGGTCATACAAATATCCTCGTCAAGTGAACTGGCTCACTGGAACCGGACTGCTGCTTCTGACTCTTCTGATGGCCTTCACTGGGCAGTTGCTCCGTTGGGACCAGACTGGATTTTGGACGGCAGTTGTGGCCGCGGAACAGGCCGGTCGAACTCCTGTGATCGGCAACTGGTTGGGCCATTTCATTCTGGCTGGCGACACCGTTGGAGGGGCCACGCTGAGCAGATTTTTCTCCGCCCATGTTTTTCTAATTCCTGCGCCGATCTTCATGTTCCTGGGATTTCATCTCTACCTGGTCATTCATAATGGCATTTCCGAACCACCCAAGGCGGGTCGTCCTGTCGATCCAAAGACGTATAGACGCTGGTATGCGGATCTGCTTGCTCGCGAAGGCCGTCCCTTCTGGCCTGATGCCGCATGGCGGGACGTCGTTTTCGGTTTTCTCGTCGTCGTGACAATTGTGGCGTTGGCGGTCATCGTCGGTCCTGAGCCCTTGGGTAAACCCCCTGACCCAACTATTATTGGGGCGTCGCCCCGGCCTGACTGGTTTCTTCTGTGGTATTACGCCTTACTTTCCATTGCCCCCAGGTGGTCCGAGAACCCCCTCATTCTACTTGGTCCGCTCATCTTCATAGTTGTCCTGATTTCGTTGCCTTTCGTGGCAAGCAAGGGAGAACGAAGTCCGCTGCGGAGACCCTGGTCCGTTTTGATCATCGCTGCAATCGTCATAATCATTGCTTACTACGGAAATCTTGGTCATGTGGCGCCGTGGTCTCCGCGATTGGAAGCCGCGCCCTTACCTCTGGCAGTCGTGGGTTCTCCAACCGGGACCGTCGCCAACGGCGCAGAGGTGTTCTACCAAAAGGGCTGCGAGTTCTGCCACACCATTGCCGGATATGGTGGAATTCGCGGACCGGATCTAACCTATGTAGCCGATCGCATGAGCACTGCGCAAATTAAGACGCGTATCTTCAGTGGTGCTGAGAATATGCCTTCCTATAATGGCAACTTGACGGACGAACAGTTGCTCTCTTTGCTGACATTTCTTGAGACTCGTCAGCGCAGGCCCATTGCAGAGGGAAAAAGGCCTTAACGAGTACGAAGGCAAAGATTGGTGAAGAAGTTGGGAGCGAGCGAGGCATAATTCTAAGATCGTTCGTATCTTCTGCCCAGAACCGCCGCATCGAGGTAACATATTTTGATGGCTAGGGAGACTTTCAAGTATCCAGCCGTAGCTCTCGGCGATGACTCGATACGCCAGGACTCCCACCGCGCGCTTAGGACTTTCGCATGGGCCACTCTGGCGTACAACGTCGCCGTTATCTTGTGGGGCGCGTACGTTCGAGCCACCGGCTCCGGTGCTGGGTGTGGTAACCACTGGCCACTGTGCGACGGAGAGGTTATCCCTCGCGCTCAGCACATCCAGACTCTGATCGAATTTACCCATCGCGTAACCAGCGGGATCGCATTGCTGGCTGTTCTGTGCTTGTGGATCTGGGTGCGCTCAGCATTGCCGCGGAGACACCCAGCACGCTACGCCGGAACCGCAGCGACATTGCTCATCTTTACCGAAGCCCTCCTGGGTGCGTCGCTGGTCTTATTCGAGCATGTGGCGCAGGACAATTCGATTGCGCGTACTGTATCGCTCTCGCTGCATTCGGCAAACACCATGCTGTTGCTAGCTGCTATCTCGCTCACGGCGTTCTGGATACAGAAGCCTTCTTCGGATTTGACTTGGTCGACACGGCATGCACCCCGGATTGGGGCGTTGCTACTAACGCTCTTGATTGCCGGAATAACTGGTGCGGTAACCGCCTTGGGAGACACTCTGTTTCCGGCAGCGTCGTTAGCTTCCTCGCTCGCGCGGGACTTTTCCTCCCAAAGTCACTACCTCTTACGGCTGCGGATCGTGCATCCGGCCATGGCACTGGTAGCAGTAATATTCTTGATGTGGGTGATAGCGGCGGTTTGGCGATCGCCGAACAAGTTGCTCCGTTGTCTTGTTGGGATGGTGGGTATCGTTCTCCTCCTTCAACTCACACTTGGAGCGCTCAACGTTGTTCTGCTCGCCCCGATATGGCTTCAGGTAGTACATCTGCTCGTGGCCGACATTCTATGGATCAACGTCGTGCTACTCTCGACGGAGTCGCTGACCGCATCACATTTGAGGTGAGCAGGCACGACTGGGATGGCAAACCTCCGCTAGCGATCTCGCGTTGGCTGACTGATCCTGCTACTCTCGATGTTCATGGCTAACCACTTCGTGCCAGAGGTGTACCTGCAGATGCCTAGACCGCGGCTCACTGCGTATTCGTGCCTACCGAATAAGGGTATCCCTCGACCGGACCAACAGCAGATATCACTTCGAAAGCACGGGTCTGACACACACAACCGAGCAGGCGGTACGCAAGATGACCTGATCATCTTGTTTTTGCTCCCACATGGAAATTCCCCGGGGCAAATCGGTAGGTTCGAGAGCTGGGACATCGATTTTGGAATGAAAACACCTTCAACCGAATGCACCGGGGCCTCCAGTAATCAACTCGGGGGTGACCTGCTGGATGTCCTTACCGCCCATTCGTCGCAACCTGTCTGACATCCACGTCAAAGATCTGTGGTTCGGACGTCGTTGGCAAAAACACACGCACGCAAGTTCCAGCTCTGGCGCCAGCAACCGCGCTACGAAGTCTGATGGTGCCGTTAATCCGCGCGACGATCGCTTTGCTAGTCCATAGTCCAAGACCGGCACCTTTTTCGGACTTGGTACTAAAAAACGGCTGAAACAATCGGTGATGATGCTCGCTACAAATGCCATGTCCATCGTCCGCGATAGTAATCCTAACCCCTTTCTGTCCATTCCGGTGCCAGTCGCGCCCGTTCGCGACGCGAATGCGAATCCCATGCGCACCGGACTCTAACGCATTCACAAGGAGGCTGGTGAGCAGCTGGCGAATTCGAGGCGGTGAGGCGACAACGGAGGGATCGCAGTGAAACTCCCGATCGATGTGATTGGGACCGAAGGTTTCTACCGAACCCAGCATGGCTATGACTTCATCGATGACCTGGCAAATACGCACGGACGCTGGCGTGTCCCTTTCGAAGTAGAATCCCAGCGTCATGGCGACTATGTGATTGATGCGCTCCAATTCTCCATTGGCCTGAGATACGTATTTCTGGAAACCTGGTGGTAATGGTTGTTGATCGAGCAGATAAAGCAGATTGGTGAGCGCGGCCAGGGGGTTATTGATTTCATGGGCCAACATGGATGCCATCTGCCCGGCGGACGCCAATTGTTCCGTCCTGTGCAGAATCTCTTCGGCCTGCATACGGTCGGTAATATCAAGCGAGATGCCGCCTACGAAGCGCCGTCGGGCCCGATCGGTAAACGGAAACTTGCAGGTCAACCAATAGCGCTCGCCGTCCGGATGCGATGTTCTGTCGACAAACTGCAAAGCGTGACCTGCATGCAGGACTTCCTGATCCTGTTCCCGGGACTGCGGGGTGCTCTCTTGTGGGGGCAGTCTGACGCCGTCTTTCGGCCCGCGATCATCATGAATACCAAAAACTTGCCTGGTCGCTTCATTCGTGGAGACAGGTCGCCCTTCTTCATCTCTCAGATACATGCGAGCCGGGCTGTGATCCATAAAGCTTTGAAACAGCACTTCAGCATCGAGCAGCTCTCCCTTAGTCTGCAACTGTTCTTGAAGCAATCGTTCAGAGGTCGCGCTCGCCTGGTTTCGCGCCCGCGCCAGGAGCACAACAGCAAGTGCAACCAGGAGGTAAACGACAAATCCGGCCGCATCGCTGATCCCGGCAAATCCCCACCGATACCGCGGCGGCACAAAACAGAAATACGCGACGACTGCCCCCAGTCCGCTCGCAAGCAACGCCGAACGGACGCCCGCGTACAATCCCGTAACCGCGACCGCAAGAACAAACGTGATATAGGGGCTCTGGTAGCCTAGCCAGGGATCGATTGCCAGGCGCATCATGAGTGCAAGAAGAACCGCGATCACCGCGAGTGAATATCCCCTGAAATGTTCGGGCTTGAGGACCCGACGAAGTCTACGCCGCAAGGATTCGAAGCGGGAGCCGCATGGAGGATGCGAACCGGAGGGGGCAATGGATGTAGGCATTGGGGAGTTGGAAGCCACCTTGAACCTCAGTCCAGCGAACTACGATATGAATACGCGCGACGCCACCCGGGATGCTAGGTTACGCCGGAAGTACGCCAGTATACACGCCAACGCATCTGAATGCTATTTATCCGCGTACACTACGAAGGTGAGTGTGACAGTAGGAGCGGGTTTCGGAATGATATCTGCATCACTGCCGCTGGTGGTGATGACCATAGGTCACTCGATACGTCCCTGCAACATTATCCAGTGATAGAGACCTGCTCGCGCTTGTTCAATTCCTCGTAGTTGTAGGCTTCCCACGTGACGGTCGGAGTCACGTCGAAGTTGTATGTAGGAGGTGGCGAGGGTGTCATCCATTCCAGCCCCGCTGCATTCCACGGATTGTTTGGTGCGGCTTTGCCATAACGCAGCGACCAGACGAAGTAGATCATCGGCAACAAATACCCCACAGCGAGCACCGAGGCGCCAGCAGTGGAGAGCACATTCAACACTTGGAATTCCGGTGGGTATGCCTGATAACGCCGCGGCATGCCGAGATAGCCAAGAACAAATTGCGGAAAAAACGTGAGGTTGAAACCGAGGAATACCAGCAGCGCGGAGAGTCTTGCCCACGCTTCTGGATACAATTTACCCGAGATCTTCGGCCACCAGAAGTGCAAGCCGCCCATGTAAGCCATCACACCCCCGCCGACCATGATGTAGTGGAAATGCGCGATGATGAAATACGTGCCATGTACATGGATGTCGAGACCTATCGAAGCAAGAAACAAACCAGTAAGCCCGCCCATTGTGAACAGACCGATGAATCCAAGCGCGTAAAGCATCGGCGTGTCGAAGCGTATCGATCCCTTGAACATCGTTGCGGTCCAATTGAAAACCTTGACAGCCGATGGAATGGCTACAAAGAAGCTAAGCAATGAGAAGATCAGCCCCGCATACACCGAAATTCCGGCGACGAACATGTGGTGAGCCCACACCAGAAATCCAAGCACCGCTATTCCAATGCTGGACAGGGCGACAAATTTGTAGCCAAAGATGCACTTGCGCGAGAAACAAGGGATGATTTCGCTGATCACTCCCATGCCCGGCAGGATCATGATGTACACGGCGGGGTGGGAGTAGAACCAAAACAGGTGCTGGAATAACAGCGGATCACCACCCAATTTCGGATTGAAAATACCGATACCAAACAGGCGCTCGAGAGCGATCAGGACGAGTGTAATGGCAAGCACTGGAGTGCCAAGCACGAGGATGAGCGAGCCTGCATACATCGACCAAAGAAACAGCGGCATCCGCGTCCAGGTGAGGCCGGGGGCGCGCAGCCGGTGAATCGTCACGATGAAGTTCAGCCCGGTTAAGATTGACGAGAAGCCCACTATGAACACGGACATTGCAGCATCCACAACGCGGGTATTCGAGAAGGCCGTGCTGTACGGCGTGTAAAATGTCCAGCCGGTATCAACGCCCCCCGTCATCATGGTGTACAGCCAGAGACATCCGGCCACGTTGAAAATATACCAACTGGCTAGGTTCAGCTTTGGGAAGGCCAGATCCTTCGCGCCGATCATCATCGGGACCAAAAAATTGCCTAGCACGGCAGGAATCGACGGAATCAAAAAGAAAAACACCATCGTGATTCCATGCATGCTGAAGATTTTGTTATAGGTATCCGCCTGCATTAAATCGCCAGCGGGAGTCAGCAACTCCAGGCGAATGAGCATTGCGAAGAAGCCGCCGATAAAAAAGAAGAACGTAACGGAAAACAGATAGAGGAGCGCGATCCGCTTGTGGTCGGTGGTAAGGAGCCAAGACTTTATGCCGTAATCGGCGTTCAGATAATTAGTTTGTGCGGCGGGACTGATCGCAGTTGCCATGAGTTCACCTTCCGAAGAGTGACAGTCAAATAGGAGGAGATGATTGCGCGCACCCGAAACCATCTGATGCCCAAATACTCCGACAGGTGTGTCGGTTTGCAAATGAACTAAACGTCACAGCGTGGGTGACGGACGTACTTCACATTAGGCTCGGTGGGCGGACTAGGGCATCCGTTCAGTCCTGCAACAACTCGCGAGAGAACAGCAGCAGACTTCCAACATCCGTGTTGCCACAACGTTCTCGGGCGGCCTCTTTGTTGCGCCGCTCATCGAAGATGGAGAGCAATCGGAAGTTTTGATGAAGCAGCGCGCCACCGCAATTCCGTTGTTGGTGATGACCATAGGGCACTCCACACGCCCGATTGATGCGTTCATTCAGCTCCTCAGGGCCCATGGAGTACAAAGGCTGGTTGATGTGCGCACGGTGCCGCGTTCACGACATAATCCGCAGTTCAATCGCGACCAACTGTCCCCCTCTCTGCATTCCTCCCGCATCCATTACAGCTATATGCCGGGCCTGGGCGGCTTCCGACATGCGCAGCATGACTCTGTGAATATGGGTTGGCACAACGCGAGCTTCCGCGGCTATGCCGATTACATGCAAACTCCTGAATTCCGAGAGTGCTTGGACGCGCTGATAGAGCTTGCACGGCAGGAGCGGATCGCGGTCATGTGCGCGGAGGCTGTACCCTGGCGCTGTCACCGTTCCCTGATTGCAGATGCACTGTTGGTACGAGGAATCGAAGTGCGCGAAATCACAAGCGCGACCGGCACGCGACTTCATTCGCTGACGCCATTCGCGCAGCTCCACGGAACCCAGGTCACCTATCCTGCTGAACAGCCAGCGTAGTTCTGGCAACGGCATACCGGAAGCGCGGCGCGAAAAGGCATCCACCTTCTTAAGCAAAGGTATATGCGACAATGAGGCAAAGAACGGCTGTTTGGCTATAGATGTGGGCGGCTGGGATGGCCCCGAAGAACATAAAGAGAGCACAGCCTGTACTCCGCGTGGTGGCAATCGACCTTTCCACCACGGACAACCCAGGCAACGACAGCAGCAGACTACTACGCTGACCGTCGCAGCGTACTCTGATAGTCGGCCACAAATTTCTGGATGCCCTTGATTGTGAGTTCGTGTGCAATGTCAAAACTCTCCCATGGGAAGCTTAAATCCAACTCTTTGTATGGGATCGGCCTCAGGGGTTTGCCACTCGCATCGCCGCCTTTGTACCTGAAATCTTCATCTGGCAATGGAAAGCCTTTTGCTGCCCATTCCTCTAAAACCTTGCTTGGCACCGTGGCAAGCTCAGCACCAAAAGCAAAGGAACAAAGCAAGTGGCTGACATTACGAATGCTTGCAGCTAAGACATGCACATGGCCATCGCCGCGTTCGTACATCTTCTTTATATTTTTGACTAGATCCATGCCATCTTCGCCATGATCGTCGAGCCTGCCAACAAATGGCGATACATACACCGGCTCTTTCGATCCCTTCGTTGCGGCATATACTGCAGCGGCCTGCGCTTGCGAGAAACACAACGTCATGTTGACCCGAATGCCGTTATGCACCGACATTTGTGCGGCTCGCAAACCTTCATGCGTGCACGGATATTTGATGTAGGCATTTGGAATCCAAGAGAACATTTCCTCGCCCTGAGCAAACATGTCCTCGGCACTCGTACCAATATCTGCGAACACCTCAAGGGAAACCCCAGCATCTCCCACAAGCGGCGAAATACTTTGCACAATGTTTTTGTATTCGTCCTTTTCTTCTTGAGAGCTCAATTGGTGACCCGACGTAATGAGGTTTTGAATCTCAGGATTTTTTGCAATCAGGGATGGATTGGTAGTCTGCCCATCAACAAACCCGATCAAGCTCTTAATCCGGAGGGTCTCATTGGGATCGCCGCCGTCAACTAGAATTTTTGTCTTAGGCCTTTTTACCAGCATGTTGTCACCTCGAAAGCTCCTCTTTTTCTGTTCGACCCGAACGCCTATTACAAACAATCGCAGAGATACTTGTCAGTATCCAGCAAAGTCTTCCGTTCGGATGTCGTCCTCGTCGACACCGGCGCCAACAAGCATCTTCCTCATGCCGGCAACCATGGCGGGAGGTCCGGCAATGTAGTAGATGGGGCCGTGTAGTGTGGTCAGATGTCTCGACATCGTCTCTTTGTCGATCACCCCCCTTTCCCCATTCCAGTCCCGTTCGGATTTCTGCATCTCGGTCATAGTGCAAATCAACTGGAAATTCGGGTTGCTCTTTTCCAACATCTGGAGAGCTCCGAGAAAAGCTGTGTCCTCGGGTCGCCGATTGGAATAAAAGAGATAAAGCTTGTGCGGAAGGCGGTCATGATCGGCTTGCCGCACGATACTGAGAAAAGGTGTGATCCCGATTCCACCAGCCAGGAATACAGCTGCCTTGGCTGGGTTCTTATGTAGCGTGAAGGAACCCATCGCCGGGGCGATCTTCAGCGCTGTACCCAGCGGAACATTCTTTAGCGAACGCTTAAACGCCGTGTCCCTCATGCGGGTGGTGAACATTAACTGGTTTTCAAATGGAGAGCTGGCGATCGAAAAGGTACGCGTGTTCCCCTCGGAGTCAGTCTCTGGAGGATCAGGCAAGGTCACGTCCGCGGACTGCCCGGGTTTGAAATCGAAATGCGATGGTTTCTCGAATTGGAAGGCCGTAGTGCCTTCTGCAACCTGGACGCGGCTCAACAACTTGGATACGTAATCGGCCATTGGAACTTCATTAGCAGCCATACCTACCTCCTCGATTCTAGATCTCAGACGGATACGCGACTGCGGCGCAGTCTCTTTTCATTCCCCAGTGTTTCCTTGGTTTAGGCTTTTAAAGACAGCGCGAACGACGCGGTCACACCTGATTGCGTGGAAGCCGAATGCCAGCGTGCTGGAGGCTCCGGCACGAGTGAAGAGTTCCGCGCGCAACAACTCGTGGGCGCGATGCAAGCGAACTTTTACGTTCGTCTCAGTGAGCGAAAGAACCTCGGCCGTTTCCGCTGTGTTCATCTCTTCCACATCACGCAGAACGATCACAGCACGATACATCTGCGGAAGCGCTAGTATCGCCTCTTCCAATAGGCCTTTCAGTTCGCTGCGCGATGCATTGGCTTCCGGAGTAGGCGAATTCGACTGAAACGCTGGCATGGTTCCGTCCTCCCCTTCGTACCGTTCCTCGTCGAGCGGGTCGAGCTTACCGCGGGCAGTCAATCGCTTGAGCGCTTCATTTACGGCAATTCGCGTGAGCCAGGTTGAGAACTGCGCGCGACCTTCAAATTGTGAGAGATGCTCATAGGCGCGGACGTAGGCTTCCTGCATGACGTCCTCACTCTCGGAGTCGTCGCGAAGGATACTGCGAATTGCGCGATAGACACGCTGATTGTGGCGGCGCATGAGGAGTTCGAATAAAACCCGGTCTCCGTTGAGGACACGATGCACGATCACCTCGTCCGTCCAGCCCTCTACTCTGGCTTTTTCTAAAATGGGCACACTACTCATCGCCTCTCCTTCAAATCTCACTCTACACATTGGAGTCGTCACCCCTCTTGATGGTTACAGCGATTTCCCTTGTAACCGAATGGGCACCTCGTCGCTCCATTGAGTAGTGGAGGTAACCATGCGATTCGATCCCCGACTCAACCACGCCTGGTGGACGCTGCGCATCGGGCTGGGACTAGCCCCGCTGCTCGCCGGGCTCGACAAATACTTTAACCTGCTTACGAACTGGGAAATGTACCTGAATCCCATGATTCCGCGGCTACTTCACATACCGGCGCCGACGTTCATGCACATTGTGGGCGTAGTGGAGATTGTTGCGGGCCTGCTGGTATTCAGCCGGTTCACGCGCTACGCCGCCTACCTCGTTATGGCGTGGCTGCTAGCGATTTCAGCCAGTCTGGTAACCCAGGGACTTTTTCTCGACATCGCGGTGCGCGATATCGAACTGTCGCTTGGCGCTTTTGTGCTGGCCAAACTCACGGAAGTCCGCGAGATGGCCATGCTCGAAGACGCACCGAGACGAGACCTCACGACTGCCGAGAACACGAAAACGGTCCAGCGAGTCGCCTAATCCACTGACCGTACAACCGTAAAAGGAGAGTTTGTGATGAAGAGAATTTCGCTACTGATCATCCTGGCCCTGGCGTTGCCCGCGCTCGCGGCTGCCGAGGACTGGAGCAACGCTCCAATGATTGATACGAAGTGTTCGGCTAAGGTCAAGGCTGATCCTGACGCGCATACGCGCGCCTGCGCCATGAGCTGCGCCAAGAGCGGCTTCGGCATTCTCGACAAAGACGGGAACTACCTTAAGTTCGACGATAAGGGAAACCAGGAAGCGATGAAGCTATTGCAGAGCACTGACAAGAAGGATCATCTTCGTGTGAACGTCAGTGGCAAAAAGGATGGCGAAGTAATCCACGTGCAGTCGTTGAAGATGTAACAGACGGTTCTGCGCAATATCAGTTCTATCCGGCGGAGTGAGGCTCCGCCGGACTGCTTCTATCCCATAAGCTCATCAGCAGCAGCGAGCACCTCGCTGACAACGGATTTCACGTCGTCCTCTGTCGAGCGGTGATTTACTATGCACGCTCTCAATGAGAACGAATTGCCAATTACCGCATTGGAGATATAGACCCGTCCGTGTCGCACTACCCTGTCTAAAATCGCCCGGTTCAGTGCGTTGATGTCTCCGGCTCCGCCAACGTAGCGGAAGCACACGGCGCTCAGTGCAACGGGAGCAAGCCTTTCCAATTTTGGCTCAGCATCAATGGCATTCGCCAAAATCTGAGCAAGCCGAAGGTCCTCTTGGATTGACTCCTGAAACGCGTGAAGCCCGTAGTATCGCAGCGACAGCCAAAGTTTGAGGGCTCGAAACGGTCTTGAAAGCTCTATGGATTCTTCGAAGAAGGAAAACCCTTCGATAGGGTCGTCAGACAGTGCACGCGCATACTCTCCTGAGTGTGCGAAGGCACGCTGCGCAGCCGACGGATCGCGGTAGAGCAGACATCCGCACCCGGCAGGTTGATAGAGCCATTTGTGCGGATCAAGTGAAAGAGAGTCGGCGCGCGCCAGTCCACGAAACGCATCCGGAATGGCCAGTGCAGCGAGCGCGCCATAGGCACCGTCAACGTGCAGCCAAAGTCGGAATTCATCGCATATGTCTGCGATCTCGGTCAGCGGGTCGATGCTACCGGTTGCGGTCGTTCCGGCGCTTGCAATAATCGCGATCGGCACTTTGCCATCGTGCAAGTCTTTCGTGATCTGTTGCCTAATGTCATCAGTTCGCATTTGGAGCGCTTCGTCTACCGCAATAAGCCTGACCGCATCGTGTCCAAGTCCGAGCAGAGCTGCAGCTTTCGAAATGGACATATGGGCTTCTGTCGAGCAGTAAATTACACCGCCATGAACCCCCATTTTATTTGCGGGAGCTTTCGCCTCGCGGGCCATGCACAACCCCATAAGATTCGCAGAAGACCCACCCAGAGTCAGGCTTCCGCTGAATCCGCTGCATCCCACTGCTTCCGCCAACCACCGAATCACCGTGCGCTCAATGGTGATTGCCGCTGGCGCTGATCGCCAAGCGGTCGCATTCTGGTGCAACACGCTTGCCGCAAACTCGCCCAGCGCTCCCACCGGTTCGCCAGAGCCAAACACATAGCCGAAGAACCGAGGAGACGCCGGACGTGAATGTTCAAACACGGTCGGCAATGAGTCAAAAGCCTCTGCACCCATCCCCTCCAAAGGGATGTCGCCGTCGAAGAAACGTTCGGTCTGACGGCCATTCATACCGGGGGGATACGTAGGTAGCTGAGGTAGTTTTTCCAGATAGTCGGCAGCGAAATCGCTGAGATCGTGGGCAAGCGCACGGAAAGTTTCGGGAGATAACGCCAAGCTTCGCATATGGAAACCGATTTTATCTTACACCGTGGATTTACTCTGAGAGATCATCGCTTGGCGGGCTGTCCCTCCAAAGGAATCGTCCTACACGCTGTTCAGCGCGGACCAACCGCAGCAATCGGGCCGACAGCAGGCTCGCGTAGACCGCGGCTTAAATTGAATGCTGTGTTCACTAAACCGACGTGAGGGAACGCCTGGGGAAAATTGCCTAACAGACGTTTTGCGATTGGATCGTATTCTTCAGAAAGAAGGCCCACATCGTTGCGAATATCTAGCAGCCTCTCGAATAGCCTAGTTGCGTCTTCATAACGGCCCTGCAGTACGTAGTTGTCCGCCAACCAGAACGAGCAGGCGAGAAATTTACCCTCTCCATGAGGCAGACCGTCCACGGCGGGGTCTGCCAAATATCGGGCAACAAAACCATTTTCCAGAAGCTGTTTCTCAATGGCTGTGACGGTTCCCATTACACGGACATCGTCAGCAGGAAGAAATCCTACCAGAGGTAACATCAACAGGCTCGCGTCAAGATTCTTGGAACCGTAGTACTGAACAAATGCGTTAAGTTCCCCATCGAAACCCTCGCTGCAGACTTGTTTGTGAATCTTGTCTCGTAGAGCTTTCCACTGGGCAGCATCCCCGGAAAACCAACCCCTTTCGGCCGATTTGACGGCACGATCGACCGCCACCCAAGCCATCATTTTTGAATGAGTAAAATGGCGGCGAGGGCCCCGCATTTCCCAGATACCTTCGTCTGGTTGTTTCCAGCCCGTCTCAAGGAACTGAAGGAGCGCGAGTGCCACATCTTCCCCGCTGTGCCGTAAGGGTTTGACTCCGGCTTGACTGCACTGAAAAAGAGTGTTGGATACTTCCCCGAAAATGTCTAACTGGAACTGCTTATAGGCTGCGTTGCCAGTGCGTACCGGCACGGACCCCTCGTATCCGGGCAGCCAAGGAAGCTCTAACTCTGTGAGCCTGCGTTCTCCCCGGAGTCCATAGACAATATTCAGTTCAGAAGGACTGCCGGCAATGGCGCGCAGAAGCCATTCACGCCAAGCCCGTGCCTCGTCAATGTATCCGGCGTTTAGCAGCGCATTCAGCGTAAGAGTGGCGTCGCGTACCCAACAAAAGCGATAGTCCCAGTTCCGCACACCTCCAGACAGCTCAGGAAGCGATGTCGTAGGCGCTGCAACGATCCCACCTGTCGGTGAAAACGTAAGAGCTTTCAGTGTGATCAACGAGCGGAGTACCGCATCACGCCATTTGCCTTGATAGGAGCAACGATCAGACCATTCACGCCACCAGACCTGAGTGTCTTGAACCGCTTTATCTGTATTCAGCGGTGCGGGTTCGTCCCGGTTTGAGGGATACCACGTGAGATCGAAGGGCATCGTTTGACCTTCGTTCACGATAAATTCCCCGATCGTTTTGAAGTCTTCGCCATGAAGCGGCACCTGTGTCCTCAGGCTAAGCATGTCCGGACCAGCGATTGCCGAGATGCCTGTCTCGGTGCGCCTTACCCATGGGATCACTGACCCATAATCGAATCGAATCACGAGTTCCATGTTCATCCGAACCTGTCCGCGCTTGCCAATCACAAGGCGCACAAGTTCTGGCGTTTCCTCCCGAGGCGTCATGCAATCGATGAGCAGGACCGATCCGCTGTCGGTCTCAAATTCAGTCTCAAGAATGAGAGTCCCTTCACGGTAGCGGCGGCGAATGCTGCGAATTGGTTCTACGGGAGAGATGGACCAATGCCCGTGTTCGGCGGTTCCGAGCAGCGCGGCGAAACAGGCAGCGGAGTCAAAGTGGGGAAAGCAGAGCCAGTCGATCGATCCCTGTTTTGAGACGAGAGCCGCTGTGTGGCAGTCGCCGATCATCGCGTAATCTTCAATGGGTATAGACAGTGATGACCTCCGAATGCGGGAATTGATTTGCTTCGAAATTGATTACGCCTGACCTATGCACAGTGGTTGAGATGAGGGAAAAGCACTCAGCGCAGGTCTCAATCGCTCGCGAGAAAAAAAATGGCTGGATATCGAGAGACTCGCCATGAGAGAAATTGGCCGCATCCAAGAAGGGAGGTGACTGATGGCTGCCTCCCTTTCAGATGCGCTGGTGCTCTTCGGTGTGACGGGTGATCTCGCCCACAAGATGATCTTTCCGGCACTCTATGCGATGGCGAAGCGAGGCGACCTCAAGGTTCCGGTAATCGGCGTCGCCTTTCCAAAGTGGAGCCTGGAGCGTCTGCACAAGCGGGTGACGGACAGCATAAAACGATCGGGTGGGTTCGATAACCAGCGGGCCCTCCACCATCTTCTTTCCCTGCTCAAGTACGTGAGTGGGGACTATAACGACCCAAGTACGTTCACAGCGATAAAAGAGGCGATGGGCAATGCTCGTCGCCCGGCGCACTACCTCGCAATTCCACCCTCGCTCTTTGAGACGGTGATCAAAGGACTCGGTGTCGCGAATCTGGCCGAGCATGCGCGCGTCATTGTCGAAAAGCCGTTCGGACGCGACCTAGCCTCGGCGCGGGAACTCAACCAAGTTGCGCACACGGTGTTCCCGGAGGACTCGATCTTCCGTATTGACCACTTCCTTGGGAAGGAGGCGATCATGAATATCCTCTATTTCCGCTTCGCCAATTCGTTTCTGGAGCCGATCTGGAACCGCAACTATGTCTCCAGCATCCAGATAACCCTATCCGAGGATTTTGGCGTGGGGAACCGCGGCGCGTTTTACGAAACCGCCGGCTGTTTGCGTGACGTGATCCAGAACCACCTCTTCCAGATCGTCGCACTACTTGCCATGGAGCCGCCTTCCAATAGAAATTTTGGAGCCGTGCACAGCGAGAAAGCAAAGGTCTTTCAAGCCATGCGCCCTCTGAAGCCTGACGACTTGGTACGCGGCCAGTACGCCGGCTACCGGAAGGAGAAGGACGTGGCGAAGAACTCCGATGTCGAGACTTTTTGTGCGCTGCGGCTTTTCATCGATTCATGGCGCTGGAATGGCGTGCCTTGGTACCTGCGCTCTGGCAAATATCTGGCAGCTACCGCGACCGAAATTCTGGTGGAGTTGAAGCCGCCGCCGCAGCGGCTTTTCGCCGACTCAACGCCGACGTTCGGACGAACCAACTACCTGCGATTCCGGCTGTCACCCAGCTCGGCCATCGCGCTGGCCGCTCGCGTCAAACTGGCAGGAAAGGAGTTCGTCGGAGAACAGCAAGAACTCTACCTGTTAGAGGAACATCTGGGAGAAGAATCGCCCTACGAGCGGCTTTTGAGCGATGCCATGAACGGCGACGGAGCGCTCTTCACCCGTGAGATCGCGGTTGAGGCTGCTTGGGCGGTGGTCGATCCAGTTCTGAAGAACCACCACCGGGTTCTGTCCTACAGGCGCCGCAGTTGGGGGCCTAAAGAGGCTGACGCGGTCATCGCTTCAGATGGCGATTGGCACAACCCCGGCCCCAAGAAGGCATCCTGATGATTTTCTCAGACGCGATCTACTACGCTGACGTAAGGCGAAAGCTGCGCAGCAGCAATCAATTTACAGACAGCCTTGTGGATCGAACCAGCTACCCGTGATCGTTCGGATGCGGCGCTGTATAGAGTGCACAAGAGGGATATTCGCCGAGTCAAAACGTCACGTAAAAAGAACCAAGGTAAGACTTCAGTAAAGGAACCGATGCTCAGCCGAAGGCTTTACGGTTTACTGATCGCTGCCCATTCGCTGACGAGTGAATTGCGCGGACGATCAGTTCCGCGCAAATGTCAATCCCAAGCGCACTGTTTACGCAGAGATGGTATAACTCCCGGTCACGTGAGTCGCAGCCGAAATAGTCCTGAGCATAGCGCAATCGCTCCGCATCGATGCGGCGCAGCAATCCCCGCAAATCATGCTCATGTGGGTGGCGCTGCTTCATCCGCTCCAGCTTTTCCTCTAACGGCGCATACACCATCACATGCAGCGCGCGGGCTTCATTGCGCAGAACGCACTCCGAACTTCTTCCGATAATCACGCAGTTTCCTATCTTTCCTGCCTCTTGAATGACATGGGCCGTGAACTCTTGCAGCGAGTCACGATTCACTCCCATGTCACCGGCACCCCCCAAGTACAGTGCGGGACCGCCATAACGGAAGCCAGAAAGTATCTTTTCCCACCATCCGCGGGACTGCTCGTCTGCCTCAGCAGCCCAGGCGCGATCTACCTTACCTACTGCAGCAACGCGCTCGATGATTTGGCGGTCGAGAAGCTCCCAACCCAGCGTCTTCGCCACTTGGCGCCCAATATCAGATCCGCCGCTGCCGTACTCTCTTGCAATGGTCACAACGTCGAACATTAGCTATTCCTCGCAAGACTCATTTCGCTCGGGAAAGGTCGGCGTTGCAGACTAGGCACTTCAGAAATTCGCGACCGTTCGCCGTAAGTCGGACCAAGCTGCCGTTGGACTCCACCAGGCCGTAGTTCTGCAGAAATGCCATCCAGTCCGAGAAAGTTGTCTGTTCATACAGTTCAGGATACAGGTGTTGGTATCGGTCCCATAGGTTAACCAGTTCGGAGATTGTTACGTGTGAGCCAATGCGCCGGAGAGCGAATACTTGGTTCTCCCAAAGAATGCTGCGGTCGGAATCGTATGCATCTGCAATCGAGAGGACGCCAAGGGTGTCATCAAAAGCTTTCGGAGTACTTGAGGCGTCAGCAATACACGATGGTTTACGAATTTGAATAGGAGATTGGAATTTTACAATGAACAAGCACACAAGCCCGGCGACGAGCGGTATCATTACCATCAAGAAAAATAGCGATTTTGGCTCGGCAAACATGGATACATTCCTTCACCGCAAATCCAGTCGTTAAACAATCGTAAGAAGCTCATCAGGCCACGGATTGTGTTGTGCTCTGATTTGCTTCTCGACTCTCCCCAACGATGGCCTTCACCATCGGTCCAGAGGCAATCAACTCTGCCCCGGCGGCAGCCATCCTGCCAATCAGTTCTCTGCCTTCCTGAGCGATAAAGCAAGTACCATCGAGTTCTACCCGCAATCGCTTATTCGGGGCGGTACAGCTTATCAATAGCCAGCAGCGCTCCAGTTCTTCCACCCCAGAGCCATTCAGTTCCCCTTCAACCTTCAGCGTGATGTTTGAGTCGAAGTATTCGACTGTGACCCGTAGCATGATGACCTTTCGGCAATGCCATTGCTCTCATGCCCAGCGGCTTACAAGATTCCGCAAGCATTGCAGATTATTGGGCCAATTCCGGCCTCGTTGGGTTTCACCGCATTTTGCATTTCGTATCGCGCATCAGAGCCGGCTGTTGCGAAGCGACAAAACTTGCGGATGAGGCTTGTTCGGTAACCGGGGTTCCGGGGTGTCGCCCACAAAGTCTTAGGAGGGAAGGTTTGGAAAAATGGTTTTCCATTTTATACATGGGTGCTGTACCGCGATAAATCAGTTTGATTTCGCCGCAGTACGTTCGTCATTCTCACCGTTATAATCAGTTCTTCCCTTGCATTCTCAAGGAGTAACCTCAATCTCTCCCTTGTAACCTAAAAGCGCACGATCTGGATCGTGAGGAGGAAAGCAGCGCTCGAATTTCTGCAGCGGTTGAGCCGCATGAGTCCATTGCACGTGACTCAAGGCTGCGGTAATGCACCGATTTGCTGCCATGAGGCATCTGTACTTCGAGGAGGGACACTCGTAACAAATGTTAGAGAGTGAACTGTTCAACTTGTTCGAGCGAACTACCGACGCCGCCTTCACCGTCAATCAGGAGGGCGAAATATGTTCATGGAACAAAGCGGCCGAGAAATTATTTGGGTACGCCGCGCAAGAAGCTCTGCGCACGACCTGCCATGAACTCTTTGAGGGACTCGGCCCGCTTGGCACACCAGTTTGGCCAGCGCTTTCAAGGGTGGCGGAGTGTAACGGAAAAGGGAGCAGCGCCATACCAAACTTTGACGTGAGCGTAAAGACGCGATCGGGGCGACGCGTCTGGATCAATATGTCGACCGTGGAATTTGTGAATGCGCGCACCGCCCGCCGTCTGCTTGTGCATCTTGCCCACGACATTACCGACCAGAAGAGAACCGAAGACCTCGTCCACAAAATGCTCGATCTTTCCCGGGAACTTACAGGGGTGGGCGAAAGCGCGGTGCGCGCCGCGCCGGTTCCCTCGCTATCCGAGCAGGAAAGACAGGTACTGAAGTTGTTCGCCGACGGGAAGGACTCGTCCGACGTAGCACACAGGCTTGGCATTACTGCTCAGACGTTACGGAATCATCTGCACCACATCAATCAGAAATTGCGAACCCACAACCGTCTCGAAGCGGTGATGAACGCGATTCAGCGCAAACTGATATAGAGATGTCTCATCATGGCGCAACCTTCCGGCGCGAAGACCGCGCGCCTCGTCGCACTGGATAGGACGGCGACTCATGCATAGACTCAAGCCTTATTTGGACGGCTTGGTTTTGCATTTGTTCAAGTTCCCTGGCTAGCATTCGTGCTATGCCAAGAGCGGTCTCCGGATTTTGTTGTAGAAATTCGAGAAGTAGCTTACGCGGGAGAACGGCAATATCGCAGGCCCCGACGGTGACCGCGGTGAGACTGTAGGGCTGGTTGCACAAGTTAGCAGGCAAGCCCAGAATTGAACCTGGACCCGCGACGCGGCAGAGGCTGGGCTCCATCGCATCGGGCGTAAGTGCTATTCCTCCACTCAGTAGCAGAATGATCTGTCTTGGCATTTCTCCCTGGGTAAAAATCACGACAGATTCCTTGACCCGGCGTACCGTGCAACGGGCGCGCAGTCTCTCAAATACTACGTTGGGCGCGAAAAATGCTTGATTGATGTTCATATTCACTAGTTTGGGGTTCGCCGACACCCAACTATCTCCTCAACAATGGCCATTTTGTTCGAGCGGCTCAGCATGCATTCTCCACGCGTGAGGGTGTTGCCCACCGCAGCGTCTTATTAGGACCGCAGCCTCGCAACAGTCTACTTGGTCTATCGAATGGCATGTTGCGCCTCCTCTTCAGAATTAACGAGGCAACAGAATTGACGAGACAACCAGCGTCAAGCCGATAAATCGTCGAGGTGCGACAGGTCGTTGTGAGCAGCATCGCTCTGAAATCGAGATATGAAATCCTCGGTGCCCACAGTAACTCCAGTACCCAGGGGATAGGACCTCTTGCTCTCATACGCTCAGAACTGGAATCGGCAGAGAACTGATAATTGAGAAGCCGTGAAGACCCAAGTTACCGCAATACGGGTAGCATTCGTTCACTAACAAATCTGCCTTTGTCTGCTTCGCAGCTTGGCCCAGCACATTAGGCATGTCCCCATTGCCGATAAATATATCTGCCTCAATGCCCCAATCTTGCCGCAGCTTTTCGAGATGCTGAGAAGCCGCGCTGACAAGCAGCTTCTTCCATTCTGGATCGACGTAGCTGCCGCCAGGTCCCCAACGCTTCAATGAGGCAGTGACGTGGGCGAGCGTAAGACGGGCACCGAATTCTGCGGCCATCTGTGCAGCCCACGACACAGTTGTGTGACTAGGTGGGTCGAAATCGACTGCACACAGGATGTTGCGAATAACGAACTCCTGCGCCGGTGACTCCTCCACCTGAGGGTTGGTCCAAATTGGGCAATCGTTCACTTTCGCTGTCCCTGGGTGAAGAAGAAACTGGCTGAACGTCAATCCATGGGATGACATCATGATCAGGTCGGCTTTCTCCGCCTGAGCCGCCTGCACAAATGCTTGGACCGGGTTGCCATTAACCAACATGCGATGAATGGCAAGACCTCTAAACTCCCGTCCGAGATACCGGTCTAAGTTTTTCTGGGCTCTTATGATCGTCTCCCTATGCGAACCAGAAATCTGGAGGCCGTTGTCGTGTGCGCCGGTCTCGTGGCTCAGCTCCGTCATGACGTGCAGCATCACCACCTCAGAATGAAAATGGTGGGCTAATGCCGCAGCCTGATGGAGCAGACCCAGTGAGGTATTAGGGAAATCAACCGGCAGTATAATCTTCTTAATCTTCAGCGCACTAACCGGAGAGTCAAAATCCCCATTGCTAACGCTACCGCCAACTTCTGACTGCAACATCGATTTACCTCGTGATAACCATGATCACCATTTTGCTGCCCATGCAACTCACCACTGCGTGCAAAGCGAAACTATGCAGCAGCCCTCTCCTTCGGCAGTGTGATGACTTTCCCGAGCGTGTTTTTCGGGCGGCGGGCGATGAGTGGCAAGATGAGCGAACACACCATCACAATGGCAATGACGAGAATCGCAGCCTGGTACGTCCCAGAGGTTTGCCGGACCCGAGCAATCAGAATGGGCGACGGAATTGCACCGGCACCCCAAGCGAGCAAGATCCAGCCATAGATTCCTCCCATGTACTTGGCGCCGAAGAAGTCTGCGGTGAAAGACGGCATGGTGCCGAAGCCGCCGCCATAACAGAGTCCAACGAGCGCGACCGCCGTGGTGAACAGCGCCGCCGTATGCAGGTGCGGCAGAGCGAAGAAAGCGCCTACTTGAATGAGAAACAGCAGAAAATAAACGCGGGCGCGACCGAGATAGTCGGAAACCGCTGCCCAGAAGACGCGTCCAAAACCGTTGAAAATCGAGATCACACCTACAATGCCAGCGGCGGCAACAGGGGTGAGCCCTACCAACTGCTGTGCCATCGGCGAAGCCTGGCTGATGATCATGATTCCGGCGGAGACATTCAGGAAGAGCATGATCCAGAGAAGCCAGAATTGGGGCGTGGACATCGCCTCTTTCACCGTGAAGTCATAAGTGGAAGCGGCCTTGGAAACGGCAGATCGCGGCTCCCACCCTTCGAGATGCCAGCCCTGCGGAGGATTCTGATAAAACTGGGCCATGATCACCACCAGGATCAGGTACACAATTCCTAACGTCAGAAAAGTTCCCGGCACGCCCACGGCAAGGATTTCCCGGGCGGCGAGAGGGCTCATTACCAGTGCGCCCGCGCCGTAGCCACAGACTGCGACTCCAGTCATTAGGCCGCGACGATCTGGGAACCACTTCACCAAAGCCGCAACCGGACATATATATCCCATGCCCATGCCGAGTCCGGACAGAACACCGTAGCCAAAGTACATCCCAGCGAGGGAGTGATGGGCCGCTGCCAAGGCCGCCACCATATAGCCAATGCCGTAAAGGATGCCGGCAACGGTGGCGACCCGGCGTGGGCCGACGCGATCCTGCCAGAGTCCACCGATGACGGTTCCCACCCCGAGGAAGACAATGGCTAGCGTGAAGTTGAGTGAAACCTGTGTGAGTGTCCAGTGCGCGGAATTGGTTAGAGGCTTGACGAAAACGCTCCAACCGTACACTGCGCCCAGGCAGAGCTGCATGATGACCGCTGCAACAGCAATTCCCCAGCGGTTAGCGATACGATCTGTGGTCATGGCTTTTCTCCATTTCTTAGTAATGATGGCGTGGCGGATCTAGCCGAAACCACTGCATTCGCAGGCTCACTGCGAGGACCGGTTAATTCCTGAGGCGGAAGTTGGTGTGGAGACCACGAGGCCGTCTGACCGCTTCCGTTTCACCTCCATTCCGTATCAAGCGACGCGTTTGGACTCAGCTATCTGAGGAGTAGCAGCCGCAAGCCGTTCCGCTCCCGAGTAAATAACGAATCTTCGTCCCCGCAAAAATCCGATGAGCGTCATACCGAACTCGCGTGCGAGATTCACCGCCAAGTCAGAGGGCGCCGATATCGAGGCGAGCAGCGGAACGCCCGCCACCAAAGCTTTTTGCACGATCTCAAAGCCGCCGCGCCCGCTTACCATGAGCAGCGAATTGCTCAGCGGCAGGCGATCATTTGCCAGCGCCCATCCGACCACCTTGTCGACCGCATTGTGCCTGCCTACGTCCTCGCGTAGAACTAGCAACTCACCGCTCAGGCTGAACAGGCCGGCGGCATGCAATCCACCAGTTCTGTTAAAGACGGGTTGCGCCGTGCGGAGTTGATCGGGCAAGCGGCAGAGCACTTCAGGATCAACAGTGCATTCTGAGTTGGCAGGTTTGATCCTGCGCACTCGCACCGCATCTATCGAAGCCTTGCCGCAGACTCCGCAACTTGAAGTAGCGTAGAAGTTACGCTGGCTGGCCTTGGAATCAAGCACAACGCCGGGAGCCAGATCCACCCGGACGTAATTAGCGCCGTTCTGTCTGGCATCGGGCTCGTGGCGGACGGATGCGACTTGCTTCCGATCAGAGATCAGGCCCTCGGTGAAAAGAAAGCCGGTTGCTAGTTCCATGTCGTGGCCGGGGGTGCGCATCGTGACGCTGAGGGCGACATCGCCGACGCGAATCTCAAGCGGCTCTTCGCCGACGAGGTAGTCGTCCAGCGTGCGCAACTCGCCCTCGTTCCATTCCTTGACTCCGGTTACGGACACCATGCGCGGAATCACGATTCAACTCCTTACCTGCCGTGCTTCAACAGCTCTAATCGGCAGCCATGCTACCGCTAGTTGCGTCGACCGCGCCCAGGCAGCTTCCTCCAACTACCTCCACGGTCGCGTTGTAATCAGGCACTCCACTTGGATCCAGCCGACCGGCGGGTATGATCACGTTAATTTCGGGCCAATGCGCCTGGAGGCAGCCAGGCTTGATGCGGTCAACGCGCACACGTCCCGAGAACGATCCGAGTTCGTTGCGCAGCGTAATAGCGTCCCCGCTCTTCAGGCCCATGCGCTGGGCATCTTCGGCGGACATGATGATGTCGTCGCGCCTGGCACCGGTAAGTGGGTCTTTATCGGCCATCAGGATGCTGTTGAACTGCTTGCCACGTCGTGTTGACAGCAAAAAACGGCCTTGGGGGACAGCCTCTTCCGGAAGCGGTACGGCGGTGAAATGGCCCAGGCCGTCGGGCGTAAGGCACCGGTCCACCAATAGACGCGGGCCTCCGTACTGGAACTGATCACCCTTTTTCTGCAGCTTCGCAATGCCTTTGTACGTCGGGCAAACACGATCAATTTCGTTGCGAATGTCTTGCGTATCCCGCCATGGGAAAGCCGCCACAGCGCGCGCGGGATCGAATTTGCGGGCCACCATGACCGGGATCTCCCATTCGTCGCGAGTGTCGCCCGGACGCGGTCCGGGAATCTCGGGACTGTAGATTACCCTCCGTTCGGTGCTGGTCTCGGTTCCTCCGCCGCGCTGCTCGTAACGCGTTCGAGAGGGCAGAAGCACGACCATATCAGCCGGCTCGACAAACATCGTTGGGTTGGCGACGATGTCCTGATGAATGCGCAGCTTAATCTTGCCGAGAGCACGGTTGACCATTTCCGGCTCCGGCAGCGTTGACTTGAAATTGCCGCCGCTCTGCCAGAGCGCGTCGATTTCGCCGCGGTCGGCGGCCAGAACCATATGCGCGGCGCTGAGCCCTTTCCAGGAAGGCGGCTCGAAGCCCCACATCTCGGCAGAGGCAAACTTCTTCGCGTTCACCTCTCCTACTGGGAAACCCATTACATACGCACTAGGCATTCCGCCCATCTCGGCCCCGCCCTGGACGCCACTGTGCCCGCGAATCGGCATCAGTCCGGTGTGCTCGCGGCCGATGTTGCCCTTGGCAAGCTGCAGGTTGACGATTGCCCGAACGTTGTCGCTTCCGTA
Organism: uncultured Acidobacteriaceae bacterium; assembly: GCA_964563875.1. Lineage (GTDB taxonomy): Bacteria > Acidobacteriota > Terriglobia > Terriglobales > Acidobacteriaceae > TOLSYN. The sequence continues at coordinate 27,846 of CAZLZA010000020.1, forward strand.
AGCGTGCTGGGTGATGCCCATACTCCACACGATGATGGCATGGCGAGCCTTGCCGAATGTCTCGGCGAAGCGGAACATTTCCTTGCGCGTCAGTCCCGAGCCGCTCTCCAGCGTCTCCCAAGATAGGCTTCGCACCTTGGCTTCCGTCTCGCTCCATCCGGCGGTGCGCCGATCAATGAACTCGCGGTCGATCCAGTTCCGCTCGACCAGATGCTTTAGCACCCCATAGAAGAAAGCGATGTCGCCTCCTGTATGGATCTGGAAGTGGTCATCGGCGATCTTGGTGCCGAATAAAGCACTCTCAGTCACCGATGGTATCCAGTAACGATCCAATCCGGGTTCGCGATATGGATTGACGACGAAAACCTTGGTCCCGGCCTTCTTCGCGTAATGTAGATACTTCGTCGCGACCGGTTGATTGTTGGCCAAATTGGTGCCGACAAGAACGATAAGATCGGCGCCGATCCAGTCGGAGTAAGAGCAGGTGGTTGCGGCACAGCCGACGGTCGCGTTCAAACCGGAGGTGCTCGGCGCATGGCAGATGCGGGCGCTGGTATCGACATGATTCGTGCCGATGAAGCGCGCAACCTTCTGGTGGGCGTAGTAAGCCTCGTTGGTAAGCCCGCGGGAGGTCAGGTACCAGGCAAGGCGCTTCGGATCGGTTTCGCGCAGCTTACTTGCGATCAGTTCAGACGCATCATCCCAGGAGATGGCTTTGAAGCCCTTGTCGCCTTTGCGGCGCACCATCGGCACAGGCAGGCGGCCCAGCTTTCGCAACTTCCTCTCGGAGAACCCTAGCAGTTTTCCGGCATCCTCGAAGAGGCGCGAGTCCATAGCCGGCATGGTGTTCAGCCGCAACAACTGCAAGCGCACGGCGCAGAGATGTATTCCTTTCATTGTCCAGTCGTGCATGCCGCTGGTGCCGAGCGAGCAGCCATCGCAACAACCATCGCTCAAGATTCGGAAGGCGTAGCCCAGACTATCGCGGTTTTCCCATACCGATTCCAGAATGTCACGATAGTTATTGGGGTGTTGTTGGTTTAAGCCATAAGGCACGAGGCTGACCCAGTTTCGCTTATTCAGCTTTCTAGCCCTATCTTCGGCGAGCTCTGACATCGAAATCTCCTTCCACGCGAGGAGCACGTTGTCGCGCATCAACGCCGACTTTTGCGAAGCGACGACCATTACGTACAAAGGTGGCGCTCGGTAGCCGGGTGGGGAGAAACGTCAGGACACGGAATGGCGGATACTGCGACTTCCCCGTAATCCAGGGGTATCGCCCACAATAAACTACGAAACAAAATACAGGAAATTGGTTGGAAGTACGTTCGTCATCGTTTTCTAAACATTTGACCCATTCGCAATCTCATCCACTCGTCGGTGCGCAGAATCACGTTACTCCTCAGGTGTCCCTCCCCATGATGGAGCGCGCCCACCAGTATGTCGGGAAAGTGCTTGTCGTGACCTCAACTCCGCGTCATTGTTGTGCCTACGGTGGATTACTCGTCATTCCGTAACAGAAATGTTTATAGGAGCCGGAATTCTTATGATTGCGGCGTCGCATCTATTTTGTAAAAGGGGCCCATATTATGTCAGTTATGCATGTTCCAACCTACGACACAGTTCAAAACAGTCTGGACTTCCTGGATGAAGCGATGAGCGGTGTTTACCCTCGCGCCTTCGCCATACGTTTGTGGGAGGGTTCGGTGGTTCCGGCAACAGAGGGGCGGCCCACACGCTTCACGCTGGTAATCCAGCATCCCGGAGCCCTGCGGCGAATGTTCTCATCACCCACTGAACTCAGCCTAGGCGAGGCATACATCTACGACGACTGCGATATCGAAGGTGACATCGAGTCGGCGGTAAGCTTCGGCAGAGGTCTGATGGAACGGTATACATTGCGGGAGCGCCTGCGGATTGGTTCGTTGTTGATGCGATTGCCGGATAACAATCCAGCACATGAGTACCGGGCACCGCGATTGCGAGGTCCCCTGCATTCCAGAGAACGTGATCGCCGTGCAATCCGGTACCACTATGATGTCTCAAATAAGTTCTATAAGTTGTTTCTCGACTCGCGAATGATCTATTCCACGGCGTGTTTTGCATGCCCTGAGAATGACCTCGACACAGCGCAACTGTACAAATTGGAGAAAATCTGCCGCGCTCTGCAACTGCAGGCCGGCGAGCGCTTTCTTGATATTGGGTGTGGCTGGGGCGGACTGGTCATTCACGCCGCTCAAAACTTCGGAGTCAAGGCGCTTGGCATCACCTTGAGCCAACAGCAGGCGCGACTGGCGCTCGAACGGATTCACGAGGCTGGGCTGGATGATCGATGCCGGGTGGAGGTCTGTGACTATCGAGATCTAAACGAAATAGCAGGGTTCGACAAAATCGCTAGCGTAGGTATGGTCGAACACGTCGGGGCAAAGCAGTTGCCGGAGTATTTCAGACGCATATGGCGGCTATTACCGCTGGGCGGAGCGTTCCTCAACAGTGGCATCTCGCGCCCGCCCAACGAGCCTGCACAAAGGACCGGCTCGTTCACCGATGCTTATGTGTTCCCTGATGGTGAACTCGAGCCGATCCACGAAGTACTTCGGGCCGCGGAAATGGCTGCCTTCGAAGTACGCTCAACCGAGAACTTACGTGAGCACTATGGTCTGACATTGCGACACTGGGTACGCAGGCTGGAGAGTCACGCAGACGAGGCACGCCGTGTTGCTGGTGACGTTAAGTACCGATTGTGGCGATTATACATGGCGGGTTCGGCCGCATGGTTTATGGCTGGCAGACTCCATGTGTTTCAGAGTTTGCTGGTTAAAACTGCCGAAGGACAAAAGTAATAACAGACAGCATCTGCTCGCGAAGATACTCAAATATGAACTGCGAGCACTGGAACCGCTCCTAGCTGTATCACTCTGTAGGTTGTTGAGCCAAAGAGCGCCGTGTGCAACGAGCCACGACCACGCACTCCCATGATTACTAGGTCAGTTTGTTTTTCAAGTGCCAGTTGAGTGATCTCCTGGTACGGCTTCCCGAACCGTACCGTCACCTTGACGATGCACTCCTCGCGCACTTGTGGCACAATGCTTTCTTCCAACAGTTTCATCGCCTCATTAGTCGCGCTCTGAAGGTCTGCTGACCTTGCAATATCTTCCAACACGTGCAGCAGCGTAAGTTCCGCGCCGTACTCCATGGCCATCGAGAATGCATACTCCGACGCGTGATGAGAAAGTTTTGAAAAATCCGTACAAAGAAGCATTTTTCTCACGGGGATTGGTTCAGACTTTTGTACGGAGCTAAAGACTTGATGGGCAGGTTTTCGTACTGCCAAGACCGGGCACCGGGCTCGCCGCAACACTTTCTCTGTCACGGATCCCATTATCAGCCGATCCATTCCGCGTAGTCCGTGAGTTCCCATCACGATCAGATCCGCTGCCTGCGTTTCCGCCAGAGAGATGATTAGATGGGCTAGATCCGTCACCGATCCCTCTTGCGAACTCTCTTGCACAAAGCATCGTGGCCGAATCCCAGTCATCCTATGGCGGATCGCAAATTCTTTAAGCTGCCGTTCCACGTCGGCGCAGTCTTTCCGACAGCTCTCTTCAGAGGCGTCTGACCAACCTTCAGAGGGCCTCGGGGATGAAAGAACGAACTGTAAGAACAACGTTGCCTTGTAGTGCCATGCCAGCGCCTGCGCATACTCGTACGCGTAGACTGAAAACTCCGAAAAATCAACAGGGCAGAGAATAGATTCAATTTTCTGCACACGAGGGTACACCTCAAATAACCTTGTCAGCTTCGCAAGTTGCATTGTTCGACCTCACATAAAGGCCCGGAGTTGATGTTTTGCGAACATCTGATCTTCGTAAACTCGCTCTCCGGTATCCTCGTTTCGACTAACGTCTGTAATAGCGGCAGCCCCAAAGCATTTATGCCAAAGTGCGTTACGCTACAGACTTCGGAGTTGCTGTCCTCTTATTTGCTGCACAAGCTTCGTCGACGATCGCCTTCACCATCGGTCCAGAGGCAATCAACTCTGCTCCTGCGGCAGCCATCCTGCCAATCAGTTCTCTGCCTTCCGGGGCGACAAATCCAACGCTGGTAAGCTCCACTCGCACCGATTTATTGGGAAGAGTTCTGGTTAGCGTCAGCCAGCACCGCTCCAATTCGTCTACCCAGGAACCCTTGAGCTTGCCCTCAACCTTTAGTGTGACGTGTGTATCGAAGTGTTCGACTGTGACTCGCAGCATAAAAACACTCTCTTCAATTCGGCACTATCGTCTCGAGCTCGCATTCATCGCAATTCAGTGCGGCTAGTAGTGCCCTCGTTGTGCAAGACATATTGTTCAAGACGTATGGGCTTGCAAGTTCAAATGCACTCATCTCCAGTACCCCTTTCCGTACCATTCATTCGCGGCCGCTGCTCTCCGGTTCGGTACAGGCTGCGAGTCAATCCCATTTGATATAGCTTGCAACCGTTGAATCATCTCCAAACAAGGCACGCAGTGGGTTTTCCCTGCGAAGGATTCATCGTGTTGACATAGGACACATAGCATTTCATCCTCGCCGTTAGTGACATGAACGTTCGATTCTTACGCGCAATGAGAGGCACGTGACGGTCCATGCTAACGTTCCGGATTAAGGAAACTTGTAAGCTATTGAGCGAAGCGTGGTTATGTGGTCGGAAGTTGCTGGGTTTTTCTACCGAGAGCAGTAAGTGGTGAGCCTGTGTGTCGATACTTCGCCAGAGTGGCGAAACATCACCAGGTGTCTTTGCGCGAGATTCCCATCCGCCGCATTCTTGAGTTTAGCGTGCTGCGGTTCATGGCCAATCGGGCGGCAGCCCCACTGGGACCACCGACTAAGCCATGGCACTCTCGAAGTACACGCAGTATGTGGGCTCGCTCAGCAGCCTCAAGCGTGATTGGTTCGGATTGACACGAGTCAGGTGGAGATTTTAGTTCACTCACGGGCAACTGGAGTACTGGACCGCGCGACAGTATCACCGCTCGCTCGATTATGTTTTCCAGTTCGCGGACATTGCCCGGCCAGTGCCACCACGTGAGGGCCTCCATTGCGTCCGCTGGAATGCTGTCGATTTTCTTGCGAATACGTTCGGCATGCCGGTGGACGAAGTAGCGAACCAGCAGGGGAATGTCCGACGGACGTTCGCGCAGTGGCGGCAGTAGAATCGGGAAAACGTTCAGTCGGTAGTACAGATCATCGCGAAACTCGCGCCGCGTGACCATGCCAGCCAGATCGCGGTTGGTAGCTGTAATGATGCGAACATCCACTTTCAGGGTTCGCCCACTGCCCAGGCGCTCGAATTCGCGTTCTTGTAATGCGCGCAGCAGTTTGGGTTGCAGTTCCAGCGGTATGTCCCCCACTTCATCGAGGAATAGGCTACCCCCGTGGGCCAATTCAAAGCGTCCGATCTGCTTTGCGAGCGCGCCGGTGAAAGCGCCTTTTTCGTGACCAAACAACTCACTCTCGACCAGTCCTGCCGGCACGGCGGCACAGCTCATTCTCACAAACGTACGCTCATGCCGAGGGCTGCGCTCGTGGATAGCGCGGGCAATAAGCTCCTTGCCGGTACCGGTCTCACCCAGAATCAGAACTGCAGAGTCGGTGGGCGCGACGATTTCAACCTGCTGGAGAACATTTTTCCACGCGGGGCTCTCGCCCACAATCTCGTCATAGCTGTGTTCGGTGCGAAGCTCATCTTCAAGGTAGATCTTTTCTTCCGCCAAGCGGTTTTTGAGCTCGGTAATCTGCCGGAAGGCGAGGGCATTCTCGACTGCAATGCTAATCTGGCTGGCAACTTGACTGAGCAGTGCCATCTGGTCGCGACTGAATGCGTCCTCTCGCATGCTGGCGATATTCAGCACGCCGATCGCTCTATCACCTCGCACTAACGGCAGCCAGCAAGCTGACCGAATCCCCTCCGAGAGCAGCCATTCCGTAATATCGCAGGGAAATTGCTGTCGTTCTAGCCGTCTGACAAGCAACGGCTTGCGACTTCTAAAGGCTCTCCCATGGGGTGACTCTTCCACAGGAAAAACGATTTCCTCACGGATGAGTCCCCTGCCCTTCGGAAAATCGAGCGCATGCAGCCGAAACTGGCGTATCTCTGGATCGTACAGGCTCAGACCTGAGAAATCGTGCTGCATCACCCGGCGGATGCAGGTTGAAATGGCGTTCAATAACGGATGCAACTCTAAGTTTGATACGAGCGCATTGTTTACATCCAGCAAGAGCTGGAGCTGATCGCGTTCCTTGGCCAATTCCACCGACATCTCCTTATCGATCTCCAGCGCCACCGTGGAAAGGGGTGTCCCTATTCGCTGTAGATCAGAATCGCAGTGAGCTGCCAGCTGACGATTTGGGTGCCCAGACACAGGTTCCTCTTCCCCTCCACTCGTGCCTTATTCGATCACTATCCTCGGTTTGCGGTTCGTTTCGTCAGCTAAGGTTTCGCATCCTGACGATCACTGGAAGCAGGTTCGATCCACATGGTTGTCCGTATATTAATTGCTGCTGCGCAGCTTTCGCCTTACGTCAGCGTAGTAGATCGCGTCTGAGAAAATCATCAGGATGCCTCCTCGGTGCCAGGGTTGTGCCAATCGCCATCTGAAACGATGATCTCGTCTACCTCTTTTCGACCCCAACTGCCGTGTTTGTATGAGAGAACCCGGTATTGGTTGTTCAGAACAGGATCGACCACTGCCAGGCAGCCTCAACGGCGATCTCACGGGTGAAGAGCGCTCCGTCGCCGTTCGTGGCATCGCCCAAAAACCGATCATAGGGCGATTCTTCTCCCAAATGTTCCTCTAACAGGTAGTAGAGTTCTCGCTATAAAGTTGCGCGCTTTCGCTTCCGTCTCACTTCATCCCGCAGTGCGCTGAGCGATGAACTCACAGTCGATCCAGCCGTTCTCGATCAGGTGCTTCAGAACGCCGTAAAAGAATGCGATGTCGCCGCCTGTGTGGATCTGGAAGTGGTCATCGGCAATCCCGGTGCCGAACAAATCGACTCTAGGTCACCGACGGTATCCAGTAACAGCCCAACCCGGGTTCGCGAAAGGGATTGACGACGAAAACTTTGCTCCCGGCCTTCTTGGCATAATGGAGGTACTTGGTTGCAACCGGCTGATTGTTCGCCAGGTTCGTCCCAACGAGGACGATCAGATCGGCACCGATCCAGTCGGAGTACGAGCGGGTGGTCCCGGCACAGCCAACTGTCGCATTCAATCCCGAGGTACTCGGCGCATGACAGATGCGAGCGCTGGTATCGACATGATTGGTGCCGATGAACCGGCGATTTTCTGATGGGCATAGTAGGCCTCGTTGGTAAGCCCGCGGGAGGTTATGTACCAGGCAATGCGTTTGGGATCGCTTTCGCGCAACTTGTCGGCAATGAATTCGGTTGCCTGGCCCCGGGAGATTGGCAGAAATCCTTTGTCGCCCCGGCGGCGCACCATTGGCACTGGCAAGCGTCCGAGCTTTCGCAACCGCTTTTCAGAGACCGCGCAGTTGCCCTGCATCCGAGAATAGATGCGCGTCCATGGCGGGCATGGTGTTTATCCGCAACAAATGCAGGCACACGGCGCACAGGTGTATGCCTCTCATTGTCCAGTTGTGCATGTCGCTGGTACCGATTCGAAAGGCATGGCCTAGATTGTCCCGGTTCTTCCAGACGGAATCCAGAATGTCCCGGTCATTGTTGGGGTGTTGTTCGTTCAAACCGTAGGGTACCAGGCTCACCCAGTTACGTTTGTTGACCCTCCGGGCTTTGTCTTCGGCAAACTCTGACATCGCAGCCTCCTTCCGCGCGATGTCTCGCATCAACGCGGATCATGCGAAGCGACAAAATCTCATGATCAGGTTCGCTGGGTGGCGGGGTGAAGGAAGCCCTGGCGAACGGGTACGACGAGCACCCCTGTTAGCCCATATGTGTCGCTTCACCACATCTTAGGAATGACAAGTATGCAAAATTGTTTGGAAGTACATTCGGTATACCATTTGTGACAATTATCTCATTTGCAAACGTGCCCACTCGTCCGAGAATTTGCTCGTCGCGTGGATTCTGGTGGGGTTGACGTACGCCCGGTATTGCGGTTGCGAATCCAGGTATTTTGAGATTCGTTTATGTTGCCATGATCGAGGACTGGGAACCTCGCAGAACGGCCTCCGCTTCGCTGATGCCTTTTGAGAAGGATGAAATGCTGACGGCTTTGATCGTGTCGTTTATTGTCTTGGTGTTCGCGCTGGGATCGTCCCTTCCTGCTAACCATGACGTCCGGTTCTTTCGCTAGCCGTCACCTTGTCTCCCAGAATCCGAGGTCGCGCCAGAGGGCTTGGAGGCAGAGAGCTCAGCCTCGCACAACTCTCATTTCAATGTGGTTGTCCCAAGTCCTAAATTCGCAGCGAACATAGCCGCTATGGTAAGCCAGCCCAGAACCATTTCATCGCCCGAGTATTAACCCGTCTGCCCATGATGCGGCGGTTGAGGGTGATTAAAGACCAATAGCATCAGGAATGACATCGGAACCCCTGCACACTTCCAGCAAAGACCAAAACCTTCGTCGGATTGGTGCCGAGAAGTTGAAATGCGTGGCTTCGAAAACAGTCCGCCACGGCTCCGTTCGCCTAGCTAAACGGCGCTTGAAATCTTCCTTAAATTAAACCGGGCACGGTCAACGACAGCACCTGGTTTCGTGTTTCTAGCTAAGCGGTTGGCTCGGTGGGCTCTGTAATGCTGAGACGGATGTCAAAGGTGTTTCTGGCCTCTGACGTACCGGATGTATTCCTCCGGACGACTACCGGAGCCCCAAGGATTCAGGTTGTCAGCTTTGCGATTAAATCCTGAGGGTGGACGGGCTTGGCAAGGATCTCGAATTCATGCCCCTGAGCACGGACGTTTTCCAGCAGATCGACCGTCGTGGCGTGACCGGAAAAGAGAAGAATTTTGCAGGTCGGAAGAAAGCCACGAATGAGAATCATGGCCTCTATCCCATTCATTTCTGGCATGGCGACATCGCTGATAATGAGATCGGGCTTCATGCTCTTAGCGACCTCGACGGCTTGGATGCCGGAATAGACGGCAGAAGCTTTGAAGCCAGCCTTGTTGAGGATGATTGCCAGTGTATCGGCAATTGTGCGCTCATCATCCACTACAAGCACCTTGGTCACACTGGCCACAGCTTTCTTGTTTTGGTTGTAAGGAATTAACAGTAGAACACAATGATTTCAGCCATGTCTGTGACGGTCGAACCAGTCCAATAGTGCAATTTCACCGCCAGATATCCAGACCGAGACTGGAATCTCTACCGTTTTCCCATTGCCTCATGTACACGCGTGCGCAGTCTCAGCGGCCCCACCAGTTCGATGGTAAAGTGCCTTTCCGCGAACTCTCCGTCCGGTGCGCGACCGCTGCAACTCCGGTTTCATGACGTTGAATGTCTGGAGATTCCTTCGATCCTGCGTTATTCTCGTGCTGGTGCTGTGGATCACGGTAACCTCGTAACTGGTCTTTCTGAATGTGCTTCAACGATAGCCTCACTTTCATGCATATTTGCGAGCAAGGCGCTCAGACTGTCTCTTAGGTATGTGTGTCACACCGGTATTTGCCGTGAATTGAAGAGTGAACTGACCAAAACATTGTGTGCATAGCCAGAAATAGACAATGGCGCGCCCCGACTTTTTATTGCACATCACGGCATCTCGCCAGCTCTCTTCCGTATCTCTGATTTCGTATGGGGAGAGATGCCCCTCGCGAGAATTGCGAAACTCCGTATTGCAACTAGGATTAGCGCACTTGTGGACCATATGTGCTCCGCAGACAAAATACTCCCCTGCGAACTATCCCGCTATACGAGGACGAACACAATCAACCGTTTGTACCGCCGACTAGGAAGGAAGTACCAGTTATCGAAAAACACGCGGAACTAAAGCTCAGAGATACGTTTCATCACGTATGCGGTCAGCCGATCGCAGCGAGGCTCTCTTCGGCCATTTCGATTGGTTGTTCAGGTGGGCCATTCGGCGCCAAGGGACCAATCATTATGACCGGAGGAGCATTTGGCTCACTGATCGCTCAGTTCTTCCATGTGACAAGCGTCGAAAGGCGCACTTTGTTGGTAGCTGGTGCTGCTGCTGGTATGTCGGCCGCCTTCGCAGCACCTCTCGCGGCGCTGCTGCTATCCGTAGAGCTTCTGCAGGGGTGGATCACGCAAGCTGCTGGGAATAGTTTCTCTAGAAGATCTTCTTTTCGCCAGAACTAAGAACTTGGAGGCGGAACGCCGACGTGAACGCGTGCTGCCATTGAATCTGGCATTCGCGAAACGTTTTCGGGCGATCAGTCTGTAGCAGCCTGGGAGAGCATTTATCTCAGGGTGCTATCTCTTTCGCAGAACTTAAGAGAGTCCTGACTAGGCCGAGAAATGTTAACAGCCAAGCGGCGAGCCCAATGTACGCAAAAACGTGCTGAACCCCAACCAGAGCGAGCATATTGAAGACATCTGACAGGCGATGAGTAGCGGCAGAGTACGTACCCAGCGGAAATACGGACCCCCAATACAAGGGATCGTAAATCAACTTGAACCTCTTGTATACATGCCGCCAGACCTCCAGAATCACCAGCATTGGAATCCACCAGGTGGCGGTTGCCCAATAAAACACAGTCAAGCCTCTAAGAAACGGAAGCATCTCGGAAAGAAAGGGTACGCGGCTTGAACTTTCGATCAAAGCAGTTCCTGCCAATGTTGATATCGCCATGGCTCCCATATCGATCCAATAAGACGGCGTCAGGTCGGCTGGTGAGAAATGAAAAAACGTGTAGCGATAGAAAATTAACGAAATCAGCCAAAAATAAAGCATTCCGCCGCACAGCCACAGAGACAAGGTAAAGAAAAGAATACCCTGCTCATGTGCAGATAGGTACGGTGACAACAGCGTTCCCAAGATTGATATAGATTGGGTGGCGACCACCGCGATTAGCCATCCACCGTTGATCCCCTTGTCAAGTGACGGTTTGTGTTCCTTGACGATCAATGCAGCAAATACTGCGTAAATCAAACAAAACCAGAGCGGTATGGATGTTACCCACATTCCAACCGCAAATTTGCTGTAGCCGAAGATAATGATCGTCTGGCTCCCAGCAACGCCGAAACCCGCCACCAGCGTGAGGTAACCTGGCCCACGCTCGAAGTCTGCGATATCTCGAAGAAAGGAACGCGGGTAGAAGGCCAAGCGCAGAAGATACATGATCCATAGCACAATAAAAGCAACAGCATTGAACCAGGACAGGCCAACAGCAATAATGCGTAGTCCTTCAAGGTGTGCGGAGATGGCCACGATTCCAGTAGCCATAACGAGCGCGAAGTAAGCGGGATGCAGTGTCTCGACTACGCACGCCATCTCCTTGAAGCGGTATCGGAACAAGGATACCTCCGTTTCCAAAGCTTCCATACCACGGCTATCCGCTAGGGACTTCAGCGCGGCGCCGGTACTCCAAAAACCTATGCGAAGAAAGGAGGTAGGGGGAAGAGCGCGGGATATCAGGAGTCAGGAGTGCCCAGATTGGCCGAGGTACGCATACACAACCGTTACGTAGCTCTCTTCGCAAATACCTTGCGACCAAAGGTCTTGCAGAGATGTTTCATGAGCAGACCTAAGCGTTGAATGATACGGAGCACGAAGCTATTTGCATTTCGCGTAATCGCCTTAACTGAAGGGCCGTCACAGAGCGCCAGAAGCTTTAGCAGCCCTCCCGTCGGCTTATTCGTATCAGCTTTGGGCCCGTCGTCGGTTCGCATATCTTCAACCTCGGCCCCCTTCGGAATACCGTCCTCCAGCAGTTTCTGTAAGGCGATGATCTCCTCTAACGAGACTCGGTCTTCCAGGTGGTTGGTAGCCATTCTCTCCTGAGGCATTTTCCGTTTACCTCAAACTCTTTCCTCTACACTTCACTTAAACTCAGAATGCCTGCAAAGCTCTACTGGCCCCGAAGCACCCCGGGTTCGCCAAGCCCTGGTCGAATCTCGCATTTTCCTCCGCTCGTGGTTCCAAGGCTCATAACCGTGCGACCGAAGGACGAATTGATCATCAACGCAGTAGCAGCGTACCAGGCGATGACGGCTGCAATAATAAACAGGTAACCACCTAGGATGCGGAGCCCCTCAACACCCGCCAATTCGGCGATTGCGGTGACCGTCGATCCGGCTGCCAAAAAACCCAGTACACTTGCAACGACCGATGACGCTGCCGAGGCTGCCACGGTGCCAGCCCAGGTGATGTTCATTGCAAGTTAAAATGTCCGGTTTTTGTAGCAAGTGAAATGTCCGGTTTGGTTTTTGTTGTTGTCATAAACCAGCCGTCGTCGAAGCTGTGGGAAAGTTGGAATCCCGCGGGTTTTGCGGGATTTCAAAGCTCGGGGGAAAAGCCGTCTTTCTGGCTTTTCCACAGAGCGTCTTTTCCACAGCTTTTCTGGCCGCAGGTTTGGTTTCCGTCAAGGCTTCACCTTGGGCGGTGAACCGTCCTAACAGGTGCGGCCCGTAGGTCATACTCAGAGTTTGATCCAGGTGCTGATGCACCATGACGTTGCAACCAGCAAGGGTCGCCCGCCACCTCACCGGTTCGATTTGCAAGACCAGATTTTGGAAGCTGACCGTGTTGTCACGATTCACCGAACGCTCGAACTGGAGCGAGAAGATCAGGTTCAGATCGCGACGCGGGCAAGCCACGAAGGCCGTACCGCGCTGTGCTGCCGCAACCTGAAAGCGGCCATTGAACTCGTCAATATATTGTTCGCGCAGAAACCGGTTGGCGGCTTCGACGGTGGTGATTCCGTGCAGCCGCAACTCCTGCGGCAATCGTCCTTGCCAGGTTCCGAAGCTACGCTCGCTGCGGCCCCGAGCCTGCGGTGAGTAGGCCGGAATCATCCGCACTCCCAACTCGCGCAGAGCCCGCCCCACCTGGGTCAACTGGTGGAGATCGACCTTGCCTCCAGCCTTGGGGGTGAGCCAGAAGTGGCTGCCCCGATCACTGTACAAAGCGCAGAATAAGCCCTTGCGCTCGATCACCTCGCGCAGGCCAGCCATGACCGTCCTCGTCGATTCCTCTTCTACCAACTGCGCGTAATAGATCGCGCTCGTGGCATCGTCCAGAATCACGATCAGGTCGTACCAGCGCTCGTCCTGAAACCAGCGGTGGTGGCTGCCATCGATATGCAGCAGCATTCCCGGCAATGGCCGCCGCTCGCGCCGTTTGCGGTGGACCCCGCGTTTGCGGCCGCGCTTCACCAGTCCGGCTCCTTGCAGAGCTCGCTTGACCCAGGTGTAACTCAGCCCGATGCCGTGCTCTTCGCCGAGTTTCTCGTGGAAATGCTGCACATTCAAATCAAAGTACCGGTCGCGGTACAGCCCCAGCACCTGCTCGACCAGCGCCAGGGGAACCCGCTTGGGCGAGGGCTGTCCTCGCCTGCGGTGGTGGGTAGGGACAGGTCTTGCGGTTGAGGCCGCTTGTGCCTGTCCCCCCTCGTAGAACCCGCCGTGCGAATTTCTCGCAACGGGCTCCACAGGTTGCACTCATGGAGTGCAAGTCATACCGTCGTATGAAGTGCCGACACCGCATGTGGTAGTTCGAACCAGGGTTGCCTTTGGAGATAGGACCAGTGAAGCCGGTGCCGCTGACTGCGTCGTCTCAACGAACGGACCCATTGGCGTTGTACTTCCCGCCGGACCTCGTCGAGCTTCGGCTTGCAGTGGTGTAACCCGAAATACTGGTAGAAACCGCGCAGCATCATCGTCAGTTGCTTTTGCTGATCCTGCCGCTTCCAATGCCTATGCTGCCTGAGCCACTCCTTGGATTTGGCCAAGAACTTTCGGCGGCTTTTAATGCACGGAATCCGCACCAAGGCAAACTTGCCTCCTCGATCCGTGCCGCACACATGCTTAAAACCCAGGAAGTCGAACGCATCCGGCTTATCGCCGGTCTTCGCCAGATCCCCTCGGACAAAGCGTCCGAAGCGCATCACCCGCGTCTTTTCCTCCGCTAACTCCAAACCGAATTTTCCGAATCGATCCGTCAGGTTCTTTTGGAATTCTTCCGCATCGCGCCGGTATTGGAAATTCACCACGAAGTCATCGGCGAATCTCGTCAAATACGCCTCTCCCTGACACGCTGGCCTAATCTTCTTTTCGAACCAAAGATCAAGAACAAAATGCAGGTAGATATTAGACAAGATCGGACTGATCGGACCGCCTTGCGGTGACCCTTCTTCCGTTCGCGTTACAACTCCTCCGATCATGAAGCCCGCGTTCAGCCATTTGCCGATGAGGCGCAGGATGAGCGGGTCTGCAATCCGATGAGCAACCATCTTTTGCAACCAATCATGCTGGATGTGGTTAAAATAGCCGCGGATGTCGGCCTCGAACAAGTGTCCAACCTTCTTCGTGACGATGATCCCGCGTAACGCCCGCAGGGCGCCATGGGGACTACGTCCGGGCCGAAATCCATACGAGCATTCCAGAAAATCCGTCTCGAACACTGCTTCCAACAGCCGCGCAACCGCACGTTGCAGCAGGCGGTCCTCGGCGGTCGGAATTCCGAGCGGCCTCGTCCCTGCCTTGCCAGGACCCTTCGGTATCTCTACGCGGCGTACCGGTGGAGCCCGATAGATCCCTTGCTTCAAGCGTTCACATAGCTCTTGAACTCGTGTGTCCAAGTCTTGTTCAAACTCCTTCGTCGTCTCTCCATCGACTCCGCTCGCACCCCGCCGATTCATCTGCATCCAGGTTTCCGTGAGGAACTCCGGTGTGAGCAAATGCGCCAACGAGGTGAAGCGCAGTTTCGGATTTGACTTCGCCTTCTCCATGATCTGGTCCAGTTTTGTAGACATCCTTCTCCTACCTCTGTGTGCAGGGAATGTTTCCCCGGACCAGCAACTCAACCTGCCTCGCCTCTTCCCCATGTACGCGGCTTTCCCGCGCTCGAAGTACTATAAGCGAGGTCCGACTTCCACCGTCGCATTTGTCTCCCTCAGGTTTGGCCATTCGGTTGACATACTCAGCCCATTAAAGCCGAGCTAAGACGGAGGTGGATCTCCCAGGTGCCATGACGCTTCCATTTCTGACCATGCCGTGCTCTCAGACCCCGCCGGAGTCTCCAGCGACCATCGCCTCTTGCGGTCGCCTACTGTAGCCTTCCAGATATTCGACCCTGTCGGCCTCCGGGTATCCTCTCACGAGGCTCAATCGCTTCACTTGCGTTACGGCCTGGCCATCGCTCTGTCTACGCTTAACCCATGTCGTTACCTTCATGAGCCCAAGACTCGATTCCCGGTGGGGCGGCTCTTCCCCTTTCCGGGGCGGGAATTGCACCCGCTGAAAGCGCCGGGCTTATCCTGGCGCACCGAATAACCCGTCATAGCCAAACTCTTCGTAGCGCTCGTGCCAACGCCGCATCTGGCGGTCGCTGATGCCGATAATCTCGGCTGCCTGCCACCACGTAATCTTCTTTGCAAGAGCCCGCAAAATCACTTCCTGAACCTTCATTGCCCGCTCCACTGCGGCCACCGAGTAGGAATCCATGCTTCGCATGATCTCCCACCCGCGCCGCCCGAAAAGCGGACATATCACGTGCTATTCCAACCGGACATATCATGTGCTACTGACAGGTGCCAGCCCAGGTGATTGCCGCCAAAACGATAAACCAGTAACCTAACGCGGGAAATGCAGCACCGTTTGCCGGAATCGTGACCTTATCGGCAGACACTAACATCCACAGTGTGCCAAAGGCCATCCAGAACGAGCCCCACATTCCGTGCATTGCGGTAGCGACGGCATCGCGCGCTTTATAGGCCCACATACCGGCCAGAAATTGCGCTAAGCCACCGAAAAACGCAGCAAATGGCCAGAGGACCATATTCGTTTGTGTTCCGCCAAACCAGTGTGCCATGTGTGCCGCCACCATGAAGGTAGCGCCGGCAAATCCGTACAATCCTAAGACCGAGGGTGCAGCAATGGGTTGCAACACGACCCGCGTTCGCGGTTGTTCTTCGACTTCTCGTTTTTGTATTGGTATTTGTCTGATTGGACTTACGGGATTACTACTCATTTCAGTACTCCTTTTCGATAGGGCGCAGAGATATAACCTCACTGCGAACTCGGCTTCCGGCCGGGTTCCAATGAGACAGCAGCAGCGTCGATTTTTCTGTAACCCTATTTAGTACAGAAGCTGCTATTCCTCGAATCGTTGCCTCGCATCTAGGTCTGTATAAGGTCCAAAGTTATGTCAGTTATACATTCCCCCTTCTTCGATACGACCGTTCAAAACAGTCTGAATTTCCTCGATGAAGTGCTTAGCGACGCTTACCCACGCGCTTTCGCCATACGCCTATGGGAGGGCTCGATGCTCCCAGCCACCGAGGGTCAACCTACACGCTTTACGCTTGTAATCCGGAACCCGGGGGCGCTGCGGCGCATATTCTCATCGCCCACTGAGCTCAGCCTAGGTGAGGCATATATCTATGACGACTGCGATATCGAAGGTGACATCGAGTCAGCGGTGCGCTTTGGCATTTTCCTGATGCACACGCGCACGTTGCGGGAACGCCTGCGAATTGGGTCGCTTTTGCTTCGGTTGCCGGACACCAGCCCAGCACACGAGCAACGCACGCCACGAATGCGCGGTGCACTGCATTCTAAAGAACGTGATCGCAGCGCAATTCGGTACCACTACGATGTATCAAACGAGTTTTATGCATTGTTTCTCGACACGCGAATGATCTATTCCACGGCGTGTTTCGCATGCCCGGAGAATGACCTCGACACGGCGCAGCTGAACAAGCTGGAGAACATCTGTCGCGCGTTGCAACTGCAGGCCGGAGAGAGGTTTCTTGATATCGGGTGCGGCTGGGGCGGACTGATTATCCACGCGGTTCAGAACTTCCGGGTCAAAGCGCTAGGCATTACTCTGAGCCAACAGCAAGCACGACTGACGCGCGAACGGATCCGAGCGGCAGGACTAGATGATCGCTGCCGGGTGGAGATCTGCGACTACCGGGATCTAAAGGAAACAACGGGGTTCGACAAGATCGCCAGCGTCGGCATGGTGGAACACGTTGGCGCGAAGCGGTTGCCAGAGTACTTCAGACGCATATGGCGGCTGTTATCGCAAGACGGAGCGTTCCTTAATAGTGGCATTTCGCGCCCGCCCGACGAGCCGGCACACCGCGCGGGTTCATTTACCGACGCCTACGTGTTCCCTGACGGCGACCTTGAACCGATCCACGAAATGCTTCGCGCCGCGGAGATGGCTGCCTTCGAGGTGCGCTCAACTGAGAACTTACGCGAGCACTATGGGCTGACACTGCGCCACTGGGTGCGCCGGCTGGAGAGTCATGCGGACGAGGCACGCCGTGCTACTGATGACGTTACGTACCGAGTGTGGCGACTTTACATGGCGGGTTCGGCAGCACGGTTTATGGCTGGCAGCCTCCACGTGTTTCAGACTTTGCTGGTTAAAACAGCCGAAGTGCAAAGTAATAGTAAACACCGGAGCCAGACCGCGTAGCATCTTTGCGGCTTGGCGCCCAATAGCAGATCCGCCGCTACCGTACTCTCTTGCAAGGTAGAGTCCAATGAAGAACTCGACCCGCTGTTGGCAATGTCTCCCGTGTTCAATTTCGCAACGTATCAGGTTCTGACCTTGGCCGAGATGCGAGACGCTGCGACGATAGTGGCGAGAACGAATTGAGTGTGGACAATTGAACAGGCGCCGGCGCTCTGGGGTTTAGTTTCTTGCCGCCCGTTTGCCGAAGAGACTCTGGTGCTCAGCATCCTTTTTAAAGGCGTGTTTGCAGACTCGCTTCAGCTCACATATCTCACTATGATGAACACAAGTGAGTACGAGGGGGCATGTTTTGGGTAAAGCGACAGAAGTTCTCGAACGTGAGCACCAAGTAATTCAGAAAGCAGTTGCCGTTATGGCGCGGACTGTCGAGCAGTTGGAATTGAAACATTCGATTGATGCAGATATCTTGCGGGAACTCGTTCGTTTTATGAGAGAGTTCGGCGATCAGTGCCACCACGGTAAAGAGGAGAGCTACCTATTTCCTTTGCTGGAATCCAGGGGCGTTCCGCCTACGGGATGTCCGCTGGCGGCCCTGAGGGGAGAGCACGTCAAAGGGCGGCAATCAACGGATGATCTTGCTGCAGCCGCGGCCGTGTATATCGCGAATCAAGAAAGCGGACGTCTGCGCCTGATCGAGGTTTTGCAGGGCCTTGTCACCCTATACCCGGCGCACATATGGAAGGAAGAATACCTGCTGTTTCCTATGACCGGAAAGGTTTTGTCTGTGGAGGATGATGAATTACTTATGCAGCAGTTCACAGTTGCGGAATCCGGTCTCGGCTTTTATGCTCATGGAACTTATGAGGCACTGGTGGACGACTTGATGCAACGTGTCGGTGAATGTCCGCAGTGTTCTATGGAGAAGCCGCCGCGATGAGGAGAGTGTTATCTTCGGCGCGCCGCTTGCGGGTTGCATTCCAACTTGCGTTGCATGCCTCGAAGCATTGAGTAGGGAGAATTCGATCAATTCCATCTCGATCTACATCCTGCTCGTTGTCTTCCTTGCCACGCTAATTCGCTCCACATTTGGATTCGGCGAAGTGCTGGTCGCAGTCCCGCTGCTCTCATTGCGCCTGCCAATGAAGACGGCTGCGCCTCTCGCTGTGCTGGTATCTATCGCTGTTGCGATCGTTGTCGTTGGGCAAGACTGGCGGAAGATCCATGTTCGCGTCGCCGGGAACCTGGTCGCCTCAACAGTGTTCGGAATTCCCGTTGGCCTCACACTGCTCACCAGCCTTCATCCGCAGATAGTGAAGGCGGCACTCGCCATTCTCATCATTGCCTTCGCTGCGTACTCACTCGCCACCCCACAACTCCCTGAGTTGCAGAGCGAGAATCGGGTTTGGCTGGTCAGCTGCGGATTCTGTGCTGGTGTGTTGGGCGGCGCTTATGGCATGAACGGGCTGCCCTTAGTGATCTATGGTGCAATGCGTCGCTGGTCTCCCGAACATTTCCGAGCTACGCTTCAGGGCTACTTCCTGCCGGCGAGTGTGCTCGGTATGCTGGGCTTCCTCTTTGCCGGACTATGGACAGGCTCGGTCACCCACTATTTTCTGGTCTGTCTTCCCGGCCTCATTCCGGCCGTCCTGCTCGGCAGGGCGTGCAATCGCCGACTCCAGGGAACTGCCTTCCGCCAACTTGTGTACATCTTGGTGGCTGGCAGCGGTTTTGTCTTAATTGTGCAGGCGATGCATTCCTAAAGAAAACCCTTCTTCTGAGACAGCTAATGCCAAATCCAAAAAACTGACTAGGTAGTTGAAACAGCTAACGCCTCAAGATCGATGGCCCGAGGAAAGAGAATGTTGTTCTCCAGGTGAATGTGCTGATGGAGATCCGGTTCAAAGTCCTTCAAACCATCATAGAACGCATGATAGGTTGGGCAGGCATCTGCGGGCGTAACAAAATTGTGGCTGAGGAGGCGAATTTCCGCTAAGAGTGTCCCTGCGGCATCGTGCTCCTGGGTCATCATCGCGATTGGACTCGCTACCGTGCCAAAACATCCGTGGGGCTTCGCGGTTCCGGCAACAGCGGCGCGTTCCAGTTGGACGATGTAAGGAAACAGGATTGCCTCTTCTTTGGATAGATGCTGGCTGAGTTCCTCGTCCAGCCGTGCCAGCGATGTCTGAATCACCTTCAATTCCGGCGTGGTCGCGCCGTGGCGAGCTACAACCTTCAGTGCCAGCTCTGCCAGTCGCGGCAGTTCTCTCTTCACGTACGCGTGATGCGTGGCGATGATATGTCCGCTCAAACTCTCCAGGGAGGCCCGCGACCAGTCCTTGCCACTAGGAGTGGCGACTTTCGCCGCAGCCTCGAGTGCGGCAATCACGGTATCCACCTCCAACTTCCCAGCGCTGCATGCCTCCGCAAGAGGCTTGCGGCCACCACAGCAGTAGTCGATTCCGTAATCTTCAAACACTCGTATCGACGACGGCTGTTCCAGTGCAATCTCGCGAACGGTTTTTGTTGTGGAAGTCATGGCAATCTCCTTGAACACAACATAGAGGATTGCCCTGGTCGCGACAGCGACTTTGGTCACTCCGATTAGACGAGAAATGCAGCTTGTTAGAGCTGTGACTTAAGTCGCTGCGGTGTTACTCTGTTCGGCGTCTCATCCAGTACGCACAATAAGTCATGTACCAGGAAGGCCCGATGAAGAATTCCGTCCCGGTCACACTGCTGCTTGCCATTTTTGCAGGGGCCATGATTGGCCTTGGCGGCTACACATTTGTTTACGCCAAGGGATATTCGTATCTCTCCAACGATCCCCAAGCCTGTACCAACTGCCATGTCATGAATGCGCAGTACGATGGCTGGATCAAAGGGAGCCACAAGCACGCCGCCACTTGCAACGATTGTCACACTCCTCACAACCTCGCCGGAAAATACGCCATAAAAGCACGCAACGGTTTCTTCCATTCACTTTACTTCACCACCGGTTACTTTCCAGACAACATTGAGATCAGCAATACCAGCCGCAACGTAACTGAAAATGCCTGCCGTCGCTGCCATAGCGACATCGTGCAGGCCATTGACACCGGTCGACACGGCGGCAATGAGTTAAGTTGCTTGCGCTGCCACAACTCCGTAGGACACTCCGAGTCCACTGCTACTCTTCACATTCCCGCCACGGGAGGAACCTTTCATCATGGAAAATAAGAACTCATCGAATCAAGATCAGAATCAGCAGGAGAAGAAGCGTTCACGTCGGCTTTTGATCGGCGCAACACTGTTCGCTGCGGTTGCAGCCATCGCCATCACCGCTCTTCTCATCAACATCTTCGAACGCAAGCAGGAAGCGAAGAACCCCTTCTACCGTGTCGTCGAACTCAACGACACCATCGACGATCCGGCCATCTGGGGCAAGAATTTTCCCTTCCAGTATGACGGCTACAAGAAAACGGTGGATCAGGTGCGCACCAAGTACGGCGGCAGCGAGGCCATGCCGCAAACACCTACAAACGCCGATCCTCGCTCCGTCGTTGCCCGCTCCAAACTCGAGCAGGACCCGCGCCTCAAAACCATGTGGGCGGGCTACTCCTTCAGCGTTGACTACCGTGAGCGCCGGGGCCATGCCTATATGCTTGACGACCAGACCTACACCGGACGGCAGAAGGCGAACCCTCCTGCCATGTGCATCAACTGCCATGCCTCGCTCGTCACCACCTATCTTAAGATGGGCAACGGCGACCTCATGAAGGGCTTTGATGAGTTCTCTAAGAGCCACATGACGTATCCGCAGATTCGTCAGCAGGTCAAACACGCGGTGGCTTGCATCGATTGTCACGATCCCAAGACCATGCAACTCCGCGTCACGCGCCCCGCGTTTATCGAGGGCATCCGTGCGCTCAAGGCGTCGCAGGGTGTCAAAGACTACG
This sequence comes from uncultured Acidobacteriaceae bacterium, assembly GCA_964563875.1. Taxonomy (GTDB): domain Bacteria; phylum Acidobacteriota; class Terriglobia; order Terriglobales; family Acidobacteriaceae; genus TOLSYN. Next base: position 49,357 of record CAZLZA010000020.1, read on the forward strand.
ACGTCAACACCATGGCCTCGCGGCAGGAGATGCGCTCCTACGTCTGCGGCCAGTGCCACGTGACGTATTACTTCAAAGGCCCGGAGAAGCGGCTGACCTTCCCCTGGTCGCAGGGGCTTAAAGTCGAAAACATCATCGCCCACGAGGATGCCGAAGGCGTGAAGGAGTGGGAGCATCCTGATACCGGAGCCAAACTTATCAAGGCCCGCCATCCTGAGTTTGAGATGTGGAATCAGGGCGTGCACGCACGTTCCGGTGTAGCCTGTGCGGATTGCCATATGCCCTATATGCGTGAGGGCGGACTGAAAATCAGCGACCACCAGGTCAACAGTCCGATCCTGAAAATCAACCGCTCGTGCCAGACCTGTCATCACTTCCCTGAGAGCGAACTCAAGGCACGCGTCGAGGAAATACAGGACCGCTACTTCAACCTGCGTAATGTCGCCCTCGATGCGTTGATGGATCTCATTCGCGACACCAAGGCCGCCCGGGCTGCCGGCACCAACCCTGCCTTCATCCAGCAAGCACAGGAGTACCAGCGCAAGGGGCAGTTCATGATCGACTTCATCATGTCGGAGAACTCTATGGGCTTCCATGCCCCCGAGGAATCGGTCCGAGTCCTGGGAGATGCCATCAATCTCTGCCGCCTCGGCCAACTTGCCCTCAAGGGAGGACCGCAGCCAACGCATACGGTGCTGACTCAGCTTGCCACTCCGCCTCCTGGGCACTGAAAGCCGGAAGGTGGAGCGCGGAGATATCGCGCTCCACCTTCACTCAATTTCAAGGAATGCGCCACCAGCGCCCGCACGAATAAGGACGGTTGCGACTTGGTCTCGATCATCCAAGGCAACCGTCACAAACCTGTTGTCACTGAGACTTAAGTCATTGGGCGTGCACTCCGCCTGTAGTTTCCTGATATAGTCTGGCCGCCACGGTGATTGCGAACCCAGCGGTGACGAGGAACTCATAATGCAATCCCAACCTTCTCCCAAGCTTCAACTCGCCCTCGGCACGGGAGCCTTCGCTTTCTGTTTCGCGGTCTTCGGCTCGCTCTCCGCCATGATGCCGATTTTGAGCAAGCAAATGCATCTCACTCCTGTGCAGAAGAGCATTGCCGTAGCGCTGCCGGTCTTGCTCGGCAGTCTGGGACGCATTCCACTAGGGATGCTGACGGATCGCTTCGGCGGACGCTCGGTGTTCAGCTTCGTGATGTTCATCTCCATCATTCCCGCTTTTTTGATGGGAACAGTGCACGATTACCAGCACCTGTTGATCTACGGATTCTTTATAGGAATTGCCCTGGCGAGTTTCTCTGTTGGAGTCGGTTTCGTCAGCGGCTGGTACAGCGCAGAGCGGCAGGGATTCGCCTTGGGCGTGTACGGTGCCGGAAATATCGGCCAGTCGCTGGCCGCGTTTGGCTCGCCTTTCATCGCAGCCGCTGCCGGAATCCGCTGGGGATTCTGGATCTTCGGCGTCCTGCTCTCCGCTTGGTTGGTGCTCTTCATATTGCTGGCGCGCAACGCTCCGCGCCGGGGTGCAATCAAATCATTCAAGGATACGGTACGTCCGCTGAATGACCCTCGGAGCTGGGTTCTCAGTCTCTACTACTTTCTTACCTTCGGCGGATTTGTGGCAATGGCGGTGTACCTGCCCATCTTCCTGACGGAGATGTTCAAGCTCACTCCGCAGAACGCAGGAATGCGAACGGCAGGCTTCGTTGTTCTGGCCACCGTCATGCGGCCAGTCGGTGGGATTCTGGCCGACAAGGTTGGGGGGCGGACAATCCTGAAATGGGTGTTTCCTGCCACGGCCACTATGGCAATCTTCCTGGCCTGTCCCATGATGGCCACCTTCACGATTGGAGCTCTTGGAATGGCCGCTGCAATTGGTCTCGGTAACGGCGCGGTCTTCAAGCTTGTGCCTGAGTATTTTCCCGGTTCCGTGGGCAGCGTGACTGGATTGGTAGGCGCTGCCGGAGGGCTGGGTGGCTTCTTCCCGCCGCTGCTGCTCGGCGTCATCAAGCAGCAGACCGGTGGATTCGCGCTTGGCTTTGTGCTGCTTGGAGCTTTTTCGTTGATCTGTCTTTTGGTTCTACTGTGGCGGCCTTCTACGTCCGCCGTGGCGGTTGCTCTCTCGTAGGAGGCAAATGCGACAGCCTGAATTTCCAGTTCGTGGTTCGGATACGGCTCATGCATTCGGATGGGGCTTGCTTGTGGCGTCATCCCTGATTGCTGCAATCTTCGTTGGCAGCCGCAGTCTAAAGGACTTCGATCCGGCACTCGTGTCCTACGCGGGCGCATCGGTCTTTGCCGCGTTTGGGATTGGCTATCGATACTCAATGTGGCTACGAAGGCCGCCTACTCGTTTGTATTGGTATCGAGGCTGGCAGCTATTTTTGCGGCCCAGACAGTTGCCGGGAAACATCCTGCACCTGGGCCGAATCTTCTGGAACAACATCTTTCTGCAGCGTTTTATTGGAAAGCGTTCGCGCATCCGCTGGACTGCGCACTGGTTCCTGGCTTGGGGATGCCTGCTCGCCGCTGCGGTGACCTTTCCGCTTTCGTTTGGCTGGGTGCGATTTGAAACCGCGCGCAACAGCCAGGAAATCTACAATGCTTTCATGTTCGGCATCCCTGTTGGCAGCTTCCACCTTGGAACGGTCGTGGCGGAACTGACCTTCAACATTCTGGACATTGCCGCCGTGATGGTTCTGGTTGGCGTCTTTTTCGCTTTCTGGCGGCGCGGGCGCGACCGGGATGCAAGATCAGTCCAGCAGTTCGCGAACGATCTGTTGCCCCTCATTCTGCTGTTTGCAATTTCAATCACCGGACTATTCCTCACTGCCTCGACGCACCTGATGCATGGATTGCACTATGTCTTTCTCTCGCAGCTGCACGCCATCACTGTGATCTTTACTCTGCTTTATTTGCCCTTTGGCAAGTTCTTCCATATCTTTCAGCGTCCCGCGCAACTTGGAGTGGACTTCTACAAGAAAGCCGGAACCGAAGGCGAACAGGCCTTTTGCGCCCGCTGTGGCGAGGCCTTTGGATCGCGGATGCAGATGGAAGATCTCAAAGGTGTGCAGGCAGCGATTGGCATTCACTATCAAATGGCTGACGGAACTCACTACCAGGATGTCTGCCCTGCGTGCCGCCGCAAGAATCTTGCGCTGGCGCAGGACGGTCTCTGGAAATCCCTCGGCAAAGACGTACGCGGGATGGGAAAGGAACTGTAACAGTGGCAAAGCTTCCGACAGATATTCCTGAACTGGTCAAACAATTCGGCCCCACGCTGCATACAGTTCCTCCCGGCGGATGGGCTCACACCGATAAAGACGAGAAGCTGGTAAAGACTCATTGCTGCTTCTGCGGGCAGCAGTGTGGAATTCAACTGCGCGTGCGCGAAAACAAGGTTGTAGGTTTCGAGCCGTGGGAGGACTTTCCGTTTAATCGAGGCAAGCTCTGCCCAAAGGGTGTGAAGCGCTACATGCAGGATGAACATCCGGACCGCCTGAAGAGTCCGCTGGAGCGTGTGGAAGGAAAGGGCTTTTTGCCAATCGGTTGGGATGCGGCGATGGACCGCGTTGTCAGCGAGATTCGCCGCATTCAGCAGAAGTATGGCAATGACGCTTTCGCGTTGTTGACCGGAGCCTCGCTTACAAACGAGAAGGCCTACTTGATGGGCAAGTTCGCGCGGGTTGCGCTGAAGACCGCCAACATCGACTACAACGGACGACTCTGCATGGTCTCCGCCGGTGCGGCTTCGAAGAAAGTCTTCGGCATTGATCGCAGCGCGAATCCCTGGAGCGACATCACAAAAGCACAGGTCATTCTGGCCGCCGGGGCAAACATCGCGGAGTGCGCGCCGATCACAACGGACTATCTGTGGCAGGCGCGCGAAAAGGGCGCCAAACTGATCATTCTTGACCCACGCATGACTCCCATTGCGCGCAACGCTGATCTGTTCATTCCCGTACGCTCGGGCGGCGATATCGGCGTATTCAATGGCATGTTGCACATCATGATCGAGCGTGGCTGGATCGATCGCGATTTCATTGCGCAACACACCACCGGCTTTGACGCTGTGATGGAAGCGGTGAAAAAGTACACGCCTGAGTACTCGGCGAAAATCGCGGGCGTTCCTCCGGAAATGATCATAAAGGCTGCCGAACTTTGGGGTCCCGCTCCTACCAGCTTTCTGCTTCATGCACGCGGCATCGAGCACCATTCGAAGGGTGTTGACAACTGCATCGCTGCGATCAACCTGGTTGTGGCCAGTGGACGCATAGGACGCGAAGGGTGCGGCTATGCCATGATCACAGGCCAAGGCAACGGGCAGGGTGCGCGCGAGCAGGGACAGAAATGCGATCAACTCCCTGGCAGCCGCGACATCAGCAACCCCGAACATCGTAAATACATCGCAGGCGTCTGGGGCGTCACGGAAGAATCGATTCCGCAGAAGGGCCTGTCGGCGATCCCACTGGTCGAGGCCATTCACGATGGCAAGATCAAAGGGTTGATCTCGATTTGCTTTAATCCCGCAGTCTCTTTGCCAGATGGCAACTACGTTCGTGAAGCACTTGGAAAGTTGGAGTTCTACGTCAATATCGACTTCTTCCTCTCCGAAACCGCTCGCTATGCCGACATTGTGCTTGCGGGCTCACTGATGGAAGAGGATGAAGGCACAACGACCAACGTTGAAGGCCGCGTGATCCGGCATCGTCAAGCAGTGACTCCGCCGGAAGGTGCTCGCCAGGACTGGGCAATCATCAACGAAATCGCCAGCCGCCTTGGCTATGGGGACAAGTTCCACTCCGCGCCACGCGAGATATTCGAGGAGTTGCGCATCGCCTCGAAAGGCGGCGTCTCTGACTACTCCGGCATGACCTGGGAGGCAATTGAGAAAGACTATGGTCTGTTCTGGCCATGCCCTGAGCCTGGGCATCCAGGCACTCCACGCTTATATGAGGGCGGAAAGTTCGGACATCCAGACGGGAAGGCTCACTTCATCCCGATCGAGTGGCGCCCCTCCGCGGAGATGCCCGATGAAGAGTATCCGATCATTCTCACCACCGGGCGCGTAGTCTCGCACTTCCTTTCTGGCACGCAAACCCGCCGCATTGGAAGCCTGATGGAGCAGTACCCGCAGCCTCGCTGCGAGATGCACCCGCGCCTCGCTGAAAAGCTCGACATCGCTGATGGTGACTTCGTGAAAGTGGAGAGCCGCCGCGGCGAGATTGTTGTGCGCGCCCAGGTGGTGAAGACGATTCGGCCAGACACGGTGTTCGTGCCCTATCACTGGCCGCTCGATCGTTCGGCAAACAATTTGACGATTCGTGCTATCGACCCGGTATCGAACATTCCTGAGTTCAAGATCTGTGCGGTTCGCGTCTGTAAGACAGAAGCTCCCACCGACGCCATCGCGCAACTCGAAATGGAAGCGGGTGGCATTCGATGAGCGAGGCCGCATTCTTCATTGATCACTCGCGCTGCATCGGGTGCCAATCCTGCCTGCAGGCCTGCGCAGAGTGCGATACGCATCGCGGCGTGAGCATGATTCACCTGGAGACCATTCAGCGCTCAGACAGCGTGCAGACAGCCCCGCAGGTCTGCATGCATTGCGAAGACCCCATCTGTGCGCGGGTCTGCCCCGCCGATGCTATTAAGAAGACGCCCGATGGAGTCGTGCAGAGCTCTCTGAAGCCGCGCTGCATTGGCTGTTCCAACTGCGTCATGTCGTGTCCGTTCGGTGTCCCGAAGTACCGTGCTGAAATCGACCAGATGATGAAATGCGATATGTGTTACGACCGCAGCAGTGTAGGCAAGAAGCCAATGTGCGCGACGGTCTGCCCATCCGGCGCTTTGACCTTCACCACCATGGAAGACATTCAGCGCACACGCAGTGGCATTCCGATCAACACCTGGAAATTTGGAAATGAGGTCGTCAAGACCAAGGTGTACGTGATGGTTCCGCGCGAGGTTGAACAGGTGAACGTGGATCTCGTACAGATTTCATCCACTCCGACTGCATTGCAGGATGACCCCTACGATGTCGCGTTGATGCTGGAGGACGCATAGTGACCGACGAAACGAAAGAGTGTGCCTGCTGCAATAAGGCTCCGAAATGGAAGCAGGACTTTCCCATCGAGTGGGAAGGAGACCATTACGTTACCCGCCGCGAGATGGTGAAGTTCATGACGCTCGGCTCGTTGCTGCTGGCTGGAGCAAACTGGATCGCGGCGATTGCCGGCCAGCTACTTCATCGTGGTTCGAAAGCTGAGCGCGATATTGGAGCAGTTTCAGCGCTGGAGCAGACGGACTCGTTACTCTTCCGCTATCCCACTGACCAAGACCCCTGCATTGCCGTCCGCACACCGGAAGGCAAGCTGGTCGCGTATTCGCAGGTCTGTACTCACCTCTCCTGCGCGGTTGTGTACAGCAAGGCTGAAAATGCACTGCTCTGCCCGTGTCATCACGGAGTGTTCAACATCGACCGAGGGAGCCCGATGGCCGGCCCACCGACGCGACCTCTACCGCGGATCAAGATCGAGCAGCGTGGCGACAGGCTGTTTGCCACCGAACTGGAGGCGTGATGAGCGTTCGCAGTCAGGGTACCACTCTATTTACTGCAATTCTGATTCTGGTTGGCACAACCGTTGTAGTACAACTTTGGCTGCTTACGGTTTCTACGGAGGCGCTACTCAGCGGCCAAGTCAAGACGCTCGTTCCAGCGGCCGTCGGTTCATCGGTGTTGCTGCTAATCAATGTCTGTCTGCTTCGTTATGTATTTCGGTTCGACCGCGACGTTGAGCGGGAATGACATTACCTGCAATCATCCAGCCGGGTAGGTGATTAGGCCTTCACTGACTTGTGCGAAGGGCGTAAGTGAATGAATCCGCGTGCTGGTTGTGCTTGTAATCTCCCATGCATCGATTCCACGCACCAGCACCGCATCGGGAATCAGGGAGCGATGACAACGCCAGGGGACGGCTTCCGCACACATGACTGCGACCCTCTCTTGCTCTGCAAGCCTGATCTGGGCGTCAAGATACTCCCAGAATTCCGCGGTCTGTATGTAATCGGCATACCCGCGAAAGCTCGCGTTGCGCCATCCCAAGTTTATTGAGTCGACGCTCCGACGGCGGAAGGCACCTAGCCCGGCCATGTAGCTGTAGTGGATGCGTGCCGAATGTAGCGAAGGTGAAAGCTGGTCGCGATTGAACTGTGGATTGTGGCGCGAGCGCGGCACCGTGCGCACATCAACCAATCTCTCGACCCGATGTGCTTTCAGCAGATGAACGAACTCGGCAATCGGGCGGGTGGAGTGCCCAATAGTCATGATTCCCGAAGACATTGCCGTTTTGCCTGGGCTCATCCCACTTCCCCGAATTGCCTACTGCCGCTGGGCTAAAGCTTCCGCTGCCGCCAGTCGCACGCGCAGGGCTTTGTCGCGTTCCCAGCGTTCGGTGATGTCTTGGAGAAAAGCGGCAATGCCGACTACCTCACCGGTTGGCTCCTTTAATAGCACGACGCTGAACTCAATCGAAATACGGCGGCTATCCTTTGTTAGTGCTGGGACTGCAAGCACGTTGCGACCATACTTGGTGATCCCGGTTTTCATCACGCGGGAGTAGCCTTGGTTGTGCGAGTTACGGTGTTTCTCCGGAATGATAAGATCCATGGACTGTCCGAGAGCTTCTTCCGCCGTCCAGCCAAAGATTTCTTCCGCGCCTCTGTTCCAAAGTCGAATCACACCGTCGGCATCGCCGTAAATCACTGCGGTACCACTATCCTCGACGATGTGTCGGTACAGCCACTCATTCGTAGGCATGAACGTTTCTTTCATTGCTTGTTCCTTCCTGCTCCCGAAGGGCCCGTTGAGAGAGACAGCTTGAATCACGGCTGGCGGCAGACAGCGGTGTACATAATCAGAGATCAATCTGCGGCACAGTCTCCACGCCTCTGCGTCTCGTCATTTCCTCAGCAATGTCCATCTTCTCCATCGGGGTCAACAGGCGTGCGGCCAGAGGAAAGATGACCGAGTCTTCGACTGTAATATGACGCTTGTACAGTGTTGTAAGAGACGCAACTGCATTGCGAAACCTTTCAACTTCAGCGGCAGAGAGACTGCCCACAAGCAGATACCGCGCTCCTAGCTGTTCGACATCGGCATGCAAGGGAGCTGCCCAACGATGCTCGTCCTCTAACCGGTCTAGTTGTGAGAGCGAGGATTGAACTTCTGGGCTTTGATTCTGGCGCAACCGTGGAAACAACGAGTCTTCCTCATCCGCAGTATGTTTTGGCGCAGCTTGGCTGAAGTATCGTAGCGCGGTCTCCAGTCCCCGACGGGTTTCTTCCGAGGCAGGCCGGTCAATTGCACCGGCAACAGTTTCCAGAGAGGCGAGGAACATTTCGATTCGCCTGTGGCAGTCAGACAGCAAGCCTGTGGGGTCAGAGAAGTTATGAGTCTTTGCTCCTATTTGGATAGGCATGTCTTAAGCGCGGCCTCCATCCGCTACGTCTCGGGTCAAGCGATGTTCAATCCAGCACATGGAGCACTGGTGCTCTGGCAATCGGCGCCGAAGGGTACACATATCCCTTGGGGACATAAGAACAGCAGGGTTCTTCCGCCAGCGGATTGCCAGTCAGTGCGAACGCGCGCGAGCGCGAGCCGCCGCAGATTTCCTTGAATTCGCAGACACCACATTTTCCTTCGAGCATTGAAGTATCCCGTAGGTTGAGGAATACCGGTGACTCGCGATAAATGGTCGCGAGAGCCTGCTGGCGAATATTGCCGCCGGACTTCGGAAGGAATCCACTCGGAAAGACTTCTCCCGTGTGTGAAATGAAAACGAACCCTTTGCCGTCATTCAGTCCTCGAGGAGCACGGCCAATCGAATCCACTGCCTGGGAGGGAGCCACCACCGGCGAGACACCAGCCTTCCTCTCCGCGACGCGCTGTTGCAGGAGATACCGCCTGTAGTGCTGCGCTTCCGTCGTCTTTAGGTCGAAGCTTGCAGTCTTTGAAAGATGGTAGAGCTTCTCGAACACTTGCTCGAACTCCTCTGCATTGAGCAGGTCATCCAGTTTTCCGCGTCCGGTTGGGACCAGGAAAAACACGCTCCACAAGGTGATCTGTAAACTCTCTACTAGCTGCACAATTTCATTGATTTCGGCAATGTTCCGACGGCTGAACGTCGTGTTGATTTGGACTGGCAAGCCGACTTCGTTTGCCCAACGAATTGCATCCAGTGTCCGCGCAAACGATCCCGACATCCCTCGGAATGCATCATGCGTTCCCGCACTGGCGCCATCCATGCTTACAGCTAGTCGGGCGAGACCCGATTCCTTCAGTCTTACAACGATGTCTCTTGTCAGCAATGGAGTAGCGCTTGGGGTTAGCGAAACACGAACACCGACATTACGCGCGTAATCAATCAGTTCGAACAGGTCCGGCCGTTTGATTGGATCTCCTCCGGTGAGAACGAACACCGGAACTTGCAGGGCAGATATCTGGTCGATCAGGCTCTTCCCCTCATCGGTGCTTAGCTCAAAGGGACTACGATCCGGTTGTGCTGATGCGCGGCAGTGGACGCACGCCAAGTCACAGGCCTGAGTAACTTCCCAAATCGCGATAAATGGCCGCTCGTCGAAGTCGATCGCGTCGATCAATGGATTCATGATGACCATTACAATCGGATCGACATTGCGACGCAGTGACCAAAGTCTCGCACTTGCTATAATTCGTGGCGTGAGTCTTGAACCTACTAACCTGGCGGCTGTCCTTAAGAACGCACCCCTGCTTTCCAGCCTTTCTCAACCTGAGCTGCAGCTATTGGCGCAACGCACGGTGAGAAAGCTGTTCAGTGCGGGAGAGCAGATTTTCTCCGAGGGTGAGCCCTGCAAAGGGCTCAATATCATCTCTCAAGGAAAGGTGCGAATATTCAAGACCTCTGTGAACGGGCGCGAGCAGGTTCTCGCCATTCAACAGCCGGGTGATTCCATTGCTGAACTTCCCGTCTTTGATGGTGGTCCATACCCCGCCTCTGCTGTCGCTGTAGAAAATACGGAGATTGCCTTCATTTCGCGACGTGACTTTCAGGCATATTGCCTGGAACACCCTGAAGTTGCGCTGAAAGTGCTCGCAGTTGTGGGTGCTAGACTCCGAAGCTTGGTTGGCATCATCGAAGAGCTATCCTTCACCACAATCCGTCAACGGCTTGTCTCTACATTGGTGCGATCGGCGCAGAGCGAAGGAAAGAAGACTTCGCGAGGAGTGGAATTCGCTTTGTCGGGCAGCCACCAGGAATTGGCAAACCAGCTCGGAACGGTCCGCGAGTTGATCTCTCGCAATCTCGCTCGGTTGCAGGCCGAGGGATTGCTGGAGGTGGATGCCCGGAACATCGTGATCAAAGACCTGAAAGGTCTGACAGGAATTCTCGATGTCGCATCATAATGTCCACCGCGACGAGATTAAGACCTATCAAGTGACATAAGTTACTGCTCCACCTCCATTTGTTGTCTAAGTTGGGTGGCGGAGAGTGCTTTATGCTCAGCTCATCACAGTCCATTCGCGATATCGCCGCCACTCAACCATCCGCCATTGCGTTATTCGAAAGGTTCGACATCGATGTCTGCTCTCTGGCTGGCAAGTCTCTGAAAGAGGCGTGTTCTGAACTTCAGCTCTCACTCGACCAGGTGCTGGAAAAGCTGCAAGAGTGTGGTGATCGCGAAAGTGGCGAGAAGCCCCGTGATCCCGCAGCCTTATCCTGTGCACTTCTGATTCGACACATTGTTCGCGTCCATCACCAACGTGTACGGCGCGATCTGCCGAGCCTTGTCGGACATGCACGCAAACTCACGCAACAAGGTGGCGAGCAAGCTAGCGACTTCAAAACGATAGAAGAGCTTATTGAACAACTTCGGCAGGATATGTGGGCGCATATTCGAAAGGAGGAGGAAGTGCTCTTTCCTTTCATTGTTCGTATGGAAGAGGAATCCATACTTGCTTATCCGCCGGAGCATGCCTGCTTTCGCTCAGTCAGCCATCCCGTCCTGATGATGGTTCAGGAGCATGAGGCCGCTAATAAGATCGTCGAGAAGATTCGCAGTTCTACTGGAAACTTCTCGGTGCCTGAATGGGCCTGCCCTACGCACCGCGCGCTGCTTGATGGCCTTCGCGAGTTTGATGCGGATCTGCAGGAACACATTCATCTTGAGAACGATGTTCTGTTCCCACGCAGTATTCAGATGGAAGCTGAGCTTCGTGGTAAATAACGTGACCGAATTCACCCAAGTCGCCGCTGACGTTTCCACAACGGTCAGGAATAAGCGGGAGAGGGACAAGAGTTTCCTGCTTCGTGCATGGATACTGAGCGGCTTGTTTTTTATGGCGCTTCCGGGAACATTGCTCGGCTTTTCAAACCTGCTCGCAATCAGTACGCACCATGGACTATCCAATCTGCCACCAGCATGGATGGAAGGCCACGGTCACGCTCAGGTCTTTGGCTGGATCGGCAGCTTCATCCTTGGCATCGGCTTCTACTCGCAGCCTTCATGTAAGCGCGCGACAAACGTCATTCCGATTTCGTGCTTGCTTCTCTGGACTTCCGGCGTCGCACTACGCTGGATCGGTAACATCTATGGCTGGCACTGGAGAATCCTGCTGCCCGTTTCCGCCGGACTTGAATTGGTCGCGGTTCTTTTCTTCCTCAAGGCTGCATCGCATCACAAGTTATCTGAGACAACAAGTGGTCATGTAGCGGCAAGGGCCCCTATGGAGAACTGGATGGTTTCAGTTCTGATGGGAACAGCTGGGTTGGCCTTCGTGGTTGGTTTTAACTTTGTCGAATGCCTGCGCCTCGCAATTCAGGGCTCAGTGCCTTCCTTTCCTCACAACCTGGATCAGAAGTACTTGGTACTTCTTGGATGGGGATTCATGGTTCCTATCGTGTGGGGATTTTCAGCGCGATGGCTCCCGTCGTTTCTGGCGCTTCCGAAGGCAGACGGTAGATCACTGCGTCTGGCGTTAGGGCTGGACTTACTTGGCGTAGCTTGCGGCATCGTTGGTTGGGCTGTTCCTGGAACCGTCATGCTAGCGTTAAGTGCAGTCGTGATCATGCCAGCGCTACATCTAGTCCAGAAGCCAACCGGCACGGCCAAGCTGTTAGGAATTCATCCCAGGTTTCCGTCGTTCGTTCGAATTGCATACGTATGGCTGGCGATTGCAGGCGGCATGAGTGTCTGGGCTGCATGTGCAGATCAACACGGCGGTATCTGGGGCGCGTCCCGCCATGCGCTGACGGTAGGCTTTGCCGCGACCATGGTCTTCGCGATTGGACCGCGCATCCTTCCGCATTTCGGGGGTATTTACAAGATATTCAGCAAGCGCCTAATGTTCCTCAGTCTGCTGTTCCTGCAGGTGGGATGCACCCTGCGCGTGTCCTTCGAACCTCTCGCGTATGAAGGAATTGCATCCCTGGGATGGAAGGTGCTACCCGTTTCCGGCGTGTTGGAATTAACCGCAGTCCTTCTATTCGCAACCAATCTCTCTTTGACCTTCCTGCTCGGGCGATCCATGTTTGCGCACGAACCTGCTCGTGCGGCGTAACTGAAACTGCCCACTTCGCAGTAAATTCACTCGTCTTGAAGCTTTCTTCTCTCATCGTGACTTAAGTCCCTGCAGTATGACACCGCAATCTCTACTCTCGAATTCATGAACACTTTGCTTGCCGCATCTCTCATGGCCACAGCCTTGAGACTGAGGCCTAAGCCGCTCCGTTCAATACTTGTACCCTGGAGAGAATATGTCGTATAGGCGCTATTGGGTGGCGTTAGCCATCGTCATCATCGGATCATTTGCCGTGCTCGGAGGAGTCGGGCGGAAGATGATCAGCGAAGCTCCGCCGCTTCCGAATGTCTACACCACGGACGGGCAGCTACTCTTCACCGGCAGTTCAATCACCGATGGCCAAGGTGTCTGGCAGTCCATCGGTGGTCAGGAAATCGGTACAGTTTGGGGACACGGTGCATATGTGGCGCCTGACTGGAGCGCAGACTGGCTACATCGTGAATCAGAGATCGTACTGAATGCATGGACCGTTCAACTCGGAGCCTCAAACTTTGCTTCGCTGAACCAGGACCAGCAGGCAATCTTAAAGGCGCGCCTGATCCGTGAGATGCGGACCAACACCTATGATGCTGCAAGCAATCGTGTAACTATCAGTCCCGAGCGCGCCGCCGCTTATCAGCAACTGGCCGCCTATTATGCCGGAGTCTTCTCAGCGGGACGTAAGGAATACGCGATCCCCCGCGGAGCCCTGACCGATGCAGCAAAGCAACGCCAGATGGCTAACTTCTTCTGGTGGACCTCCTGGGCTGCAAGTACAAATCGGCCAAGTGGCGCCACGACTTATACCAATAACTGGCCTCACGAACCGCTGGTCGGGAATCAACCAACTTCCAGCGCGGTGCTTTGGAGCATCCTGAGCTTTGTCTTTTTGCTCGCAGGTATCGGAGGTCTGATCTGGTGGTACTCTTCTCAGGAGAAACCTGAGTTTCACGGGGCCTTTCCTACTAAGGATCCGTTTGTAGGGATGCAGCCAACACCATCACAGCGTGCCACGATGAAGTACTTCTTCGTGGTGGTCGTGCTCTGGGGTGTGCAGATTATCATGGGTGCCATCACTGCTCACTATGGTGTTGAAGGTCAGGGCTTCTACGGATTTCCTCTTGACCGTTATCTGCCCTACGCGATCACTCGAACCTGGCACTTGCAACTCGCAATCTTCTGGATTGCGACCTCGTGGCTTGCGACGGGCTTGTATGTTGGCCCCGCCGTCAGTGGAGTTGAACCAAAGTATCAGCGACTTGGAGTCAACGTTCTTTTCGTCGCACTCGTTCTCGTGGTTGGTGGATCGCTTGCCGGCGAATGGCTTGGAATTCAACAGAAGCTCGGCAATCTCTGGTTCTGGTTTGGAAGCCAGGGCTACGAATACGTTGACCTCGGAAGATTCTGGCAGATACTACTCTTCGTAGGACTCGTTCTCTGGCTCTTCCTGATGGGACGCTCGCTCAAGCCAGCCCTCGTCAAGAAATCCGAAGATCGCTCTCTACTGATTCTCTTCTTAATCGCGAGCATTGCGATTCCACTCTTCTACGCTTCAGGGTTGATGTACGGCCAGCGCAGCCATCTGGTCACTGCGGAATACTGGCGCTGGTGGGTTGTGCATCTCTGGGTTGAAGGCTTCTTCGAAGTGTTTGCGACCGTCGTGATTGCCTTCCTGTTCACCCGGATGAAATTAATTGAGATTCGTACCGCGACGAAGGCGGTGCTGTTCTCGACCACCATCTTCCTGGCGGGCGGAATCATCGGAACATTCCATCACCTCTACTTCACCGGAGCCTCACCGGCAGTGATCGCCCTTGGCGCCGTCTTCAGTGCACTTGAGGTTGTTCCACTGACAATGGTCGGATACGAAGCGTGGGACCACATGCGCCTTACTCGCAGGAGCACTGAGGCCCCTTGGCTAGCAAACTATAAATGGCCAATCTACTTCTTCGTAGCAGTGGCATTCTGGAACCTGGTCGGAGCCGGGCTGTTCGGCTTCCTCATCAACCCGCCGATATCGCTGTACTACATGCAGGGATTGAATACGACTCCCGTTCATGGCCACACAGCGCTCTTCGGAGTCTATGGAATGCTTGGGCTGGGACTCACCTTGTTCTGCCTGCGAGCCCTGAACCCAGGCCGTCCGTGGAAGCAGGGGCCACTCAAGCTGTCCTTCTGGCTCATCAACGTCGGGTTGGTGTTCATGGTGGTGCTGAGCATGTTGCCTGTGGGTCTGATGCAAGCGTGGGCCTCCATCGAGCATGGCACCTGGTACGCGCGCTCAGCCGAGTTCATGCAAGCATCTCCGATGAACACGCTGCGCTGGATGCGCATTCCCGGCGACATGATGTTCGCTGCGGGGGCCGCAGTTTTCGCCTGGTTTGTGCTGGGTTTGCTGACCGGGCACTCGTTTAAGGATCAGGCAAACTCGGCCAGATCTGAGAGACAGACCGCGAAACCGCAAGAACTCACGGCGGCAGGGCGCTAGAACGCGAACGCAACTCGCCCGGTCCTTGGCTGGCCATGACCAGCTGGGGATCGGGTAAGTGTTGCTCCCCCATCCTCCCGGAACATGCAGCCAACGAGTTCGCTGTGGCACTGACATCCCGGCACACAGGCAGGCGGCTTTTAACCAATGCTGGACATTCAATAAAATCGGTAAAGGTGTTAGACATTCGAAGAATCTGGAATCGAGAAAGATGAACCTTCCGCATCGATGGCTATGCTCCTCGTCACGCTGGAAGCAAACGGTGACAACACAGGTTCTACCGTGGGCGCTTGAGGGACTGGAGCTCGGATCTGATGTTCTCGAAGTGGGGCCGGGATATGGCTTCATCACAGACCAACTGCATGGAGGCGTTGAGCACCTGACTTGCGTCGAGATAGACAAGACACTTGCTGACAAGTTGCGCCGCCGGACTGAGGGTCGGAACATAACCGTTATGTGCGAGAGCGCCACCGAGATGTCGTTGCCTGACGAGTCGTTTGATGGAGCCGTATGTTTCACCATGCTGCACCATGTATCATCGTTGGCGCTGCAGAATCAGCTATTGGCAGAGGTCGCACGTGTCCTGCGACCTGGTGGCATCTTTGCCGGAGCAGACAGCCGTTACACCCGTGTTTTTGGACTTTTGCATGTGTTTGACACGATGGTTGTGGTTGAACCCACCACGTTTTCAGATCGCCTCTGGGCCGCTGGGTTTGAGAACATTCAGGTGGACATTAAATCTAACCGGTTTCGTTTTCGCGCGCGCAAACCTTCAAACCCGATTGCTTCATCCTGATCCGAATTGATCTGGATCCGCGTCCCCGATGTCGCTCTGGTTCGGATCGCGGTTTACGAAGAGCTCTCGATTTAAGGGATGTCATTCGCCACTTTGCGTGATCGTTTCCCGACCCGCCGAGGTTGGTGAACCCCCGGCGGGCTCGTTCTGCGCAAGAGAGACACGGGAGAGCAAGGAGCCTCTTCAGGTGTTTTCCTATTTTTACGGCTGTGACGATGACGAAATGGACGGCGACTGTAGATGACCGAGGTTGGCTGCCGAAGGCGACTGTTGAGCTGAGTTATGTGGGAGCGACGCCTTGGTAAACACCAAATAGAACTCTGTGCCTGCCGCCAATGTAACGATAACCCTCTCGTTCGAGATCATCTTGGCAATCTGGGTGTCGGCGGTGTTGCCCATGTTCTGCGAGAGTTGCGCTCGCATCATGTCCTGGCCGCTCAACGCCGTACTTGTATTGTTTCCCAGCATCATCGCCGTTGTTTGGCCGATCCCGGAGAGCGTAGCGACGAGCATGGCCTTGCCGCGGCTGCTGCCGGTCACCTGCCCTTTCAGCGAGCGCAGGTTTGTATCGACCGCCACGGCGCTGATCGGCACGCTGGAGCCATTTGGCAGATCGACCGAGTCAAACGAGATTGCCATGTTGCCGTGCGCATCGGCGCTGTTGATGCGCCCAATCGCACGGCTCCCCGCCGGCA